>NZ_JBEPKW010000006.1:0-238374 GCF_040544855.1 Novosphingobium sp. 1529
CAGCCCAACCGCTGACGCCGTTCAACCATCGTACCGGGAGGCCACCAACCCTGCATCAGGGATGCGCAACCGACGCCGGACCGTTACCCCATCTAGAGATCATCATCGAGCGCTTGATCGCGCAGGGGATCGCCGATCCTGCCCGCATCGGCATCACCGGACAAAGCGACGGTGCCTCCACCGCGACGTTCGCCCTGATCCATTCGCGGCTGTTCAAGGCTGCTGCGCTCAGCACGTGCTGCGAGGACCCCACGATGATGGCCAGTCTCGGCCCCGGGTTCGAGGACTGGTACGCCAAGAGCGGCTATCCCCGGTTCAACGCGGATCAGCCCGATTTCTGGAAGCAGGGATCGCTGGCACCCAATCTGGGCACGCTGCCACCGGTGCCTCTGCTGATCCAGGCGGGGGAGGAGGAGTTCCGCTTGGCGCTGCCGACGTATGCAGCGGTGAAGAACGCCGGCTGGCCGGCAGAGATGTACGTCTTTCCCGGCGAAGCGCACGTCAAGCTCCAGCCCGCCCATCGGCTTGCCGTCTATGAGCGGAATCTCGCCTGGTTCGAGCGCTGGTTCAAACCGCGCGAGAGCGCGTCGCCATGAGGCCGGCGCTGCTCAGCGGCGCCGCGCAGCCAGCCAGGCCTCGATGTCGACGAACCGCATGATCCGCACATAGGTCTGATCGGTTGCGACCGGCGTCCTGGCGAGGGCGGTCTCGAGCGCCCGGCGCTCGACGATCCCTTGCGCGCAGAGGTCGCCGTCGAGCAGCATCGCCCGGATGAGGGCAAGATTGTCCAGGTAAAGCCGGCGCACCAGGCTGGTAAACCCGCCCTTTGCCGCGCGCTGGACGATCATTGCGGGGAGCTTGTCTGCGTAAGCGCGGCGGATGATCGCGCGATTGACGCCGTCCTGATACCAGAGCCAGGTCGGCTGGCGCAGGCAGGCTTCGATGACCGGTTGCGACAGCAGTGGATAGACCATGGGCAGGCTGTCTGCTCCATCGAGATAGTCGACCAGGGCGAGGCCGCGCATGATCGCCGCGACATGCTCGCGCTTACCGACGGGCAGGTTCGCGAAATCGTCGATCCAGGGATGCGCCGGCTGGGACGTAGCGGGCGTGAGCAGCGCAGGCGCAAGCAGGCGCTCGTCGCGCGGCCAGGCCCAGGCGCGGCGGCGACGAACATGCTTGTGCAGCGATCGCCGGACGATCAGGAAAGGCGAGCATTCGGTGACCGCCGCGACGTCGATCACCGTGCGCCGATATCCTGAGCCGAGCCCTTGCGCTGCCAGCCTGTCGCTGGCCGGCGTCGCCGACCGCAGGAAGCAGAAGACATTGTCGCCGCCACTGCCATAGACGATCGCTCTGGCGCCAAGGCTGTCGGCGATCGCCGTCGTATGCCTGAGCAAGCTCTGGGTGAAGGCTCGTGCCGCCGGGCGGGGGCGGTGCGCCGCGCTCGACATCGCGAGGGTAACATCGGCTGCAGAGAGATGGAGCTGATGGGCTTCGAGGCCAAGATGCCGGCACACCGCGCCGGCAAAGGCGCGCTCGTCGCCTCCACCAGGGCCGCTGACCAGGGTGATGGCATGGCGCAAGCCCGGCAGTGTCGCGGCGAGCACCGACGAATCGAGGCCGCCGCTCAAGGTCAGCAGGAGCGACCCGACGTGTCGCGACCAGTGGTGGCAAGCCTGGTTCACCGCATGCGTGACCTGGTCCTGCGCCTCGTCGAAAGGGGGCAAGGCCGCTGGATCGATGAACTTGGCCGGGCGCCACAGCGGATGATGGGTGATGCCGTCACGGGCGATATGCAGGATTTCGCCCGGCAGGACTTCGGCGATTTCGCGCAGCGCGGTCGCGCGTCCCACCAGCTCCGGGTAGAGCAGTTCGTCGGCAATGACCGCCCAGTTGATGGCGCGGAGGCGGCCGGTAAGCGCTTCGATAAACGGCAGGTGGGAGGCCATGACGAGTTCGTCGCCCCAACGCATGTAGTAGCAGGGACAGCGCGCCGATGGATCGCGATAGACGAAGACCTCTCCGGTTTCTGCGGTGTGGGTCCAGGCCACGAACGCCCCCCAACGCGCTTCGATCGCTTCGAGGAAATGGGCCGGCGCGGCCTCGCGGTCGATAGTCCCGACGAACGGCGAGCCGCCTGGCGCGCGGGGAAAGGCCGGTCCCACCAACATGGTTGCCGCCGGCATGCCAGCGATGGTTTCGCTTGGACCTGCTGTGAACAGGACGTGCGTGGTCGCTTCGACACATGGCGCCAGACCGAGTTGCGCTGCGACTGTTGGCGCCGCCGTGCGGGCCGGGGTTGGCCGGTCTTGGCCCAGCATGACCACGCCCAGGTAGCGTGCGAGGCTCATAGCTGCAGGATCGGGGTGAAGCAGGCGACGCGCTCGTGCGTGTCACCCAGGATGGCATCGGCGCTCTGGATCCAGCAATGGGCCTCGAACGGATCGAGCCGAACACCGAGCACCATGTGGCATGCGATCTTGCGCGCGCGCAGGACGTGCAGAAGCGCGATCGAGTCGGGCAGGCAGGTCCCTCGGCCGGGCGCCAACTGCCGCGCCTGGACGAACAAGGCGGTCGCGGCGGCCGCAGCGTCCGGCGGCGAGGGTGTGGACGGCTGTGCCTGGACGCGGCGAATCCACGTCACCAGCACCCGCAAGGGCAGGGCACGGACAGCCAGGCGCGCGGCAACGATCCGGGCGAGCGCGGTCGCTTTCGCCAAGGCAGAATGGGGCCAGGCGTCCATGGCCAGTTGCGGCAGATCGCGATCGGGCACGGTGATGCTCGCCGGCTCGACCGGCCGGCGGAAATCCGCATCGCATAGCCCGATCCTGGCAAGGGCCTCGAACTGCTTGGCGGCTCCGTCTCCCCGCGCGCCGTCGCGCCGGAGAGCGTGAAAGGCCTCGGCCAGATGCTGTGGCAATTGCAGATAGATGTCGCGCGCAATGTCGATGATGACGATCCGTGCGCCGACTTCGCACCAAGAAATATCCGAGCGGGCCATGGGGCATTCCGGCTCCCTGCATGCGCGGCGCTGCCGGCCATGCCCGCCGCGCCCTCTACCCTGGGCAGGAACTTGGCGCATCCGGCCAGGGATGCGCCAAGCGGTCGGTCAGTCGTCGAGGATGCCGGCATGGCCCTGACCGGCGGGCAGGTCCACCGCGCCGCCGGCGATGCCCTTGGTTTCGACGCTCACGGCGCCGAGTTCGACGATGTCGTCACGACGCTCTTCGCTGGTACGTTCCATTTCGTCTACTCCTTATTGCTGCCCTATTGCAGCAATGAAAAGGTAGAACACGCTCCCTGCAGGAGCGAACTTATATGGTCCCAGAATGAGAGTCTCTGGGCTGTAGCAGGTCAGGAAATTGATGGCTGAACCACAAAGGTGTTGGGGCGTTGGCACATGTATTTGGACGGAACTGCCTATGCTTGCATCATCTTGTGGATTTGGCGGCTCCGTCGGATGCGCGCGCGATGATAGCCCGCCATGGCGTGGCGGGCTGCCGCGCTATCGTTGGCTTCGATCGTCGCGATGAGTTGCGCCAGTTCGTCGACGGCACCGGGGATCAGGAGATGCTCAAGAGCCCGCGCGCGAGCGAGCACATGCGACGCTGCCGTAAGGGCTGCCTCGAGCTCTTCGTTTCGGGTCGCCGCTGCGAGAATGGCGAAGAATGCGCCGGCGACGCTCGCGAACTGACCAGACTTGTCCACGTCACGCCGCAGGGCGCCGAGGTGCTCTTTCACCGACTTGGGCCAGCGGGTGCCCAGTGCAAGCTGGGCCAGCGCGCCATGCCAAGCGTAGAGGCTGACAAGCCGCGCCGGGCCGAGAGGTCGCACCCGAAAGCCGCCGCCCGGCAGAAGATCGACGAGCCGCTCGCCCACCAGCCGGTTCAGGGCGTCGCGCACCGGTGTCGCGCTCGTGCCGAAGGCCTCCGTGAGCTGGCCGAGCTTGAGCACATGTCCGGGCAGGAAAGCGCCTTCGACAATCTCGTGCCGGATGAGGCGATAGACATGGTCCGCCGTGGCCGCTTCGGGTGACATCATGCTCCTCCTTTCCAGGCGCGAAAACGCCGGCATTCCTGCCGCCTTTCACGGCGCCCGCGCGCCGCCCTCTTGGCCAGCTCCGCCCCAGATCTGCAGCAGCAGGTCGAGCAGTCGGCGTGTTCTCGCATGGCCTTCCGGCGTCAGGCTGACGCGCAAGTAGCGGTTATCGCGTCGGGGCGCGTCGCTGCCGCTGTCCCGGCCCCAGTCCCGGCCGCTATCCCCATCGCTGACCGCGCCCGCGCCGCGGCGGCTGGTGACCAGGCCAAGCCGTTCCAGCTCGCCGATCTTGCGGTGCGCGGTGGACGGCGGGACTTGCAGGGCGAGACACAGGCTCCAGGCGTGGAGCGGCCGGTCTTCGCACGCGGCGAGATAGAGCTCGGTGAGGATGTCGAGGCGTGGGGTCGCGGCGAACGGGCCGCCAAAGCAGGCGCCGGTCGCAGCGCGCATCCTGGCCAGGATGCGACAGGCCTCGGCCCGCATGGGCTCGCTCGGCGCCTCGCTCAGGTCCACCACGTCCTCGCCTCGTCGCGGGAAGGTCTTGGCAGCGTCCCCTTCGGCCGCGCGAGCGCTGCTGGTCTGCTGCGTCCATGCGGCTCGGCGGCAAGGACGCTGTTGCGGGTTTGCGCCGTCATCGCCGCTCCGGCCGTTTGGCTTCGTGGTCTGGACCCATCTGGCGATCCGCACCTGATGGCGCTGGCGCGGTGGGATCGGGAGACGACACGCCGTCCCCTGCGCCTGGCGCCGTGCCAGGCGGATCGTCGGCGCTGCGGCGGCTGCGGCGGCTGCGGCGATGGTGGCGCTCGGTCCCGATGACGAGCAGGAGCAGCATCGGATAGGACAGCTTGCCGATGATCAGCCAATAGGCGAGTGGCAGGATATCGGGTGCGAAGGCCCGCGATGCATGGGCGCCGAGCGCCAGGCATTGGATCGCCGCGATCCACAGCGGCCAGAAGCGGTTTGCGGTGAGCGCGATGACCAGCAGCACCACAAAGAGCGCTGTGTCGATCCAGACCAGCTGCCATTGCACGGTTCGGAACGGCAGCGGCGCCTTCAAGTTCGTCAGGCTGGTCGCAATGGTAGCCAGCGCCATGGCCGCCGCCGCACAGCGCTCGGGCGCGCCGCCGCGCCAACCGGCATGAATGGTGACGGTCGTGATCAGCACGAGAAAAGCGGTGATCTCGGTCATCGCCGAGCCGCGTGGCCGGGGTCATGGTCGCTCATCCGTCCATCTCGCATGGCATCGCCCTGCGGGCGCTTGCGGGCGGCTTGAGGACGTCGCCAAAGGCGTGCACGTCGATCCCCAGTTTGCGGCCGAGCGTTTCGAGCATCCGGTGGGCCTCGGCGATATGCCCCAGAGCATTCGAAGTCAGCAGTTGCGCATGGCTGATCGCGCCGAGCACCTGGTGACCGGCGATGGGGGACAGATTGCCAGCGACCTGTGCGCGGATCGCGGAGGTCGACAATTCGCCGCCTTTCGCGAACAGCGCCTGGAGCAGCGTCTCGTAGCCGTGGAGGTCGTCGGCAAGGGCCGCAATGCTTGGCGCAGGTGTGCCATGGCGGGCTTCAGGCGCGCGCAAGCAGCCGGGAGAGGACTTCGAGTCCGACGGCCAGCATGCCGAAGCTTGCTGCGGCGGCGAGGACCATGAGGATGAGCCAGAAGAGGCGGTGGATGGGTCCGAGTTCATTGCGGTGTGCTCCCTTGTAACGAAAGGGCAGCAGGACTTGCCATTCGCCGACCTGCATCCCCTGACTGGGCAATGGGTCATCGCCCGAGCCGGCCGCTACCCCCGGCGTTTCCCCCTCCAATTTCCCGGGGGGCGCTCCATCCCTGTCGCCGTAGAGCATTTCCGCAGCACGGCGACGGTTCGGCGCGCCGAGGATCGCCACGGCCTCGGCAATGTAGGAATCCACCGTGCCGACGCCGATGCCCAGGACAATGGCGATTTCCTTCGACGTCCGGAGTTGGAAGACATGCCAAAGGCATTCGCGGTGTCGAGGGGAGAGTCGGAGCGCGAGCGTGTCTACCGCTTCCGTCATGGCGGCAGCCTCGGACCAGCCGGCGCAGGACGGAGACGATCCATGCTCTGCAGGATCGTCGCGATGCGGCCTCCAGGCGTCGTCGCATCTCTCGTTCGCACCCGTGTTGCACCTCCTTCCATCCGGTCCGCGCGCCAGCAGCGTGCTGCCGCTTTGGCAATCAAACCAGTCCGTTATCGCGAAGCGCCTATCCCACTCCCATCGTCTGATGGATCGCGGAACCTCCCTTTTCCAACCCACATTCGATGCCGCGCAAGGCCAGCGGCGCCTGCCGGCCATGGTCACGCGCCCAAGAGTGGCAAGCTCGGGATGAGATGAGCCGATGCGTCGGTCGCTTGGGCTCCTCGCGTGTCGCCCGTGGGAACATGCCCCCCGATCTTCGGGGGGTGACGCGCGCCGCCTTTGCGCGCCATGACCGCGAGCAGCGCGGACCTTGCCGGGTGATGCCAGTGGCGTCGCGGATCGGTTTTGGGCCGGCGGGGTATCAGAACCGCCATCTCGGCAAAGGGGGGGCTATGCAGTGGGCTGCGCGCCAGATCATGGCGAAGGATGCCGGCGTTGCTGCCGGTTCGCCGTGCTCCGTGCGCCGCGTCTGCCCTCTCGTTGGGCTACGCACGATGTGTGTCACCCGGCCATGATCGGCGGCGCCTGGGCGCAACGCGTCGCGGCCCTGTCACGCCGGGGGCGGGCCGGGCTTGCCTGGGAAGTCTTGCGACGCGATCCGGCCTATCGCGCCGCCTGGGCCAGTGCGAGCGCGCCGGCCAGTGCTCCGATCGATGAGAGCGTCCGGCCGGTCGTCTTGTCTAAGCTGGCCACGGCGTGCCGGTGGGGGCTGCACTTTTGTCGAGGATCCGGGGGAGGATTGCATCCACGTCACGCCGGTATGGTCTATCGTCGCGGACCCGTGCGTCCTGCGCGCCCGGATCGTGTCAGGGACGGCAAGCACGTCGTTCCTTTTCGACGGCCGGGCGCGCCAGGCGCGTCGCATTGCAGACACAGAGGGCGAGCATATCGCCTTTGACTGCCAGGGCGATATCGCCCGCATCGATCTGGTCGATGGTCACTTGCCCACGCGACCCGTGCAGCTCTGTTTCGACATCGTCGCCGACGAGATGCTGGCCAGGCGGATTGCCGCCCTGCGGCGCATCTATCTTCCGTACTCCGCGGAACGGCCGCCAACGCGCTTGCATCGCCAGCACCTGTCGCTGCTCGCCGCCGACGCGCGCGCCGCCGGCATGAGCCTGCGTGAGATCGCCGAACGGGTCCTGGGGCCGGGCGACTGGCCCGGGGGTGGCGAGCATCGCAAGTCACTCGCCCGCCGCCTGGTCGCGGCGGGCGCCGCGCTCTGTGTGGCTGGTCCGGTCGCGATTTTGCAATCCTGGCCGGTCGGAACCCTATAAGGGGCCTGGGTCAGCTAGCATGCCCTGTCCTGGGGCAATCTGGCGGGTCTGTGCTGCCGGTGGGCAAGCCCGCAGCTTTGCGATGGCTGGGGGCAGGGGCGCTTGCATCCTTTCTGGTGGCAAAACCACAAAAGGGCGAGGGCGCCTCGCGGCAGGGCCGCGACCGCGCTCCAGGGCTCACCGCGCTCGCCCCCGAGCCCCTCCCGGGTCTCGGCCGGACGGTGGCGATCGCTGGCGCAGGAGTAGGGACGCCGCGCGATCGGCGCGGCGGCGTTGTTCCGTTTGCCTCTCCCGGCGTGGCGGGGATGGCCGGCGCTCCCGGCTAGGCCCGGCGCGGCCAGGGACAACCCCGCGCGCTGCGCTTGTCGCGGGGTGCTCCACATGCGTTCCGCCCTCGCGGTGTCCCCGTCCGCTGGAGCCGGGCCTCTTGGTCGCGTTCGCCGCCCACCCCCGCCTTCGCGGGGAGGCTTCGTGCCTTTTTCAGGGTGGTTGGAAAGGATCGGTCATGCCGAGATCATCGAACCGCAGCGCTGTCCGCGCAATTGGCAGCGAGACCAGCGACGCCCGCGCCAGCCTCTATGACGCGGTGACCGCGCGCATCGTCGCTGAACTGGAAGCCGGGCGTTTCCCGTGGGTCCAGCCCTGGGGCAAGGTCGCAGGGACGGACTTGGGGCTAGCGCCCGGGCTACCGCGCAATGCGGCAACGTCCCGGCCCTACTCGGGTGTCAACATCCTGATCCTGTGGTGCGCGGTCATCGAACAGGGTTGGCCTTCGCAAGGCTGGCTGACGTTTCGGCAGGCGCGCGAGGCAGGGGGGTGCGTGCGCAAGGGCGAGCGGGGCGTCAGCGTGGTCTATGCCGACCGCTACACCCCCAAGGCCGAGGCCGAGCGCGCGGCGCGCGATGGGGACGAGGCCCGCGCCGTCCCCTTCCTCAAGCGGTTTACCGTGTTCAACGTCGCCCAGTGCGATGGTTTGCCCGCCGGCCTGGGCGACGATCCCCCAGCGTTGCCCGCGAACGAGATCGCGCCGCTTGCCCGGTCGGTGATCGCTGCTGCGGGTGTCGAATTCCGCATCGGTGGGGACAAGGCCTTCTATGCCCCCGGTGCCGACCTCGTCGTCGTGCCGCCGCAGGCCGCCTTCTTCGATCCGGTCAACTGGCACCGCACCGCATTTCACGAACTGTGCCACGCGACCGGCCATGCCAAGCGGCTCAATCGCGACCTTACCAAGCCGTTCGGCAGCAAGGACTATGCCCGCGAGGAACTCGTCGCGGAAATGGGCGCGGCGTTCCTCTGCGCGGCGCTCGGCATCGTCCCGACCGTCCGCCATGCCGATTACCTCGGCGCGTGGCTCGACGTGCTGCGCGAGGACAACCGCGCCATCTTCCGCGCTGCCAGCGCCGCCTCGAAGGCCGCCGACTGGCTGCTCTCCCGCCATCACGCCGCCGCGCGCGCACAGGAAGACGAAAGGATCGCGGCATGATCCTGCTGCCCGATGACCTGCGCGCGGCTCTGCGCGCCAACGCCTTGGGCCATGAGGCTGCCTTGCGGGATGGCCGTGCCGAACCGGATTTCCGGCCCGTGCTCAAGCTGTTCAACCCGCTGGGCGCGGCGACGTGGCTGGCCACCGAACTGGCCGAGGATGGCGACACGCTGTTCGGCCTTGCTGATCTCGGTTTCGGTTGCCCGGAACTGGGCGCGTTCAGCCTCGCGGAAATCGCTGCCGTCCGGCTGCCTTTCGGCCTGACCATCGAACGCGACATCGCGTTCGCAACGGCCCATCCGCTGTCCGTCTGGGCGGCATGGTCGCGCCGTTCCGGCTCGATCCTTGCCGCGCAGGCGACGCTGTGCCGTGCCGCCCCGCCTTCGGGCGCGACACCGGCAACGCCCGATTGTCCGCCGTCCTGACGGCGGATGACCCCCGGCGGCGCGCCGCGCCGCCATCCCCGTGCCGGTCTCGCCATGAACCTGAAACCCGCGCGACCGACACCTTTGCAAAAAAGGTGATGCCCCATGAAACTCGACCATATCCCGCTCGACAAGCTCTACGTCGACAAGACCAACATGCGCTTTGGCCGCAAGGTGCCCGACGTCTCCGACCTCCTGCCGACCATCCGCGCGCGCGGCGTCATCCAGACGCTGCTGGTCCGCCCGCCCGACGCACAAGGCCGCTACGGCATCGTCGCGGGCCGTCGCCGCTTTCACGCCAGTTGCATCGTCGCGGATGAACGGCGCGAGGCCGGTGATGTCGATCCCGACGCCCTGCTCCTGCCTTGCGCGATCATGGAGCAAGGCGACGATGCCGCCGCCATCGAAGCTTCGATGATCGAGAACATGGCGCGGCTCGACGCCGACGAAGTCCGCCAATGGGAAAGCTTCACCCGCCTGGTGCGGGAAGGGCGGGGGCTCGACGAGATCGCCCTGACCTTTGGCCTGCCCGAACTCTCCATCCGCCGGATTCTCGCGCTCGGCAACCTGCTCCCGCGCATCCGCGACCTCTATCGTGCCGAGCGGATCGACCGCGTCACCGTCCGCCATCTGACCCTCGCCAGCAAGAGCCAGCAACGGGCCTGGCTGGCGCTGTTCGACGACGCCCACGCCCACGTGCCCATTGGCCACCAGGTCAAGGCCTGGCTGTTTGGCGGCCAGTCGATCCCGGTGCGCTTCGCGCTGTTCGACATCGCTGGCTTTGGTGGCGCGACGATTGCCGATCTGTTCGGCGAGGATCGCTACTTCGCCGACCCGGAAGCGTTCTGGACCGCGCAGAATGCGGCGATCGCGGCGGCGCGCGACGCCTATCTCGCGGCAGGCTGGGCTGACGTCGTCGTGATTCCGCCAGCCGAGCATTTCCACGCCTGGGAGCATGAAAAGGCCGCCAAGCGCAAGGGCGGGCGCGTCTATATCGATGTGCGCGCGACGGGCGAAGTCACGTTTCACGAGGGCTATGTCACCCGCGCCGAAGCCCGCCGGATCGTGCGTGGCGACACCACGCCGCCGCCCAAGCCGCACCGTCCCGAACTGACGTCCTCGCTCCAGACCTATGTCGACTTGCATCGCCATGCGGCGGTGCGCGCGGCGCTGACCGGCCACCCCGGTCTTGCCCTGCGCCTCCTGGTCGCCCACGCCATTGTCGGCTCGCCGCTGTGGGCCGTGCGGCCCGAACCGCAGGCGACGCGCAACCAGGACGTGCGCGATAGCGTGGCACGCTGTCGCGCCGAGGCGGTCTTCCAGGCCGAGCGGCGCGTGGTGCTCGACCTGCTCGGTTTTGCTACCGAAGACCCCACTCTCACTGGCGGCAATGGCGACGACTATGGCCTGGCCGGGCTGTTCCTGCGTCTGGTCGCTTTGCCCGACGAGGCCGTGATGCGGGTCGTGACCATCGTGATCGGCGAAACCCTCGCGGCCGGTTCGACGGCGGTCGAGGCCCTGGGCGGCGAGCTGGGCATCGCCATGGCCGACTGGTGGCAGGCCGATGACGCCTTCTTCACCCTGCTGCGCGACCGTGCCGTGCTGGGCCGGATCGTGGCGGACGTGGCCGGCGAGGCGGTGGCCGATGCCAACGCGGGCGAGAAGACCCAGACCTTGAAGCGGATCGTCGCCGACCATCTCGACGGCGCGCAGGGCCGGGACAAGGTCGAACGCTGGGTCCCGCGCTGGATGCAGTTCCCGCCCGCTGCCTACACCGAGCGCGGCGGCGTCGCGACGGTGGCTGCCCACGCCAGAGTCGCCGCCGCGCGGCGCATGGTCGCCGGAGGATGTGCTGCGCAGCCGGAGGAACCGGGAGAGGTGCCGTTGTCCCAGGCGGCGTGAGGGGGGGCGGGCGGGGGCATCCCGCCCGCCCTTCATCTTCGTGAAATGCGCGCCGCGCGGCCTCGCCCGCTGGGCTCGGCCGCGCGGCGGTGCCGTATCCGCATGGGTGCTGGATCGGGTGGGCGGGGCGCGGTATGCCGGGCTGGCGGTGCTCGTGGTGCTTTGTGACGGGGCGCGCGCAGGCACGGGAGATCGACCATGAAGCGCGCGGTCACGATCGCCATCGCGATGCGGATCATCATCGACCGGCCCGTCCCCGGCGTGGCGTACAGCCTGCAAGCCAAAGATGGCCATCCGCTCGATCCGGCCAGGGCCCGCGACGGGGAAGCGCTGGCGTTCGATTTTGTCGTGCGCGTCGGGCCTGGCCCCCGGTTCTTCGGCGATCAGGTCCGACCCGAAGGTCCCGTTCGCCGCTTCGTCTACGTGCGCATCGGGCAAGCAGCCGGTGACCCGGCTTCGCCCTGGTCGCGCCGGATGAAAGTCGACCTCCACGATATCGATCCCGACCTGCTCGCGCGGGCAGCCTGCGGCGGGATTCTCGTCACCACCGTCTGTGGTACCGGCAGGGATGGCAGCCCCGCTTGCGCCACCGTCCCCGTACTGCGCCGGGCGCTTGTCGCGCGCTAGGACCCAGACAGGCCGAGCGTCGGTGGGACCACGCGGATCGCCTCGCCAGGCTCTCATCCCTGCAGAATCGGCGCCGGATCGCGCCATCGAGTCTGTGCTTTTGCGCTGGGGTCATGCCGCCCCTGGCCTCTCCCGAAGGCTGGTCTGGCAGCGTGCGCGCCTGATCCGTGCAACGGCTTCGCCCCGGTTTCTTCCCCGCCCTGACGGGCTCCTCGCGGGCCAAGAAACCGGAGCTTCGCCGTCCTGCGCTGGCGCTGCGGCCGTCCCGGTGCACGACGGCGCGACGCCGCCGATCGACCGCCATCGAGGCCGCATCGGGCGGCACTCGAACCCGCGAAAAAGGAGACATACCATGGCACAGATCGGCAGCTTCACCCGCAACGAGGATGGCGTCTACAACGGCGAAATCCGCACGCTCACCCTGCGCGCCAAGGCCACCATCCGGCCGGTCGAGCGCGAGCACGACAAGGCCCCCGACCACCGCGTCAGCGCCGGCGGCGTCGAATTCGGGGCAGGCTGGACCAAGGCCGCGCGCGAGACGGGGGCGGAATATCTCAGCCTCAAGCTCGACGATCCCTCGCTTCCCGCGCCGATCTACGCGACGCTGACCCAGGGCGAAGGCGGCGCGTTCAAGCTCATCTGGTCGCGCTGAACCCAGCGATCCCCGCGCCGGAGCCGGCGCGGGGATTTGGCATCACCCCGTGTCGAAAACGCCGCCCCCCTTTCCGACACTCCCGGCGCGGTGTCGGCCCCGCCATCCTCGATGTCGCGAACCGGCTGTCCCGGCTCGCGCCGATCGAAGGATGCCAATCATGACCGAAGACGACCAGATTGCCCGGGCCGCGCGCGCCAAGCGCGGCTCGCCGTTCCTCAACACCGAGCAGGCAGCGGCCTACCTCAAGATTTCCGCGTTGCTGTTGCGGCGCCTGCGTCGCAACGGCACGGGCCCGGTGTTTCGCCGCCATTGCCGCTATGTCCAGTACCACATCGACGATCTCGATGCCTGGTCGCGCGCGCAGAGTTCGCGAGGACTTGCCCAGTGAGCGGGCGTCGCACCGCGGTGCCGGATGCGCCGCTGCTCGCCTGGGGCGAGGCGCTGCGCACGCGCAAGCAAGCGCGCCGGCGGCAATGCCGCCGCGCGCTGGCCCTGGGCTTTGGGATTGGCCTTGTCCTCGCCAGCGTCCTCTTCCCTCCCGTGCCGCGCCTCGTCTGGAACGCCAGCGCGAGCGCACCGATCGGGCTCTACTGGGTCAGTCCCGGTGCCCCTGTCGCGACTGGCGACATGGTCGTGGCGCGTGTGCCCGCGCCGTTCCGCGCGCTCGCGGCAGCCCGGCGCTATCTCCCCCGCACCGTCCCGCTGGTGAAGCGTGTCGCAGCCGAGGCGGGCGACACAGTCTGCGCCGACAGGGACCAGGTCTTCGTCAATGGCAGGCCCCTCGCCCGCCGACAGCAGGTCGATACCTTGGGGCGGGCCATGCCGGCCTGGCAGGGCTGTCGCCGGCTGCGGGGGCAGCAGGTCTTCCTGCTGATGGACCGCGCGGATTCGTTCGACGGGCGCTATTTCGGGGTGAGCGCGGGCGCTGACATCATCGGCAAGGCGCAGCTGCTGTGGCGTCGCTGAGATGCGCCCTGGCCGTCCTGGCATGGGCGACGCCAGGCCTGGTTGCCGGCCAGGCTGCCGCCCAGCCCGCAGCGCAGGAGACCGTCTCAGCAGTGGCCACCTGGCGACCCTACACGCGCGAGGCGTCGCGCCGGTGCGGGGTGCCGGTGGCCTGGATCGAGCGGGTGATGCAGGCGGAAAGCCGGGGACGGACCGTCCAGGGCGGGCGGCCGATCCGCTCGCGGGCCGGAGCCATCGGGCTCATGCAACTGATGCCTGCCACCTGGTCCGACATGCGCGCGCGGCTCGGCCTGGGCCCCGATCCCGATGACCCGCGCGACAACATCCTCGCCGGCAGCTGCTTTCTGCGCCTGATGTACGAGCGCTTCGGCTATCCTGGGCTTTTCGCCGCCTACAATGCGGGACCGGCGCGCTATGCCGCCTATCTGGCCGGCCACCAGGGCCTGCCGCGCGAGACCATCGGCTATCTCGCCAGCGTCGCGCCGGACGTGCGGGGCAAGGGGCAGCTCGCGGTGGCAGCGCAGCCCGGGGCAGGGCTCTTCGCCGTGCGCAGGATGCCGACTACGCCATCTTCCGAAAGTCCCGATACGCCATCCCAGGCCTCTCTCTTCGTCGCTCTCTCGCCTTGGCCGTGACGCAAGCGTGCGTGGCCAGGGGAGGGGGATGGGGTGCGTCTCGAGAGGCCCAGTGTGACGGCTGGCGCAGCGGCTATCAAGGCCCGCGGGTGCCCCCCAATTTGCTGCGCAAATCGGTTCCCCCCACATCCGCTGCGCGGCGCCGCGCTGCGCGCGGCGGCCCTGACAGCCGCTGCCCCAGCCGCCTCTGCAAAGCCGTTCCCGATCCTGGGAACGACAGCACAGGAGGTCATCATGGGGTTCTATCAACCTATCGCAGCAGTGGTTGCCGGCAGAAACGATCGGGTCGTCGCGGCCCTGGTCGTCGGCTTGGAGCGGGAATTCGGGTGCGGCGCGGTCGACTGGCTGGCGCGTCATTTCTTGGCGGCCGAGGAGATCGATTTTCGGTGGGATGCGCGGTGCGAGGAGCGCTGGCTCGGCGCCTATGAAACCCGCGATGATGCGGATTGTGAGCTCGACCGGATTGCGATCTGGGGACGGCTCGATGGGCAATGGTTCACCGCTGTGATGCTGGTGGACGGAAACGGCAACGTGCACGGCATGACTGCGTGCCGGGTTGTCGAAGATCGGATGGAGGCCCGCGATGCGATGCTTCGTGCGCGGTAGTCCGACATATTGCATGGAGCGACGGCGTCGATGCGGTGCCGTCGCTCCCACTTCTTCCAGCCTGGCCCCGAAAGCTGGAGCTGTTGTGCTTCGCTTTTCCGCCAGCCGTTGTTGGTCGCTTGCGCCGCCGGAAGGGGCTGCCAGAATTGGCTGACTGCCGGCACCTGCTCGCGTTTTCTGCTTGGCAAAGCTCCGTTTTCCGGCGATTCTATGCCGATGAAGACCGACCTCGACCACCTGCCTGCGAGCAAGCAGCGCGACCTGGACCGCGTGGTCCAGATCCTGTTCGAGGAGTTTGCCGCCGCCCATGAGAACGCCACCGCGCGCCGTCGCCGGGGCCGCATTCTCAAGGTCATCCTCTATGGCAGCCATGCGCGCGGCGGCTGGGTGGACGAGCCGCATACCGCCAAGGGCTACGTCTCCGACTTCGACCTGCTGGTGATCGTCAACCAGAAGGAACTGACCGACCGCGCGGCCTACTGGACCGCCGCCGACCAGCGCTTGATCGAGGCGAAAATCGCCGGGACGCTGCGCACCCCGGCCAATTTCGTGGTCCACACATGGCAGGAAGTGGGCGACGGCCTGGCCCATGGACGGTACTTCTTCATGGACATCGCCCGCGATGGCGTCCTGCTCTTCGAGGCCGACGACCGGCCCTTGCCCGAGCCCAAGCCCAAGACGCCCGAGCAGGCGCTGGCCATGGCGCAGGAATATTTTGACGAGTGGTTTCCTTCAGCGATGAAGCGGTTTGAAGGTGCGCACTTCTATGCAGACAAAGGGTATCTGCGAGATGCCGCATTCGATCTGCATCAAGCAGCAGAACGCCTTTACCATTGTGTTCTGTTGGTTCGGACATTTTACACGCCACACAACCACAATCTCGCCTTTCTGCGCACGCAGGCGGAAGGCTTGGACATACGCCTGGTGGATGCTTGGCCTCGCGATACCCGGCGAGAGCGGGCGTTGTTCGAGAAGCTGAAAGACGCCTATGTGAAGGCGCGTTACTCCAAGCATTATCATATCGCGAAAGAGGATTTGCTGTGGCTCGCCGAGCGGGTCGAGAAGCTCGGCCAACTGGTGCAGGAAGTCTGCCAGGAGAGGCTGGCACTCCTCACCTTGGAGGTCCGCGAAGCAGGCTGATCCACGTCTAGCACGGAGCGGTGGCGCCCCTGCGGCTCCGTGATTGCCCAGCGACAACCACCGCAGAACCAAGCCCTAAACGCCCGTGCGCACGTCGATATCGAGCGTCAGTTGCAACACGCCGTCGCCCTCCGCGCTGACGTCCGGCTGCAGCGTTTGCGCGCCGAACGCCAACCTGATCCAGTCGAATTTGCCGTCCAGATCGACCGCTTCGCCAAGCCCATGGCGGGTGATCCTGGTCATCGCGGTGCCTTCGTTGGCGATGCCAAACCGGCAGGCATTCCCGCCCGGAATCCAGCGTCCAAGCACCAGCGTGCCCTCCGAAAAGGCCAGCGAAAATCCCTTGGCAACCCCGTGCGCGGGAATGTCCAGCACCGTCTCGACGTCGCCGGACACTTGCAGGCGATGCCCGGCCTTGGCTGCGATCCGTATGCCCATGGACCTATCCTTCATCGCGACTCATTTGACGAGGTTGCATAGAACGTATTGCGAACATCATGAAGGGCCAGGAAGGTGGTGGCGCGATTGGTGTGGGTAGAATGGCAGGAAAAAGGGCTATGGCAAGATAAAGGCCCCTATCTCGCGATTGGGGTTAAGCTGTTGTCTGCACGTCTTTTTCTTTGGAGATAGGCAGGGGCGCCGCCAAGCGATTGCCTCGGGTTGCGAGATACCGGGCCAAGAAAGCCTTTCCAGGCAGGCATTTACCGAGAGACAGAGGTGGAGGCCCTTGCAGCCTCGCGCGCGCCACCCCTGATTGCGGATTCCGACAGGAATTTCCAGCACCGAGGAAGCGGCAATGGACGACGGGTTCGAGGTGTGGCTGGGTCATATCGGCAAGGAGCGGCCCATGCGCCACGACCTGCGCCGGGCGGTCAACCAGGCCGGTGGTTCACGCCTGGCGAAGGGCCAGGCCAAGCCCCGCTTCACCGGCGCCCGCACCGGGCGGGGCGTCGCTGCCGGACGGATGCTTGCGGGTGCGCCGCGTCACGGCGGCGCGAGTGCCCGCCGGGTGGTGGTGAAGGCCCGCTACGTGAAGTTGGCCGGCAAGGGGATGAAAGCGGCAAGCGCACACCTGGCCTACCTGCAACGCGACGGCACCACCCGCGAAGGCGAACGCGGCACTCTGTATGGCCGTGACAGCGACCATGCCGACGGCAAGGCCTTCCTCGAGCGGGGCGCCAATGACCGCCACCAGTTCCGCTTCATCGTCGCCCCTGAGGACGGCGAGCAATATGCGGACCTGAAGCCAGTGACGCGGCGGCTGATGGAGCAGATGGAAAAGGATCTTGGCACCCGCCTCGAATGGGTAGCTGTCGATCACTTCAACACCGGCCATCCCCACACCCATATCGTCGTGCGCGGCGTGGACGATCAGGGCAAGAACCTCGTCATTGCCCGCGACTACATCAGCCAGGGCATCGCCGGGCGCGCTGCGGAAATCGTCAGCCGCGATTTGGGGCCTCGCATCGAGCAGGAGATCGTCACCGCCAACGCGCGCGAGGTGACGCAGGAGCGCTTCACCCGCATCGACCGCCGCCTGCTGCGTGATGTTGACGAGCAGGGGCTGGCTTCGGCCTGGCATGCGGATCCGACCGAGCAGGCCTTGCGTGCGGCGCGTCTTGGGACGTTGCACGCGATGGGCCTGGCGGAGAAAGAAGGCAAGGGTCGCTACCGCCTCAATGACGACCTGGAGGTGACACTGCGCGCCATGGGCAAGCGTGGCGACATCATTGCCACCATGCACGAGCGGCTGCGCAGCCATCCCGAGGTGCTGCCGCAGGACTATGCGGTCTATGCCGCAACAGAGCGCCAAGTCCTCGTTGGGCGGGTGCTCGATCGCGGCCTCGCCGACGAGCATGGCGATCGTTATTACCTGATCGTCGAGGCGACCGATGGGCGCACGCATTTCGTCGATCTCGGGCAGGACTTTGCGGATGGGGCAATGAAGGATCGGCTGGTCCGGGTATCGCCGACACCGGTGGCGGTGCGGACGGCCGACAGGGTCATCGCGGACGTCGCCGGCGCAAACGGCGGGCGGTATAGCGTGGACCTTCACCTGGCGCATGACCCGTCCGCAACCGATCGCTTTGCCCAGGCTCACGTGCGCCGTCTCGAAGCGCTGCGCCGCGACGGCGCGGCAATACGGCGCGAGGCCAACGGCACATGGACGGTCGGCCCCGATTACCTCAGTGGAGCGCTCCACCATGAAGAACGGCAAGCTGCGCGGCGGCCAGTTACCATCGCAGTGCTGACCGATCGGCCGCTCGAACAGCTGATCCATCACGATGGCGAGACCTGGCTCGACCGCCAATGCGTCGCAGCCAGCCCCGAGCGGCTGCAGGGCCGCGTCGGCGCCACGATCGGTCAGTCGCTGCAGCAGCGGCGGCAATGGCTGATGGAACAGGGTCTGGCGGTGCAGGAGGGGGAGACGATCCGCTACCGGGCCAACATGCTGGCGATGCTTCGGCAGCGCGAACTGAACCATGTCGGTGCTCAGCTCTCGCAGGAGCTTGGACTGCAGTTCACACCGCTGCGCAGAAGCTATGTCGAAGGCACCTACCAGCGCGCCGTCAACGTGGGCGGCGAGAAGTTCGCCGTGATCGCCAAGTCACGCGAGTTCACGCTGGTGCCGTGGCGCCCGGTTCTGGAGAAGCAGCTGGGCCGTCAGGTCAGCGGGACCATCGAGCGCGGCGGCGGCATCGACTGGAACTTCGGGCGGCAGCGTTCGGGACCGCAGATCGGCTGAGCTGCCACAGCACCCTCAGGATACCGGAGAGGGCCTGTTGCCAAGCCGATGCACCGCGCATCATCGCCGGCATGCAGACCCGCAAGACCCGCCACCAGTTCTACTTGCCCGACCATCTCTCGGCACGGCTCGACGCTATGGCAGCAGAGCCAGGGACGTCGAAGACGGCGATCCTGAGCGAGGCGCTCGGTGCTTGGTTCGAGCGAGCCGACGATGAACAGACAGGCGCGCAATTCGGCAAGGTGCTTTCCCGGCAGGTGCGCGCCGTCGAGCGGCTCGAGCAACGGCTCGATTACCTGATCGAAGCGCTGGGCCTGTTCGTGCGGTACCAGCTGACGCTAACCGCGCACCATCCTGTCTTCGATGTCGAGACGCAGCGCCTGGGCCAGCGCCGCTACGACCAGTTCGTCCGGACGGCGGGCGAACTGGCGGCGCGAAAGTCCAGGCCGAAGGCCAGCGCCGCTCCATCCAACAGCCAGGAGAACAAGCCATGAGCATTCCCTCCGGGCAGGCCAAGCCCGAGCCCTACAGAACCGATCCGCTGACAGTCCGGATTCCCGAGGCGTGCCGCCTCACCGGCATCGGCCGTTCGAAGCTCTACGAGCTCATTGCCGAAGGTAGCATCGAGATCGTCAAGGTCGGGGGCATGACGCTCATCCCCTTCGAGAGCCTTAAGCAGCTGATTGCCGCTGGACGCGAAGGTCATGGGCTATGAGAATCCATCCCGTCCTGCTGCGGGCTTTGCTGACGGCCGTCGTGGCCGAAATCAGCGATGAGCAGCGAGCGGCGCTCGCCTCCGGCACAACGACTGCCAGGATTGCGGCGGAAGATCGCCTTGTCGATGACCTCATGGCCGTGATGGCGATGGCAGATCGGAGCGGGGTGTGAATGGGCGTCGAGTCCACCGCGCTTCAGGACATCCCCACCTCATAGCGAATGTGCGGCGCCGGTTTTCGCTTCGGACGGCAGCCCGCCCTAATCGCGTGCGGTGGAATGACTGCTAATTCGGCCCAGGATGGCCAATCAGCTTGAGCCGACCTTCGTTCAAAACTGGCGAAATTTGTCCGGGAAGGCGGACTGACCGGAACGGCAGGTTACGCATTGCTAAGGCCGGAAAGCTGCCGCTCTGACGCCGAAGCGCCGGAAGGCAGCACCCTCCCCTTCCCGGTCGTTCTGCGTCCAATTTTACGCTCCCATGTTCGGACCGACAGCTTCCTCATTTGGATGCCTTGGAGCCGATCTGCCAGGTTCTGCGTATCGCACCATCCACCTATCATGAGCACCTTGCAAAGCGGTCAGACTCGGCTTTACAATCCGCTCGTGTCTGGCGTGACCTGACCACCGCGCTACTCGATCACCTCATCCTATACTGTCGCGCCCTAGAACCCAAGAACGACATCTTCCGCGCCAGCACCGCTTCGCTCAAAGCTAAAAAGGAGAAGCCAGTATCTTGCATGTGCCCGTGTAAGGGGGGCGCATAAAACATAACCACCCCTGCCGCATATTAGCGGCAGTTAATCTTTAATCTGGCACTAGGTTCAATATCGGCGTCGTTGTCGGTGCATTTTGTACCGACTACAAAGCTTCGCGATCGCGGGATCGTCGCCGGTTGATGCCTGCTCGACCAGTTCGGCAATCCTGTGCAGATACCAGCGACCAAGGGTATTCACGCTTTTTGCCAACCCTTCCTTCCTGACCCAGAAGCGCCCGAGGTCACGGCGGCGGTCCTGTAGCGAATGTACCTTACCGTCCTGATCGATCACGAAAAGGCGCAGGCGCCTTGCCTTGCGCCTCGACACATAGTCTTCCTCCGCATCCCTGTCGTAGGGCCTGATCTCGATGTCGACGATGAGGGACCTGTTTTCCTGCCGCAGCAAGCGACCGAGAAGTTCCGGGGATATCGACCCACGCCAACCCGAACTGCCGCCAGCATCATCGTCCTCGCCCCAACTCTGGAATACGAGGGAACCCTGGCCATTGCGTTCAACCCAGGCCGACGCCTCCTGACGGTAGATCAGGCCCAAATCCTCCTGGACCCATTTCGCGGGCTCCAAGACGCGTCCGATAGTCCGGCCGCGCAAGACATCTCTGCGATCCCCGCCAGGTAGTTCGTGGATATCCTTCAGCCATCCAGCGAGGTTGAACCCTTCCTCGTCGATGTCGTCACTGGCCTCGGCGCCAGGCAACACGAAATCCATCGGGTCATCGATCGTCTGCAACGCCCGCGCCAATGACATGGCGGTCTCCGGGCTGATCAGCGAGCTTCGGACGGAAACGTCGAAGGATTGAACGCCATCACCGTAGTCGTATTTTCCTGAGACGACGATCGCGCCATCCTTGGCGCGCAACTCTCGTTCGAACACGGCTACCGGCACACCTTCCCCCTCGGCGCCAGCTATCTCGCCTTGGCCTGGGACGGACGACCAGAACCGCGGCTCGAGCGGCGGCGATGTCCGAAAGTCCGACAGCCAGCATGGTGCATGGGTGGGCAAATTGCCTGCCAGCCAGCACTCGAACCTGTCAGCCGCGTAACGTTGCTGGACAAGTGGGAGTTCGTCGACCATTTCGCCCAAGGCGCACATCATTCCATGCCACTCGAGATACCTTGGAAGCCGCTCCAGGTTCGGGCGGCCGCCGTGGCGATGGTCGGTATCCCTGCGATTGCGGATGCGTTCGATCCTGGGTTCCGAAAGCCATGCCATTCCATCCCCGCCGAAGCCCCAGCGGTCATGGACAAAAGCTTGTACCCGATCGAGGAAGGCGGTCATGGAGATCGGGAAGTTCCGTAGTGGGCGAGAGTACCAGTACGGGATCGTATCCGTGTCGTCGAAGGGGAAGGGGCGAGACCTGAGTTGCTCCCAATCCTCACGGCTAGGCCAGTGCTGGTCTACCACGGGTCGCCGGTCGCTGACATTGACGCGCTCCAGTGCTGCCCGCTTGTCGATGGACAACAGCAATGCCCCGCCGTCGGCCAAGCTCAGCAACACTCTCTTCGCGAGCTCGCGATTTACAACGTGGGTCGTTCCGGCCAGAAATTCCCCGATCTTCCCTGCTTGCCGCCCGATTAGCGGCCCGAGCGTTTTTGTCGCCCTCAGCGCCACGCATAGCAACTGTTCGCGCGCAGCATGATGGTAGAATGGCAGTTCCGGCGCAGCGGTCGCAGGAGCCTCATCGCTCGCCATCAATGTGAAGAGCGTGTCCACGCAGCTGTCCGGCGCTATGGCCAGGAACTGCAAGGCGGCATGGGACGCCTGCCAGCGATGACTTTGCTCGATGTCGCCCAACTGCGAATAAAGCAGGTCCGAGAACGAGAGTTCGGGCTCACAAGGCGAGGTCGCGCCCGAAATGCGCACGGGGCCGTGGCTGTCTGCCCTCGCCTCGATATCGGCGAGCAGTTCTCCGAGAATGCCGGACCGGAGCTTCTCATTCGAGCGGGTGGCGACCAGGCCGCAAAGTTCGTAGATGCGCTCCGCACGCATTGGCTGCGTGGACGTCACGATATAATCGAGAACGATATCGATTTGAGCCGAGGGGGAAAGACCGGTGGCCGTGAGCAGATCGCAGCCCACCGCGCCCTCATGGAAGTCGTCGGACAGCATATCACCGAGATTCGTGCGCAAATGGCTGGCGAGATCGGTTTGCGCCCATGCCCTGACAGGAGCGTAGTCCGACCAAAGGGCAAGGCGCCTTGCCAGGATTCCGCCAACGCCGTTCACAGTGCCGGAGCACGCCAGTACGTTGCGTAGTGCCGCCGTCCGCAAGGAACGTCGATGTACCCTGTCGAGCAAAAGATCGATCTCGTGGCTGATCCAATGGCGACCATTGCCGACCAGTGCTGCCACGGCCTCAGCGATCGACGCTTGATCGGCCAATTCGCGTTCGGCAGGTTCGACGAATTCGTGGTGATCGTCTTCTTCCTCCTCCTCTTCCCGTAGTGCCCAAGCCTGATGGGCAACTTCGGCTAGGAGACTTTCCTGCGGTCCAGCGTCGTCGGAGCCGCCGAGGGTGGATTGCATCACCCGGACCTCCTCCCAGTCCCCACCGAGGAGTGTTCGCTGCGCATAGAGTTCACGGATCGAGCGCGGAATTGTCGAGACCGGATCGGCTAGATCGTCCGGGTCGGGCAGCCCTTTTTCGCCAAGCATCGCAAGACCCAAGCGCACCTCGAGGGGCAAGGTTCTGACGGCCGGCGGGTGCCCCAGCCACTCAAGAGAGGTTCCGATCGAGAGAAGGCCGACGTCATGCCATCGCCCGATGACGAGAAAGACCATGCTCACGTCAGCAGCGGCAACGGCGCGCAGCACGTCCCCCCACGGGAAGCTCCCGTACAATCCGAGCGAGGCATGGATCGCTGATGCGGCATCCGCGATGCGCCCTGCCAGGGCGGCCTTTTCCTCGCGGGTTCCGGCAAGTCCCGCCTCGGCGACCGTGGCGGCAAGTTCGAGTTGTGCGAGCGCATCCATGTCCACCATCTCAGTGATGGCAAACGCTTGGTCATGGAGGGTGCGGGCTAACTCGGCATCGAGACGCAATGCGATCCGGGAACAGCGCATCAGGAGTTTGGCACGCTCGGTGCCGGATGCCGTTTCGGTTGAAGCCCTGCCTGCGATTCGCTCGACCAGTTCCAGGGCGACATCACGCGTGCCGGGAATAGCCGCCAGCGCCTTGGTATTCGCCAATTCCGCTTCGTAGCCGCTTATGCCCCAGTTGGACATTGCCTTGTCGATGATGTCCCGCTCTGCCCGGCTTGCGCACTTGCCAGCCACGGCGCGTGCCATCACGTGGGAGCGTACCAGTCTTACAACGCCATCGCCGCCAACTGGGCTGCGTTCAACCAAGTGATTGTGCTGAATCAGCTTGCCTAGCCGCGGCCAATGCCCGGGATCATCGCTCTTGATCGAACCTAGCGCTGCCCTTGCAATCGGCAGTACCGTCTTCAGCAGTGATGCCGTCTCGCTTCGGTACTTGTTCCATCGTTCATCCGGCGTTTCCTCCCGGTCGGAAGGCCGCCAGTTCTGTCCTCGCTTGGGCGTAGGTGGTGCGGGGATCGCGCGAGGTGGGGGTAGCAAATCGTCGACCGAGGCGATCCGGCCAGATAGGCGCTCGCGAAGGGCCTGGACACGAACATGGACATCGATCGCGCTCATGAAGCGGTGAAGGTCAGCGCTGTCCGCAAGCACGGTCTCTGTGGTGATCCGATCCAGCAGGCGTTCTATCAGTCCGGCCTGGCCTGGATCGCAAGAAAGCCATTCACAAAGCTCGATGCATCCCTCGCGGGTCCGAGAAAATGAGGGATGGTCGGTGGATGCAGCCCTATCCCGCCAAAGCCAGGACGGGGCTTTGGAAATTGCTTCCATGCTCGCGGCCATCACTGGGTCGCCGGGCAACGCACCGGCACGGGCCGCCGCGACAAGGAGGCGAACTCGTGCCGGAACCGACCAACGGCGTGTTGCGAGAACCGCGAGCAAGCGTTCGCAGTGGCTCTCGTAAGCGGTATCGAGAATCTCTTCTAGCAGGCTAAGCCCAGTGACGCCTCGCCAGCGCAGGGCGTGGTCGATCGCTCGGTCATCGCCGTGCAATGCAGACAAGGCTGCGTACTCGGCGACGATCTCGCGCGAAGACAGGTGAATTTTGGATTTGGAGGCTCGGCCTTGCGCCAGTTCCTCTTGCCACCAGCGCAAGTGGTTACGGGCCGAGGTCTCCTGTCGCTTCACCGAGGCTGTGGCCAAGTGTATCCTTGCGGAGGCTCGAAACCGCTTGTGCTCGCGGCCGACGAGCACAAGCCTCGACACCTCGTCTGGAGCGAATCGACAAGCCAGGTCGAGATTCTGGGCGAGCAGTTCGTTGACAGCGCGTTCGCTCTTCATTGCCGTTGCCGCCTTCAGCAGCAAGCGAACCGCATTGGCTTCGTCGCCGTCGGCCTTGCAGCACTTGATGGCAAGCGCCAGTCGACGTGCCAGGACGATGCGTTCATCCAACCGTGCAAGAGGAGGAAACTGGGGCGGGCTCAATACCAGGGCATAAAGTTCCTTTAGCTGCCCGGCGCGCATCAGCATCTCGCCGATGGCACGCGCTGCGTAGGCTTCGGCCTTGTGCCGTTCCAAAAGGATTTCGGCGGCCCTGGCTACCAGCGCCTCAGATCGATCCTTTGTCTCCTCCTTGGCGAAATACTCGAAATCTTCGTCATGGAAGGTCAACCCGTCGCGGTGCTGTGCGATGCCGCCAATTTCCATCGCCAAGTCTATGACTTGCGCTTCGGACAGGCCGATTACGGCAGCCAGCAGCGCGGGAGGTGTCGGGCGCGGCAGGTTCGCCAACGCGCAGAGCAGGTCCCATGGGCTATCGACAGCGCTTGCCCGTAGCCCGGCCTCGGTTACGCGGGCCCGAAACAGGGGATCGATACCTTGTGCCTTGGGCATGAGGCGGTCGATCGCGATGGCGTGGTCTTGCTCGCCGAGACCCGAAAAAGCATAGGCGAGACGGCGCGGGGTGCCGCCCGTCAGGTCGAAGAATGTCGCGGCAAGGTGCGTAGGCCACGAAGGATGCACGAGGCCTTGGAAGGCAGCGCATTCTTTTTCATCGAACGGAGGCAACTCCATTGATGTTACATTGGCTTTGCCCAAGGCCGTGCGGTTGGCTGTCCGGCAGGTATATAGCATCCGCACGTTGGCAGGCATGCGACTGAGCGCGAGCATCTCGTCGAGAAAACATCTCTCCTTCCAGTGGGATGCGGCAAGGCGGGCGTTGTCTACCGCGTCCAGGCATATCACGAGGACTGCGTTCGGAGCCCGGCTTTCGATTACCCGCGCGGCGGCGGCCAGTCGCGCAGAGAAGGCACTGGCAATGCCTGATGTATCCCGCCGAAGTGCGAAGGGGAGGCATAGGCGGGCCGCCATGTCGTTGGCGACTTGCACGAACGCCTGCTCGGGAGCGTGGCGGCGATCGTCGGAAGCGAGGAAAAGGCCGCCACCATAGCAGTCATAGGTAATGACAACCGATCCAGCGGGCAGCTTGTCGGCGAGCATTGAGACCACGCTGGTCTTGCCGCAGCCCCCAGCGCCGTGCAGGAGAACCGGCCGATCCGCAACCATCAAAGTCGTGGCAAGCTCATGAGCGATGGCGCGGTCAAGGCAGGGCGATGGTCGCTCGAGGCGCGATGGTGCGGGAAACAAGCTGCCTTCTGTCCCTGCGCCAAGCCATGTCAGGACGGTCTCGCGCTTGAGCGGTGCCAAACGGCGGCTTTCCGGCAACATCAGTTGCGCCATGCGCTGCTGCAGCAGCGCAAGATCGTCCCTGGCATCGCTGTCTGTCATGGCAGCAAGCGAGCGGATGAGTTCCGTCTCGATGGCAAGGCGCGAGTCTGCGCCGCAATTGGTGACTTCGAAGGCCCGGAGGAAGGTTAAGATCTCCGCATCCTGCAAGCCACTTTGCTGGCGGATCAAGTCCAGGACATCATCCTGTACGGAGGCTTCCTCTTCGAGAAGCGGTATGACGCGGGCTATGTCCGCGGCAATTTGCCCAGCGGATTGGTTGCTGACCAGGGATGCTCGGCTGCCTGCAGGTGCGGCCTTGATCACTCCGGCCATCTTGCCGAGAATGCTGGAAAGCGGCTTGGTCTTCACCCGCGGAGCAAGCAGCCTAGCCCAAGTCCAAGGCGTGTCGGGGTTGGCGGCGCTATATTTCAATTGTTCGTAGACATGATACCGGCCAGCCTCCGCTTCGAAGATCGTGGTAAGGTCGACCGCTTGCGCATGGCCACCCATTTGCTGATGGACAGCGTCGTCGGGAACACCCTCGACCTTGATTTCAACGACGGAATTGGATGGATCAAGAAGGCGCAGTGCTTGGCGCAAGGCCCAAAGCTCGTGAAAATCGTCGCCCGCCGATGACGCGACCGCACCGGTGATGGACGGCTCTACTGGCAATGCTGCATCGCTCCTGTTCGATCGGCCTCGCTAATCACGCTCCGGTTCCGGGTCCAGAAAAGTTCTTAGAGTTTCAGACGGGTGTCGCCAACCTGCCAATGCTGATCTCGCCGGGGAGAAATAAAGATGCAACCGGCGTATGCGCGTCCGGAAACGACGCTGCGATGTTCCGAACCCGATAGTCGCGAATGTCGTCCTAGGCCTCTTCTTTTCGCAGCGCCGATTGCCACGTGAATGTACGACCGGTTCCGATGCCCCAGCCATGCTACTCGAACGTCAGGAACCGCGGCGTGATCTGATAACCAATCCGCAGAAATCGTTTCATGACGCCCCCAAGAATGCGCGCCTTAGCCGTGCGTTAGAAATACTGAATCAAGCTAGAGGCTGTTATGAACCGGTCATCAACAAGATGGCCTGTTTACTCATGATCGTGGCGAAGGCGACAAGATGGAGGCCCGCGAGTGTCTCGGCATAGCGCTCGTAATCCTTGACGAGCCTGCGGAAGCGCGTGGCCCATGCGAAGGATCGTTCGACAACCCAGCGGCGCGGCAGCAGAACGAAGCCACGTTTGGCTTCGGGCAGTTTGACGATCTTGAGATCAATGCCGTGCCGGGCCGCGGCCTGAGCGGTGGATTGACCGGTGTATCCCTGATCGACCCAGGCTATTTCCACGCTGTCGTTGGTGACGGCCTGAATGGTTCGGGCCATGGTTTCGACCTCACCGCGATCCTGAGCGTTGGCAGATGTGACATGCAAGGCCAGCAGGTTGCCCAGCGTATCGACCGCAATATGCACCTTGGAGCCCTTCTTGCGCTTGGCTCCGTCATAACCACCGCGTTCGCCGCTTTCGGGCGTCGAGCGCAAGGTCCTGCTGTCGATGATCGCAGCGCTTGGCTCGGCCTTGCGCCCCGCCGCCAGGCGCAGCACCACGCGAAGATCGTCAATCAGCGCCTCGAAGCATCCCGCCGCCAGCCAGCGCTGCGTCTGCTGGTAAACGGCCGGCCACGGCGGCAGGTCGTTGGGCATCCATCGCCAAGGCGCGCCAGTCTTCACAATGTAGCGCAAGCCGTTGAAAACCTCGCGCAGGCTGTGTTCGCGCTGCCCGGCGTCCTCGGGCAAAAGCGTCAGATAGGGCGCCAGCAACGACCATTCTTCATCGCAAACGTCTGACGGGTAAGGCTTGCGGCGTACATCCATACAAGCCTTTGAATCCATTCAGACATGTAAGTCCATAACAGCCTCTAGGTGAGCAAGCTCATAGCGGCGGACGCGGCATGATCTGGACTGGGCAATGCCGCGAAACACGGTCCCACGCCCGCTGTGTCCCATCTATCTCTACCCCCACTGTGCGACTGCCGGATGCAAGATGCGCCGTCACGGTGGCGTATTTGGCCTTTCCGAGAGCAGCGATGATGCTTGCGGAAATCTCCGGTGAGGCTCGAAGGCCGGATTCAGAGATCTCGGTGGACTTCTCGAACACGTAGCTCTTTTCGTTCGGTTCGGCGTCGGGGTCGTTGACCGGACCTATCGTTAACACGGTCTCATCTGGGAAGGCGAAGCCGTCCCAATCTACGAAGAACGTCGGCTTCCCGTTTGTGCAACGCATAGTAAGAGTGACGTAGTCAGGATCACTTGGCTTTAGGTACACTCGGAATGCGTAGACCTTACGCTCCCCGGTATTGTTGTCAGTATCGTCACTTACGAACCACTTGCCCTCATATGTCGTATCGGCCGGCTGTGCCAAAGCAGCAGCGGCGGCAATAACGAATTTGATCATAGCAGCCCCTCGTTAACCACGCGATTTCTCGAGAGAAGCCTACGGGGAATTGAGCATTGTCTGCAACCAATAGTTTATCGCAACGGTCGCTCCAATTTACAGAGATCATTCGGCAAATAGCGCGTCTGTCAGGATCATTTGGGCGGCAACCGGACCATGTCATCACGTGACCATCCAGTGCTGATCGAAGCGGAGAACGGCAGCTATGGTGGCGCTTTGTGCCTAGCCTCAGGGAAACCCTACAAGGTCGCCATCGAGCGGTAGCTCTTCCTTGCGCAAGATAGGTTTCCATGGAAGCGGGTGAGGTATCTCCGGATCGAAGCTTTCCTCGATCTTTTCCGTTCCGTAAAGGGTGAAGCCGTCGATGAGGAAGGGCAGCCCCTCGGACCCTTCGAAGCTAGGTCGATCGCTGACGTGGAAATGGAGATGGGGCGCTCCCGCGCTGCCGGTCTGGCCGACGCGTCCGAGGACCTGCCCCCGCGCGACATGTTGTCCCGGACGCACAGTGACGCTTCCTTGCTGGAGATGGGCGTAATGCGCATAGGCGCCGGGCGCGATCGCCAGTACAACGAAATTGCCATAGAGGGTTCGCGCCGTTAGATCCTCGGGCGTTTCCAACGGGCGCAGGGGCTTGCCGTTAGCGATCCCGTCATGTGCATCGGCAACGACCCCGTCAGCTACAGCCACAACATCCTTGCCATAGCCGACCCAATCTTCATCGATGCTGGAGGTAAGCGCCTCATAGTGGTGCCGTAACGAATGGTTGCCTTCATCCAACCCGAACCAATCGATCGCGAAGCGCTGGGGTATGGTGAGTTTGCCGTCGATAGCGACCGGACTGCCCCAGTGGTGGGAATGGGGGTTGCCCGGTCCCTCTACCGCCAGCCACCGCCCGCCACGCAGCGGTGGCGCAATCCTGAGCGGCGCTTCTTTGTCGATGGTCGCTCTCACATTGTCCGCCTGTTCGATTTCACCCTTCGCGGTCAGGAACGTAAGCTGGTGACGCAGGCTGTCAGGTCTGACGCCGGCGGGCAGGGGCAGCCACAGGAAGAGCGGCACTGTGAGGCCCGATCCAATCGGAACGCCGTCGTCTGTCTTCCCGTTAGCTTGAGCTCGATTGAGGAGCTCTTGGAGCGCCGCGCCCTCGATGGTCGCCATTGGCACCTGGCTGGTGCCGCTGAAGATCGCCAGTCGGGTAAGCTTCAGGGGATTGTTATCGGACTGAAAGCTCGTGACGCGCAGTTCATAGGCGAGGTGGTGATGGCCATCGCTGCCCGTCACGATACGCGGAGCGAAAGGCGTTCGCGCTTCAATCTGTGCCTGATGGTTTGCAGGTGGCGTCAGGCTGGAACCTGCGTGCGTCGGAGCCGGCTGCGCAGATGCAGCAATCGGCAAGGCAATCGCCAGCCCCCATCCGAGCAGACTGGGAACTTGGCTCATACGGGTCTCCTGCTGCCGGTGGGCTACAGTGATGCGCGGTCTTGGCAGCCAGGGCAAGAAGCCGATTCTGGAGCCTCATCTGCCCAACTATTCGGTGTTGGCATCGTCAAGCCAAGAGTGTCCCCCCGAAACGCCCCGAATTTCCCGGAGAGTTCGCGGATTGAGTCGCCGATGAACGAATGCCCGCTACCTATGATCTCGAATGAGCCTGTAAATGTAGCCTTTTAGGGCGTGGGCAGCGGACCAGGAGATGGCGAGATCTGCGGATCGAGCCCATTTGCCGATATTGCGGTGGTAGATGTTCAACGTTGGTTGAAGCGCACTTTCGTATCGCCTGGGCTCCGGCAAGGAGCACAAGCGCACCTCCAAAAGCCAACCACGTTAGCCCCGATCCATGGGCGACATCGATCTTTGTCGACATCTTCCAAACGAGCCCACGCCCATCACCGGCAATTCGGAGGACCTTGCCCGCGCCGGGCGCAGGCACCAGCCCACGTCGCTCTATGCATATCGCTGGCCTTTCGGTTGCCTTGGTCTCGCGCTGTCACTAGACGTCAAATGCATGGGAACCGCCTCGAACACGATTGCGTGGCCTCCGCTTGCGGGGATGGTCGCCATTCCCGGCGGCACTTTCATGATGGGGTCGGCGGCCTATTACCCCGAGGAAGCGCCGCCGCGCCGGGTGCGTGTCGATCCGTTCTGGATCGACGCCACACCGGTGACGAATGCCGACTTTGCCCGCTTCGTGGCGGAAACCGGGTATCGTACCTGCGCCGAGACTGCCCCCGAGCCGCAGGTCTATCCCGACATGCCCCCCGCCCTTGCGGTGCCGGGATCAGCGGTGTTCACGATGACCGCGGCGCCCGTCGACACGGCCGAGCCGTCGCAATGGTGGGCGTGGGTTCCGGGCGCGAACTGGCGCCACCCGACGGGTCCCGACAGCACGATCGATGGCCTGATGGACCATCCCGTGGTCCACGTCGCCTACGACGACGCGATGGCCTATGCGAAATGGGCGGGCAAGGCTCTGCCTACCGAGGCCGAGTTCGAATTTGCCGCGCGCGGCGGGCTGGTGGACAAGGAATTTGCCTGGGGTGACGAGCTTGTCCCTGGGGGACAGCACATGGCCAATACCTGGCAGGGTCTGTTTCCGTTTTCCAACACGGCCGAAGACGGCTGGGTGCGGACAAGCCCGGTGCGCAGCTTTCCGGCGAACGGGTACGGTCTCTACGACATGATCGGCAATGTCTGGGAATGGTGCGAAGACTGGTGGGGCCAGCCCGATGAACGGCGCAAGGCCGGCAAGGCGCCTTGCTGCGCCATCAGCAACCCACGCGGCGGTTTTCGCGCCAAGAGCTTTGATCCGGCGACACCGCTGGTGAAGGTGCCGCGCAAGGTACTAAAAGGGGGCTCGCACTTGTGCGCGCCCAACTATTGCCAGCGTTACCGCCCGGCTGCGCGCCATCCGCAAGCCATTGACAGCCCTACCAGCCACATCGGCTTTCGCTGCGTGGTTCGCCGCCCGGCCTGATGCATCCCGGCTACCCCCGGCGTATTGTAACGCCGGAAGTAGCGGGGACGGCAAGCATCACTTTTCGGGAATGTCCTTGAGCTGCTGGTCAACCGTCGGCGAATTGACGAACGGGTGACCGGCGGCATGTGCGTCCTGCTTGGCCTGGCTGTCGGGCAGGATATCGTCGAGCCGGTCGCGCTGGTTGGGCTCGACCAGCCATTCCTCGGGGAAGGGGGCAGCGCCGGTGCCATTGCGATTGCGCCGCACTGCGCCGATTGACTGCCGCGCGGTGAACGGGATCGCGTGCTTACCCTGCTTGTTGGCCAGGTCCGCATAAAGGGCGGCGCGCAGCGTGATCTTGTCGCCAAGATGCTTGGGGTCGTCGATCAGGTTGTGCATCTCGGTTGGATCGGCGGCAACATCATATAGTTCCTCGCGGTCGTAGACGCCGTGGTACTGGATATACTTCAGGTTGCCACGGGTGATCGCAAAGGTCGTGGGTGTCTCAGGGAAAGTCCATTCCCAATAGTATTCGTAGATGAAGTCGGTCGGCTTCCACTCGGCCGGCTTGATCGCACCTGTTATCAGCGGCCAGGCATTCTGGCCCTCGAACTGCGCGGGCATCTGGCTGATCCCGGCGGCATTGAGGAACGTCGGCGCGAAATCCAGCCCGCGCACGCGCCCGCGGTTGACGGTACCGGACGGGACCGTGCCCGGTTCCCACATCACCAGCGGCACGCGCACCGATGCCTCGTAGGCCGTGCGCTTGTCGATCAGGCCATGGTCGCCGATCTGGAAGCCGTTGTCGCTGGTGAAGACCACCAGCGTATCCTTTTCGAGATGATGCTTGCGCAGATAGGCAAGGATGCGGCCCAAGCTGTCGTCGACGGCCGAGAGGGTGGCAAAGTAATACTTTAGGTATTCCGTCATCTTCATGTCGGAATTGTAGAAGAAATCGATGCCATGCCAGGTGTTGCGCTGGTCATAGACCCAGCGTGGCTTGCCTTTGTAGTTTTCCGGCGTGTTGGCGGCGCTGGCGGGCAGTTCGAAGCGGGTGGCGTCATACTGGTGCGCATAGCGCGGCGGCGGCAGCGGATCGGAATGGACCGCCTTGTGGCTCAGATAGAGGAAGAAAGGCTTCTTTGGGTCGCGCTCCCGTTCCAGCCAGTTCATGGCATAGTCCGTCAGCTCGTCGGTGATGTAGCCCTTTTGTGGCACTTCCTTGCCATCGATGTTGAGCATGTTCACTTGGCCCGCCGCGACGGCGGCCGGTGGCAGGTCGCCTGTGGGATAATAATGCCCCTGGCCCTTGAAACTGATCCACTTGTCAAAGCCGGGGCGCGGCGCATCGGTGTCGTTGCCCATGTGCCACTTGCCTATGAACGCCGTCTGATAACCGGCCTGGTGGAGATAACCGGGAAAGTAGGTCAGCCCGTCTTCGCTGGAATTGTTGTTGTCGACCACGCCGTGGTTGCGCGCGGTCATCCCGGTCAGGATCGTCGCGCGGCTGGGGCTGCACAGCGAGGAGGTGGTCACCCCGTTGGGAAAATAGGCGCCTTCGCGCGCAAGTCGGTCAATGTTGGGTGTGTGCACCGCGGGGTTGAGGAAACCCATGCCGTCGAAACGCAGGTCGTCGACCAGCACGAAGATGATGTTGCGCGGGTGCTGTGTCGGGGTGGCCGATGCCGGCGCAGGCGTCACCGCCGGTGCGCTTGCCAGCACAGCCGGTGCCGACAGGGCCATCGCGGCAAACGTCGCCGCGGTCCCCAATATAGCCTTGTGCAGCTTGCCCATATCGTGGTTTCCGTCGAAAAGGCCGGGCAGCGTGGTGCGGCTGCCCGGCAGGGTGGATCAGAACTTGGCGCCGAACGTAGCGCCAAGGTAACGGTTGGCGTCCTTGTTGACGAAGGCAGTGAGGTCGTTGGGATTGGTGGCACTGGCCATCAGGCTGGTGTGTGCCATCGACGAATAATAGTTCTGGTTGAAGAGGTTGCGCACAAACAGCGTCAACGTGTAACGGTGTGCCTGGTCCTGCACCCCGACGTTGGCGTCGACCAGCGTATAGGCTTTCTGGGCCAGCAGCGGATCTTGCGAGATGTCGAAGATCTGGCTGCTCTGATAGCTGACTGTCACCTGCCCGAAACCGTCCAGCCCGGTGCCCGGAATACCGGCCTCGACACGCGGCGAGACCATCACGCGCCATTCGGGCGCATAGGGCAGGCGGCCGTTCACGATGTTCTGTTGCCCGGTGCCAGCGCCGAAGCAGGTGTTGGCGGGCGGATTGGGCCCGGTGTAGAGGTTGACCTGGTTCTGCAGCGCGCAGCTCAGGCCATCAGCAGTGACGCGCGAGTGAGCATAGGTCACCCCAAAGTTGACCGACAGCACCTCGACCGGGCGCAGGGTGCCCTCGATTTCGAAGCCTTTGGTGGTCGACTTGCCCGCGTTGGTCTGGGCAAAGGCGGGCGCGTCGGGCGTGCCGACGTTGGCGAGGACCTGCAGGTCGGTGTAGTTCGACAGGAAGGCAGCCAGGTTGACGCTAAGCAGGTTGTCTGCCGTGCGTCCCTTGAAGCCGATCTCATAGGCATTGACGTGTTCGGGGCGGACTGCGGCCTGGGTGGCAAAGTTCGTGGCCGGCTCAGTGTTGAAGCCATAGCCCTTGTAGCCGCGGGTGTAGCTGGCATAGGTCTGCGCATTGCGGCTGAACTCGTACTTGGCGCCCGCCTTGCCGGTTACAGCAGTGTCGGTCGCCGAGCGATAGCCTGAAACCGAGCCGAAGCCGGGGATCGCAACGTCGGTCGGATATTGCGGGGCAGGGCCGTAACGCACGCCGGACACCGCAGTCTTTTCATGCTGCACGCGCAAACCGCCCAGCAGCTTGAGCCCGCCGGTCACGCGATACTCGACTTGGCCGAACGCGGCGACGCTGTCGGAACGGTTGTGGGCATGGGAGAAGACCGAACGATAGACCGGCGCTGCGCATACGGCGCCAAGCGTGCCCGACGAACACAGCGCCTGCTGACGCAGGAAGTCGCGATCGACGCTGGTGCCGGCATAGAAGACCCCGGCGACATAGGTGAAATCGCGGTTGCCGTTCGAAGCGATGCGCAGTTCCTGCGAAACGCTGCCCAGGCGGATTGGTCCGCCATTCTGGTTGAATTGGCCGATCGTGCCGGCAACATAGACCGGCAGGGGATTGTTGATCCGATCGACGACGTTGTTGGCGATATTTTCGTAGTGTTGGTAGGCGGTGATCGAAGTCAGCGTCGCGGACCCCAGGTCAAGGTTGCCTTCCAGCGAGAAGGTATAGGCGCTTTCGTTGTTAAACGAGTCGCTGTCATCGATGATCTGCCGATTGCTCGGCGAGGCGGTGATGCCAGGCGATAGCGCGATGATCTGCGGTGTTCGCGTCTGCACGGCGACCGATTGGCAGCACAGCGCATTGCTCTTGCGATAGTCGGCGCTGGCCAGGAAGTTGAGGGTGTCAGTCGCGTCCCACAGCAACTTGCCGCGCACGCCCCAAGACTTGCTGCCGTTGACGTCACGCCCGGTCGCCACATTGTGAATGTAGCCGCCAACGTCGTTGTAGTACCCCGTCAGGCGCGCGGCGAGCGTGTCGGAGATCGGGCCAGAAACGGTGCCCTTGACGCGGTACTCGTTCTTTTCGGCAATGGTGGCCTCGACCGAGGCGGTCGGCGTGCGGCTGGGCTTGGCGGTGATGACGCTGACCACGCCGGCGGTGGCATTCTTGCCGAACAGCGTGCCCTGCGGGCCGCGCAGCACTTCGATGCGCTCGATGTCGGCAAAATCGGCAAACCCCTGGGTGGCGCGGGCCGCCACCACGCCGTCGACCACAGTCGAGACCGAGGCTTCGACGCCGAGGCTGAACAACTGCGAGCCGACACCGCGGATGCGGAAGCCGTTGGATTGCGAGCCCTGGCCCTGCTGGAACGTCAGCGACGGGACTGCACGGGAAAGCGATGCGGTGTCATTGATCTGCGCGCGCGACAGGCTGTCGGCGGTGACGGCGGATACGGCGACCGGCACATCCAGAAGGCGTTCGGCGCGCTTCTGGGCGGTGACCACGATCTCGCCAGGCTCAGGCGCGGCAGCAGTGTCGGTGGCTTGGGCAGCGCCGTCCTGAGCCAGGGCAGGCGTGTAGCAGGCGATCGCGGCAGCGCCCGCGAGCAAGGCGCACAAGGTCTTCGGCATCAGAAACTCCCCCGTTTCGAACGTTTATCGCTTCGTTCGATAACGGAGTGACAGCGCAAGTCAATAAAGTACAAGCGGTAGCATTTGCGCTAAGTCCCCTGGTATGTTTGAAACAAACACTTGAATTAAATATGAAATATGTGAAAGTAAATCGAGGCATGGCGATATAGGTCGGCATAATTCCAACGTTTCGTGATAAAAATACAACCGTTGGAACTATGCCGACTCGCGGATGACCAGGCGATGGTGGAACGATCCCGCGCCATGGCCGCGGCCGAGCGCGAGGTTCACGGCAGCTTCGGCGATCTCCTCGATCGGCTGGTGAATACTGGTCAGCGTCGGAAAGCACATCTGGCCTTCCACGGCGTTGTCGAAGCCGGCAATGGCGATATCCTGCGGGACCCGAAAGCCGAGGCGCAGCGCGGTGGACATGGCGCCCAGAGCCATCACGTCGTTCGCTGCAAAGATTGCGGTGGGACGCTGCGGCAGCGCCATGAGTTCCTTGAACGCGGCAACCCCGCTCTCGAAGCGCATCGTTCCGCGCACGATGCACGACGCGGCCAGTTCGATCCCGTGTTCGGCCAGGCCATCGCGAAAGCCTTCCAGGCGTTCTTCGGCAGCCATCTGGCTGTGCGGCGGGGCGATCATCGCCAGCCTGGTATGTCCTTTGCCCACCAGATAGGCCGCCATTTCCTGGGCGATGGCGTGGTCGTGGACCTCCACGCTATGGCCGATCCCGTCATTCTTGCCCGCGATCCGTACCAGCGGTTTGCCGAGTGCGCACAGGGCCTCGATCATGCGCGGGTCATCGGAAAAGGGTGGCACGACGATGACTGCGTCAGGCTCGCACGAAAGTTGCAGCTGCCATTGCCCGTGCTGCGATAACTCCGCCGCGTCGACCACCTCAAGCACCAGATGGTGGCCAGCCGCGCGGCAGGCACTGGCGCTAGCTACCATCAGTCCCGCAAAGTAGCTGAAGGTCAGCCGCGGCGCGATCATCGCCACGATGAAGCTTCGTCCGCTCGCCAGTTGCCGGGCGGCGAGCGCAGGCCGGTAGTTGAGGTCGCGAATGGCCTGCTCCACCTTGGCCCGCACGTTGGCGCGCACGCTGGATGCTCCGTTGATCACCCGCGAGACGGTCTTGATCGAGATTCCCGAGCGCTGCGCCACGTCTTTGATGGTTGCCATGGTTGCAATCAATCCTTGGAAGACACTCCGCTGCCATGTCTCGCGGAGGTCTTGCCGAATCAAGCAAATCTTTGCGGGGCATGGGTTGCCGCTACCATGGGGAGGCAGCGTGCGGTTGGGACGTCATCTTCCGCCAGCATGATCATGAATGGACGACAAGTTTGAGCGGCACCGCCGTAGGCGTTGAAAGTCTCCTTTAGAGGCGATTGGCGAAGAAAAGGGCGATGCCTCAATCGGCGCTTCGCGATCAAGTCAAGTCGTTCCGGTGCAGCATGGGGAGCAGCAGGTTACGCCAATATCTGCCATTCCGCGCCATGTCGATTACTGCTGCCCGCAACCTGATGTTGGCCGGGTATCATCGCGCTACCCGGATCTGTTGCGCCTTCATGCCTCACTGGTTCCTCGTCAACCGAACCAGTGGACCGCCGTGGTGCCACCATCGACCAGGAAGTCGCTGCCGGTGATGAAGGCTCCGTCACTGCCCATCATCAAAGCCGCGAGGTTGGCGATCTCGTCCGGGGTTGAGGCGCGGCCAGCGATCGAACTCTCGATCATCTTGCGATAGCCCGCGCCGCGTGGACCATTAAGTTCATCGTTGGCCAGCGGGGTGATGACGATGCCGGGGCTGATAGCATTGATGCGCGCCCCGCGCCGTCCCCACTTTACCGCTTCGGCCTGCACCCTTAGCCCATTGCCGCGCTTGGACAGCTGATAGGCATGGAGCGTGTCGGTCACCGCGCCGGGCTGAAGGAAAGGCAGATCCAGCAGTTCCTCGACCGGTGTGGTGGCCAGTTGGCGGTTTTGCTCAAGCGTCAACGGCCCCATGCGATGGCCCGATTGCGACGAGATGACAACACCGGCCCCGCCTTTGCCGATGATGGCACCGAAAACCTCTAGCAAAAGCGCGGTGCCATAGAGGTCGACCTTGAGGATGGTTTCAATCGGCGCCTGTGATGGCGAGACACCGGCGGCTTGAATCAGGCCAGTCACGTTGCCCAATTGCGAGGCCGTGTGAACCAGTGCCTCAACCGATAGCCGCGACGACACATCAACCTTGGCCGTCCGCACCTCGTAGCCCGCGTTGGCAAGCACCTTGGCGGCGTCCTCGGCCGCCTCGAAGCGCAGATCGGCGAGCAGGACGATTTTGCCGACGCTGACCCTGCGGGCGATGGCCTGGCCGATGGATCCGGCGCCCACCACAACAACCACTTCCTTCATCGTCAGTACCCCTTTTCTGGTGCTTCGATGCCGGCCATCGCCATGTTGGCAGGGGCATAGCGATCACCTGCCGCGTGCAGACCGGCGAGCGCGGTCTGGATCTCGGCCAGATCGTCGTGGCTGAGGTCGACATCCGCCGCCCCGATGTTTTCTTCCAGCCGGTGCAGCTTGGTGGTGCCCGGGATCGGCACGATATAGGGGCGCTGCGCCAGCAACCAGGCCAGCGCGATTTGCGCAGGCGTGGCCTGCTTGCGCACAGCGATGCGCTTCAGCAAATCAACGAAGGCCGCGTTCACCGCCAGCGCCTCTGGCTGGAAGCGCGGGACGGCGGCGCGGAAATCGCCCTGTTCAAGCTTGGTGTCGGCGCTCATCGCGCCGGTCAGAAAGCCCTTGCCCAGCGGACTGTAGGGCACAAAGCCGATGCCGAGCTCGTCGCAAGCGGCAAGGATGCCATTGGTTTCCGGCGCGCGCCACCACAGCGAATATTCGTTCTGCACCGCCGACACGGGCTGGACCGCATGGGCGCGGCGCAGGGTATTCACCCCCGGCTCCGACAGGCCAAAGCCCTTGGCCTTGCCCTCGGCAATCAGCTCGCGGACGACGCCGGCCACATCCTCGATCGGAACAGTCGGGTCCACGCGATGCTGGTAGATTAGGTCGACCGTTTCAATGCCCAGACGCTTGAGCGACCGCTCGACATGGCCGCGGATGGCTTCGGGCCGGCTCGAAACGCCCCGGTTGGCCCCGGTGACAGGATCAATGTCGAAGCCGAACTTGGTGGCGATTACCACCTGATCGCGCACCGGGCGCAGGGCTTCGCCAACCATGTCCTCATTGGTGAAGGGACCATAGATTTCGGCGGTGTCGAAGAAGGTGACGCCGCGATCCACCGCCTGCCGGATCAGCGTGATACCCTCTTGGCGGCTGAGCTTGTGGGCGTAGCTGAAATCCAGCCCCATGCAGCCGAAGCCAAGAGCGGAAACGGAAAGGCCGCTTTGGCCCAATTGGCGCGTTTTCATGCGAAGAACCTCGTTTGGATCAGCGATAGGACAATTGAAGAACAGCGGCGGGCAGACGCGCACCCTGGATGGCGATGACGGCTATGGCGGTTTCGATCCCGACCATGTCCGCATCGGTTAGCACGACCTGCGCCGCGCCAAGGTTTTCCTCGACCCGGTCGAGGCGCCGCGTGCCGAAAATTGGCACGATGAAGGGCGCCCGGGCGAGCAACCAGGCCAGCGCGATTTGCGTCGGCGTTGCCTGCTTGTCGGCGGCGATGCGGTTCAGCAGATCGACCAGCGCCTGATTGGCTGCCCGCGCCTCGGGGGCAAAGCGGGGCGATCCGGCGCGGAAGTCATTGCTCTCAATCGTGGTGGCGACATTGATCGTGCCCGTGAGATAGCCCGCGCCAAGCGGGCTCCACGGCACAAAGCCGATGCCGAGTTCCGCGCACAGCGGCAGCACGTCGGGCTCAGGATCGCGAGTCCAAAGCGAATATTCGCTTTGGATGGCGGTCACGGGCTGCACCGCATGGGCGCGGCGGATGGTGGCGGCGCTGGCCTCGCTCATGCCGAAATGCTTGACCTTGCCCGCCTCGATCAACGCTTTGACCGCGCCAGCTACCTCTTCAATCGGCACCGCCGGATCAACGCGATGCTGATACAGCAGGTCGATCTGCTCCATGTTCAACCGCCTGAGCATCGCGTCCACCACGGCCACGATATGATCGGGGCGGCTGTTAAGACCCGGCCCACGCACACCCGTCACCGGATCAATGTCAAAGCCGAACTTGGTCGCCACCACCACCTTGTCGCGCATCGGCGCCAGCGCTTCGCCCACCAGCACCTCGTTGGTCCAGGGGCCATAGGCTTCGGCCGTGTCAAAGAAGGTCACGCCCAGATCATAGGCCCCACGGATTACGCGGATCGCTTCGTCATGCGAGGGCGCCTGCCCATAGGTGGAGGCAAAACTCATGGTGCCAAAGCCGATTTCCGAGACGGCGAGGTGCCCAAGTTGACGGGTTTGCACAGCGGGTTTCCTTTGCAGCAATCTTGGCGCCCCTGATACGCTCGCCTCCATCTACCGACTAGACAGGGTAAAGCGCTTGAGCCTATGACTTGAAGTCATAACAGAGAGAGGCAAGGGGATGGCTATGCAGGGCGATGATCTGGGTAATCTCGCCAAGTTTCTGGCCGTGGCGCAGGAGGCCAGTTTTACCCGCGCCGCCGCCAAGCTAGGCGTTTCGCAATCCGCGCTCAGCCATTCCGTCCGCCGGCTAGAGGAAAAGCTCGGTCTGCGCCTGCTCACCCGCACCACCCGCAGCGTGGCCCCCACCGAGGCGGGGGAGCGCTTGCTCGATACATTGCGGCCTGCGTTCGAGGATATTGAAGCCAAGCTGACCTCACTGACCGCTATGCGCGAAAGGCCCGCCGGAACCGTGCGCATCAGTTGCTCTGCCCATGCGGCGCGCACCATTCTGTGGCCCGCTGTCAATCGGCTAACCTTGGAACACCCCGATATTCAGGTCGAGATCAATGTCGATGCGGGCTTTACCGACATCGTGGCGGGCCGTTTCGATGCGGGCGTCCGGCTGGGCGAGAGCCTCGACAAGGACATGATCGCCGTGCGCATCGGGCCGCGCCTGCGAATGGCCGCCTTTGCCTCGCCCGCGTATCTGGCGCAGCGGGGCGTCCCGCAAGTTCCGCATGATCTTCATGCTCATGCCTGCATCAATCTGCGCCTTGCCAGCGCAGGCGGGCTCTATGCGTGGGAGTTTGAAAAGGACGGCCGAGAAATCAGGGTCAAGGTCGATGGGCATTTGGTCCTGAATGATGTGGACATGATGGTCGATGCGGCCGTGGCGGGCCATGGGCTGGCTTTTTGCATTGAGGACCATGTGATGCGCCAATTGGCCGATGGTTCGCTGGCTCGTGTTCTGGAGGACTGGTGCGAGCCTTTCGATGGCTACTATCTCTATTACCCCAGCAGCCGACAGCCAACGGTCGCATTCCGCCTGTTGCTCGATGCCTTGCGCTATCGGGACTGATGATTCTATGTCATGGGCTTATGCGGAAATGCCCCGCTAATTCATGATCGCCTAATGCCCTATCCTGCGCCGCAACACAGGCGAGGATGCAGATCATGGCAAACTTGGCACTTTCACGGCGCAATCTTCTGGCAGGTTCGGCTGCGGCTCTGAGCGCTGCGGGCCTGAACACGGGGGCGATCGCTAAAACGGGCACCAAAGCGGGCAAGCCCAAGCGCGCGCCCTTGATGATCGAGGATCAGGGCAGCTTTGCCGTGGGCGGATCGGTGGTCAAGGCAGAAGGTTTGGTGGACCAATATGCCCAAGGCCCCGCCGGCCAGACCCTGCATGGCGACCATGCCTATATCGCCTATCAAATTCCGGTTGACGCCAAACCGCTGCCGCTGGTGTTCTGGCACGGCATCGGCCAGTTTTCCAAAACATGGGAAACCACACCAGACGGGCGCGAGGGCTTCCAGAACATCTTTCTGCGCCGCCAGCATAGCGTCTATCTGATTGACCAGCCCCGCCGTGGCCGCGCGGGCCGCACCACTGTGGCCAGCCCGATTGGCACCACGCCCGATGACCAGAAATGGTTTAACACCTTCCGCGTGGGCGTCTGGCCGGATTACAACCCCGGCGTGCAATTCTCGCGTGATCCGGAGGCGCTCAACCAATATTTCCGCCAGATGGTGCCCAGCACCGGCCCGTTTGATCTCAAGCTCACCTCTGACGCCATCGTGGCCCTGTTTGGCAAGATCGGCGCGGGGGTGCTGGTCACCCATTCGCACAGCGGCGGCCTGGGCTGGCAGACGGGCATGCATGCGCCGGGTGTCCGCGGCATCGTCTCCTTTGAACCGGGCAGCAATTTCCCCTTTCCCGAAGGCGAATTGCCCGCGCCCATCGCCAGTTCCTCTGGCCCGATCGAACCGATCAGCGCGCCTTTGTCCGAGTTCATGCAACTCACGCGCATTCCGATCCTGATCGTCTATGGCGATTTCATTCCGGCCAAGCCCGCCCCCAACCCCGGCGCCGATGGCTGGCGGGCGCGGCTGGAAATGGCGCGCCTGTGGCGCGATGCCGTGAACAAGCGGGGCGGGGAGGTAACCGTGATCCACCTGCCGGAAATGGGCATCCGCGGGAATACCCATTTCCCCTTCTCAGACCTCAACAACATCGAAGTGGCCGACGTCATGTCCGCGTTCCTCAAGCAGAAGAAACTGGGCTGAATGTTCTTAGGCCAGCATCGCCTTCACATAGTCGGGCCGAAGGGGCAGGCGGCGGGCAGGCTTGCCCGTAGCGTCCAGAAATGCCCCCGCAATAGCGGGCGCGGCCAATGCATTGGCGCTTTCCGAACCCTGACCATAGATCTGTGCTCCGGCATAAGGGGCCAGCACGATTTTGAGATCGGGCATCTCCTGCGCGGTCAGGATCGGATAGGTGGCCCAGTCCAGGCTGGTCACCGCGCCTTCGTCAAAGCTCACTTCCTCATGCAAAGCCTGACTGACGCCCATCAGACAGCCCGCCTGCGCCTGCCGCTTCAATTGCAGCGGATTGACCACAATTCCCGGATCCGAAACCAGTACCATGCGCTCCACCTTCACCTCGCCCGTGGCAGGGGCAACGCTGATGGTCGCGGCGCAGGCCCAATAGCCATTGTCGCGCAGCATGAAGGACACGCCGCGCCCGCCTAGCAGCTTGGTCCCTTTGGCACGGGGCGCAGGCGAAGGGCGCGTATCCCATGCCGCTTCCACCTTCAGTCGCTCCAGCACCGCCTTCACGCGCGGATCATCCGTATGGTCGATGCGGAATTGCAGCGCGTCTCTGCCCGCCAGCATGGCCGCCTCACTTATCGCCACTTCGCGGGGAAAGTTTTGCTGAAACTGCACCGGCGTGCGCATCGAATGGTCGCGCAAGCCAACCTTGATCGGCGATTCCTTCTCGCCCAACTGGATCGTGCCGCGCCCCGTTTCGGCCACATGCTCCACCGCGCCATAGACCCAGCGGTCGGCAATGCCCATGCGGGCAGTGTGGATGGGTGAGGGATTGCTGGCCGTGGGCGGATCGATCACCGGCAGACCGGCCAGAATGGCACCGATGGGTCGGTCGTCCTGCATCGGCGGGCCGGAATGGGTGGCCTGATAGGAAGCGATCCGCCCCTGCGCATCCAGCGCGATGCTGATATCGGCATAGGCGGTGGAGCTTTGCGTGGACCAGCCCATATCGTCATGGCGCATCCATTGCACCCGCACCGGCACGCGCAGCGCGCGGCTGAGCAACACGGCCTCGTCTTCCGATCCGGCATTGCCGCCATTCGAGCGGCCAAAATGGCCCGGCCCGGCATAAGTGCGCACAACCACCTTATCCTCGCCGATGTCCAGCATCTTGGCCAGGGCCATGCGCAGGAATTGCGGGTTCTGGCTATGGGTATGCACGGTGACCGAACCATCGGGTTTCACATCGCCCAGCGAGACTGAAGGGCCGATCGGCGCATGTTTGAAATAGGGCATGAAATAGCTGGCACGATGGGTCTTGGCCCCTTTCACACTGGCCACATCGCCTTTTTTCGCGCCTTGCGTGGGGGGAATTGCGCTCCAGTCCACCTTATGCTGCAAATGGTCGAACAGCTTGTCGGAAGTGGGCAGGCCCTTCCATTCGCTCCATTTTGTCTCGGCGGCCACGGCTTGCGCGGCCTGCACCACTTCCCATTCATCGGGCGAGACTACCGCCAGCAGATTGCCGAGCTGCACGATTTTGGCCTTGGGGAATTGCGCCGCATCCAGCTTGCCCGCCGCGATCAGCGTGGAGCCCAAAGTGGCTGGATGGATGGTGCGGGCATGCAGCATGCCGGGCAGTTTGATATCGCCCACCCATGGCAACTGGCCCGAAACCTTGGGGCGCAGGATGGGGTTCTTCACCGCCTGCCCGATGATGGTGTAATCCGCCACGGCTTTGAGCGGGGGATTGCCGGTAACCACCAGCCCGCGAAAATCAGTCAGCCTGCCTTCCACCGGAATGGTCAGATGCAGATCCTGCCTCGCCACCAGCGCGCCCAGCGTCTCGCTATGGCCTGCCCCGCTCACCACGCCATCGCGCAGGGTCAGCGCGCTGGGCGCCACGCCCCAGCGCTGGGCCGCCAGCGCCAACACCGCCTCGCGCGTATAGGCGGCGGCCTTGCGCATATTGGTGGAGGCATTGCGCAACAGGCCAAACGTGCCGCCGCCATCGGGGGTGCGGTCAGTATCGCCTGCAATCACCGTGGTGATCGCCTCCAAGGGCACGCCCAATTCCTCGGCCACGATCTGACGATAGGCGGTGAAGATCGAGCTTTGCCCGAAATCGCATTTGCCCGTACGCATGGTGATGGTGCTGTCGGGATGAATCTCGATCCAACTGGCAGGCTGGGCAGCATCGAGCGAAGTGCCTGCTGCAAACACTTGCGCCCCCGCCAAATCGGCCGAAAGGCCCAGCGCCACCACCAGTGCTCCGCCCGCGCCCAGAAAGCTGCGCCGCGATAGGCGGGCGCCGTGGATCGAAAGGCCAGCACCCGAGATCGTGTCGATCTGGTCGGGGGTCTGCATCACTTCACCCTCCTTGCGCCATAAGCACCGCCGCACGGTGGGCGCCATCCACAATAGCGGCATAGGAAGCGCAGCGGCACAAATGCGGCGAAGGGCCAGAGGTAGTCAGAGCTTCCTTTATGTCGGCATCGCTCGGCTTGGGATTATGCTCCAGCAGTTCGGTGACCTTGATCATCATGCCGAACTGACAAATGCCGCATTGGGGCACTTGTTCATCCACCCATGCCTGTTGCACGGGGTGCAGGCGTTCAGGATCGGACGCCAGCCCCTTCTGCTTGGCCCAGCGCGCGGGCAGGCCGTCCACAGTGGTCACATCCTTGCCTTCCAGCGCGGAAATGGGAGTAATGCAGGCGCGGATTTCCTCGCCATCGGCCAACACCGAACAGGCCCCGCATTGCGCCAGGCCGCAGCCGAATTTGGGCGTCATCACGTCCAGCTCGCCGCGCAACACATAAAGCAAGGGCGTATCGGGCGAGGCTTTCACCTCGCGCTTGACGCCATTGACGGAGAGGGTCGTCATCGCGTTCTCCCTGAATTTATAGCAGGCAGATTACGCTTCATTGGCACCATGCGGTATAGGGCCTTATCGCATAGAGCTTATGATTTGGCCTCATGAATAGGGAGCGAAAGGGGATCGTCCCTTGAGATGCGACAAAATTTGGCATCGCATCAAACGATTACTATGAGTGAAGCACGTCTTTTCCTCATCACGAGCAACAATCGAGGGATTACGTGAGCGTGTCACGCCTAATTTGTAAACTTAGCCGTCAGATAGGCGTCGATATGCATAGGCAGCAGCCAGCGGTCTCGTCATCGACCCATTGGTTACGCCCCCGCGTGTTCTAACCCTGATACATCGCACACACCTATCCGCCCGCCATGCTCGGCCAACTGACGGTCGTGAATGGAGAGCGCAAGTCCGCGAGCGATTCTTTGGGAAGGACAATACCGGCAGAATTGCCGATCTTGCCCCCGCCTTGCATGAAATGCGCGCGTGGAACGTCGTGCAGAATGTGAGGGCCAAGCCTAAGAACAAGTCTCGGCGCAAAAACGCAATGGGGAGGATTCCACAACACTAGCGGGCAGAAATCTTTGCGCCTCGATGCCAGGTCTGTATTTTCTATGTTCGTGATTGCACGCGCCCAGATAGGCGATGACTGGATTCATTGTGGATCCTACTATAAAATCTAAGAATAAGTATTGATTTTGTCAATTGTATTATGCTGTTTTCCTTCGTTTTTTGGCGTTTTGAATGATCAGTAAATTACGCTAGTCGGAAATCCAAAGTCGACTAACCGGTTCATCCCCAGACCCGGGCATTGAAAATCAGGTTGCCGTGGCCTCGTGAATGGTCACATTTGGCGAAGCCAGACATTGCCAGTATTGGTGGCAAGCGACGTCTTTGTCCCAGGCCCGGGCATTCGAGCGCCGTCCGACCGCAGTGAACGACACGCGGCTTCCGACGCTCCGGTTCTGGCTGCCGAACGACTGGTGTGGCGGCAGTTCGTGTCACCGCTGAAACTTGTGCACTCTGCCTAGCATTTATCGTGAGATACGTCATGCTTGGACTTGTGGCAGGATAGGAGCGACGCATGGACGAAGATGCATTGTTCGCGGTTGGCACGGTATTGGTGGCGCTGGGTGGGTTGCTCGAACGCAAGGGCATCTGCACTACGCACGAGTTGGCCGAGACGCTGGGCGGCGTTGCCTGGATGACTCAGGAGGCAGGTGACGAGTACAAGGTTCGCGCTGCGTATATCGGGAGTTGGGCGCATATGGTGCGTGCGGCAGCACTTGAGGCCGGCAAGGCGGGCGCAAATTAGCGTCATCGCCGCTGATAACCGGGTTACTGTCGCTCCGCGGCAGCAAGCCAAATCAGGGCAGTAAACAGGGGACTATCAGGTATCCCGTGACCGTTCATGGCTCAGGGCATGTCCATCGCGCCACAGCTAACCTTAGGTAAGTCTCAGCACTAAGCTAACGGCGAAAAGCCTATCCGGAGACAAACGACTTTTGGCCGCCGAAGTTAGGCTTGAGCACTCTCGCGCCATCACGCAAGCGGTCCAGCTCGTCCGACCAGAACTGCATCAACGCCACCCGCTCATTCCAGTATTCTCCCCGCGTATAGGCGCGGCGGACCCCGTTGTTTTCCATATGCGCCAATTGCCGCTCGATCGCGTCCGGGTTGAAACGTCCGGTCTCGTTGAGAAGGGTGGCCGCCATCGCCCGAAAGCCATGCGCGGTCATTTCCTCTTGTCCAAAGCCAAGGGCCCTTAAAGCGGCATTGACCGTGTTTTCCGACATGGGCCGCGTGGAGGTGCGGAACGATGGAAAGCAATAACGGCCCTGACCCGTCAGGTCCCACAGGCCCTCAAACAGTCCTAAAACCTGTGATGATAGAGGGACGCGGTGCTGGCGGCGCATCTTCATCTTCTCGGCCGGAATGTTCCACACGCTGCGATCGAAATCGAACTCTGCCCATTCCGCTTGGCGAAGTTCACCGGGGCGCACAAAGAGATGTGCTGACAGCTTCAAAGCGAACAGCGTGATGGCATGGCCGCAATAGCCTTCGATCGCGCGCATGAGATCTCCGGCCCGATCCTCGGTGGTAATTGCAGCAAGGTGCTTGGCTTTGGGAACTGTCAACGCGCCGCGCAAATCGCTTGCCGGGTCCCGCTCTGCCCTCGTTGTCGCGATAGCGTAGCGGAAGACTCGGCTGAGTACGCTCCGCATGCGCCGAGCGCTTTCGTGGCGACCTGTTGCCTCAACCGCGCGCAGTACGGCTAGAACCTCCTGCGCATTGATCTTGGCAACTGGGCGATTTCCGATGCGGGGATAAGCCTTGTCGAGGAGCCAACGCAGTTTGCTCAGCGTTATCTCGGCCATGCCCTCGCGCATGTTCTTGGCTACCCACTCCTCGGCAACGAGCTTGAAAGTGTCGTTCTCGGCGACGCGAGCGCGGGCAGCATCAACTTTCTGTTGGTGCGAAGGATCGGTGCCTGCAGCAAGCAAGCGCCGTGCGTCGTCGCGGCGCCCGCGCGCATCTGCGAGGCTGACCTCGGGCCAGGCTCCAAACGCAAGCGTGCGATGCTTTTCAAGATAGCGATAATTGAAACGCCACAGCTTCGCGCCGGTGGGACGGACCAGAAGATAGAGACCACCGCCGTCCGACAGCTTATAGTCGCGCTCGTGCGGTTTGGCGCTGGCGATGGTGGTGACAAACAAGGTTCCCATGAGGGTATCGTCCTAGCCAGGGACGAATATCGATACCCTCGGATATACCCGCATTGTTCCCGGTTGGTGCCGAATTCGCCCGTATTTGAATGGACGATCATAACACAAAATTTGGCTGATTTCAGCCACTTCACGGACATCTACGGACGTCCGTGGAATGAGAGATGGTGCCCAGGAGAGGACTCGAACCTCCACGCCCTTTCGAGCGCCGCCACCTGAAGACGGTGCGTCTACCAATTCCGCCACCTGGGCACTTTCTCTTCGGTGCGTGCTGTTGGGCACTCGCCGTCGGTGGAGGGGCCAATACGGGTGAGGCCGGGGGGTGTCAACACGGGTTTTGTCATTTTCATGGCATCTTTTTTTCCACAGCCGGCAATTTTCCGCTTGGCCGGGCACTGTGGTTGATCCGGGGCATTGAACGGCTGGCCCTGGCTGTGCCAAGGCGCGATGAAACATGGTGTGGAGCGGCCGGCGCGCCGCTTCTTCTCGCAAACCGACCAAGGTGGAACAGGCAAGGCTATGGGCAACGTGCGCGATCTGGAAGACAAGCTGGTGGTGCTGGTGGGTGGCAGCGGCTTTTTCGGCAGCCATCTTGCGCAGGAATTGCTGGAGCGTGGCGCGCGTCTGCGCGTGTGCAGCCGGCATGTCGAACGCGGCTATGCGATCAAGGCGCTGGGCAATCTGGGCCAGGTGCAGTTCCTGCGCGTGAACGTGCAGAACGAACGCTCGCTGGCGGCCGCGTTCCTGGGCGCCGATGCGGTGGTCAACCTGGTCGGCGCGTTCAAGGGTGATCTCGATGCCGTGCAGGGCCGCGGCGCGGGCCGCGTGGCGGCGCTGGCCAAGGATGCCGGCGCGCAGGCGTTCGTGCATGTCTCGGCCATCGGCGCCGATGCCGGCTCGCCTGTCGCCTATGCCCGCACCAAGGCCGAAGGCGAAGCGGCCGTGGCGGCGGCGTTCCCCGGCGCAGTGGTGGTGCGCCCCTCGGTGATGTTCGGGGCGGATGACGCGTTCCTCAACCTGTTTGGCAAGGTGATCAGCCAGTTCCCGGTGGTGCCGGTGTTCGGCCCCGAAGGCCGCCTGCAGCCGATTTTCGTCGATGATGCGGCCTGCGCCATCGCCACGATCCTGGGCGATTTCCCCGCCCAGGCCGGCAAGACGTTCGAACTGGCCGGGCCGGAAGTGCTGACGATGATGGAGATCAACCAGCGCATCGCCAAGGCGCAGGGGCGCAACCCCGTGCTGGTGCCGGTGGGTGATGCCATGGCCGGCCTGTTTGCCAGCCTGCCGGGCACCCCGCTGTCGCGCGATCAACTGGCGCTGCTCAAGGCCGGTAGCGTGGCGAGCGGCACCCTGCCGGGCCTCGCCGAGCTTGGCCTGCGCGCGCGGCCGCTGGGCCTGTTCCTCGATCGCTGGATGCTGCGCTATCGCAAGGCGGGGCGGTTTGGCGTCAAGAGCCTGGGTTAATCGACGGGTTTGGCCAGGCCCTTCGACAGGCTTAGGGCGAACGGGGCTTTGGGGGAAAGCTGCTTTTCCTCTCCCCGTTCGGGCTGAGCCTGTCGAAGCCCTCCACAGACCCTAGGCGTTCACATCGGCATAGTGGGCCGGCGGCTGGATCACGTCCATCCGTTCGGACAGCAGCGGGCGAAAGCTGGGCCGGCTCTTGAACACGGCATACCAGTCGCGCGCCTGTTCGTGGCCGTTCCAGTCGATCCCGCCGAGGTAATCGGCCACGGAAAGCTGCGCCGCGGCGGCCAGGTCAGCCAGACTCATGGTCGATCCGGCCAGCCAAGGGCGATTGTCGATCAGGTGATCGATGTAATAGAGATGATCGTGCGCCAGGCGCAGCGCCTCGCGCAGCATGCGCGAATCGGGTGACTGGCGATAGACCAGCCGCTTCTTCATCCGCTCTTCGAGCAGGGGCATGGTCACGTCGGCAAAGAAGTTCTCGTCGAACAGCGCCACCAGCCGGCGGATCTCGGCGCGGTTGGTGGCCGTGCCGTTGATCATCGGGTTCTTGTCGTTGGTTTCTTCCAGATATTCGCAGATCGCCCGGCTATCGACCAGGGTGATGCCGCGTCCTTCGTCGCGCAGCACCGGGGTGCGCACGGCGGGATTCAGCTTCTGGAATTCCTCGCGATAGTCCCAGGGATTTTCGCGAACCAATTCATAAGGGATGCCCTTTTCCGCCATGAGCAGCCGAACCTTGCGGCTGAACGGGCAAAGGGGAAACTGATAAAGCTGCCACATGCCATGCTCCATGGACGAGGGCCATGGCCCAAGTCCAGCACCGCCGTAATGCATGGGCGCAATTTTTGCTCCGCAGCCGTGCTAATGAAACATGCGCATGCGGTCGCGCAGCACGTCCAGCCCGATCTGCTCGATCGCGGTGATCGGGCAATCGGCCTCCAGCAGCCTGGCCAGCGAGCGCTGCTTCTGTGCGATCAGGTCGATCGCCTGGAGCACGTCCATGTGCCGCGCGGCCACGTCCATGTCGGTGCACAGGCGCCCGCCGAGGTCTTCCACTTCCAGCGCCAGTTCTTCCAGCACCACGGCGATGCGCTGATGCGTCGCGTCGCGCAGGCTGGCCGCGTCCGGCGCGGCGTGGCCCGGGCTGGCAGCGGGAGCCGACATGGGCGGGGGCGGGGCATCGAAAGGCACGAAGCCTTCATTCTCGACCGTTTGCGTGGCCTCGGCGCGGGCCACGGTGCCGGCCGCCCGGGGGGCGGGGTCTGGCTCGGGCCAAAGGTCGGTCGTGTCGATAGGCATCGCAAAGGCTCTCCGCAGCGTCGCGTCAGGTGGTCGTGGTTCAGGCCGCTTCGGCCATCGAATCGCTGTCGGCCAGCGCCGCCAGGTTCAGCACCATGACCATCTTGTCTTCGATCGCGGCCAGGCCATCGAGGAACGGCACCACCGTATCGCTGCCCGAGGCCGGCGGCGGGGGCTGCATCGCTTCATCGGGCACGGTCACGATGTCGCTGACCGAATCGACGATCCAGCCGCCGATCTGGCTGCCCAACTGGGTAACGATGATGGCATGGCGCGGGGTCGGCTCGGTGGCGCGCCAGCCCAGCCGCGCGGCCAGGTCCACCACCGGCAGCACGGTGCCGCGCAGGTTGACGACGCCGGCCACATAGTGCGGCACGCGCGGCAGCCGCGTGGTTGGCGTCCAGGCGCGGATTTCGCGGATGGCCATGATATCCAGGCCAAACACCTGGCCTTCCACTTCGAAGGTGATCAGTTCGCGGATCATTGCTTGTCTCCCTTCAGGACTGCGATGGCCATGGCCTAGTGCGACACGCGGCGCACGGCCGCGACCAGCTTGGCCGGGTCGAACGGCTTGACGATCCAGCCGGTCGCCCCGGCGGCGCGGGCGCGGGCTTTCTTTTCTTCCGAGCTTTCGGTGGTTAGCACCAGGATCGGGCGATCGCGGTGGCGGCTGCCCTCGCGCAGGCGCTCGATCAGGCCAAAGCCATCCAGCCTTGGCATGTTGATATCGGTGATCACCACATCGACTTCGTTGAGGGCCAGCCAGTCGAGCGCGGCGATGCCGTCCTCGGCCTGCGAGACATCGAAGCCTTGCGAGGTGAGTGCGTGGTTGAGCAGGGCCCGCATCGACGGGCTGTCGTCTACGGTCAGGATCCGGGTGGTAGTGGTCATGCCTGGACTCGCTTTTCCATTCAGAACAGTTCGACATCGCCCAGCGATTTGGCCGGACGCGCAGTGGGTTGCACAGGTGGCGCAAGCCGGTCTTCCACCGTACGGAGGCGGACCTGGCCCGATGCCGGGCGGAAATCGACGCGCCGCGCCTGGGTCCCGCCAAGGTCTTCGCGCAGCAGCGCGATGCCTTCGTTGGCGAGGAACTTGCGCGCGAACTCGGCATTGACCGAGCCGATCTTCATCATGTTGCGGTTGACGTTGGCCCCGCCATAAAGGTGCGCCTTGAGCTTTGACTTGCGCGCGCCCTTGGCCAGCATCTCGTTGACCAGCAGTTCCATCAGATAGAGGCCGTAGTGTTCGTCCACTGCAGTGTCATAGCCGGCGGGCGGCTCTGCCAGCAGGAAGTGGTTCATGCCGCCCACGCGGGCTTCGGGATCGAACAGGCAGGTGGCCACGCAACTGCCCAGCACGGTCGAATATTCCAGGCTCTTGTCGGCGCTGGCCAGGGCCTGGCCCTGCATCACGGTGATCCGTTCCAGGCCGCTGGGGTTGGGTAGGATGGGTTTGTGAAACATGGCTCAGGCCGCCTTGCTGAAGGCGTGGCGGGCGATGTGCCCGATCGGCGCCACCACCTTGGCCGCGCCCAGCGAGATGGCGGCGCGCGGCATGCCAAAAACGGTGCAGGTCGCCTCGTCCTGGGCAATCGTGCGCGCGCCCTTCTGGGCCATGGCGAGCAGGCCCTTGGCCCCGTCAGAGCCCATGCCCGTCAACAGGATGCCCACGGCCTGGGCGCCGACCACTTCGGCGACAGACGAAAACAGCACGTCAACCGAAGGCAGGTGGCCCGACACCGCCTCGCCGCGGCGCAGCTTGGCGTGCAGGCTGGTGGTGCCGCCGATGCCCAGGTGGCGATCATCGCCCGGTGCCAGATAGACGTTGCCCTCGCGCAGCGGCATGTCGGGCTCGGCCAACTGGATGCGCGGCGGGCAATTCTGGTCGAGCGTGCGCGCCACGGCCGGGGCAAAGCGTTCGTTGATGTGCTGCACGATCAGTGTGGGCGGGCAATCGGCCGGGAAATCCGACAGCAGGATCTGCAGGGCTTCTACCCCGCCGGTGGACGAGCCGATGGCGATGAGGCGCGGGCGATCGGCGATCGACAGCCGCGCCTGGCTGGCGATGCGGCTGGTCGGCACGGCCGGGGCCGGCGCGCCGCGCGGGGCAAAGCGCACTTTGGACGCGCTGCGGATCATGTTCGCCAGGCGGCCGCTGTCTTCCAGCGTCATGCCTTGACCCATCTCGCTCTTGGCGTAGCAATCGACCGCCCCCAGCGCGAGCGCGCGGGCCGTGGTATCGTTGCCCTGCTGGGTGGCGCCCGACACGATGATCACCGGCGTCGGGCGCAGCTGCATGATCTTTTCCAGGAAATCCAGGCCATTCATGCCCGGCATTTCCACGTCGAGCGTGACCACGTCGGGGTCCAGCTCGCGGATCATCTGGCGCCCTTCGGCGGCATTGGCGGCGGCGGCCACCACTTCGATATCCGGCTCTTTCGACAGCCGGTTCATGAGGATGGCCCGCATCGTGGGCGAATCCTCGACAATCACCACGCGGATCGTCATGCCGCCCTCCTCGAATAGATCGTTGGTCCCATGTTCGCCAGTTCTTCCAGAGCCGGGCCGGTGACCCGCTCGCTGTGGCCGATATAGAGGTGGCCGCCGCGCACGAGCTTTTCGGCAAAGCGCGCCACGAGCCGTTCCTTGGTTGGATTGTCGAAATAGATCATCACGTTGCGGCAAAAGATCACGTCAAAGGCGCCGGCCATCGGCCAATCGCCCAAGAGGTTGAGGTGGCGGAAGCGCAACAGCGCCTGCGCCTCGGGCGCGATCGTGGCTTCCTGGCCATCGGGCACGGTCCAGGCACGGCGCAGCGCCTCGGGCACGGGCTTGAGGTCTTCCTGGCGATAGCGCGCGGCCTGGGCCTTGGTGATCGCGTGGGTGGCAATGTCGCTGGCCAGGATGCGGATGTCGCGCCGCGCCAGCTTGAGCCCTTCGCTGCGATCCGGGCCAAGCAGCGTCATCACCAGCGACCAGATTTCCTCGCCACTGGAACAGCCGGCCGACCAGATGCGCACTTTGCCGCCGCGATCGAGCTGTTCGATCAGGTGGGGCCGCACGACCTGGGCGAAATGCTCGAAATGGTGCGCCTCGCGATAGAAGAACGTGTGGTTGGTGGTCAGTGCGCAGATCGCCTTGGTGCGTTCGGCCGCATCCTCGCGAATGCGCAAAACATAGGCGCCGAATGTCTGGCAGCCCGAATCGCGCACCAGCGGCGCCAGGCGCGAATAGACCAGCATGGCCTTGCCCGGCGGCAGCACGATCCCTGCCTCGCGATGGGCGATCTCGCTCACCGCCTGGAAATCGGCGGCGTCATAAACCCCCGGGCTGACGCCGGGCAGGCTGACGTCGAAGGCGGCGTGAACGCTCATGCGGCTTCCGCCAGCCCGTGCGGGTGCGACAGGTCCATCTGGCCATGTTCGGCCATGCTGCGCGCGACCAGGCCGTCGACATCGACAATCAACGCCACGCGCCCATCGCCCAGGATGGTGGCGCCGGCCACGCCCTCTACCGAGCGGTAGTGGGTATCCAGGCTCTTGATCACCACCTGGCGCTGATCGACGATCGAATCCACCAGCAGCGCGGCGCGACCGGCACCTTCGGTTTCCACCACGATCAGCACACCATCCTGCGGCGCTTCCACCGCGCCATAGGCGCCCACCGCCACGTGCAGCGGCACCACCGGGATAAAGCGGCCGCGCACGTTCATCATCGCGCGGTTGGAGCCCAGGCCTTTGACGTCTTCCACCGCCGGACGCAGCGATTCGACGACGTTGGCCAGCGGGACGACCAGCGTCTGGTCACCGACATTGACCACCATGCCGTCGGAAATGGCGAGGGTGAGCGGCAGGGTAAGCGTGAACGTGGTGCCCACGCCCTGTTCGGATTCGATGGTGATGCGCCCGCCCAGGTCCTTCACGTTCTGGCGCACCACATCCATGCCCACACCGCGCCCGGAAATATTGGACACGGTCTGCGCGGTGGAAAAGCCCGGCGCAAAGATCAGCAGGTCGATCTCTTCCTTCGAGAGCTGGGCATCGGGCGCAACCAGGCCCTTTTCGATGGCCTTGGCCAGCACGCGTTCGCGGTTGATGCCGCGCCCATCGTCGCCAATGCGGATCAGGATGCGGCCCGAGCGGTGCTCGGCCGAAAGGGTCAGCGTGCCTTCGGCGCTCTTGCCGGCGGCGAGCCGCTCCTCGGGCTTTTCGATGCCATGGTCCACCGCGTTGCGGATCAGGTGAGTCAGCGGTTCACCCAGCCGCTCGATCACGGTCTTGTCCAGTTCGGTGCTCTCGCCCGAAACTTCCAGGCGCACGTGCTTGCCGGTGCTGGCCGACAGTTCGCGCATGATGCGCGGCACGCGGCTGAACACCGAGCCGATCGGCTGGGCACGGATCGCCATGGCGCTTTCCTGGATATCGCGCGTCAGGCCATCGAGCACGGCGATTTCCTCGCTCGCGGCCAGGCCTTCGCTCGACAGGCGCTGGGCCATCATCGCCTGGGCGATGACCAGCTCGCCCACGGCATCGATCAGCTTGTCGAGCTTGGACAGCTCGATACGGATCGATTGGCCGGGCGCGGGCGGGGCTGGCGGCGTGGCCGCTGCAGCCACGGCTGCCGGCGCGGCCGGCGGTGCAACCGGTGCCGGCGGCGCGCTTGGCGGGGCGGCAGGGTCTGCGGCTGCGGGCGGCGCGGGTTGCGCGGCGGCCGGCTGTGGCGCTGGCGCGGGGGCCGGCACCGAAACCGGCGGCGGCGCGGCGGCGGCGGGCACGGCAGGCGCGGGGGCTGCCGGCAGGCGCACCGCCGGCATCACGGCTTCGCTGCCGATGGCGATTTCGCAATCGTCGCCCACGAAATCGAAAATGTCCCGCACGCTCGCTTCGTCAACGCTGCCGGGCATGCGGAACGTCCAGCCCAGATAGCCCATGCCGGGATCGAGCACGTCGAGGTGCGGCACTGCGCCAACCTCGCAATCGACGCAGGCGCCGCCCAGCTCCAGCACCTCGCGCAGCATCAGCATCGGCTCGCTGCCGTTGCGCATGGCGCCGGCATGGGGGCGGATCTTGACGATCCAACCGGCCGCGCCCTCTGCCTTGTCGCTGGCTGCCATGGCGCCGGCAATGCTGTCGAGCATCGAATCGAAATCGAGGCCCATGTCATCGAACGCGGCGTCGTCGCTGCTGCTGCTGGCCGGTGCCGCTTCTGGCGCGGGCGCCGGTTCATGCGCCGCTGCCGGCGCGGCGCCGGCATTGGCGGCCATCGCGGCGGTCATTTCAGCCTGGAGCGCGGCATCGTCGGGCGTGTCGCCCTGGCCGCGCGCGGCCATGACATGGTCGCTCAGCGTATCGAGCGCGCGCAGCAGCAGATCGATCAGCGGCTCGGTGATCGCCACGGTGCCATCGCGCACGTCGGACAGCAGCGTCTCGAACGTGTGGGTATAGGCCTGCAACGCGATGAAGCCAAAGGCGCCGGCGCCACCCTTGATCGAGTGGACGCCGCGAAACACGGCATTGACGGTATCGGCGTCCTGCGTGCCTTCCTTGCACGCGGCCAGGCCCTGTTCGGCCGCGGCCAGCGATTCCTCGCACTCGGCAAAGAAGATCGCCTGGATTTCTTCCGCGTTCATGCGTGCGCTCCGTCAAAGAGTTCGGTTTCCAGCCCGATCTGGCGGGCGGCTTCGCGCAGGGCGGGCGAGGGTTCGATCACCGCGCCATCGCCGCTGCGCCGCGCGCTGACCAGAACCTGGAACATCGCCTGGCCCACATGGGTGCAGGCCGTGCCATCGATCTGCAGCGGGCCGGTGCCCAGCGCCGCCACCAGTTCGGGCAGCAGCACCTCGGCAGCCGCCCGGTCGCAGCGGGGTGGCAGAGTGATCGTGGGCATCGCGTCGGTTTCCCCTCGATAGCGCAATGACGTGAAGTCAGCTTTCTGGCGGCCGCTGCGTGGGGCGAATCGGCCGTTGCCAAGGGTTTGGCGCGGGCCGTGGGCAACACGGTGGCGGGTGGTCGACACAGGCTTAGCGGCAAGGGGGAAAGGCGCGCTTTCCGCGCTCTTAGGGTGAGATACCTAGGGGCGCGGATGGAATTTGCACCGGGCTCGCTGGCTATGGATGGGCTTGCAGATGGCGCCGTGACAGTGGCGCCCAGACGAAGGTTTCATGATCCATGCACGAAGCTCGCGTTCTTGTGGTGGACGATTCGGCGGCGATGCGCGCGCTGTTTTCGGACATCCTCGACCAGACCAAGAATGTTGTCGTCGTCGGCGCTGCCGCCAATGCGGCAGACGCGCGCGAACGCATTGCGGATCTCAAACCCAACGTGATCACGCTCGACGTGGAAATGCCGGGGATGAGCGGGATCGAGTTCCTGGAAGAGATCATGGGCAGCAACCCGCTGCCGGTGGTGATGCTCTCCAGCCTGACCCAGGCCGGCACGGAAACCTCGCTCAAGGCGTTCGAGCTGGGCGCGGTGGAATGCTTTCCCAAGCCGCTCAAGGCCACGCCCGAACAGTTTGCCAAGACCGTGGGCAAGCTGGGCAAGATCGTGCTGGCCGCGGCCAATTCCAACGTGCGTGACCGGTCAAAGCAGCAGGCCAAGCGCGAGGCAGCCGCCGCCGAAGCGGCCAAGTTCACCTGGAACGGGCGCTTCGTGGCGTTCAGTGCCTCGATGGGCGGGATCGACGCGCTGACCACGATCCTGTCCGAATGGCCCGATGAATGCCCGCCCACGGTGATCTGCCTTCAGGCCGAACCGATGCTGGCCGAAACCTTTATCAAGCGTCTCGATACCGATCTGGGCTGCAGCGTGAAGATCGCCCGCGATGGCGCTGCGCTCGCCCAGGGCACGATCCACATCGCCGCCGATCCCGATCGCCACGTGGTGATCGAACCGGGCCAGCCGCCCAAGATCCGCCTGATGGAGCGCGAGCCGGTGGAGGGCTCGCGCCCTTCGGCCAACCTGCTCTATGGCTCGATCGCCCGCGCCGGCATTCCGGCCGTGGGCGCGCTGCTCACCGGCATGGGCAACGATGGCGCCAAGGGTTTGAAGCTGCTGCACGACAGCGGCATGGACACGATCGTGCAAGATCCCAAGAGCGCCCTGGTCAGCGAGGCGCCAAGCGCCGCGATCGAGATCGGCGCTGCCGGCCGCCAGATCGCGCTCGATGATCTGGGCGCGGCAGTGATCGGCCTGTGCAACCAGAGCTGAGCCAGGGACCAGAAACGGCAAGGCCCGGTGACGCTATGGTGTCACCGGGCCTTGTGGCTGTGCGGAAAACGCGTGATCAGTGGCCCATCATGGCCTGGCGGATTTCCAGGAAATCCTGGCGGATGGTGTCCATCTTGGCGCCATCGAAGCGCAGCGCGCTATCAAGCACGGTGCGCCGGGCCGACTGGTAGAGCTGGATCAGCGCCGGGCCGGTAGGCGTCTGGCTGTCCACGCCCATCTGCAGCGCGGTCAGCGCCGAAACCGCGCGGGTCAGTGCCGCGCTCTTGGCGGCATTGTCGCCGGTCTTTTCGGCATAGATCGCCCGGCCGAGCGAGCCGGCCACCTGTTCCAGGCACAGGTCGACCAATTGGCGCGGGTTGGCGCCGTGCACCCGCGCCTCGAAATCGACGCGGCGATAGGCTTCCCCCGGATCGCGGTTATAGCGCATGTCAGAACCCGTTGCCCCTCTGGTAATTCACGCTGCTGGTATGGTCGGTCACGATCGCGTCTGGCATCAGCCGCTCTTGTTGTTCCACGCCGAGATCTGGTTGGTCAGGAACGTCAGCGTCGATTGCGAATCCGAAACCTTGGTGGCCAGGGCGGCATAGCGCGTCAGCAACTGGCTGCGCAGCGTGGCCTGCTGGTTCTGCAGATCGGTCAATTGCGTGGTCAGCGTCGCCTGCTTGGTGCCCAGCGAGGTGATTACCCCGCCCAGCGAGCCTGGATCGGTGGTCGATGCCACCGAGCGCGAGATCGAATCGAACGTGGCATAGACGCCATAGAGGCCGTTGGTGAACATGGCCGCAACGCCATCGGGGTTCTTGCTCAGCGAATTGCCGAGCACCGTGGTATCGAGGCTGAACGTGCCATCGCGGTTGATCTTGAGGCCCAGGTCGCTGAGCGTGCTGGGCTGGCCGCTGGCGGCATTGGGCATGACCACCTTGCTGGCCAGCGTGGTCAGCGTCTGGCGCAGCGATCGCGCGCCGGGATTGTTGTTGAGCGAACCATTGGTGGGATCGGTATCCGACGTCAGCGTGCTGACCACCTGGTTCAGCGCATCGACCAGATCGGTCATCGCCGTCTGGATCGCGCTCGACGGATCGGAAAAGGTGATCGTCGTGGGCGCGCCGGTGTTGGTGCCGGTCAGCTTGAGCGTAAGGCCGGGCGCCGCATCGGTGATGGTGTTCGACGTGGCGGTGCGTGCCACGCCATCGAGCGTATAGGCCGCATCGGTGGCGGTGGACTTGAGCCGGGTGGCGTCGCCCGCCGGCGTCCAGGCCAGGCCAGCCAGCGTGGTATCGCCGGCGGCCGGCGTGGTTTCGATCTGAAAGCCGTTGGCCGCGCCATCGGCGCCCTTGATCACCAACTGCGCGCCGCTCGCCCCGGTGGCGACATAGGCCGAAACCCCCGCGCCTGTGGCGTTGATCTTTTGCGCCAGGGTCGAGAGCGTATCGCTGCTGGTCAGCGTGATATCGACTTGCGACCGGCTGGAATCGGCGGTGAAGGCGCCGCCTGCCACGGTGCCAAAGCGCAACGTGAACGTGCCCGTTCCCACCGCGCTGGCGGTCGAGGCCATGGCTGGGCTGACCAGCGTCTGCCCCTTGGCCAGCTGCGTGACTTCCAGCGTGGAGGTGCCGCTGCCGGTGAGCGTGCCCTTGCTGACTGTGGCCACGGTGCTGTTGGTGATCGTGGGCGTGACCGCCAGATCGCCGGTGCGCACCCGGTCACCCAGCGAACTGGCGAGCGAACTGATCATCGACTTGAGCGTCGAGGCATCGGAAATCTGCGTGGCGACCTTGCTCTGCTTGGCGTTGACCGCATCGATCCGCGCGGCATATTGCGCGGCGGAAAGCTGGTCGGCCAGGCCCGAGCTGTCGATCGTGCTGGCGCCCAGCGACGCCAGCAGCTTGGCCGTCGCCGAAGACGACGAAGTGGTCGAGGTGCTGGTCGACGCCGAAGTCGACGATGTCGATGAGGTCGTGGTCATACGTTCAAGAACGTCCGGCGGTTGAGGAGATTAAGGGCATTTCACCCGCGCGGCACGCGTGCCGTCAGACCAGCGCTTCGGGCCGGCCATCGGCGTCGAAGCGCAGCGCGACGGGCACATTCACCATCGGCGCGGGCGGGGTATCGCCGCGCTTCAGTGACATGACGAACGCCAGGATCGCCGCGATCGGGCCATAGAGTTCCTCGCGGATCACCTGCCGCTCGCGCGTGGTGTAATAGACCGAGCGGGCCAGCGCGGGATATTCCAGCGTGGGCAGGGCCAGTTCGGCCGCCAGTTCGCGCATGGCCAGCGCCTTTTCCCCGCGCCCCTTGGCCAGCACGATCGGCGCGGGCGCCAGATCGGGATCATAGGCCAGCGCCACGGCAAAGTGGGTGGGGTTGGTAATCACGAACTGCGCCTCGCGCATGGCCTTGTTGACCCCAGCCATGGCGATCTGGCGCTGGCGGCTGCGGATCGCCGATTTCTTTTCGGGCGAGCCTTCGCTTTCCTTGGTTTCGTCGCGGATGTCCTGAAGGCTCATGCGCAGGCGCATAAAACGGCGCACGAACTGCACCGGAAAATCGATCAGCGCGATCACCACCAGACCCGAGGCCAGCAGGACCAGCAGCGAGAGCATGGCATCCCAGGCATAGCCCAGCTGCCCGGCCAGCGCGCCCTGGGTGATCTGCCCGCCGCCCAGGCCAACCAGCGCCATTACCCGCCCGCGCATCCAGACATAGGCCATGGTGCCCAGCAGCGTCACCTTGGCCAGGCCCTTGGCCAGCTCGATCAGCCCCTGGATGCCGAACATGCGCGCCAGCCCCTTGGCGGGATCGAGCCGCGACCCCTTGGGCGCGAGGTTGCCCGCGTTCCACCGGCCAGACGAAAATGCCAGCTGCGACACCAGCGCCACCGCGATCAGCCCCACGCCCAGCACCAGCACCGGCGGCAGCACATCGATCAGCGCGCGCGCCAGGCGCTGGCCCGGATCGAAATGATCCAGGCTGTCGCGGTCCCACGAAAAGCCGCTGCGCGTCACCTGGCCCAACTGGCCCAGCAGCCAGGGCCCGGCCAGCCACAGCCAGGCAATCCCGGCAAAGATCCCAGCCGCCGTGCCCAACTCGCGCGAGCGCAGCACGTCGCCATTTTGTGCGGCATCGCGTTTGCGCTTTTCGGTAGGGGCGAATGTCTTTTCACCGCTGCCTTCGCCCTCTGCCATGGCCGCTGCGCTCCTATTTCACCAGCAGCGCCTGGGCCTGGCCCAGGCCCAGGGCGACCAGATCGGTCAGCGCATCATCGAGCAGCGGGGCCGAGGCGATCAGCGCGGCAATGCCGCCGAGCACGCCCATCGGCAGGCCCAGGGCAAAGATATTGAGGCTGGGCGCCGATCGCGCCAGCATGCCAAAAGTCAACTGCACCAGCAAGAGCAGCAGCACCACCGGCAGGGCGATGGCGAGGGCGGACACGAACATCTGCGTGCCGAACCCCACGATCAGCCCCATGCGATCGGGCGTGAACCAGCCGCCACCGGGCGGAAACGCGCGATAGCTTTCCACCAGCAGCGAAAACCATTGCAGGTGCGCGCCCAGGCCCAGGAAGATCACCGTGAGCAGCACCGAGAAATACTGCCCCAGCGCCGGCGAATGCGCGCCCGATACCGGATCGGCGGCGGTGGCAATGCTCATGCCCATGCTCGCGCCGATCATTTCGGCGGCGATCATCGGCGCGGCAAAGGCGAATTGCAGCACGAAGCCCAGCGCCAGCCCGATCACCACCTCGCCCGCCGTGGCCAGCAGGCCGGGCAGCGAAAACAGCGCGGCGGGTGCCGGGATCGTGGTCCAGTTGCACAGCATCACCGCCAGGCCCCCGGCCAGCACCACGCGCACCTGCATCGGCACTTGCTGGCTGCCGAACAGCGGGACGGCAAACAGCGCCGCGCCGCACCGCGTCATCAGGAAGATCATCCGCCAGAATTCGGTCTCCAGCGCGCCGAACCCGAAATTCATCGCGATCATCGTTACTGCCCCGTCGCCGCGATCTGGGCGAAAACGTCGGTCATGAAATCGGCGATCAGCCCCAGCATCGCCCCGCCCAGCAGCACCAGGATCAGCGCGGTCACCGCCAGCTTGGGCACGAACGTAAGGGTCTGTTCGTTGACCGAGGTGGCCGCCTGGATGATGCCCACCACCAGGCCAACGGCGAGGCTGGCCAGCAGCACGGGCGCGGCCACCAGCGCGGTGGTCCACAGCATGCGATCGGCAAGGGCGAGAAGCGAGGCCATGTCGTCCATGATCGTGCCCGCCCCTAGCCGAAGCTCGACGCCAGGCTGCCCATCAGCAGCGCCCAGCCATCGACCAGCACGAACAACAGGATCTTGAACGGCAGCGATACCACCGTGGGTGACATCATCATCATGCCCAGGCTCATCAGCACCGAGGAAACCACCAGGTCGATCACCAGGAACGGCAGGAACAGCATGAAGCCGATCTGGAACGCCGTTTTCAGCTCGCTGGTCACGAACGCGGGCAGCAGGATCGAAAAGGGAATGTCGCGCGTCGCCTGGTAATGCGGCGCCTTGGCCATGTCAGTGAACATCAGCAGGTCACGCTGGCGCGTCTGCCGCACCATGAAGGCGTGGAATTCCATGCCCGCCGTGCCGATCGCCTGCTCGGCGTTAATCTGCCCGGTCGAATAGGGCTGGATCGCGTTGGCATTCACCTTGTCGAGCGTGGGCGCCATCACGAACAGCGAGAGAAACAGCGACAGCCCGATCAGGATCTGGTTGGGCGGCGATTGCTGCAGGCCCAATGCCGTGCGCAGGATCGAGAGCACGACCAGGATGCGGGTAAAGCTGGTCATCATCAGGATCAGCGATGGCAGGATCGTGAGCAGCCCCATGATGAGCAGGAGCTGCAACGACAGCGACAGGCTGCCCTGCGACTGCGCCCCGGCGATCTGGCTGAATGCGCGGTCGAGTGCGCCGGGAATGGCGGTCTGGCCCGGCGCGCTCTGGGCGAAGGCAGCGGTGGGGAAGAGGAGCAGCGTTAGTGCAAGGTTTCGCACCACTCCCCGGCCCCCTCCTCTGAAGAGGAGGGGGAGAAAGGGCCGATAAGCCCCCTCCTCTTCAGAGGAGGGGGTTGGGGGGTGGTGGATGCCGCCCACAACATTGCCCCTCACGCCACATCCTCCCGCTTGCGCGCTGGCGCTTCGGCCAGGCGCACCAGGCCGTTCTTCGAGGTGGACACCAGGATCTCGCGATCGTGGAATTCGATCACCGCCAGGCGCAGCGTGGGCGAAAGCATCTGCGTTTCCACGATCTTGACCGCGCGGCTGCCGGTAGAGGTGCCGAACTTGCCTTCAAACCGCTTGGCCAGGCGCAGCGAGCCCCAGGCCATGCCGGCAATCAGCGGCAGCACGACCATCAGCTTGAGAATGTACCACAGCATCACGCCGCATCCTTGCGCGGGGCGTTTTCGCTGCCGGCCAGTTCGACGATGCGCAGGCCAAAGCGATCACCCTGGGCAACCACTTCGCCGCGCGCGATCAGCTTGCCGTTGACCATCACGTCGAGCAGTTCATCGGTCAGCCGGTCGAGCATGACCACGCTTTCCTCGTTCAGCGCCAGCACGTCCTTGAGCTTCATCTCGGTGCGGCCCAGTTCGACGGTGAGGCGCACATCGACATCCTTGAGGAAATCGAAACCGCGCGGTTGAAACGACATTGTGAAACCCCCCAAATGAAATCTTAGAAAATCTGCGAAAGCTGCACGGCCAGGCGATCGTCCACCGCGCCCACCGTGCCATGGCCGATGGTGTGCCCAGCCACGCGCAAGGGCACCGCCCGCGCCACCGGCACGGGCAGGATCTGGCCCACTTCCAGCGCCGAAATCGCCGCCAGCGGCACCCGCATGTTGACCAGCACGGCGCTGAGCGGCAGCGGCACATCGGCAAAGGGCGCGGCGCGCGGATCGGCCGGGGCATGCTCGGCGCTGACGGGCGGGCGCTCGCCATTGGCGAACAGCGCGGCCAGCGTGTCATAGGGAAAGGCCATCTCGATCGCCCAGGCCGGGCGGCCGGGCTCGGTAATCGAAAAGACCAGCGCGACGATATGCTCGTCGTTGCCGAACGGCGCCAGGTGATCGATGTTGCCCTCGCGGCGCAGCGGGCGGATCACGTCGGCAGTTTCGGCGCCCAGCGCGCTGGCCAGGCACCCCGCCAGCATGGCTTCCAGCCGCTGCACCATCAGTTCGGCCGACAGCGGCAACTCGCGCGGCAATTGCTGCGGTGCCACGCCCGCGCCGCCAAACGCGCGATCGACCAGCCGCAGCACCACTTCGCCGGCCACCATGCCCAGGATGCGGTCATTGGCCGCGCCCGCGCCAAACAGCGTATAGGCCCCCAGGTTGCGGTGGCCCATCACCTGCATCGTGGCGTAATCGGAATAGACGGTGCGTTCGGGACGGCTGCATTCCACCAGGGGTTCATCGCCGCCCAGCAGCCCGGCCAGGGCGCTGCCCAATTCGCGCGCCAGCTTTTCGGCCGTGCGGCTGAGCGCCGTGACCAGGTCTGCCTGGCTCGCTCCGGGGCGCAGCAGTTGCGGGCAGTGGCTTGCCACTACCCGCTCTGCCACGAATTCCCGTTCAGGCTTCATCGTCTTGCTTCCCCATTGCCCGTAAAGTGCCCGTCAATCCGCAAACCTGCGGCTCACTGCACGATGAATTGCTTGAAATAGACCGCATCCACCCCGCCAAAGCCTTCGGTGTCGGTCAGCACCTTGTTGATCGCGGCGGTCATGCGCTGCTGCAGGCGCTGCTTGCCCTGGGTGGTTTCCACGTCGGTATCGGGCGTATCGGCCAGGACGGTGAGCAGGGCTGAACGGATCGCCAGCTCGTGCTTCTTCATCCACATCACCACGCGATAATCACGGCGCGTCGATGCCGCGATCGAGGCCTGGACCAGGCGATCGCTGTCCTTGAGGTTCGAGGTGAAATCGTCGGAAAACGAATAGTAGACGGTGCGGTATTCGCTGCCGCCTTCGCCTTCCACTTCCTTGGCCCCGCCTTCGCCTTCGCCGCCTTCCTTGGCGACGGGGGCATAGGGGTCTTCCTCGCCCTTGCGGATCAGCTTGGGCTTGTTGTCTTCATGGATGACCACTTGCGGCCCACCCAGGATGTGCATGGCAAACAGGGCGTAGACCCCGCCACCACCCATCACCAGCGTGGCCACGACCACGCCGATGAGCACCACAAGACCGCCCTTTTTCTTCTTGGGCGCGTCCTTGTCCTTTTCCTTCTTGTCGCTCATGCCGGTTCCTTGATCGTCAGATGGCCAGGGGATTGAGGCGTCGATTTACGCGCGGGATCACGCGTAGACGCCGCCCTGGGCCGTGTCGGGCTCGTCGCTCCGGTCCGGCGAGCGGCGGGCGGCAAGGCCCGCGCTGTCCGGCGCCGCGGCGCGTTGCGGCTGGCGCGGATCGCCACCCTGGCCCTGTGAAGGGGTTTGTGATTGCGACTGGCCGGCAAACGCCTGGCCAGATCCACTCTGGCTGGCGCCGTTCTGGCCCGAAGTGTTCTGGCTCGATGCGTTTTGGCCTGCCGGGTTTTGGCCAGCCGAGTTTTGGTTGGCGGCCGTGCCGGCGTCTGCACGGCTGGCGGCCAGCACGGCGGGGGCAAAGCCGGGATCGGCGCTGGCCATGGTCACGGTCAGGCCATCGTCCTTTTGCCGGAACTGCAGATCGATCCGCCCGAACGTGCCATGGGCCAGCGTGGCAGCCACCGTGGCGCCCTGGCCATCCTGGCGGGCACGGGCCACGGCATCGACCAGCGCGGCAACCTGCGCGCCGGGGATAGTGGCGTCAGGCGCCGGACCAGTGATGGCTGGCGTAGCCACTGGCTGGGGCGCGGCCACGGCGAGGGCGGAAAGGGGCAGCGGCGCCACGGCAGTGGCGCTGGCTGGTGCCAGGGGCGTTGCGGCCGGTTCGGCTTCGGCCGGTGACGCTGGCTCTGCAGAAACTGGCTGCTGCGGCTGGCGCGCCGCCAGCACCTGTTGCGTCGCAATCGGCGCAGTGGGCACAGCGGGCGCGGGGGCGTGCGCGATCGTGGTGGCAACCGGGGCAGGCGCCGGGGCAGCCGCTGCGGCTTGCGGCACCAGTGCCAGCGGTTCAGCCACGGTGGCAGCGGGCGCGTTGCTATCGGCCGGGGCGAGCGGCCGCGGTGTCGCCAGCCCGGCCGGCATCATGGGGTTCGTCAGCGTTTCCGGGCGAGGCTGGCCAGCCTGGGGCACGGCCATCGGCCCGGGCGCGGCTGGTTGCGCAAGCGCTGGCTGCATCGCTCGCGCCGGTGCCGGGGCATGCGCGATGGCCTGCTCTGGCGCGGGCGTGGCCGGGGCGGCAGGCAGCATGATTGGCGCAGGGATGCTGGCCAGGGCCAGGCTGGCTGCGGCCGGGGCCGCGACAGGGTCGGCAGGCGTTGCATCACCGGGTGCCGCCGGGGTGGCGGCTGCGGCGGTTTCGTCTGCTGCCAGATCATCGGCATCGGCCTTTGCATCAGGACTGGCGGCGTGGCGCAGGGCCAGCAGGCTGGCCATCGCGCGATGCGTCACCACCGGCATGGCGGTCGGCGGCGTTGCCTCTGGCACAGCGGGCGCCGAATCTGGCGTGACGGGCGGCGCTGCGCCGTGCAGGGGTGCCGGCATCGCTGCGGACGGCAGCACTTGCGCGGGTGCTGGTAGGGGCGCAGGCGCAGTGCCGGCGACAGGCTGGCTTGCCATCGGCGTGGCAACAACCGGTGCAGCAACAACCGGTGCGACGACAACCGGCGCAGGGCTCGGCGCCACGGCGGGAGCCGCCGCCACAGCCACAGCTGAGTCGGGAGCGTGCGCTTTAGGCGTGACGGCCTTGCCGTTTGCCGGCAAGATATTGCCGGTTTCGGCCAGCAGGCTTGCCGTGGCCGGTAGCGGCAGTTCCGCCGGGGTGGCAGGCGCGCTCAGCTCGGCCGGAATGGCGGCGGTGGCGGGCAGGGCCGCTGGCAGGGCCGCTGGCAGGGTCTCTGCCGTGTCGAGAAGCGCAGCAAATCCGGTGGTTTCGCCCGGTTGCGCCGGTCCGGCGACAATCGCTGCCGTAGCGCCCGCCATGATGGCGGGGGCGGATGAAGCGGCAGTGGGGGTGGCAATCGATACCATCGCGGTACAAGCTCCTGGGCGGTATGCCCACGGTTAATTCAAGAGCCGTGCCAATCGCCCGAATGCGGCATAGGGATGGTTTCGGATGCGGGCTCTTCGCGGTTGCGCGCGGCGCCCAGCGGGGTGCCGGCCTGGGCGCGGACTCGGGCCAGGGCCTGCGCCTCTGCCGCGATGCGATCGGCCACGGCAGCGCGGCGCCGCTCGGCCGCGGCCACTTCGGCGGCGCGGGCATCGGCAATGCGGCGGGCGGTGTCGATTTCGCCGGCAGTGCTGCGGGCAATGCGTTCGAGACCCGCGCGAAATGCGCCAAGGTGGGCCAATGCCGCGCCATCATCGGCATCGGTGCGCGCGGCATAGCTGTCTGCCAGGGTGCCGGTGCGCTCGGCCAGGTGCTGCAGCTGGGCCAGCGTGCTCTCGGCCTGGCCAGCGGCCAGCATCGCCTGGCGATGGCCGATCTCGCGCAGCTTTTCCAGCCGGCGCAGCCGCACCAGCCGCTGGTTGCGGGCCTTGATCGTCATGGCGCGCTCAGCCGCCCAGCAACTGGGTCAATTGGTTAATGCAGCTGTCCAGTGGCACGATGTCCTGCGCGGGTTGCATCAGGAAATCGGCCAGCGCGCCGTGCATGGCGATCGCTTGGTCCAGCTGCGGGTCGGCCCCCTGGCGATAGGCCCCCATCAGCACCAGATCGCGGTTGGCCTCATAGGCGGCGATCAGCGCGCGAAACTGCCGGGCCAGGGCCTGATGCTGCGGGCTGGTGATGTCGGTCATCACCCGGCTGAGCGAGGCGGGAATGTCGATCGCGGGATAGTGCCCGCGCTGCGCCAGATCGCGCGACAGTACGATGTGCCCATCCAGGATCGAGCGGGCGGTATCGACCACCGGATCGTCCTGGTTGTCGCCATCGGCCAGCACGGTGTAAAGCCCGGTGATCGAGCCGCCACTGGCCGCCGAATTGCCGGCGCGCTCGACCAGCTTGGTGATCGTCGCCAGTGCCGATGGGGGATAGCCGCGCGCCGCGCCCGGTTCGCCCAGCAGCAGCGCGATTTCGCGCCCGGCATGGGCCACGCGCGTCAGGCTGTCCATGATCAGCAGGACGCGCCGCCCCTGGGCGCGGAAATATTCGGCCAGCGCCGTGGCCATCATCGCCCCACGAATGCGCAGGTTGGGCGCATGGTCGGCCGGCACGGCGATCACCGCGCTGTGCGCGCGCTTGTTGCCGGCCATGTGCCGCTCGACAAAGTCCGACACTTCGCGCGCGCGCTCGCCGATCAGGCCAACGATGACGATTTCGGCCTGGGCGCCATGGGCGACCATGTCGAGCAGCACCGATTTGCCCACGCCCGATCCGGCCATGATGCCGATGCGCTGGCCCACGCCGAACGTGGTCAGGGCGTTGAGCGCGCGCACCCCGGTATCGAACGATTGCCGCACCGGGCTGCGATCGAGCGCGCCGGCGCGCACGCCGCCGGCCGGCCATTCGGCATGGGTGGCGAGCGGCGGTCCGCCGTCGATGGGATGGCCTTCTCCATCCACCGCGCGGCCCAGGAACGCCTCGCCCACCGGCACCATGCCGGGCCGCCCTTCGGGCCGCACATAGGCGCCGGGGCGCAACAGCACCGGATCGCCCAGCAGCATCATCAGGCTGCGGCCATTGCGAAAGCCGATGACTTCGGCCGCCAGATCGCCGCGCCCGTGGGCGATGCGGCATTGCGTGCCGATCGGCACCGACAGACCCGACACTTCCAGCAGCCCGCCATCGCAGGCGCTGAGCCGGCCATAGCGGCGCGGGGCAAGATCGGGATGGGCGCCAGCCAGGCGCGCCAGCAATGGCAGCGCGAGATGCAGGCCGCCGGTGGTGCGATCAAGGCTGCTGCCATCGGCTGGCGGCATCAGCATTGCCGCAGCGCCTCTTCCACCGCGCGGCGCCATTGCAGCGGGCCATCTTCCACTCCGCCCAGCGCGCCATCGACGCGCACGGCGCCGCGTTCCAGACTGGAATCGGGTTCGCAGTGCCAGTCTTCGGGCAAGTGCTGGCCCACCAGCGCCAGGTCTTCGGGATGCAGGCGGATCACGCGGGCATCTTCGGCGCGGGCCAGCATCTGCGCGGCGCGGCGCACGCGCTGCTCCAGCGCGGCGGGATCGATCGCGGCATCGGCCAGCACCGCCTCGCACAGGGCCAGCACCGTCTGGCGCAGCCGCTGCTCCAGCGCATCGATCTGCGCGGCGTCCATGGCGCGCAAGGCGCTTTCGATACGGTGGCGCGCGGCGTCCTGGGTGGCGGCATCGGCCTGTGCCTGGGCCAGCGCGGCAGCCTGGCCGGCGGCAAAACCATCGGCGCGGGCGCGCTCGATCGGGTCTTCGCGTTCGGGTTCGGGCATGGCGGCAAATTCGGCCGGGGGCGTCACCGGTATCCGGGCAAAGCGCGGGTCGAGCGTAAAGCCCTGCGATTGCGTCGGCACCGCGCCCCAGGCGCGCAAGGTGCGCCCTGGTTCGGGAATGCGCAGCACGTCAGACATAGTCATCGTCACCCGAACCGAACACGATCACCCCTTCGGCCGAAAGGCGGCGAGCGGCGGTGATCATGGCCTTCTGCGCCTCGGTCACCTCGGCGCGCTTGAGGCGGCCGCGCGCGGCGATCTCGTCGCGCACGCCATCGGCGGCGCGGCTCGACATGGCGCGGAAGAACACCTCGCGCTGCGGTTCCTCGATGCCCTTGAGCGCGGCGATCAGCGTGTCGCTGTCCACCTCGCGCAGCATGGCGCCCATCGATTGCGCATCCAGCACATAGAGATGCTCGAACTTGAACATCTCGTTCTCGATTTCCTTGGCGAGGGCTTTGTCCATCTTGGTGAGTTCGGGCATGACCCGCTTCTCCACCGCCTTGGCCGCGGCGTTGATGATCTCGGCCGCCTCGCGCGGGCCACCCATGGTCAGGGCAGAGCGGCTGTGGATCGCCACGATGCGGCGGGTCAGCACCTCTTCCAGCATACGCAGCGCCTCGGCCGAAACCTTGCCCAGCGTGGCAATGCGGTGGACCACCTGGGTCTGGATCGTTTCGGGCAGGCCGTGCAGCACGGCGGCGGCCACTTCCGGGTCGATCTGCACCAGCAGCACGGCAATTGCCTGGGGGTGCTCGCCGCGCACCAGCGGGATCAGCACTTCGGGGTTGAGCCAGCGTGCCAGTTCCAGGGCCGAGGTATCCTGCGCCGCTTCGGGCGCGATGCGGTGCATCAGGTTGACGGCCTTCACCTCGCCCACCGCGCGCGTCATCAGATCGCGCACCTGGCCCACGCGATCGTGCGCGGTCAGGCCCAGGCGCTCGGTCCGCTCGACAAAGCCGGTGATCGACTGGGCGATGGCCACCGGGCCGATCTCGCCCAGCGCGCACATCTTTTCGCCCAGCAGACGCAGTTCCTTGGGATCGAGCTGCGCCAGCAGATCGGCCGCCTGCTGGTCTTCCAGCAGCATGACCATGACGGCGGCCAGTTCGGGATCGGTCATGCTGCCCAAACCCTCTGCCATGTCGCTGTCCATGTTATGAGGCGCCTTCTTCGCTCGGTTCCTTCAGCATCTGGCGCAGCACGGCCACGGCGCTGTCGGGCTTTTCCTGGACCAGGCGCTGGGCCAGGCCCACCTGGCGGCTGAGCAGTTCGGTATCGATCGCGCCGGTTTCATCCTGCGCTGGCGCCAGCATCGGCTTGATCATGCCTGTGGTGGGCCCAGGGCCGATCTCGCGGCTGGGGCGCGGGGCGTTGGGATCGGCAGCGCCCTCGGCGCGTGCGGCGTTGGCCTCCTCTGCGTCCTCGTCGTCGTCTTCGCTGGCGGCGGCCTTGCCCTTCTTGCGGGCGTCCTTGCCCTTGGCCGATGCACCGCCATCGCGGCGCAGCGCCTTGATCAGCGGGCGCACGCCCAGCAGCAGCGTCAAAAGCACCGCCACCAGCGCCACGCCGTTGCGCACCGCCATGGCAAACCAGGGCTGTTCATAGAACTTGGGCGGGGTGATGTCGGCCGGGTTGAACGCGCGCACCGCCACGGCCACCTGGTCCCCGCGCGTGGGATCGGCGCCCACGGCCGCGCTCACCAGCTGCTTGATCTGGTCGATCTCGGCCGGCTTGGCCTTGGCCAGCACGGCCGAAGACAGCGCCACCGCCACAGTCAGGCGGCGGATCTTGCCCGGTGTATTGTTGGTCACCGCCACTTCGCGGCCCAGTTCATAGGTTTTCGAAGACGAGCTTTCGCCATTGCTGGGCGCCGCGCCCGATGGGCTGGGCGAGGGCGTGCCCTGCGGCGCGCCAACCGCGGCGGTGGTGGGCGCGGGCGGGGTGTTGGACAAGACACCCGGCACGCCCACCGCGCCCGGCCCGCTGGTCTGCGAGGCGGATTGCTGCTCGGTGCGCACCGCGCCCTGCTTGTCATAGCTTTCGCGGGCAGAGGTGACCTGGTCCATGTCCAGATCGACCTGCACCTCGCTGGAAAAGTTGCCTTCGCCCAGCATCGGGGTCAGCAGCTGGGAAATCTGCTCGCGCAGCTTGTCTTCCAGCCGGCCCTGGATTTCCAGGCGATCAGCATCGCCCGGCTTGTCGGCCGACAGCAGGCGCCCGTGCTGGTCGATCACCTTGACCGCATCGACCGAGAGTTCCGGCACCGATCCGGCCACCAGGTTGACGATCGCCGAAACCTGGCTGGTGGCCAGTTGCCGCCCCTTGGCCAGGCGCACCATGACCGAGGCAGAGGGCGCGGCGGTATCGCGCACGAAGACCGATTTTTCCGGCTGGGCCAGGTGCACGCGCACGGCCTCCACCCCGTCGATCTGCATGATGGTCAGTTCCAGCTCGCGCTCGCGCGCGGCTTGCAGCCGCTGCCCTTCCAGGGTGCGGCTGGCCCCCATCGGCAGCTTGTCGATCATCTGCTCGCCGGTTTCGGGTGTGGCCACCGCGCCATCGGATGCCGCCACCATGCGCGCCTTGTAGAGGTCGTTTTCCCCCACGGTGATCGCGCCGGTGGAATTGTCGATGTGATAGGCGATCGCCGCCTTGTCGAGCGCGGCCGTCACCTGCGCGCGCTCTGCATCCGACAGATCGGAATAGAGCATGCGCTGCGGCGCGGGCGCCATGGTCAGCCACAACAGCCCGGTCAGCCCGGCGGCGGTAATCCCGCCGAACCACGGCAACATGCGGCGCAGTGGCGGCTGGCGCAGGAATGCCCCCATCCGGGCGGGCAGGGCACCGCCGGCCGGATCGGTCAAGGGCGCCAGAAGCGAGGGTGGCGGGCTGCCACCGGCCCCCACGGGAACCAGATCGGCCATCTATCAGACCCCCATCCGCATGATGTCCTGGTAGGCGGTCAACAGCTTGTTGCGCACCTGCAGCGTGGCTTCAAAGGCAACGCCGGCTTCCTGGCGGGCCAGCATCACCTTGGCGACATCGACCGTCTCGCCCTTTTCATAGGCCGCGCTGATGCCGTCGGCCTTGGTCTGGCTGGCATTGACCGTGTCGAGCGCTGACTTGAGCGCGTCGGTAAAGCCACCGGTCGGCGAATTGGTTTCGGCCGGAATCCCGCTTTCGGGCGTGCGGATCTGTTGCAGCAGGTGTGAGCGATCGATGATCTGCTGGCGCATGGCCATGATCTGCTGGATGCCGCCCCCGGCGCCTATGCCGTTGATCGCGCTCATCGCCGGCCTCCTGCCACGGCGATGCCGGCTTCACGGAAGCTGGCCAAGCGATAGCGCAGGGTGCGTTCGGAAATGCCCAGCTGACGCGCCGCTTCCACGCGGCTGCCGCCGCACGCTTCCAGCGTGGCCAGGATCGCGCGCGCTTCGGAAAGCTGGACGATGTTGGACAGCTTGCCCGCCTGGGGGGCGCGGACTTCGGCCAGGGCTGCATCGCTGGCGGGGCTGCGCGCGGGGCGGTCGAACACGATATGCTCGGGGCCGATTTCGGCCTGGTCGCCCGCCAGCAGCAGGGCGCGGCGCACCACGTTTTCCAGCTCGCGCACATTGCCGGGCCAGCCGTGGCAGCCCAGCATGGCCAGCGCCGCGTCCGACAGCCAGGGCAGCGGCCGATCGGCCGGCGCGTGGCGCATCATCAGGGCAAAGGCCAGCGGCGCGATATCATCGGGCCGCTCGGCCAGTGCGCGCAGCGTCAGCGGAAAAACGTTGAGCCGGTAATAGAGATCGGCGCGGAACCGCCCGTCTTCCACCTCGGTTGGCAGATCGCGGTTGGCGCAGGCGATGATGCGCACGTCCACCTTGACCGGCTGGGTCGCGCCCAGTGGCACCACTTCGCCTTCCTGCAGCGCGCGCAGCAGCTTGGCTTGCAGCGACAGCGGCATTTCGGCGATTTCATCCAGCAGCAGCGTGCCCCCATGGGCCGCGCGGAAAAAGCCTTCGCCCGCCGCGCTGGCGCCGGTGAACGCGCCCTTCTGGTGGCCGAACAACAGCGCTTCCAGCATGGTTTCAGGCATCGCGGCGCAGTTGACGCCGATGAACGGCTTGTCGTGGCGCGGGCTGGCGGCGTGGATGAACCGGCTCAACACTTCCTTGCCGGTGCCGGTGGGGCCGTTGATCAGCACGGGGATGTCGCTGACGGCCAGACGCTCGGCCAGCGCCAGGATCGATAGGGTTTCGGGATCGGCGGCAATCGGCATGCCGGGCGCGGTGGCGCAGGCGATGATCGCGGCCAGCGCGCTTTCCGACAGCGGATCGGCATAGCGCACCACGTGGCGCTTGCCATTGGCCATGCGCGCCAGCGCCGGCTGCGCCCCGCGTTCCAGCACCACCGCCGGGCGGCGCGGATCGAGCGCGCCCACATCGGTTGAATCGGCCAGCACGGGCAGGGGGCCCATGCCCGGCGTATTGAGCACCGCTGCAGCGCGCATGATCAGCGCGCCGTGGCGCGCCTGCGCCTGCCCGCTTATCGGCAATCTGTCGCCGCAATCGCTGTTCATCACTTTGACCCCCGTCTTAACCATATCCACGACGCTGTTTTTCGCGCGAAACCGTCAAATGGTGTGAAACTTTAAGATCAGCGACCGTGCTAAGGGGAAACACGTATACGGCGCCGCCGCAAAACCGCTGACCGGCAAGATTTTGCCCTTAAATTGCCGCCCATCCTGCCGGTCTTTGCCGTGCAGCCGGTCAATCCCTGGACTGGCAGCGATTGGGGTCTGTCCCGAAAATCGGAGAAACATCATGGCGGTAATCAACACCAACGTCAGCGCCATCAAGGCGGCCAACGCTTCCAACTCGGCAAGCAAGCTGGCTGCAACCGCGATGGAACGGCTGTCGACCGGCAAGCGAATCAACAGTGCCAAGGACGATGCCGCGGGCCTGGCCATTTCCACGACCATGACCGCGCAGATCACCGGCATGTCGCAGGGCGTGCGCAACGCCAACGACGGCATCTCGATGGCGCAGACGGCCGAAGGCGCGCTCAGCGAAGTGACCAACATGCTGCAGCGCGTGCGCGAACTGGCCGTGCAGTCGAAGTCGGACACCTATCAGCAGTCTGACCGCGACGCGATGCAGTCGGAAGTCTCGAACCTGAATGCCCAGATTTCCGACGTGCTCAACAATACCGAGTTCAACGGCAACAAGGTGTTCAAGGTCGCCGGCGGCACGGCAGCCACCGACGGCAGCGATGACGTCAAGAGCTCGATCCAGACCGGTGCCAACACCACCGATACGGTCGATCTGGTCAGCAAGGCGTTTTCGGGCGTCAACCTGTTCGGCGGCACCGACACGTCCTACAGCGCTACCTCGACCACCCAGGCGCTCGACGTGTCCGACACCGGCAAGGCGTCGACCACGATGGACAACGTCGATGCCGCGCTCAAGGAAGTGAACGCCACGCGCGCCACGCTCGGTGCCGGCCAGAACCGCCTCAGCTCTGTGGTCAACAACCTGAACGACAACATCACCAACCTGTCGGATGCCCGTTCGCGTATCCAGGACACCGACTATTCGGCCGAAACCACCCAGATGGCCAAGGCCCAGATCCTGGCCCAGGCTTCGACCGCGATGATCTCGCAGGCCAACCAGAATCAGCAGAACGTGCTGACGCTGCTGCGCTGATCCCAGCTGCCAATACCCGGTTCTCCACGGTGCCGGCGATTCCCCTGGGGATCGCCGGCCATCGTCGTTGTTGGGGGATCAGGTCCTTGGCTGGCCGGTATTTGGCTGGTGCAGCAGGCCGTGGGCAAAGATGCGCGCGGCGTGCGCGGCGTGGTGGCGAATCGTTTCTGCGTCGGGCGCCGGCATCACACCCACGGCCACGCGCATGTGCAGCTTGCCCCGCACCATGCCCAGGAACTGGTCTGCTGCCAGGCGCGGATCGGGCAGGGCCAGGCCGCGCTGGCCAGCCACGCGGTGCAACACGGCCGCCAGGGTAGTGCCGGCGATTTCCGGCCCGCAGCGGAAGAACATCTCTGCCGCTTCGTGGAATTGCACCCCGTCGGCATGGACCATGCGATAGACATCGATCGAGCGCTGGCTGCACAGCCCGGACAGGAAGCGCGTGCCGAAATCGGTAAGAATGCCCTCAAGGTCATCCGATTCGGTTTCCGCCAGTTCCTGAAGCGAGGCCATGACCGCGCCGCAGCCGCGCATCAGCACCGCTTCAAACAACTGCTCCTTCGATGGAAAATACTTGTAAAGCGTGGCTTTGGAACCGCCCAGCTCGGCCGCGATGGCTGACATCGAGGTGGCGCCATAGCCCGTCTGCGTGAACACCTGCGTGGCCACGGACAGGATGTTTTCCCGCCGCTCATCGGGCGAACAGCGTTTGAGTCTGCAATTGGACGGGTTAGTGACCATTCTGTACACATAGCTGTTGACAGGCGCAGTGCAAGGGCGCAGTTGAAGATTAGTGACCGATCCGTACACGGTCGTCCCGTTCCCGATTGCGCAAAGGCCCTGCATGACTGCCTCCCCCGCCGGTCTTTCCAACCGCGCGTCAGCCCTGTTTTCCGCCGCGTTTTCCGCCGCCGCGATTCGGCCGTTCTGGCGCGCGCCGCTGGTGAGTGGCCTGGCCATGGCGGGCCTGCTGGCCGGCTGCGCCCCTGTTCCCGATCTTGGCCAGAAACCGGCGCTGCGCCAGGCAACCGCCAGCGATCTGGCGCTGCCCGCGCCAGCGCAGGCCACGACGCCGGCCGATTGGCCTGCGGCCGATTGGTGGCAGGCGTTGCGCGATCCGCAGCTTTCCGCGCTGATCGCGGAAGGCGTGGCCAATTCTCCCACGCTGGCCCAGGCCGATGCCCGCCTGCGCGCCGCGCGCGGTCTCGCCCAGGCGAGCGGGGCGGCTTTGCTGCCCGGCATTTCCGCCAGCGCCAACGCGGCCGAAGCCAAGCAGAGCTACAACAACGGCATTCCGCCCGCCTTCGTGCCGCACGGCTGGAACGATACCGGTGCGGCCTCGCTCAGCCTCAGCTACGAACTCGATTTCTTTGGCAAGAACCGCGCCGCCCTGCGCGCCGCCACGTCAGAGGCGCAGGCCGCCGAATATGAGGCGCAGGCCGCCCGCCTCGCCATCGCCACAGGCGTTGCCGATGCCTATGCCACCCTGGCCCGCGCCGCTGCCGCCCGCGATGTGCGGGCCCAGGCGCTGCAACTGCGCGAGGATACGGCCAAGCTGGTGCGCCAGCGCGTGGTCAACGGCCTCGATACCCGCGCCGAACAGCGCCAGGCCGAAGCCGGCATTCCGGTTGCCCGCGCCGATCTGGTTGCCGCGGACGAGGCGATTGCCCTGGCCCGCCATGCCCTGGCCGTGCTGATCGGGGCGCCGCCGGCGCGCGGCGATGCGATCCCCCTGCCGCAGCTTGCCACGCTGGCGCCGCAGGGCCTGCCCGCCAACCTGGCGCTCGATCTGGTCGGCCGCCGTGCCGATATTGCCTCTGCCCGCGCGCGGGCAGAGGCTGCCGCGGCGCGGATTCGCGTGGCGCATGCCGCGTTCTATCCCAACGTCAACCTGATGGGCTTCATCGGCGTCCAGGCGCTCGGCCTCAGCAACCTGACGGCCAGCGGTTCGGATGCCGGATCGATCGGCCCGGCGATCAGCCTGCCGCTGTTTTCGGGCGGGCGCATCGCCGGTGGCTATCGCCAGGCGCGCGCCAGCTATGACGAGGCCGTGGCGAGCTATGACGATACCCTGCTCAAGGCGCTGCGCGATGTGGCCGATGCCGCCGCCTCCCGGCAATCGATCGATGCCCAGCGTGCCCAGCTGCAACAGGCGGTGGCCGCCTCTGACGATGCCTATCGCATTGCCCGCCGCCGTTACGAAGCCGGCCTGTCCACCTATCTGTCGGTCCTGTCGGCGCAGGATGCCCTGCTCGCCAACCGGCGCCTGCTTGCCGATCTCCAGGCCCGCACGCTGTCTGCCCACGTGGCGCTGGTGCGCGCCCTGGGCGGCGGCTTCCGCGCCGGCTGACCGCCGACGCGCTGCCGTTTGCCTGATCCCTGTTCTTCTTCTTTCTGATGCCGAGACCCGCCCATGGCTGACATTGAACCCAATTTTCCCGATACGGACCAGGCCTCCAGCAAGGCCGATGCGCGCAAGGCCGCGCGCAAGCGTGGTTTCCTGATCTTTGCTGGTGTCGTGGCGCTGGTCGCGGCCGGTGTCGGCATCTACGAATGGATCGAAGGCGGGCGCTATGTCGAAACCGACAACGCCTATGTCGCGGCCGAAGTGGCACAGGTAACGCCGCTGGTCGCCGGGCCGGTGCGGCGCGTGGCGGTCAACAACACGCAAGTCGTCCGCAAGGGTGACGTGCTGGTGGAACTCGATCCCACCGACGCCAAAATCGCCCTGGCCGCGGCCGAGGCGGACTATGCCGACGCGCTGCGCAAGGTGCGCCAGACCATCGCCACCGGCACCGCGCTGTCGGCCCAGGTGGGCGAGAAGCAGGCCGATATCGCCCGCATGACCGCGCAAGTGCAGGTGGCCATGGCCGATGTCCAACGCGCCGAGATCGATCTCAAGCGGCGCCAGTCGCTGGTGGGCGATGGGGCGGTGTCGGGCGAGGAACTGACCACCGCGCGCAATGCCTATGCTTCTGCGCAAGGTCAGCTTGCCGCCGCCCGCGCCAACCTGGCCGCCGCCCAGGCCGCGCGTGGCACCGCCAATGGCCAGCAGGCGGCCAATGCCGCATTGATCACCGGCACCACGCCGGAAACCAATCCGCAGGTGCTGGCGGCCAAGGCCAGGCTTGACCAGGCACGGATCAATCTCGATCGCACGGTGATCCGGGCTCCGGTCAGCGGCGTTGTCACCCAGCGCACGGTGCAGGTGGGGCAAAGCGTGGCCGTGGGCAGCCCGATGATGACCATCGTGCCGATCAGCCAGGCCTATGTCGACGCCAACTACAAGGAAAGCCAACTGGCCCATGTGCGTCCCGGCCAGCCGGTGACGCTGACATCGGATCTCTATGGTGATGATGTGGTCTATCACGGGCGCGTCGTGGGCTTTTCCGGTGGCACCGGTTCGGCGCTGGCCGTGATTCCGGCGCAGAATGCCACGGGAAACTGGATCAAGGTGGTGCAGCGCCTACCGGTGCGTGTCGCGCTCGATCCGCACGAGTTGGGCGCGCATCCGCTGCGCATCGGCCTGTCGATGGACGCCACGATCGATACGCGCCCTGAAAAGGACCGGTCGCAGACCGGGCAGAACTGACATGGCCGGCGGACCGCCGATGGGCTTTGGCGATGGTCCGGCGCCGCTCAAGGGCGCCAAGCTGGCGCTGGGCGGCTTTGCGCTGGCGCTGTCGAACTTCGTCGTGCTGCTCGATATCACCATCGCCAACGTGTCGGTGCCGCATATCGCTGGCAGCCTGGCGGTGTCGCCCACGCAGGGCACCTGGGTGCTGACGTCCTATGCCGTGGCCGAGGCGATCTGCGTGCCGTTGACCGGCTGGCTCGCGCGCACGTTTGGTGCGGTGCGGGTGTTCATCATGGCACTGCTGGGCTTTGGCCTGTTTTCGATGCTGTGCGGCATGGCCGGTAGCCTGAGCCTGCTGATCGCGTTCCGCGTGTGCCAGGGGCTGTGCGGCGGCCCGATCATGCCGATGACGCAGACCTTGCTGCTGCGCATATTCCCCAAGGACAAGGGCGGCGCCGCGCTGGGCCTGTGGGCGATGACCGTGGTGGTCGCGCCGATTGCCGGGCCGATCTGCGGTGGGTTCATTTCCGACAACTGGTCGTGGCACTGGCTGTTCTTCATCAACATTCCGCTCGCCGCATTCTCGCTGATCGTCGCCTGGCGGCTGGTGCGGCCGTACGAAACTCCCACGCAGAAATCGCCGATCGATTTCGTCGGTCTTGCGCTGTTGGTGATTTGGGTTGGTTCGCTGCAGATCATGCTCGACAAAGGGCGCGAGGAAGACTGGTTTTCCAGTGGCTTCATCATCACGCTCACCGTGGTTGCGATCATTGGCTTCATCTCGTTCCTGATCTGGGAATTGACCGAAGACCACCCGATCATCGACCTGTCGGTATTCCGCAACCGCGGGTTTACCGTGGCCGTGGTGACGCAGTGCGTGGCCTATGCGGCGTTCTTCTCGTTTATCGTGCTGATCCCGCTCTTCCTGCAAACCAACCTCAACTACACCGCCACCTGGGCAGGCCTGGCGGTGGGCTGGGTCGGTGTCCTGGCGGTGGTCTTTTCGCCGATCGTGGCGCGTTTCGTGGGCAAGGTCGACACGCGCGGGCTGATCTCGTTCGGCATCCTGTGGCTGGCCGTAGTCGCCTGGCTGCGCACGCGCTGGGTAACCGACATGGGCTATTGGACCATCGCCTTTCCGCAGATGCTCCAGGGCCTGGGTATGCCGTTCTTCTTCGTCGGTTCCACCGCGCTGGCGATGGCTTCGGTGCGGCCCGACCAGACCGCATCGGGCGCGGGCATCCAGAACTTCATGCGCACGATGGCCGGCGCCTTTGCCACCTCGATGTCGACCACGCTGTGGGAACATTTCACCAAGTACAACCGTGCCGAACTGGTCGGGCTGATCCACCCGCCCACGCACACCGGCCTGCCAGCCGCGCAGGCGAGCATGGTGTTGAGCCAACTGGTGCAGACCGAGGCGGTAACGCTCGCCACGCGCCAGGTCTTCATGGTGTGCACTATCGTCCTGTTCGTCTCGGCCGGGATGATCTGGCTGGCCCCCAAGCCGGGGCGGAAAAAGGGGTAGGGTGCGCAAGCCACTTCACGGGAAATCACCCGGCAATGGCGGAAATCGCCCAATCCCCGTCGATCAGGTCTTGAACTCGCGATCCCGAAAGTTGCCGATTGTTGGCCCGGATCAGTCCCGATTTCTCATGCCTGAGACGCACATTCGGAAAAGAGGAATCGGGAACATATTTTGGGAAAGCGAATGCACCGAACGGCTTCCAGCCCGAACGTGGGAGGGCACCGATCTCTCAAAAAAGGTTCCTTCTCGGGAGGAGGCCGACGCGTTAAGGCGTCATTATGAGGATCATATTCGTCATGCTGTTGGCATCAGTTGCCGCCGGGGCGCAGGCCCAGACAGCGCAGGCGCGGCCCGGTGAGAGTGCAACAATGAACGACGCAACAAACGTGATCGCCGTGGACCACACGGGCTTTGCTGTATCGTCTTTGGACGAAGCCATTCGGTTTTGGACGGAAGCGCTCGGTTTCACACTTGAGCGACAAGCCGAGATGGGGGGCGACTTCCTGCATCAAGTCACAGGTGTCGATGATCCGAGTGTGAAAACGGCGATCGTCAGGGCGCCAAACGGTTACGTGGTCGAACTGTTGCAATATTCAAAGGGACGCCAGAACGGGGCGGTGCCCGATAGCGCGGGGGCGATCGGTGCGGCGCACCTAGCTCTGACCGTGAAGGATATCCATGCCGCCATGGCCCGCGTCGAGGCAGCAGGATGGAAGGCGAAGGGTAGCCCGCTGCCAATCGCAGGTGGTCCCCGCAAGGGAACTTTGGTGACCTATGTTTCAGGCCCTGATCATATCACGATAGAGCTTATGCAGCCACCAGCCCGCTGATGTAGCCTGCCGAAGTTTCCCGTTCCACCATCGTTTTTGGGAAGGCAGCTATCGCCCGCGCCCTTCGAAAGCTGCCTGTCCGTTTCCACCGACTTTTAATCCATTTCTTCGTCATTCCCGCGCAGGCGGGAATCCAGTTTCGGCGTGGTCTCAATCGCCCGAAGCCACTGGATTCCGGCCTGCGCGGGAATGACGAAGTTGGAAGGCGGCAAAGGCAACTCTCCACTACCATCAGCCATTCGATGCCGGGTGGTCTTGATCGGCCAGTCTGCCTTGTCGCGCTCGATCCAAGCCGCTCTGCCCTGAAAATCCCCCACGAAGCCACGACGACACGAAGAAGGGTCTTTCCTTAGTGTCTTCGTGGCTTCGTGTGACTCCATGACAAAGCACCACGCCCGGTCTCGCGCTTGGCACCGCAACCGGTTCAATCCAGCAGCAGGATCGACATGCGGCGGTTGCTCGGGTCGTTGGGGCTGTCGGGCACCAGGGGTTCGCGGTCGGCCACGCCTTCGATCCGCTGGAAGCGGGCCTCGCCCACGCCGTTGCGCATCAGGGCCTGGCGCGTGGCTTCGGCGCGGCCGGCCGAAAGCGACCAGTTGTTGGCCGGGTCGCCAGGCTTCCACTGCAGCGCGTCGGTATGGCCGCGCACGGTCAGGCCGCCGGGTTCGGGCGCGATGGCCTGGCCGATCGCCCGGATCAGTTCCAGCGCATCGGGCGTGAGGATCGTGGTGCCCAGGCGGAACATCGAGAAGTGCGCATCGTCGAGCATGTCGATGCGGATGCCCTCGGGCGTCATCGTCATGTGCACCTGCTTGGCCAGCTGGCGCAGCTTTTCATTGGCATCCAGCTTTTCCTTCAGCCGCTGCTGCATCACCTGGGTGCGCTTCATCTTCGATCCGCCATCCTTGGGGCCGCCGGTGGCATCGCGCGGGATGGTCATCGTGCGCGTGCCGGTCTGCCCGGCGCGGTGGGGATAGTTGTCGGCATCGGTGAGCGACGAGCCGCCGAGCAGCCCGTCAGAACCGGCGCTGCCCTTGCGCGTCTTGACCAGGGTGGGGGTGAAATAGTCGGCAATGCCCTTGCGCTGCTTTTCGGTGGTCGCGCCCAGCAGCCACATCAGCAGGAAGAACGCCATCATCGCGGTCACGAAATCGGCATAGGCCACTTTCCAGGCCCCGCCGTGATGGCCGCCGGCCACCACGGTGATCTTCTTGACGATGATCGGCTTGGGCGCGTCCTTGCCTTTGGGTGGCTTGGCCATGGCGATCCCTTTCGCTTAGCGGCCGCGCAGCGCGTCGAGCAGTTCCGACAGGCCCGGACGGAACGCATGGCCCAGGCCCGAACGCGCGCTTTCCACCACCAGCGGCTGCGGCCAGCCGTGCAGCGATGACACGATCACCTGCTTGACCGCCTGATAGATCATCGCATCCTGATCGAGCACCTGCTTGAGCCGGCCAGCCAGCGGCGCGACGATGCCATAGGCCAGCAGCACCCCCATGAACGTGCCGACCAGGGCCGAACCGATCATCGCGCCCAGCACCGTGGGTGGCTTGTCGATCGAGCCCATGGTCTTGACCACGCCCAGCACGGCGGCCACGATGCCCAGCGCGGGCAGGGCATCGGCCAGGCCCTGCAGGGCATGCTGGGCTTCTTCCTGCTCGTGGAAATGGGTTTTCATCGCGTGGTCCATCACGTCTTCCACGGCATGCACTTCCAGCGTGCCGGAAGACACGACGATCAGGGTCAGCGTATCGCAGATCAGCGAGACCAGCGCGGTATGGGCCAGGATGCGCGGATATTCGGCAAACAGGGCCGAACTCTTGGGATCGGCCACATGGCTTTCCAGCGCCACCGGGCCATCGCTGCGCAGGATCTTCATCAGCTTGGCACAGAGCACGATGGCATCGACATGGTCCTGCTTGTTGTGCTTGGGGCCCTTGAACACTTTGCCCAGGCCCGCGCCGATGCCTTTCAATTCGTGCATGGAATTGCCGGTGATCGTGGCGCCCAGGGCCGCGCCGCCGATGATCAGCATTTCGTGGGGTATGGCTTCGGCCACCGGGCCGATTGCGCCACCGGTGATGATGAAGCCGCCAAAGACCATGGCGAGCAGGACGACGATGCCGATACCAGCAAACATGAAGCGGTGACCCTGTCGATAAACCGTGAAAGCCGGCGCTATCGCCCGGCCGTTGCTGCAATGCAGAACGGCACGGGCGCGCGCACTTTCAGGACATCATGGTAAAGAGCGAAAGGCCCGAGATCTTGGTGAAGCTGGCCTGGCTGGCCTGCAGCACCGTGGCCAGTTCCTGCAACCGGGTATAGGCAGTGGGAATGTCGGTGGCGCCCAGCGTGCTCTGGTCCTGGCTGCGCGCCTCGCCCATCGTGGTCTGCCGCTCGGTATTGAGATCGATCCACGACAGCCGCGCGCCCACCACGGTCTGCCCGGTGGATACGGCCGTCATGGCATCGTCTAGCGTGGTGAGCGCACTGTTGGCGGCAGACTGCGCGCCGGTGCCGCCCGCGCTGATCGCGTCGGTCAGGCTCTTGAGCGCGGCAAAGACATCGCTGCTGGTGCCGCCCGACGAGAAATTGAGAAACTCCGGCCCGGTCAGGCTGCGCTTCACGCTCTGCCCGTCGCCCAGCTCCAGCGTGCCGGCGCTGCCGCTGCCGACATAGCTGACCACGCCCGTGGTGGCATCCACGCTATAGGCCGCGCCCGCCGCATCGCCGCCGAACAGCGCATTGCCCGCGCTGTCACGCGAATTGGCGAGCGAGACCAGGTTGTTGCGCAATTCGGCCAGTTCCTGGCCAATGCTGGTGCGCTGCTCGTTCGACAGCGTGCCGGTAGCGGCCTGGTTGGCCAGCTGGCGCGTGCGCTGCAGCGTGTTGATCATCTCGGTCATGGCCGAATCGGTCAGGTTGAGATCGGCCGTGGCGCGGTTGGCCGCGCCGGCATCGACCTTGGCGATGGCATCCTGGCGTTGCAGGTTGCGCAGGCGCGAGGCGGTGAGCGGATCGTCTGACGAGGCGGTCAGCCGGTTGCCGCTGGAAATCTGCGTCTGCACCTGCTCCATCTGGGTGCGCAAGCCGTTGAGATCGAGCGCGGAGCGATCGTAGAACGCGGACGTAGTGGTCGATACACTGGATGACATGGGCGACCTACTTGATCGAGAGGATGGTGTCGAACAGGTTGCCGGCAACCTGCATCACCCGGCCCGAGGCTTGGAACGCCTGCTGGAACCGGGTCAGGTTGATGGCTTCGGTGTCGAGATCGACTCCGGCCTGGGCGGAAAGCGCGGTCTTGGCCGCATCGGAAATGGTCTTGAGCGCATCGCGCGTGGTGGTGCGCGCCTGCACCGTGGCAGAGGCCTGGTAGATCAGGGTATCCATCGTGCCGGCCGGATCGGCGCTGGTCAGCGCATTGCGCAGCGCGGTTAGGTTGGTGGTGTCGCGGCTGCCGGCGGCGGCGCCTGCGGCCGCCGTGGCGATCGCGCTGCCCTGGGTGGTGGCAAGCTGCATGCTGCCCGCGCCCGTGCCGGAAAACAGCGCGGGGCCGGTCGATCCATCAAGCGCGGCGCCATTGCCCTGCACGGTGTTGACCGTGTCGATCACGCTCTTGGCCAGGGTATCGAGCTGGCCATGCACATCGGCCAGGTTGGCCAGCACCTGCTGCTGCCCGGCCAGCGAGCCGCCCGACAGGGTGACGGCACCACCGTTGACGGAAAAGCCGATGGTGCCATCGGCCGCGGTGGTAACCGCCAGCGCTTGCGCGGTGGCACCGGTCACCAGCGGCGCGCCCGATGCGCCGCCCAGCGTCACATCAACCGCGCCATTGCTGGCAAAGCTGGTGGCGATATCGGCATAGCCCGCCAGCTTTGCCAGCAGCACGTCGCGCTGGTCGAGCAGGCCGGTGCGATCGCTGCTGGCATCGGCCATGCGCGCCAGCCGGCCGTTGACCTTGGCCAGTTCGGCCGACATCGTGTTGATCTGGTTCACGCCATCGCTGGCGCCGCCCTGCTGACCCTTGGCCACGGCATCGAGCTGGTTTGAGGCGATGTTGAAACTGTTGGACAGGGTCTGCGCCGCCGCGATCACCGAAGCGCGCAGCGGCGTATCGGTGGGGCTTTGCGCCAGTTGCGTGAGGGCGGTTTCAAAGCCGGTGATCGCCGAATAGACGCCCGGCGCCTCAAGCGCGGACTGGATATCGGTGAGCCCGCCCACTTCGCTATCGGCGCGCGCGGTATCGGCGCCGGTGCGGCGCACCTCGGCCTGGCGAAAGGCATCGGCATTGCGGATAACCCCGGTCACCCGCACGCCCGACAGCGATACATCGCGGTTGCCCGCGACATAGCCGGGCGTCATCACCTCTTCGGTCGAGACCGTGCGCCGCACATAGCCATCGGTGCCGGCATTGGCGATGTTCTGGGCCGTCACGTCCAGCTGGGTGCGGGCGGCGCGGGTGGCGCTGCGCGCGATCGAGAGCAGGTCGGTGGTCATGGCGCTCAGGCTCCCCCACCGGTCTTGGCCGTGGCGCCAGTGGTCGGGGCGCCAGACGCTTGCGCGGCTGCATTGGCCAGCTGGCTTTCCAGCCGCGTGGCCAGGCCCAGCGTGCCGGCCTTGGCGGCGATCTCGGCAAAGCGTTCGTCGCGCATCTGGGTAAAGGTATCGTCCTGCTTCTTGCCGAACAGATCGTCGCCGCCCAGATCGGTGTTGCGCGCGGTGCTCAACATCTGGCGCAGGAACATCGCTTCGAAACCCTGCGCGGCCTTGCGCAGCGCGGCGCGATCGGGGCCGCTGGCCGGGGACGTGGCGGCTGCGGCGGCGCCCGAAACGGCGCCGGTGCTTGTCGATGCAGAAGTCATCAGATCACCACCATTTCGGCCTTGAGGGCGCCGGCCTGCTTGAGCGCTTCCAGGATCGCCACCAGATCGGACGGCGAAACCCCCAATTTGTTAAGGGCATTGACCAGCGAAGAGAGCGAGGCACCGGGCTTGAACAGCGCCACGTGGTTGCCCTGTTCCTCCTCGCTGATCTGGCTATTGGGCACCACGGCGGTCTGGCCGTTGGAAAAGGGGCCGGGCTGCGATACGCGCGGTTTTTCGTCCACCTTGATCACCAGCTTGCCGTGGCTGATCGCGGCGGGAGACAGGCGCACCGCGCTGTTGATCACCACCGTGCCAGTGCGACTGTTGACGATCACCTTGGCGGCGGCTTCGGCCGGGCTCACCTCGATCGCCTCGATCGCGGCCATGGCGCTGGCGCGGGCATCGCTGCCGCTGGGCAGGCGCAGCGCCACGGTCACGCCGTCTTCGACGCTGGCGGTGCCGGGAAAACGCGTGTTGATCGCATCGCGCACGCGGGCGGCGTTGAGGAAATCGGCGTCGAACAGGTTCCAGCGCAACACCTCGTTGCGATCAAACCCGGTATCGACCGCGCGCTCCACCGTGGCGCCTTCGGCAATGCGGCCCACCGTGGGCACGTTGACGGTCAGCTGCGATCCATCCTTGGCGGTAATGCCCAGGCCGCCGACGGCGAGGTTGCCCTGCGCCATGGCATAGATCTGCCCATCGGCACCATAGAGCGGCGCCAAGACCAGCGCCCCGCCGCGCAAGGACTTGGCCTTGCCGATCGTCGATACGGTCACGTCGATGCGCTGGCCGGGCTTGGAAAAGGCCGGCAGATCGGCCGTAATCATCACCGCCGCTGCATTCTTCAGGCCCGGCGCCACGCCGGCGGGCAATTGCACGCCCAGCCGGCCCGAAACGCCGCGCATCGCCTGGGTCAGGTATTCCAGGTTGTCGTCACCCGTGCCGGGCAGGCCCACCACGATGCCATAGCCGGTCAGCTGGTTCGAGCGCACGCCCTGGAACTCGCCCAGATCGCGCACCCGTTCGGCATGGGCGGCGGTGCCCAACACCGGCAGCGCGGCCAGCGCTGCGGCCACCATCACCAGCCACAGGCCGGGGCGCACTGCCAGCAGGCCGCGCCGCCACAGCGGGCGCAGGGCCAGCCCGGCCAGCGCCGCAGCGGCCAGATCGAACGCGATGGGAGAAGCGGTAGACATCAAGGGTTCCCTAGAACGGGCTGACAAGGTTGAAGAACTTGGTCAGCCAGCCCTGGCGGGCAGCGCGGCTGACATCGCCGTTGCCGGCATAGGTGATCCGCGCATCGGCCACCTGGCCCGACTGGATGCGGTTGGTCGTGTCGATATCCGCCAGGCGCACGATGCCCGACAGTTGCACCCATTCCTGGCCCTGGCTCAGCGTCAGGCGCTTTTCGCCCTTGACCAGCGCGGTGCCATTGGGCCGTACCTGGGCGATCGTCACCGAAACCTCGCCGCCCAGCGTGCTGGTCTGCGAGGCATTGCCCTGGCCGGAAAAGGCGCTGGCGCCCGAATTGTTGATGCCGTTCTGCGACAGGATCGACAGCGGCCCCTTGTTGGGCGGGGTAAACGTGAACGAGGATGACTTGGCGGTCTTGCTCGCTGCCGATTTCGACGTGGTCAGCTGTTCGGCCAGAACGATCACCAGGCTGTCGCCCACGGCATGGGCGCGCGCGCCCTCGACCAGCCCGGCATAGCCATTGGCCAGGTTGAGGATGCTGCCATCGGCGGGCTTGGCCGGGCTTTCGACCGGCAGTGCCGGGTCAAACCCCGCCGCCGGGCGGTTGCGCGCCTTGGCCGGCTGGGCCGCCACCAGCATGCCGGCCGTGATCATCGCCGGCACCACCAGCATCGCCATCAGGCGCAGGCCCAGGCCCTGGCGCAGGCCCTGCCGCGGGGCAAGCCCACGGCCGCGCTCGGCATGCAGCGCCTTGTCGAACAGGGGATCGAACGGAGAGTCCATGGGCTTTAGCGTCTTTCCGGTCTTACAGCGTCTGGTTGGCGTTCTTGAGCATCTCGTCGATCGCCGAGATCATCTTGGAATTGATCTCGTAGGCGCGCTGGCACTCGATCATGTCGACCAGCTCTTCCACCACGTTGACGTTGGACGCTTCCAGATATCCCTGCTGGATATGGCCGCGCCCGGCGTCGCCGGCATTGCCCACTTGCGCCGCGCCGCTGGCGCCGGTTTCCACCAGGAAGTTGTCGCCCAGCGCCTTGAGGCCCTGCGGATTGGCAAAGCTGGCAATGGTGATCTGGCCCAGCGTGGTCGCCTCGGTCGCGCCGGGCAGCGTGGCGGTCACCGTGCCGTCCTGCGCCACGGTGATCGCGCTGGCGCCTTCGGGCACGGTGATCGCCGGTTGAAGCGGATAGCCTTGCGAGGTCACCAGTGTGCCGTCGGCCGAGCGGCTGAAATTGCCGGCGCGGGTATAGGCCAGCTGGCCACCCGGCAGCGTCACCTGGAAAAAGCCATCACCGTCGAGCGCCAGGTCGAGCGCATTGCCGGTGCTTTGCAGCTGGCCCTGGCTTTCCATCCGCGCGGTGCCCTGCAGCGCCACGCCGGTGCCCAGGTTGAGCCCGGTGGCATAGGCGGTCTCGTTGGAAGACTGCTGCCCGGCCACGCGCGTGTCCTGATAGGCCAGCGTGGAAAAGTTGGCGCGGTCGCGCTTGAAGCCGGTGGTGCTCACGTTCGCCAGGTTGTTGGCGATCACCCGCATCCGTGTGTCCTGGGCTTCCAGGCCGGTGCGGGCAACGTGAAGGGCGGAACTGGGCATGGCAGGATCTCTCCGAAAATGATTGTCAGGTGTTGAGGCGCATCAGCGAGGCGGATTTCTCGTCCACCTCGCGCGCGGTGGAGGCCACCTTGGTGCGCATGTCGAACAGGCGCTGCGCTTCCACCATTTCGACCAGCACTTGCGTGGGATCGACGTTGGATTGCTCCAGTGCGCCGGGGGTCAGGCGGGCCTCTTCGTCCTGTGGCAGGGTGCCGATGGTATTGTTCGGCCCCGTCACGCGGAACAGCCCGTCCAGCCCCTTGCCCACCTGGCTGCCCTGGGTGGAAACCAGCTTGATCCGCGCCACCGCCTGGGGCGGGGTGGACGGGTTCTGCGGGTCGCCCGCCAGCACGGTGCCATCGGGCGCGATGGTCACGATCGTGCCGGTCGGTACGGTGATCGGCCCGCCATCGCCGATCACCGGCCGCCCATCGCCGTTCTGCAGCACGCCATCGGTGGTGATCGTCAGGTCGCCGCGCCGGGTATAGGCCTCGCTGCCATCCTGCGTCTGTACGGCCAGCATGGTGTCCCCGCTCAACGCCACGTCGAGCGGGTTGTTGGTCGCCATGGTGGCGCCCTGCTTCATGCTTGAACCCTGGACATAGCCTTGCGTCATCGCGCGGGCTTCCAGCGCGGGGCCTTTGAGCGTGACCGGCGTGGCGCTGAGCATTTCCTGGCGAAAGCCCACGGTCTGCGCATTGGCCATGTTGCTGGCGATCACGCGCTCGCGCACCATTGATCCGGTCATGCCGGAATAGGCGGTATAGATCAGCCGGTCCATGGCCGCTTGCCTCCCTTAAGCCTTAGCTGCGCAGGTTGAGAATGGCCTGGGTGGCCTGGGTGGCGGTATCGATCGCCTTGGCGTTGGCCTGATAGGCACGCTGGGCCACGATCAGGCCCACCAGCTCGTCCGACACTTCGACGTTGGAGCGTTCGAGATAGCCCGACATCAGCTTGCCGTACTGGCCATTGGTCGGCTCGCCATAGTTGGCCGTGCCCGACAGGTTGGTGGCGGTCCAATCGGCCGATCCCTGTTGGCGCAGGCCCTGCGGATTGAGGAAGGTGGCCAGGCCAATCTTGCCGATCACGGTGTTGGACCCATCGGCATAGCTCGCCGCGACATTGCCGTTTTCCGAAACGGTCATCCCGGCAAATTCCGATCCGGCGGCGTTGGTGATCGGCACCAGCGTGTCCTGCAGGCTCGTGCTGGTGGCAGTGCCCGTGGCGTCGGTGGGATACATCTGCACGCGGTTGCCCTGCGCGTCGGTGACATAACCGCCTGCGTCCATCTGGAAGGCGCCATTGCGGGTGTACATCGTCTGCCCGGTGGTGGGCGATTTGACGGTGAAGAACCCGTCGCCGCTTACCGCCACGTCGAGCGAGGAGCCGGTGGAATCGAGCGCGCCCTGCTTGAAGTTCTGGGTGATCGCTTCAACCTTGGCGCCGATCCCCTCGATCAGGCGCGGGTTGGTAAACGCCGTGCCGGCAACCACGTCGGCAAAGCTTACCGTGCTTTTCTTGAAGCCGTTGGTTTCCGAGTTGGCGATGTTGTTGCTGACCACGTTGAGATCGGTCTGCGCATTCTTGATGCCGTTGAGCGAGGTATAGAACGACATGGCGTGTTTTCCTGTCGGTTGGGGAAAGGGATCAGGCGGCGGTGGTAGCGCCCGCCGCCGTCGTGCCAGTGGTGCCGGCGGCGGCCTGGGCCGCGCCGATCGCGGCCAACTGTTGCGAAATGGTCTTGAGCGTGGCGGCCACATCGGCGTTTGACGCGCTGGCCGTGTTCAGCTTGTCGAGCTTGTCGGAAATGGCGCTCAGCGTTGAGTTCATCTCGGTGGAGTTCGACAGCGACGAGAACTGCGCCAGTTGGGCGACCATCTGGGTGTTGTCCACCGGCGAGGTCGGGTCCTGGTTCTGCAGCTGCGCGGTCAGCATCTTGAGGAAATCGGTGGCGCCAAGGCTGGCCCAGCCGGTCTTGGCCGGGGCCGCTGCGGTGCCCGTGGCGCTGGTAGAGGTAACGGTGGTCATGTCACTTCATCCTCATCGTATCGAGCATCAGCTGTTTGGCGGTCTGCATCGCCTCCACCACGTTCTGGTATTGGCGGCTGGCTTCCATCATCTCGACCATCTCGGCGTTTTCATCGACCGGGGCGGCCCAGACATCGCCATTGGCATCGGCCAGGGGATTGTCGGGATCGTGGGTGCGCACGGCGGTGGTATCGGTGCGATAGACCCCCTGGACCTTGACCGTGGCGAGGCCGGACCGCGCATCGAGTTCCTCGGCAAAGACCGGGCGCAGTGGGCGATAGGCCTGCGCCTCGCTGCCGGCGACGTTGCCGGCATTGGCCAGGTTCGATGCCGCCGCGTTCATCCGCACCAACTGGGCCGACATCGCGCGGCCGGTCACGCCGAACAGGGTGAGGGGGGTGTTGCCGTTGCCCGCCATGGTCATTCACCCTTGAGCGCGCGGGTCACTTCGCCCACGCGCCCCCGGATGAACTCCAGCGTGGCGGAATAGCCCACCGCGTTTTCGGCAAAGGCGGTCTGCTCGGTGGCCATTTCCACCGTGTTGCCATCCAGGCTGGGCATCACCGGCACGCGATAGAGCGCTGCGCCGGCTTCGGCCTGGCTTTCGCTGGCACCGGCCAGGCGCGCCTTGAGCGCGGCCCCGAAATCGATGTCGCGCGCCTTGTAGCCGGGCGTGGCGGCATTGGCGATGTTGGACGACAGCAGCCCCAGGCGCGTGGCGCGCAGTTCCAGCGCGGCGCCATGGATGCCGAACAGGCTGTCGGATGGTGCACTCTGGCTCATCGGCGGTGCTCTCGCTTTCCTTGGGCAGACGAATGATGCCGGTGGTTCAGCAAGGGACGTGCCAAGTGCGCCAATGGCCCGGAATCTGGCACCACGGTTGCAGGCCACCCCGCCAGGCACGGCAAGGCTTTGCCGAAAGGCGGCAAGCCGGGCTGCCGCCCCCCTGAAACCCGCGCGCGCGCTGCCGTTCTTCGTGCCAGGATTTCGCGAAAGACCAAGGCCCATGGATTTAACCCACCTGCTGGATGCCCAATCGGCCGTGATCGTTGTTGGCGGCACGCTGGTCGGCACCGTGCTGCGCTGTGGCTGGCATGACAGCCTCATCGCCCTGCGCGCCGTGGGTGGCCTGCTGCGCCCTGGCTTCAATGCCGCGGCGATGCGTTCCGAACTCGCGCACGAGGTGGCGCTGATCCGCCGCGATGGGGTGATCCGTGCCAACCCACGCCGCCTGGCCGATCGCGAATTTGATTCCGCCACCAGCGCGCTGGTGCGTACCCGCTCGCTCGACGGGCTGGTCGAACAGCATGAAACCTGGCGCCGCGCGCGCCTGCGCCGCGCCACCACAGCGGCACGCACCCTGGCGCAGGCGGCCGATCTGTCGCCGGTGTTCGGCCTGGCGGGCACGCTCGTGGCGCTCAGCCAGCTCAAGGTGGAAAGCCTGGCCCACGGCAATTTCATCGGCGCCATCGCCATGTCGGTCCTGACCACGCTCTATGGCCTGCTGCTGGCCCACATCGTCATGGGGCCGCTGGGCCGTGCGGTAGAGCGCGCCTCGCAGGCCGAAGAGGAAGCCCGCGCCGACGTGATGACCTGGCTGACCCAGCAGGTGGGGCCAGCCTGCCCCGATCGCCAGCGCGCCACGCCGCTGTCACCGCACGGCGTCACCCTGCCACGCAGGGCGGCAAACGCCGATGGCATGGCGGCAGATACGGGGCTGCGACCCCTCGATCCGCGCGAAACGGCATGATCACCCGGCCCGGGCAGACCGGATGGCAGACCATCCTGGCCGATCTCGCGCTGATCCTGTTCATGATCTGCGCCTCTGCCCTGTCCGTGGCCGAAGGCCCGGCCTCGCCCGCGGTCAGGGCGCAGGCGGCCCCGCTGCGCGCCCCGGCGCCGCCGCCTGCGGTTCAGCCCGTTGCCCCGTCGCTGCAGGCAGAGCCGGTGGGCGTGTGGCGCGATGGGCCTGGCGCTCCGCCGCTGGCGCAATGGCTGGCTGAACAGGCGGCCGATCCGCGCCTGCGCCTGTCGATCGTGGTGCGCTATGCCACGGGGCCTGGCGGGCGAGAGGCAGCCTTGGACCAGGCCGCCAGCCTGGCCCGTAGCGCTGGTCAACGTGCCGCCAGCGCGCGGCTGGTGGTGGAACCTGGCGCGCAGCCGGGCGCCAGCGTCACGCTGGGCTACGATGAAGAGCGTTGAATGGCATGGCTCTTGCTGAAAAGCGGGCAAGACGCCTCCCGCTTCAGGAAATTGCCATGTTCGCTGCCGCCAACCGGCCTGTTTTTGCCGCCCCCCTTGCCGCAGTCGTTGCCGGTACGCTTGCCGCCCTGCTGGCCACTGGCCCTGTGGCGCGGGCGCAGGTGGCGCAGGCGCCAACCACGCGCTTTGCCGATATGGCCGCAATCGATCAGGCCGTTGCGCAGTTCACCGGCCGCAGCATCGGCGTGCCGGGCGGCGCGGCGCAGCCGGTTGATCGGCGCTTGCGCCTGGTGGCTTGCACCGCGCCGCTGGCCCTGGGTTGGCGCGCCGGGGCGCATGACAGCATCCTGGTGCGCTGCCCCGACACCGGCGGCTGGCGCCTGTTCGTGCCGGTAGTGGCCACGGTTGCCGAAGCGCCGGCTGGCCCGGCCGCAGCGCCGGCGGTGCTGCGCGGCGATGGCGTGACGATCGCCATGGTGGGCGATGGCTTTTCGGTCGAGCAGGCTGGCGAGGCGCTCGATCCTGGCCCGGTGGGCGGCTGGATCCGCGTGCGCACCGGGGCCAAGGCCGATGCCCTGCGCGGGCGCATCGTGCGCCCCGGCGTGGTCGAAGTGCCGGTCGAGTGAACCGGCGCGCACCACTGCAATTTCCCTAAGGCAGATTGACCCGGCAAAAATCCGCCGCATGGTCTTAAACTCTGCGGCGCGATGCCGTTCTTCCCGGCATCACCCCCGAGGAGCTCGACCATGTCCAACATCGAAATCGGACCGTCGCGGCCGGTTGGTGCGGTCCAGGTCAAGATTGCCGCATCCGATGTGCCGCCCCAGGCGACCGATCCCACGGCGGCAGCCGTAGCCCAGGCCGCGCCTGCTGCCCAGGCCAGCGCGGCCACCGCCGCTGCCACTGTTGCCACCAGCGATGCCACCCGCGCCGGCGAGGTGCCGGTCAGCAGCGATCGCGTCGCCCAGATTCGCCGCGCCATCGCGGAGGGCCATTACCCGGTGATTCCCGCCCGGATCGCCGATGCCATGATTGCCGCCGGCATGCTGCTGAGGACCCCCCAATGACTGCTGACGCACCGATTTGCCACCCCACCGATCTCGCCCGCGCGCTGGGCCAGATGATTGCCGTGCTCAATGAAGAACGCCAGGCGCTGGCTGGCCTCGACATGGATGCGATCATGGGGTGCGCGGTCGACAAGGCGGATTTGTGCAGCCGCCTGGAAACGGTGGCGAGCGAGGCGATCGACGAGGAATGCCGGGGCATGGTCGATGCCGCGCGCCGCCTCAACGAAGCCAACCGCCGTGTGCGCAACCTGATCGCCGCCAATGTTGCTGCACGGCTCGATGCGCTGACCGGAACCCCCGCGCTCTATCGCGCCCATGCCGGCCAGGTGCGCGCGCACCACGCCCGCACCGCGCGCGTGCGCTGATCCCCACCGGCAAATTTTGTCTGGCGCTGCGTGCCGCTGCCCTTGCCGGGCCGGCCCGCAGCGCTTTTTTGTGCGCGGCAAAGCGCTGAATCCGGAATCCTTTTTCAGGATTTCGAAAAACTGGCACAACCCTTGCTAAACCATCCTTGTCGCGGCGCGCCATCGTCTGGCTTTCGCTGCAAGCACAAGGATGTGGGCCTTGAGTTCAGTGCAAAACTCTGCCGGCAGCATTGCCGATCCGGCAACCGGCGCGATCATGGGCGGCAGCGCACCCCAGGGCGGTGCGGTGCACGCCGCCATTGCGCGCGCGGCCAATGCCACCGGCGTGGACTTTGGCTATCTGCTCGCGCAGGCGCGGCTCGAATCCGGGCTTGATCCCCATGCCCGCGCCCGCACCTCCAGCGCGACCGGGCTGTACCAGTTTACCGGGCAGACCTGGCTCGGTACCCTGGCGCGCCACGGCGCCGATCATGGGCTGGATTGGGCCGGCGATGCCGTGGGCAGTGCCGCCAGCGATCCCGCGCTGCGCAGCCGCCTCTTGGCCATGCGCCATGACCCCCAGCTGTCTGCCCTTCTGGCCGGAGACCTGGCCAACGACAACCGCGTGGCGCTCTCCACCACGCTGGGCCGCGATCCCGACAATGCCGAACTCTATCTTGCTCATTTCCTTGGTGCCGATGGCGCCGGGCGCTTCCTGGCGGGCCTGGCGGCCGATCCCGATGCCAGCGCGGCCGCCCTGTTGCCCAAGGCGGCAGCGGCCAACCGCGCGATCTTCTTTTCCGCCAGCGGCGCGCCGCGCTCGCTTTCGGGCGTGATGGACCTTTTGCGCAGCCGGCTCGAGGCTGCCGGTAGCGGCAGCGCGCTGCCGCCGCTTTCGGGACCGTGGGCGATGGCGGCCATGCCCTATGGCGATCCCTCCGCGCTCGATCTGCCCGGCGCGCCGGTCTCGCAGCCGGCGCCAACCGGTGGCCCCATGGCGCAGGAATTTCAGCAGGTGGCGGCCAATGCCGGCGGCCCCGGCGGGCAGGCGGCCACGCCGCGCGCCTCGATGGCCGATACCCTGCGCGATACCTTTGCCCTGGCTTCGCCGGGCAGCGCGGGCGGCGATCATGTGGCCCGTGCCTATGGCCGGCTCAAGGCGATGGGGCTCTAACCGATCATGTTTAAGCGTTTTGGCTCGCCCGGTGCCATGGCCCTTCCGGCCGGCATCCTCATGCTTATCGTGCTGATGATCGTGCCGCTCCCTTCGGTGCTGCTCGACGTGTTTTTCGTGGTCAACATCGCGCTGTCGGTGGCGATCCTGATGGCCGCGATGAATGCCGAAAAGCCCCTCGACTTCAGCTCGTTCCCCTCGGTCCTGCTGTTTGCCACGCTGCTGCGCCTGGCGCTCAACGTTGCGTCCACCCGCATCGTGCTGGTGCGCGGCCACGAGGGCGAGGCCGCCGCTGGCCACGTGATCGAGGCCTTCGGCGCGTTCCTGGTCGGCGGCAATTTCGCCGTTGGCCTGTTCGTGTTCATGATCCTGATGATCATCAACCTGGTGGTGGTGACCAAGGGCGCGGGCCGTGTGTCAGAAGTGTCGGCGCGCTTCACCCTCGATGCCTTGCCGGGCAAGCAGATGGCGATCGATGCCGATCTTGCCGCCGGGCTGATGAGCGCCGATGAAGCCAAGTCCCGCCGCCGCGAAGTGGCGACCGAGGCCGATTTCTATGGCGCGATGGACGGCGCCAGCAAGTTCGTCAAAGGCGATGCCATTGCCGCGCTGCTGATCCTGGGCGTCAATATCATTGCCGGCTTCTGCCTGGGGATGATCACCCACGGGTTGAGCGCTGGCGAGGCGGCGCAGCGCTATATCACCCTGGCGGTGGGCGATGCGCTCGTGGCGCAGGTGCCCTCGCTGCTGCTGTCGATCGCGGCGGCAGTGATTGTCACCCGCGTGGCCGATACGCGCGATCTGGCCGGCCAGATCGGCCACCAGTTCGCCAATCCCGCCACCTGGCTGCCGGTGGCGGTGATCCTGGGCGCGATCGGCGCCATTCCCGCCATGCCGCAATCGGTTTTCCTGCCCGCCGCGGCCGGGGCCGGCTGGCTGTGGTGGGCCCTGCGCCAGCGGGCCCGCCGCCCAGAACCCGTGCTCGAACCCGAAGCGCCGCCCAGCGATCCGGCGCGCATCACCCTGGAAGAAGTCAGCGACCACACGCTGGTCACTATCGAGCTGGGCTATGGCCTGGTCCACCTGGTGGACGAGCGGCGCGGTTCGCCGCTGGTCACCCGCATCACCGGCGTGCGCAAGCAGTTGAGCCAGGCCTTCGGCTTCGTCGTGCCGCAGTTCCGCGTGCGCGACAGCCTGGACCTTGGCCCCAACGATTATCGCATCATGCTGGGCGGGGTGCCGCTGGGCGGGGCCACCGTGCGCGCCGATCGCGTGCTGGCGATCGATGCCGGCGAGGCGCGCGGCGATCATGGCCTCATTGGCGAGGCGACGCGCGACCCCAGCTTTGGCTGCCCGGCGCTGTGGATCGAGAACCACTTGCGCGATCAGGCCATCGCCGAAGGCTTCCTCACGGTCGACGCCAGCACGGTGATTGCCACGCACCTCAACCAGTTGCTGGGTGAACGGCCACAACTACTGCTCGGCCCAGATGAAGTGCGCGCCATTCTCGACGCGGTGCGCGATCGCGCGCCTGGCCTTATCGAAACGCTGCATCCGCAGCCGCTCTCGCTTGCCGCGCTCACCCGCCTGTTCCACGCCCTGCTCGAAGACGGGGTGACCATCGCCCATCCCATGCCGATCCTGGCGGCGCTGAGCCAGGCCGTGCTGCAGACCACCGACCATGACAAGCTGGTCGATCTGCTGCGGGCCGAGCTGGGCGGGCTGATCGTCGCGCGGGTCTGTGGCCCCACCGAACGGCTGCCCGTGCTCACGCTGTCGGGTCAGCTTGAAGGGATGATCGTGGGCGGAATGCACGATCCGGTCACCGGCCAGCCGGTGATCGAGCCAGACCTGGCGCGCACTATCGGCGAACGGGTCAACGCCATTGTCACCCAGCGCGGCCCCGGCGCGATCGCACCCGCGCTGATCGTGCAGCCGCGCGCGCGACGGGCCTTGGCTGCGCTGATGCGGCAGCGGGCGCCGGGTTGCGTGGTGCTGTCGATCGCCGAACTGCCACCGACGCAGCCGATCGAGGTGGTGGCCGTGATCGGCGAGGAGACGCCGACCGGGCCGCCGCAGCTGCCGCCGCCGCTCCAGCCCGCCCTGGCGGCGTGATCGCGGCGCCCGCTCCTGCCTCTTCCTGGTCTTCAAAAAAGAAAACGAGACTCCATGAAACACGATCACCGCAGCTTTGCCGCCTCGCGTGCCTATCGTGACGATACCGCCGATCGCATTCGCCGGTTCCTGCCGATGGTGCGCCGCTTGGCCTGGCACGTGCACGGGTCCGGCCATTCCGGGGTGGATGTCGATGATCTGGTCCAGGCGGGCCTGGTGGCGCTGACCGAATGCGCGCAAAAGCATTCCGGCCCCACCGAAGATGGCTTTGCCGCCTATGCCAAGCTGCGGGTGCGCGGGGCGATGGTGGATCTGGTGCGGCGCACCATGCCGCTTTCGCGCACCTCGTCCGATCGGCGGCGCACCTTGCGCGAAAAGACCAACCAGCTGACCATGGAACTGGGCCGCATGCCCAGCGAGCCCGAACTGGCCCGCGCCCTGGGGCTGACCGACACCGAACTGGCCGACCTGCGCGCGGCGAGCGAGCCGGTACGGATAGAGGCGATCGACGATGCCTATTCCGACAGCGACAGCGCCTTTGCCGACGATCGCCCCGATGCCTTTGCCCAGCTGGCCGACAGCGAAAGCCGCCAACTGGTAGCCAAGGCCATCGCCGCACTGCCCGAGCGGTTGCAACTGGTGATCCAGCTCTATTTCGTGGAGGAACTGAACCTGGCGGAAATCGCCCAGGTGCTGGAAGTATCCGTCCCGCGCGTGCACCAGCTCAAGGCCCAGGCCCTGGACAAACTGCGCGCTGGCCTGGGCAGCGGGTTCGACGTGCTGTGATGTCCTCCCCGGCGGGGGGATCACCAGTGACGGTCATTCCACAAACGACCGTCCTATTCCTCGTCACCCCGGACTTGATCCGGGGTCCCGCTTCTTCTTCAGGCCTCACGCAGCGGCCAAGTCGCGGGCTGGTACCAAGATGATTTCACACGAAGCCACGAAGACACGAAGAAAGACGCTTTCATCCCTCCTTCGTGTCTTAGTGGCTTCGTGTGGATTTCATGAAAACGGAGCGGCCCGCGCTCCCTCCCACTTCGTCATTCCCGCTCAGGCGGGAATCCATCTCGCGGCGTCACCACTGGATTCCTGCCTGCGCGGGAATGACGATGGAATGGAATGCAAGTCGGTGGAAAGTTGCCGTTGCGCGGTGACGAGAGTCATAGCGCGCGTTATCAAGCTGGACCCCGGATCAAGTCCGGGGTGACGATAAGTTTTTACTCCATCTATATTTTTTCGTCACTCCGGACTTGATCCGGGGTCCAGCTGCTATGGTTGTGCTTAGCGCGAAAACGTCCGCAACCGAACCCACCGCGCCTACGCCCCAGGATTGATCGACCCGCCCAGGCCCAGGCGCTTGCCGTCGGTGATGATCACCTTGTCGCCCAGGCTCGCCACCTTGAACAGGCGCTTGGCGAATTCGTCGGGCACGCCCACGCAGCCGTTGGTGGCATAGCCCTTTTCCACCTTTGATCCGTGGATCGAGACGCCATCGTTGGTCAGGCGCAGCATCCAGGGCATCGGCGCGTCATAGAGGTTGGACACGTGCGTTGCGTCCTTCTGGGTGATCGGAAACACGCCGAGCGGGGTCGGCTTGTCGCCATAGCCCTTGAGGATCGCGGTGGCGCCGATCTCGTGCCCATCGCGGAACACGGAAAGCACGCGCGCGGTCAGGTCCACGGTGATCACCACCGGGCCGGCCTGGCTTTGGCTTTCATCCCAATAGAACTGGCCAAAGCGGATCGGCCCATCGATCTTGAGCACGGACTTGACCACGAAGGGCGTGTCGGCCGCCGGGGTCTGCGCGGCGGGCGCCGCCGCTGCCGGCGGGATAGCGGCTTGCGCGGCCGGGGCAGGGGCCGCCTCGGCCAGCGCGGTTGGCAGCGCCTGGGGCGCATCGTCATCCCCGCCAGCCAGGCTGCGGGCCAGATCCTGGCCCACGTGAAACACCAGGAGCATGGCAAGGCCGGTGGCACAGGCGCCCGCGCCCAGCACCGCCAGGCGGCGCCACGCGGCCTGGCGGCCTTGCCTCGTCTTCAACCCGTCTTTTCCGTTCGGCCACAGCGCCTTGCGCCACCATGCCGGCTTGCCAGCCATGCCAGATTTTCCTTTCACCCCGGATAATAGCGTTCACGCCGATCAAGGCCAGCGCGCCGGGCTGCCTGTCCCGCCCAGGGACAAGCCTTGGTTCTATCGTAAATCACCGTGGTTTCCCAAGCGTTACGGCACGGCGGCCGCGCGCATGCGTTTTCAGCTTGGGGCAAGGTTGGCCGTGGCAAAAGGCGGGTGATGATCGATCCCGGCCACATGCTTGGCGCCCTGCCGCCCTGGCTTATCAGCCCGCCGCCGCTGCTTGCCGCAGCGCTGGTGGCGATGGTGCTGGTCACCCTGGCGGGGCTGGGCGGCGGCGGCCTGGCGCGGCTCATGCGCTTTTTCGGCAATCTCGTGCTGCTGGGCGTGTTTGCCGTGGCATGCCTGCGCTTCGTTCACCTCGATCCCTCGTTCGCCCATTTCATGCCCAGCATCGGCCTGCCCGAGGCGCAGGTTTCCGGCGGCGAAGTGCGCGTGCCGCTGGCGGCTGACGGGCACTATTGGATCGAGGCGAACGTCAACGGCACGCGCACCCGCTTCATGGTCGATACCGGCGCCACGATCACCACGCTGTCGGCCGAAGGCGCCAGCGAGGCGGGCATTACGGCCGATCCCCTGCGCCTGCCGGTGGTGATGCACACTGCCAACGGCGATGTTGAGGCACAGACGGCGCGGGTGGAAACCCTCAAGTTCGGCTCGATCGTCGCGCGCGACATGGACGTGATCGTCAGCGAGACGACCGGCGGCCTCAACGTGCTGGGCATGAATTTCCTCAACCGCCTCAAAGGCTGGCGGGTGGAAGAAGGCGTGCTGATCCTTACCCCGCGCCATCCGCAGGCGGTGTAACGCCGGCAAAGGTCAGCCGCCGCCACAGCCGCTCCAGCGGCCCTTGGCCAAAGCGGGCCAGCCAGGCTTGCGGCCAGGCCAGCATGATCGCCCAGCCCAGGATCACGAACAGCGGCAGGCTGCCGCGCGGCACGGCATGGGCATTGCCCCAACCTAGCCCCGCGCCCCAGCCGCAGAACAGCGCGCTCATGATCAGGCTGGTGCCGAGGTAATTGGTAAAGGCGCAGCGCCCCGCCGCCGCCAGCGCCCGGCCAGGCGCCCGTCGCGCCAGCGCCGGCCAGGCCAGCAGCAGCGCCGCGGCATAGCCCAGCGTCATCGCCAGCCGGGGCAGGGCGGCCATGTCGGTGGTCACGGCAAAGGTCAGCTGCGCCGGCCAGCCGCTGCGATCGGCCCACAGCGCCAGCGCCACGCTGGCCGCGCCGCCCAGCACCACGCCGCCAAGGGCCAGGCCCAGCATCGCTGCACGCGGCCAGCGCGCGGTGAAAAAGCCGCTTTTGAACAAGGCCATGCCGATCAGCATCAGCGGAAAGGTCTCGCTGAAAGTGTTGAGCGTGGCGGTCAGCGGGAAGGCTGGCGTTACCAGGGTGCGCAAGCCCACGCTCTCGATCCAGCCGGCATGGAGCACGCGCGCGTCGGCCGCCAGCGATTGCGCCACGCGCGCGGCGATATCGGCCACGGCGGCGCGGTCTGCTGGGGTGCCGATCCCGGCCAGCACGCGCTGTTCCCCGGCAATCGCGGGCAGGGCGGCCAGCGCATCAAACGCATGGGCCAGGACCAGCACCGGCACGCCGATCGCCAGCAGCGGCAGCGGATCGAGCCGCCGCAGCGCCAGCGCCAGCATGCCGCACAGCGCATAGGCAAACAGGATATCGCCCCACCACAGCAGGGCATAGTGCAGATAGCCAAACACCAGCAGCCACAGCAGGCGGCGCACCTGCATGGTATCGGGCGACAACCCGCGCCGCTCCACGCTTTGCGCAAACAGCACCATGCTCGCCCCGAACAGCAGAGTGAACAGGCCGCGCATCTTGCCATCGAACAGCAGGTAGCTGATCACGAACCAAGTTAGCCCTGGTCCATCCAGCCGGGGTAGCGCAGGGCTGAGGCTGGCGAGTTGCGGCCCCCAAAACCCGGTAATGTTGATCGCCAGAATGCCCAGCACGGCGCAGCCGCGCAGGAAATCCAGTGCGGCGATGCGGGGTAGGGGCGCCAGGGGGGCTGGATCAGGCGTGGTCATGCCGCGCCCATGCACCGCGCGCGGCCTGCCGGAAAGATCAAACCGTCAGGGCTTCAACGTGATGCAATCCACGCCCGCGCCTTTCAGCGCGGCGCAGGCATGCGCGGCTTCGGCCTGGCTGGCAAAGCCCCCCGCCAGAACCCGCGTGATCTTGCCCTCGGCCAGGTCGATGCGCGGGTGCCCGGCCAGTTCGGCCCGGCCACGCACGCGCGCCCACAGGCCATCGGCATTGCTCTTTTGCGAAAAGGCTCCCAGCTGGATGCGCCAGGCGCCGGTGGCGGCAACGGTGGGCCGTGGCGCGCCAGCCGGCTTTGGTGCCGGCTTGGGCGGCGTGACCACTGCCGCCGGCTTGGGCCGGGGCGCAGGGGGGGCGGCAACCGCCGCGCGCGGCACTTCCACCGGATTTGCATAGCTGGCGCCGGCCATGACGCGGCCGGGCGCCGTCGTCATGGTGCCATCGCCGGTCTGCGCTGGCGGCAGGTCAACCGGGGTCAGCGCGGCGGGCGCGGCGCGGGCGGGCAGCGGCGTGGCAGTGGCGGCCGTTGCCGTGGGCGCGCTAACGCCCAGTTCGGCGGCGGCCAATTCGCGCGAGCGTTGGTCGCTGGTGCGGGTTTCCAGGTCACTCGCCAGCGATGCGCCCATCTGGCGCTGTTCCAGCGGGATCACCTGGTTCATCGTCTTGAGGCTTTCGATCGCCTGGGGCAGGCCCACGGCCGCCGCCCGCGTCATCAGGGCATAGGCGCGCACCCAGTCCTTGGGCTGGAAATCGCCGTTGAACGCCGCCACGCCCAGCACATACATCGCGCGCGGCTCGCCGCGATCGGCCGAGGCGGTGAGCCAGGGCAGCGCTTCGCTCTGCCGGCCGGTCTGGAACAGCAGGATGCCATAGTTGTCGGCGGCGCGGGCATGGCCTTGGCGCGCGGCCTTGTGGAACCAGTCTTCGGCCTTGGCCATGTCCTTGGGCATGCCGCGGCCCAGCTTGGCCGCCTGGCCCATGTTGAACTGCGCATCGGCATCGCCCTTGGCGGCCGGCCCCTGCCACTGCCGCACCGCCCCGGCATAATCCCCGCGCGACCAGGCGTTTACTCCGTCGCGCACATCGGCCTGGGCCAGCGTGGGAAACAGGGCGGCCACGGCAGCCAGCGTGGCCATGGCGCGAAGCGATGCGGTCTTGGGGCGCGGCGTGATCATGTTGAACGCGAATCTCTTGCCAGGGCAGGTCGTCTGCGGGGTTTCCCTCAGGCCTCTTGCGGGGAAAATGGTAAACAAGTTTTCCCCCGCCGTCATCGCCTCGATGCGCCCGCGCGCGCTTGCGTGGTATTTTGCCAACACCATGGCCGGGCGCTGCCCCAGGCCCCGGAAACACCGGGGGTGTTAACCAAAATTTCAGCGCAATCTGCGAATCCCTAGGGCCTGATCGCACGCCAGCCTCAGGGGGACACATTGCGCGTACTGGCCTTGGCTTCGCAAAAGGGGGGATCGGGCAAGACCACCTTGTCCGGCCACCTCGCCGTGCAGGCGCAACGCGCCGGTGCCGGGCCGGTCGTGCTGATCGATATCGATCCCCAGGGCAGTCTGGCCGATTGGTGGAACGAGCGGGAGGCTGATTTTCCCGCCTTTGCCCAGACCACCGTGGGTCGCTTGGCCCAGGATCTCCAGGTCTTGCGCCAGCAGGGTTTCAAGCTGGCCGTGATCGATACCCCGCCGGCGATCACCATGGCGATCCAGTCGGTGATCGCGCTGTCTGAACTCATCGTCGTGCCCACGCGCCCTTCGCCACACGATCTGCGCGCCGTGGGCGCCACGGTCGACCTGTGCGAGCGCGCGGGCAAGCCGTTGATCTTTGCCGTCAACGGCGCCACGCCCAAGGCGCGCATTACGGCCGAGGCGATCGTCGCGCTCTCGCAGCATGGCACCGTCGCGCCGATCACCCTGCACCATCGCACCGATTTTGCTGCCTCGATGATCGACGGGCGCACCGTGATGGAAGTTGATCCCACCGGCCGCTCTGCCGCCGAAGTGGCGCAGCTGTGGAGCTATATCTCCGAGCGCCTGGAAAAGAATTTCCGCCGCACCGTGTTTGCCGTGCCGCAGCAGAGCCAGCCCGGCATGGCCCCGGTGCGCGCGCTGGGCGGCGCTGCGCCGCGTCCGGTCGGCACCTTCGGGCGCCGCGTGGCCGGCTCGTGAGCGAGGGAGACGCAACCATGGGCACGCCTGAAACCAAGCCATTTGCCTCGCTCACCGGATCGCTGCTGGCGCGCAAGGGCGCCGCACGTCCGGCGATGCGCAGCCATGTCTCGCTCGATTGGGCCGGCATCGAACCGGAAGCGGTCGTCGTGCCTGACGCTGAGCCGCTCGCCACCGCGCTGCCATTGGCCGAAGTCATCGCCCTGGAAGAGGCCGGCGAGGATGACAGCCGCCCCGAAGTGCTGCGCCAGATCGCACAGCTTTCGGCGGTGCTTGACCGCAAGGTGGCGGCCAACCGCCGCGCCGCGCTCGATGTGGAACAATTGCCCGGCAAGAAGGTCGCCTTCACGCTGCGGCTCGATCCGCGCCGCCATGCCCTGCTGCGCGCCTGCTGCACGGCCGAGCGGCGCAGTGCCCAGGCGCTGTTGATCGAGGCGCTTGATCGCCTGGTCGATGCCACGCCCGGCCTTGAAGACGTGCTGGCCCAGTTGCCTCAATCCGAACCCTTGCCCTCCACGCGCGCCGCCCCGTTGCGGCGGCCGCGCTGATCCTTTTGCGGGAAACGCCCATGATGTCCCATCGCATGATCCTCTCGCTCGCCACCACGGCCCTTGCCGCCGGCCTGGTCGCCGGCTGTGCCCAGGGCTCGGTCCATCCGGGGCAGTCCGCCGCACGCGCGCAATCGGCGCTGACCGGGGGGGAAGCGGTCAAGGCCGTGGCCCTGGCCGAGCAGGCGGTGCTGGCCGATCCGCGCAACCCGGGCTATCGCATGCTGCTGGGCAGCGCCTATCTGCGCGCTGGCCGCTTCGTGGCGGCGCGCCAGGCCTATGACGATGCGATGGAACTGGGCCAGGATGATGGCAAGGTCGCGCTCAGCCTGGCACTGACCGACATTGCGCTGGGCCATCCCGATGTCGCGGTCGATACGCTGGGCACCCACCGCCAGCAGATTCCAGTGGCCGATTACGGCCTGGCCCTGGCGCTGGCCGGCCATGCCGATCAGGCGGTGGAGGTGCTGACCGGCGCGGTGCGCGGCGGCGATGATACGCCCAAGACCCGCCAGAACCTGGCCTATGCCATGGCCATGGCCGGCCACTGGCGCGAGGCGCGTGACATGGCCGCCCAGGACGTGCCCGCCGACCAGCTCACCGCACGCATGGCGCAGTGGGCCCAGCTCAACGATCCGGGCAACATGCGCCTGCGCGTGGCCGGCGTGCTCGGCGTGCCCGGCCAGATCGAAGACGAAGGCCAGCCCACCGCGCTGGCGCTGGCCAATTTCCCCGCTGCCGGTGCCGGACAGGCCGTGGCGCAAGCCGCCCAGGCCGCCACGGCACAGGCGGCGATCGGCACCACGCCGGCCAGCCCGCCCGCCGCGACACAGGCTCCCGTGCTCGCCAGCTTTGCCGCGCAGGAACTGCCGGCGGTCGACAATGGCGCGGCCCAGCCCCAGGTCGCCGATGCCAGCGCCGCGCCCACGGCGGAAAAGCTCGCCGCGATCGATATGCCGCCGTCGTCCGCGTCGGGCGCTCCCTCGGCCGTTGCCAGCGCCAACGTGCCGGCCTGGGCCATTGCCCCGCGTCCCGGCACCGCCCACGCTGCTGCCCCGGTCATCACCGGCAAGCTGCGCCCGGCCGATCGCGCCGATCGTGCGCCTGCCCTGATGGCCAAGGCGGCCCAGGCCCGCGTGGCCACGCTCGCCGCGCGCACGCCGGCCGTGCCGGCTGGCACCCACCTGGTGCAGCTGGGCGCCTTTTCCACGCAGGAAGGCGCGCACCGCGCCTGGCGCCATTACCTGGCGATCAATCCCGCGCTCAAGGGCTATCGCCCGGTGATTACCGCCGCAGTCGTCAACGGCAAGCAGTTCTGGCGCACCCAGGCCGCCGGCTTTGCCAGCGCCAGCCCGGCGCGCTCGCTGTGCGGCTCGGTCAAGGCCAAGGGCGGCGTGTGCATCGTGCTGGCCAATCCGGTGCCCAACCAGCCCGGCATGGCGCCTACTATCCGCTTTGCCAGCAACCGCCGCTGATCCCAGCGCACCTCACACACGCAAAACGGCGGCGAATCAGCAATGATTCGCCGCCGTTTTGTTTTGTACCGTCTGGCCCGCTCAGTGCTTAGGGTGTGTGGGGATTCAGGTCAGGGTGGAGCGAGAATGGCTGATTTTCGCGACCCGGAGCGCAGCGTACTTTTGGTACGTGAGCACCGGAAGCGCGAAAAGCGGCCGTTCGCAGCCCGCCATGGCCTGAATACCCGCACACCCTAGAGCGGGTTGTCCAGCTTGATCACGGCTTCGTTGCTCTTGCGCTGCGTGGTGTGCAGCTGGCGCGGCTGGGCAAAGCTGGCGAGCACGGCTGGATCGCGGCCATAGATGTCCTTGAAGCTGCGCATCACGCCGTTCACATCGCGCGCCACGGTGAAATAGGTGATGTAGACCGGGAACGGCTTGGTCATCGGCACCTTGGTGTACTTGCCCGACAGGTTGTATTCCACCGCGGTTTCCTTGGGCAGGTCGGCGCCCAGGATCGCCATGGTCATGGCCAGCTCGGTGGCGCGCTCGGCGCGGATGCAGCCGTGCGACAGCGCGCGGTTTTCCTGGGCGAACAGGTTCCGGTTGGGCGTGTCGTGGATATAGATGGCAAACTCGTTGGGCATGTCGAGCTTGACGCGGCCCAGCGAATTGTTCTCGCCCGGCTGCTGCACCACCTGGATCGTGCCGTCAGATAGCTGCTTGACGGCATAGTTCATGCGCTTGGCCTTGGCCGGGTGGGCCAGCAGATCGGCGCCCAGGCCTTCGCCCTTCACGATCGACTGCGGCACCGTCCAGGTGGGGTTGAACACCACGTTCTCCACCATTTCCGCCAGCTGCGGCGTCGCGGTCCTGCCGGGCTTGCCCACGATGGCGCGATAGGTGGTGATGATCTGGTTGTTCACCGTCAGCCGCAGCATCTGCTCGGGAACGTTGATCATCAGGTATTGCAGGCCCAGGTCATGGGCCAGCCAGCGCCAGCGGTCCATGTTGGCGCGCACCAGGGCCAGCTTGGCCGGCTCCTTGGTGGTCTGCAACAGCTGCCGCAGCAGGGCGTAATCGGGGTGCGTGGGCAGCAGCGCGCGCAGCGTGCCCTTCACGTCATGCGTTTCGGTGGCCTGGGCCAGCAGCGCCGAATTGGGGTGCAGGTCCTGGTCGGGGTCCACCGCAAACCACTGCTCGCGTGCGGTCATCGGCGTGCGCCCGTCGCGCAGGTCTTCGGCCAGCCACACGAACAGCTTGCTGGCCAGCTGGTTGAGATCGTCGCCTTCCCCCTTGGTGATCGCGGCGGCGAGCGCAGCAGGCTGGTAATCGCGGGCAAACAGGCCTTCGCTGCCGATGCCGCGAATGGCCGAAAGCAGGTCCTTGGCATCCTGCAGCGTCCACACCGCCACTGGCGGCGGCGCTTCCACCTCGGGCAGGGCAGGGGGCGGCGCGGGCAAGGCCACGGCCGCGCCGGGCGCGGGCGGGACGGCCGGGCTGGCAGCGGGGGCCGGGGGCAGCTTGGCGGGCGGTGCCTTGGCCGGTGGGGGCGCCGGCTGCTGCGCCTCCGCGGTCAGGTCCACCGGGCCCTTGCTGTCCTGCGTGCGGGCAAGGGCCGGCGTGGCCAGCAGGGGCGTAACAACCAGCGACGTGGCAACCAGGGGCGCCATGGCCAGCGTCGTCGCGCCGAAAAGACGCGCACGGTTGCGGCGCTGCGGCCAGGTCTTGCGGGGGGTCATCGGTTCGAAATTCCCTGTTGCCATTCGGTTGCACGCACGTGGTGCACGGTTCATCTACTGCCCCATGCCCCACCGCCAATCAAGCAGCGAGGCTTTCGCCAAGCTGAATCAGGCATGCACATGGCTGCTTTTCCTTCCAAACGATAAACACGGTTCATCGTTTCCGCCAACCGCATTGGCGCGATGATAGCCAATCTGCCGGCACTCGGCTATGCGCCGCCCATGCATACGCCGCGCCCGCTCCTGCCGATCATCGCCACGTTGATCGGCCTTGTTTTTTTCAGCGTGATGGACGGCGCCATGAAAGGCGCCTCGCTCATGCTGGGGGCTTTTGTTGCGGTGTTCTGGCGCAGCACGGCCAGCGCCGTGGTCGTGGCACCGTTCTGGCTGCGGGAAACGCTGCTGCACCGGAAAGGGCGTTTGCCGCCCCCGGCTATCTTGCGGCTTCACGTGCTGCGCGGTGTGGTCACGGCGGGCATGGGGGTGCTGTTCTTCGATGGCGTGGTGCGCATGCCGCTGGCGCAGGGCATGGCGCTGTCATTCCTGGCGCCGCTGATCGCACTCTATCTGGCCGCGCTGACCCTGGGCGAACGCGTCAGCCACCGCGCGGTGATGGGCTCGTTGCTGGCGCTGGTGGGCGTGGCTGTCATCGCCAGGGATCAGCTGGGCGCGGCTCCCGGGCCGGGCGCCTGGCGCGGCCTGGTCGAAATTCTGGCCTCTGCCGTGCTCTATGCGACGACGTTGGTGCTCCAGCGCCGCCAGGCGCAAGTGGCCAGCCCGGTCGAAGTCGCCTTTTACCAAAGCCTGGTGACCGCCACGTCCCTTTCGCCCATCGCCCTGGCATGGACGACATGGCCCACCCCGCTCGCCTGGGGCTTGGTGGTGGCCGGCGCGATCATGTCGGTGATCGCCATGCTGTTGATGGCCTGGGCCTATGCCCGCGCCCAGGCACAAGTGCTGGTCCCATTGGAATACACCGCGTTCATCTGGGCCGCGATCACCGGCTATGTCGCCTTTGGCGAACCGGTGACGCGTGGCACGGTCGCCGGCGTTACGCTGATCGTGGCCGGCTGCATCCTGGCGGCGCGGCGCGGCGATCCGCATCCCGAGCCGATGTAGGGTACTTGCTGCGCTGACACGGCGGCAGTTCGGAAAGAGCGGCCCTTGCCGGGCAGGCGCACTTAGCCATATTTGTGGCTAAGGAGATCGCCAATGGCGCAGTTCTCGGTTCACGATGCCAAGACCAACCTGTCTCGCCTCATCGCCCAGGCGCTCGCCGGTGGTGACGTGGTGATTGCCCGCGGCAATGTGCCGGTGGTGCGCTTGGTGCCGGTCGAGCCGCGCGGCTGTCGCGTCTTCGGCGCATTCAAGGGGCAGATCGCCCTGGATGCGCGGTTTGACGAGCCTTTGCCGGACGATGAACTCGGCGGGTGGAACCTCGCTTGAGGCTGCTGCTCGATACCTATGCGCTGATCTGGTGGCTGGCCGGTGACGAGGCACTGAGCCGCCGCGCCCAGGAAGCCATTGCCGACGAGGCCAATACCATCGCCGTCAGCGCCGCCTCCGCCATGGAAGTGGCCACCAAGTTCCGCATCGGCAAGCTGCTCGGTGCAGCCCTGCTGGCGCAGGATTTCGCGGCGATTGTTGCCGGCCAGGGCTTTGCCGAACTGGCGATCAGCGTTTGCCACGCCCAGCTCGCCGGGGAAATGAACATCCCCCACAAAGACCCGTTCGACCGCCTCCTGATCGCCCAGGCCCAGGTCGAGGACATGACGCTGGTATCAAACGAGGCGCTGTTTGACGGCTTCGCCGTGAAGCGGATCTGGTAACGCGCTTCATTTGCCTGCCTCGGCCGAGGATATCGAGCCGAGGTGCAATGGAATATATCTCCCGGGAATTCCAATGCATCTCCGTCCGCGATTCGACTTGACCAGCTTATTCTGATGTTGCTAGATTGTTCTTGTTGGCTCTAGTGGGTTTCGCGGCAGGCGGTCTAACCGTCGGGACCGAGGGACGCATCTACGGCGAGGCGGAGGCGAAAGTCGAAACCTCGATTGCGCGGCAAGGACCGAAAGGCTCCGTCGCGGAGGTCAGCACTCACCTGCCCGCGAAAGTATCAGTAGCCGTAACCTTTACCATTCGGGGTGACTGTCAGGCGGCTAGTGGCATTATTTTGGCGGGGAGGCGAGCGGGCGGCGCGCGCGGAATTTGCTTTACGGGCGACCCAAAAAGGTTAGCCTTCGGGAGGAGGTTCCCAACGTGCCAATCACATGCAAAAACGTGCCAACTCGGCATTGACCGCTCTTGGGCGGCGCGGTTTCGGCCCGCTTCTCTTGATCGGACTGGCTCTAGTGGGTTTCCCGGCAGGCGGTCTAACCGTCGGGACCGAGGGACGCATCTACGGCGAGGCGGAGGCGAAAGTCGAAACCTCGATTGCGCGGCAAGGACCGAAAGGCTCCGTCGCGGAGGTCAGCACTTCCCGTCGGGCGGGTTGGGCGCACTGACAGAACCCCAAAGACGTGAAACAAAAGCTGTTACAAAAAGTACGAACTTCGAGAAATTTGGAAAGTGCGTGGCGCACTATCCAAGAGAACGGGCGCTCGTCTAAATCTGATGAGGTACGCGCTGATATAGCAAAATATCAGGAAAACGCAGCCGGGAATCTTCGCTCTCTTCAACGCCGATTATCGTCCGGCACGTTCAAGTTTCCGCCTGCAAAAGGCGTTCCTATCCATAAGCTGGATACGAAAGGCAAAAAGACTGGTAAAGTCCGGCCCATAGTACTTGCCTCCGTAGAAAGCCGCATTGTTCAGCGGGCTATCCTGAACGTGCTAGTGGAGATTCCGGCTCTTAAGCCGTCTGTGAAAACCGAATTCAGCTTTGGCGGCATTAGGTCGGAAAAGCCGAAGAAGACAACGACCGGCGAAAAAGTACCCCGCGCTGAACGCATGTCGGCGGTGCCTGCTGCAGTGAAAGCGGTTCTAGATGCCATAGCGCAGGGTGCGCGCTTCGTTGCGTGTGGCGATATTCAGTCATTTTTCACAAAAATCTCCAAGGCAGCGGTTACAGAAATCATCGCTGATGCGACGGGTGATGCTGAGTTCACCGCCTTTTTTTCGGCAGCGATACGCGTTGAACTTGAAAATCTTGATCAACTTCGCAAGCATGGAGCAGATTGGCCGATCGAAGAAATCGGCGTTGCGCAAGGTAATTCGCTTTCCCCACTTCTCGGTAATATCGTACTTGCTGAGTTTGACCGGGAAATGAATGCTGGGGATTGCCGTTGCATTCGTTACATAGATGATATCATAATACTAGCGCCAAATGCTAAAGCTGCGAACGCACGATTGCGGAAGGCGGATGCTCTGCTTGGTGAGCTTGGGATGAAGCTATCTCCTGATAAAACATCATCTCAGGCAGTATCGGTCAGTGCTGGTTTTGATTTTCTAGGCATCAATTTCTGTCCTGGGGCCGTGCGTCCGACACAGAAAGCCCAAATGAAATTTCTAGCATCTATCGACGAAATTTTTGAAGAAGGACGGAAGTCACTTAATTTGATGAAAGATGGAGAACGCAACATGCGTCCACATACTCTGCTTGGCACACTTAAGCGGCTTGATGGGATGATCGAAGGTTGGGGGAAGCATTACTGGTTCTGCAATGACGAACAAATTTGGAAAAATGTGGATTCTAAAATCAACTCCAAGATTTTGCACTTTCTTGGTGTCTATAGGAAAGTTCGTAATGAAGCTATTGAGGAGCGAAGAATGGGATTGCTTGGTGTTTCCGAGTTAAGCCGAATTGCTCGTGAACCATTTAGCTACCCCAAGATCGGTTAGGTGGTTGCAGGGTTGAAGCGCATTAAACGGTGAATGCGTCCAAGCAGGGCTGGACGGCTCAAAGTCGGATCACCAAATCCTATGCAACCGCAAGCAAATCCGCTTGCGGTTGCCGCTCCAACCTCACACCCGCCCCAAATCGACGAACTGCACCCCACGCGAGACAATACTTCTGCTATTGCGTCGCAATAAGGCAAATCCCGCAAATTTAGCCATTTCCCGCCCTTGACGAGTCGGTCCTGACAGCGCATCGCGGCGCCGTTCACGAGAGGCCCGCTGGCTTTCGTTGCCCCCGGACATGGGCTTTGCCCCCGGAACAGGTAGCGGCCTTCGCGCCCGCGGTCCCTCGCAAACGGCAGGAGGATTTCGCTTAGCCATGACCCAGGTCGGACAGGACTCGCTCGGCACGCGCAGCACGCTTACCGTCGGCGGCAAGAACGTCGCCTACTACTCCCTCAAGAAGGCCGCCGAAAAGTTCGGCGATGTCTCGCGGTTGCCCTTCTCGATGAAGGTGCTGCTGGAAAACCTTCTCCGCTTCGAAGACGGCGGCTTCACGGTTTCGGCCGATGACGTCAAGGCTCTGGTCGATTGGCAGCACAACCCGTCGAGCAGCGCGGAAATCCAGTACCGCCCGGCGCGCGTGCTGCTGCAGGATTTCACCGGCGTGCCCTGCGTGGTCGATCTGGCCGCGATGCGCGACGCCATCGCCAAGCTTGGCGGTGACACCAGCAAGATCAACCCGCTGGTGCCCGTGCACCTGGTGATCGATCACTCGGTCATGGTCGATGAATTCGGCCACCCCAAGGCGTTCGAACAGAACGTCGAGATCGAATACTATCGCAATGGCGAGCGCTACGACTTCCTCAAGTGGGGTTCCAAGTCGCTCTCCAACTTCCACGCCGTGCCCCCGGGCACCGGCATCTGCCACCAGGTCAACCTGGAGCACATCGCCCAGACGGTGTGGACCAGCGAAGATCAGGACGGCAACCTGGTGGCCTATCCCGACACCTGCGTCGGCACCGACAGCCACACCACCATGGTCAATGGCCTGGGCGTGCTGGGTTGGGGCGTGGGCGGCATCGAAGCCGAAGCGGCCATGCTCGGCCAGCCGGTCTCGATGCTCATCCCCGAAGTGGTGGGCTTCAAGTTCACCGGCCAGCTGCAGGAAGGCGTGACCGCCACCGACCTCGTGCTGACCGCCACCAACATGCTGCGCAAGCATGGCGTGGTCGGCCGCTTCGTCGAATACTTCGGCCCGGGCCTGGCTGGCCTCACGCTGGCCGATCGCGCCACGCTGGCCAACATGGCGCCGGAATATGGCGCCACCTGCGGCTTCTTCGGCATCGATGAAAAGACGCTGGACTACATGCGCCTGACCGGCCGCGATGAAGACCAGATCGCGCTGGTCGAAGCCTATGCCAAGGAGCAGGGCTTCTGGATCGATCCTTCGGTCGAGCCGGTGTTCACCTCCACGCTCGAACTCGACCTGTCGACCGTCGTGCCTTCGCTCGCCGGCCCCAAGCGCCCGCAGGACAAGGTCGAGCTGCCGCAGGTGGACGACGTGTTCAACCAGGATCTGGGCGACGTCTACAAGAAGACCCAGTCGCGCGTGGCCGTCGAAGGCAAGGACCATGACATCGGCGACGGTGACGTGGTGATCGCCGCCATCACCAGCTGCACCAACACGTCGAACCCCGGCGTGCTGATCGCGGCCGGCCTGGTTGCCAAGAAGGCCGACGAGCTGGGCCTCAAGCCCAAGCCCTGGGTCAAGACCTCGCTGGCACCGGGCTCGCAGGTGGTGACCGACTACCTGATCAAGGCCGGTCTCCAGTCGCACCTCGACAACATCGGCTTCAACCTGGTCGGTTACGGCTGCACCACCTGCATCGGCAACTCCGGCCCGCTGGCCGAGCCGATCAGCAAGGCGATCAACGAGAACGGCATCGTCGCCGCCTCGGTGATCTCGGGCAACCGCAACTTCGAAGGCCGCGTCAGCCCCGACGTGCGCGCCAACTTCCTGGCCTCGCCGCCGCTGGTTGTCGCCTATGCGCTCAAGGGCACGGTGGTCGAAGACTTCACCACCACCCCGATCGGCACGAGCAAGGACGGCGCCGCCGTCTATCTCAAGGACATCTGGCCGACCAACGCCGAGGTTCACTCGGTCATGTCGGGCGCGATGAACCGCGCGATGTTCCAGGCGCGCTATGCCGACGTCTACAAGGGCGACAAGCACTGGCAGGCGATCAACGTGACGGGTTCGGAAACCTACTCGTGGCGCGCCGGGTCGACCTATGTCGCCAACCCGCCGTACTTCGAAGGCATGACCATGACGCCGGCCCCGGTGTCCGACATCGTCGGCGCCAAGCCGCTGCTGATCCTGGGCGATTCGATCACCACCGACCACATCTCGCCGGCCGGCTCGATCAAGGCCGATAGCCCGGCGGGCAAGTGGCTGCAGGATCACCAGGTCGCCAAGGCTGACTTCAACTCCTATGGCGCGCGCCGTGGCCACCACGAAGTGATGATGCGCGGCACCTTTGCCAACATCCGCATCAAGAACGAAATGGTCCCCGGCACCGAAGGCGGCTTCTCGCGCTATGGCGACGAAGTGGGTGCGGTCTATGACGTGGCGCAGAAGTACAAGGCCGATGGCACGCCGATGGTGGTCATCGCCGGCAAGGAATACGGCACCGGCTCCTCGCGTGACTGGGCGGCCAAAGGCACCAACCTGCTCGGCGTGCGCGCCGTGATCGTCGAAAGCTTCGAGCGTATCCACCGCTCGAACCTCGTCGGCATGGGCGTGCTGCCGCTGCAGTTCCTCGATGGCCAGACCCGTCAGAGCCTGGGCCTGACCGGCGACGATGCCTTCACCATCGAAGGCGTCGCCGATCTCCAGCCGCGCCAGACCGTGACCGTCAAGGTCACGCGCCCCGATGGCAGCACGTTCACGTTCGATGCGCTGTGCCGCATCGATACCGCCAACGAGCTGGAATACTTCAAGAACGGCGGCATCCTGCACTACGTGCTGCGCAAGCTGGCGGCCTGATCGCCGCCGGCATCACGCCGGAATGCTAGAAGGGCGGCTCCCACCGGGGCCGCCCTTTTTCGTTGGTGCGGGGGCGAAAATGCCCCTCCACCACCGGCTATGCCGGCGGTCCCCCTCCCCGCCTGCGGCAGGGAGGATAACCAAGATCCTCCCCATCTTTGATGGGGAGGGGGACCACCGCGAAGCGGTGGTGGAGGGGCCATTAAGCCCACGAAAAAGGGGCGGCCTCCCCCCGAAGACCGCCCCTTCCGTGGAGCCCGACAGAACCGGGCTTGACCGTGGTTTCAAGCCGGCTTGCGGCTCCGGCCCCAGCGCTGGCGTGCAACCAGCGCGGCGGCTGCGGCGCCGAACAGCAGAACCATCGATGGTTCGGGCACGTCGGTGCCGCCAGTGGTCGTCCCGCTGCTCGTCGATCCGCTGGACGAAGACGAGGTGGAGCTGGACGAACTGGTGGAGCTGGAGGAACTCGTCGAGCTGGAGGTCGACGAGGAGGTGGAGGACGACGTCGACGAGGAGGTGCTGCTGCTCGTCGAGGACGACGTGCTGACATTGCCCGACGAGGTCGAGGTCGAGGAACTGGTCGACACGTTGCCGGACGAGGTGCTGACGTTGCCGGAAGAGGTCGAGACATTGCCGGACGAGGTGCTCACGTTCCCGCTCGAGGTGGAAACGCTGCCCGAGGACGTCGATACGCTGCCCGACGAGGTCGAGACATTGCCACTGGAGGTGGAGACGTTGCCGCTCGACGTGGAGGTCGAGCCACCCGAGGTCGAGGTCGATCCGCCGGAGGTCGAGCTTGAGCCGCCCGAGGTAGAGGTGGAGCCAGTGCTGGTGGAGGATACCACCACGTTGCCACCGCCACCGCCGCTGCCGCCAAAGAAGCCGCCGAAGAACCCGCCGCCAAAGCCGCCCACCGGTCCGCCGCCGATCACCACCGGAACGCCGCCACCGCCGCCGCCCTGCGCCTGGGGCGGCAGGGGCGCCATGTAGGGCACCGGCGCCATGGCATATTGCTGCGGCGGATCGCACACCTTGGTGGTGGCCGTGGTGACGATCTTGCGCTGGCGGTGCACCACGTGCGGCGGCGCGCGGCGCACCACGCGGCGGGGCTTGGCCTGCTTGATCTTGATCGGCTTGGTGTGGTGAATCTCGCCGGTCGATGGCGCTTCGGACACGTGCACCGCGCCCCCGCCCAGAACTGCGCCGCCTGCCGCGCAGGCCGCCAGTTTTGCCAATGCCATCCTAACCGACATGATCGTTGCTCTCGCTAAATCCCGGGGCCGGCCTAGCAGAAACCACTTAACAGGTGGCTGCCGGCCTTTCCCGCAGATGAACAACGCAGATCATAGCGTCAGCGTCCATCGCGTTAACCTGAAATCGGCACGGCAGCGGGCCATATTTCGTCACTTTTCGCGCCGGTGTGTTAACTCTGTCCCAATCTGGAACTTTTGCCGGCCCGGGTGTTGCCGATTCCGACAGGCAAATCCGCCTATTCGCCGCTGTCGGGGGCAAACAGGCCGGGCAGGGTGCCGGGCAGGCCGCCCGGCATCTGCGCGGTCGGGGGGGTGATTCCCAGGTGCTGCCAGGCCCGATCGTTAAGGCAGCGCCCGCGCGCGGTGCGCGCCACCAGGCCCAGCTGGATCAGATAGGGCTCGATCACTTCCTCGATCGTGTCGCGCGGTTCCGAAAGGCCGGCGGCCAGCGTTTCCACCCCCACCGGGCCGCCCTTGTAGATATCGGCGATCATCATGAGATAGCGCCGATCCTGCAGATCGAGCCCCAGCGCATCGACTTCAAGCCGGGTCAGCGCCTGGTCGGCCAGGGTACGGGTGATCGTGCCATCGCCCATCACCTGGGCAAAATCGCGCACCCGGCGCAGCAGGCGCCCGGCCACGCGCGGCGTGCCCCGCGCGCGCTTGGCAATCTCGCGCGCGCCTTCGCTATCGATGCCCACACCCATCAGCGTGGCGCCGCGCGTCACCACGCGTTCGAGTTCGGCCACGGTATAGAACTGCAGGCGCACCGGAATGCCGAAACGATCGCGCAGCGGGGTCTGCAACAGGCCCTGCCGCGTGGTCGCACCGATCAGGGTGAACGGCGGCAGATCGATCCGCACCGAGCGTGCCGAAGGCCCTTCGCCGATGATCAGATCCAGCGCGCGGTCTTCCATCGCGGGATAGAGCACTTCCTCGACCACCGGATTGAGGCGGTGGATTTCGTCGATGAACAGCACATCGCCCGATTCGAGGTTGGTCAGCAGCGCCGCCAGATCGCCCGACTTGGCAATCACCGGGCCAGAGGTGGCGCGGAAATTCACCCCCAGCTCGCGGGCGATGATCTGCGCCAGCGTGGTCTTGCCCAGGCCCGGCGGGCCAAAGAACAGCACATGGTCCATCGCCTCGCGCCGCTGCTTGGCGCTCTCGATGAAGATCTTGAGATTTTCGCGCGCGGACTCCTGGCCAACGAACTCGGCCAGCGTCTTGGGCCGCAATGCAGCGTCGAGGTCTTCGGCCTGGGCCTGGGCGGAAAGGAGCGGGTTTTCGGTCATGCGGGATCAGGGCTTTCGGCCAATTCGGCAGCAACGGTCATTGTCCACTGATCTGCCCGTGGCCACGATGGGATATGCGACGGGAACGGCAACCATGCGTGTACATTCTCGCGAGCGGGGTGCGTGGCACCTTGTACATCGGGGTCACGTCGGCCTTGATGCAGCGGTTGTGGCAGCACCGCGAAGGCATCACCGGCGGTTTCACCGCGCGCTATGGTGTCTACCGCCTGGTCCACTTCGAGATCTTCGCCGATATGGAGCAGGCGATCGTCCGCGAAAAGCAACTCAAGAACTGGCGCCGTGACTGGAAGCTCAATCTGGTCCATGCGGCCAATCCGGATTGGCGCGATCTTGCTATCGACCTCGGTTTTCCGCCGTCGGGGCAGGGCAAGCCTCACCCTGGACCCTGAAACAAGTTCAGGGTGACGACCGTTCTGCAGGCAACGTTTGACTTCAAAATCCCCGTCACCCCGGACTTGATCCGGGGTCCAGCATGCCGCCTTTCCCGCCGTAACGGCCATCACCCCGTCGCCCGTTTGAGCGCCACGCGCACCAGGTCGTTGAGGCGGGCGTCTTCGCCCAGGTCCTTGATCGCAAAGGCCACGGCGCTGGCGGCCACGGCGGGCTTGAAGCCCAGGTTCTGCAAGGCCGAAATCGCGTCGGCGCTGGCCGAGCCGGCCGGCAGCGCAACATCTGCCTCTGCCGCTACGCCCAGGCCGCCGGTCATGCCGGCGAGGCCCCCGGCCTTGTCCTTGAGTTCGTTGACGATGCGGCTGGCGAGCTTTGGCCCCACCCCGTTGGCGCGTGCGACCATGGCGGCATCGCCACCGGCGCAGGCGCGCTGCAATTCCTCCACCGACAGGGCCGAGAGAATGGCCAGGGCCACTTTCGATCCCACCCCCTGGACGGCGGTAAGCAGGCGGAACCACGCGCGTTCGCCCGCGCTGGCAAAGCCGATCAGGCGCTGGTCGGTTTCGCTCACCTGCATTTCGGTGTGCACCACCACCTTGTCGCCGCGCACACCCAGGTGCGTGAGCGTCTTGGCGGAACATTGCACCAGATAACCGACGCCGTTCACGTCGATGATCGCCCAGTCCGGGCCGGTGTCGTCAAGCATGCCGGTCAATTTGGCGATCATGGTTTGTTCCCTATGACAGGGAACTTTCCCGCGCGCAACCGGGGTTCAGGTATTGGCCTGTTGATCCTCGGGCACGGCATCGTCGGGGCCGTAATAGAGCTTGGCACAATCATGCGCGGCCACGCCCCCTTCAAGCGCGAGGTCGTCCTTGAAGGCATCGCGGATGTAATCGACCGTCGAAAGGTGGCGGTCCTCGAAATACATCTCGTGCACCTGGTTGCGTCCGGCGCCATAGACGATGCGGGTCACCCCGGCCCAGATCGCCGCCATCGTGCACATGCCGCAGGGCTGCAGCGTGGTATAGAGCGTGGCGCCGTCGATTTTCATGTCGCCCACCGCCTGGCCGGCCGCGCGCAGCGCTTCCACTTCGGCATGGGCGGTGGCGTCGCACCGTTCCACCGTGCGGTTGACCGCGCCGGCGACCAGGCTGCCATCGCGCACGACCAGGGCGGCAATCGGCGTATTGGCCGGGTCATCACCCTTTTCGCGGATGGCAAGGGCGATGGCGCGGGCCATCCAGGCTTCGTCGGTGGCGGCGATGTTCATGAAGAACGCTACGCCGCGCGAGGGCTGGCGTTCCCGTGCCCGTTCGGGATCAGCGGTGGCTGCCGAGCATGTTGGCATGGGTGATCGCCACGGCCAGCGCGTCAGAGGCATCTTCGCCGGCCAGCTTCACGCCGGGCAGCAGGATCTTGAGCATGTGCTGGATCTGCTGCTTTTCGGCGCCGCCGGTGCCGACCAGCGCTTTCTTGATCACCTTGGTGGGGTATTCCGCCACATGCATGCCCGATCGCGCCAGGCTGAGCATGGCAACGCCACGGGCCTGGCCCAGTTTGAGCGTGGATTGCGGGTTCACGTTGACGAAGACTTCTTCCACCGCGCCTTCGTCGGGCCGGTGGACCAGGATGACGTCGGTCAGCGCCGCATCCAGTTCCACCAGGCGCTGCGCCATGGTGGCCTTGGCATCGGTGCGGATCTGGCCGTTGGCAACGTGGCTAAGCCGGCTGCCAGACTTGGCCACCACGCCCCAGCCGGTGCAGGTGAGGCCGGGATCGATGCCCAGGATGATCATGACTGCAAGATACTCTCCCGCATCGCGGGGGAGGGGGACCGCGCGCGCAGCGCGTGGTGGAGGGGAAGCCCCCTCCGACGGCTTGACGGCCGCCACCTCCCCCTCTGCGAGGGGGAGGATCGATCGCCAGCGCGCACCGCCACGGGCCTGATCAGCCCAGCTTTTCCATCACGTCGTCGGGGATTTCATAGTTGCCCCACACGGTCTGCACGTCGTCGTCGTCGTCCAGCACGTCGATCAGCTTGAGCAGGGTGGCGGCATCATCGGCCGAAACCGTGGTCTTGAGGCTGGGCTTCCACGCCAGCTTCACCGCTTCGGCTTCGCCCAGCGCCTTTTCCAGCTCGCGGCTGACGGGGTGGAGGTTGTCGATCGCGGTCCAGATCTGATGCGTATCGTCGTCCGATTCCACGTCGTCGGCGCCGGCTTCGATCGCCGCTTCCAGCACCTTTTCCTCGTCACCCACGCTGGCGGGGTATTCGATCAGGCCCAGGCGTTCAAAGCCATGGCTGACCGCGCCCGAAGCGCCCAGGTTGCCGCCGTTCTTGGCAAAGGCGGTGCGCACGTTGGTGGCGGTGCGGTTGCGGTTGTCGGTCAGCGCCTCGACGATGATCGCCACGCCGCCCGGGCCATAGCCTTCGTAGCGCACTTCTTCATAGTTCTCGCCGTCGCCCTTGCTCGCCTTGTCGATGGCGCGCTGGATGTTGTCCTTGGGCATCGACTGCGCCTTGGCGGCGTTGATCGCGGCGCGCAGGCGCGGGTTCATGTCCGGATCGGGCATGCCCATCTTGGCCGCGACGGTGATTTCGCGGGAGAGCTTGGAGAACATGGCCGAGCGCTTCTTGTCCTGCGCGCCCTTGCGATGCATGATGTTCTTGAATTTGGAATGGCCTGCCATGGATCTGCTTCTTGCGGCTGATGGTGGGAACTTGGGGTTTGCCACGGCCCCTAGACCAACCGGCGCAAAACGGCAATGCGCGGCGGGCCAACAACGGGGCGGCCCAGCAACCGGAGCAGATCGGCAAACGCGGCGTTAACCGCTGGCGCGGTATGGCCCTTGCCATGGTCCGCCTGTCCCTGCCCGCTGCGCAATCCCTGGCCCACTTCCTGCGCCATCCACGCTGGACGCGCCCGATGGGTCTGGGCAGCGCGGAAAGCTGGGCGCTGTGGCGCGGGGCGACCGGGCTCTATCTGGCCGGGCTGCTGGTGCTCGCGCTGGTTCTGCACTTGTGGCAGCGGGCGATGGGCCTGCCTTCACCCGACGCCTTTGGCAAAGTGCCGCCCGCCCTGCTGCTCCCCACCGTCACCCTCCTGGCCCCGGTGGCCGAGGAATGTGTGTTCCGGGGCTGGCTTTCGGGCCGGCCCCGCGCACTCGCGCTGATCGCGGGGCTGGTTGTAGCGGCTGCCGCGCTATGGACGGTGCGCGATGGCGCGGCCCACCCCGTGGCGCTGCTGCTGTTGCTGCTGGGCGTGCTAGGTGCGGCGCTGGGCTGGTTCGTGCTGCGCCGGCGGGAAACCCCGGCGTGGTTCGTCGCGGCGTTTCCGGTGCTGTTCATGCTGCACGCGGTGGTCTTCGCGTTGTTTCACCTCAGCAACTATCCGCGCATCACGCTGGCGCTGGTGCCGATGGTGCTGCCGCAGCTGTGGGCCGGGCTGGTGTTCGGCTTCATCCGTGTGCGGATCAGCTTGCCCGCCGCCATGCTTGCCCACGCGCTGGGCAATCTGGCGGCGGTAACCGTGGCATTCCTGGTGCAGTGAGCGGGGCGGCCAAGCGCCGCGTTGCTCAGTCCCTGGCGCTCAGTCGATGCCCAGGGCGTTCTTGTAAACGTCGAGAATCGCTTCCATTTCGCGGCGATCGTCGGGCTTCATTTTCCGCAGGCGGACGATCTGGCGCATGATCTTGGCGTCATAGCCGGCCGACTTGGCTTCGCTGTAGACATCCTTGATGTCGTCGCCGATGCCCTTCTTTTCTTCTTCCAGGCGTTCGATGCGCTCGATCAAGAGGCGCAGGCGGTCGTCGGCGGCGTCGGCCATGGGATAAGCTCCGAATCTCTGTGTGGGCGGCCGTTGCGGCCTTCAGCCGCGGGCAAATAGCCGCCCACGCCCACGCTGGCAAAGCCGATCCTGTGGAAAGATTGTGCCGCTGTCGGGCGCGGGCCGGGTTATGTCCGGGTTCTGGCCGGTGTCAGCGCGGGTTGCGCTTCATGCTCTCGTCCATCCGCGCCAGTTGTTCGGGCGTGGCCGGGCTCTGGTAGCGGGCCTTCCATTCATCGGCGGGCAGGCCGTGGATCGCCTCGCGGGCGGCGGCCTTGTCCAGCGGGGCGCCGGCCTCGATGATCCAGTCGGCCAGGCAATTGCGGCAAAAGCCCGCCAGGCCCATCAGATCGATGTTCTGGGCATCGTGGCGGTGGCGCAAATGGCGCACCAGGTGGCGAAAGGCAGCCGCGGCCACTGCATCATCGAGCTGATCGAGCGGATCAGCGCCAGAATGGGTGGTTTGGCCGGTCGAAGCATTCGTATCCATGGTTATCATCCCTTGGGTTTTGCCCCGGCATAGGCCATAGGGCAGGCCGAATGAAAGCCTGCCGGGTTCGATAGTGAAGAGGAGTTTTTTGCACCATGGGCCAGCCTGACAAGCGCGAACGCAAGGTCAAGATCCTCGCAACGGTGGGGCCGGCCAGCCGTTCCCCGGAAATGCTGGAAAAGCTTTTCCTGGCCGGCGCCGATGCCTTTCGCGTCAACATGAGCCATGGCGAACACGCCATCCATGCCGAGACCATCGCCAATATCCGCGCGCTGGAAGAACGGGTGAAGCGCCCGATCACCGTGCTGTGCGATCTTCAGGGGCCCAAGCTGCGCGTCGGCACGTTCAAGGAAGGCCGCGCCGTCATCCGCCATTCGGGCCACTTCACGCTCGATCGCAATCCCGGGCCGGGCGATGAAAACCGCGTCTGCCTGCCCCATCCCGAACTGTTCGGCATCCTGCAAAAGGGCCAGCGCCTGCTGATCGACGATGGCAAGCTGCGCCTGCGCGTGATCCGCGCCAGCGAGAGCGAAATCCTCTGCTCGGCCGAAGTGGGCGGCGTGATTTCCGATCGCAAGGGCGTCAACGTGCCCGACGCGGTGGTGCCGGTGCCCGCGCTCACCGAAAAGGACCGTCGCGACCTGGCCTTCGCCGTGGAGCATGGCGCCGACTGGATCGCCCTGTCGTTCGTGCAGCGCCCCGAAGACGTGGCCGAGGCGCGCCGCCTGATGGGCGGCTATGGCTCGCTGATGGCCAAGATCGAGAAGCCGGCCGCGATCTCGCGCCTGGAAGAAATCATCGAACTGTCCGACGGCATCATGGTCGCCCGTGGTGACCTGGGCGTCGAGCTCAACCCCGAAGAAGTGCCGCCGCTGCAAAAGCGCATCGTCGAAAGCGCGCGCCGCCAGGGCAAGCCGGTGGTCGTGGCCACGCAGATGCTCGAATCGATGATCGAGGCGCCCACGCCCACCCGCGCCGAAGTGTCGGACGTGGCCAACGCGGTCTATGACGGCGCCGACGCGGTCATGCTGTCGGCCGAAACCGCCGCCGGCGCCTGGCCGGAAGAAGCGGTCAGCATCATGAACCGCATCGCCGTGCAGGTGGAAAGCGATCCCGGCTATGCCGCCCGCGTCCACTTCATCGAAACGCTGCCTGATCCCACCACGGCTGACGCGCTGGCCCAGGCCTGCGCCTCGATCGCTGAAACGCTGCCGATCTCGGGGATCATCGTGTTCACCGGTTCGGGCTCCACCGCCCGCCGCGTGGCGCGTGAACGGCCGGGCGTGCCGATGCTGGTGCTCACGCCCAGCCAGAAGACCGCGCGCAAGGTCGGCCTGCTGTGGGGCGCCCACGCGGTTGCCACCAAGGACATCGGCAGCTTTGAGGAAATGATCGCCAAGGGCAAGCGCATGGCCCTGCGCCACGATTTCGGCACCGCCGGGTCCAAGCTGGTGGCGCTGGCCGGGGTGCCGTTCGGCACGCCGGGGGCCACCAACCTGCTGCATGTCGTCACCCTCACCGGCGACGAACTCAAGCAGCACCAGGCCGACTGAGCAGCCCTGACAAGACCTGGCGCGTTCAGGTCTTGTCCGTCACCCGGGCCACTGTCAGGCCCGAGGTGACGCGCTCGGCCGCGAACACGCAGTTCTTGCCCGATGCCTTGGCCAGATAGAGCGAGGCATCGGCATCGGGGATCAGTTCCTCGCCCCTGACGGACGTTTCCGGCATGGCCGCCACGCCCAGCGACGCGCTGACCGGGCAGCCCTGGATATCGGTCACGCCCAGCACGCGCAGGCGGATCTGCTCGGCCTTGGCCACGGCATCGGCCAGCGCGCAATCGGGCAGGATGGCGATGATCTCTTCCCCGCCATAGCGGCAGACCACGTCGGTGGGGCGCAGTGCGCCAACGATCTGCGCCGCCACATCGCGCAGCACCGCATCGCCCTTGGCATGGCCATAGCTGTCGTTGAGTTCCTTGAAGTTATCCAGATCGATCATGATCACTGCGGTGGGATTGCCCGATCGCTGCGACAGCGCAATCAGGCGCTCCAGCGTGTCTTCCATATAGCGCCGGTTATAGAGGCCAGTCAGCGAATCGCGCAGCGACTGGGTGCGCAGCCGATCGCGCAGCGCGATGTTGGACAAAGCCAGCGACATCGAATCCGCCAGCGCCGTGCCCAGGTGGCGCAAGTTGGCCAGTTCCTCGCCCCCCGCCAGCGCCACTGGCGCATCGCTGCGCGCCAGCACCAGAAGACCCTGCACCTGGCCACCGGCCATCATCGGGATTTCCAGCACGGCATTGTCGCCGCCATGGTGCGAGCAGCACAGCCCGCCTTCGACCGGCGCATTCACGTGCGCCTTGCCGCGCTTCAACGCCCAGCAGTGGCTCGGCGCCAACGAATCGGGTGCGACATAGCCATCCGGCAAGTCCCACTGGCGCGCCAGGTCCAACCGATCGCGTGAATTGTTGAGCACATAGAGCGCCGCGCCGTGCCCGCCCAGCAGGCGTCGCGCGGTGACCATCAGGACTGCGCCGGCTTCCTCGTTGGTTTCGGCGGCCTGCAACATGTCGGTCATGGCAAAGAGTTCGGCGGTGCGCCGCCGCGCTGCCTCTGAATCCGCGCGCATGTGCTGTTCGTGGTTGTGATGGGTGATCAGGATCGTGCGAAAGCCCAGCAGCGATGTGGCCACGGCCACCTGCAAGCCCAGCGCCAGCACCAGCAGCATGTCGTTGCCGCCAGGCTGCCAGCGGTCGAGCATTTCGTGCACCGCCACCAGGGCGATCGACAGCAGCTGCAGCGCGATCGCGCCATTATACATCAGGCCCAGGCGCTGCCGCGTGGTGCCGCGCCATTCCGGCAGGCGCAGCCGACGCAGGAATGGCGCTTGCTCGTCCACCACGCTCAGAAAGCTCCCGTTCCAAAACCTGCACCGTCCCGGGGGATGCCGGGCACGGCCATTCTTACGGACAGGGCAGGTGGAGCAGGCTGAACGCGCGCCTGCGCATGAATGCCTATGATGGGTGGCGCAGGCCGCTAACGATGATCAGCCGCGCGCGCCAAACAGGGCAGAGCCGACGCGCACATGCGTGGCGCCCAGCTGGATCGCGGTTTCAAAGTCGTCGCTCATGCCCATCGATCGGCCGGCCAGGCCATTGTCGGCGGCCAGCTTGTCGAGCAGGGCAAAGAACGGCGCGGCCTCGATCCCCGCCGGGGGTACGCACATCAGCCCGATCACCGGCAGTTCGGCCGATCGCGCCTCGGTCAGCAAGGCAGGCAGATCGGCAATGGCGCAGCCGCCCTTCTGCTCTTCGGCGCCGATGTTGACCTGCACGAACAGCGGCACGCGGCGCCCGGCCTTGTCCATCGCGCGGGCGAGCGCGGTCAGCAGTGAGGGGCGATCGAGCGAATGGATGCAATCGAACAGCGCCACGGCCTCTTCGGCCTTGTTCGATTGCAGCTGGCCGACCAGGTGCAGTTCCAGCCCGGCATGCTCCTCGCGCAGCGGCGCCCACTTGGCCTGGGCTTCCTGCACGCGGTTTTCGCCGAACACGGTTTGCCCGGCGGCGATCAGCGGCCGGATCGCCTCGGCCGGGTGGGTTTTCGAAACGGCCACCAGCGTCACCTCGGCAGGGGCGCGGCGGGCAATGCGCGCAGCCTGGGCGATGCGGGCGCGAATGTCTTCAAGCGGGGTATGCTCTGGTCCGGTCATGGCGCGGTGCTATAGCGTCGTCATGGCAAAGCGCTACCCCGTGCCGCGATTGGTCCTGCTCAGCGATGCGCGCAACGATGCCGTGCTGGCCCGCGCCCTGGCGCGCCTGCCGCGCGGTAGTGCACTGGTGTTCCGCCACTACCACTTGGCGCCCGAGGCGCGCCGCCAGCGCTGGGCCGCGCTGCGCCGCCTGGCGGCGCCGCGCGGCGTGGCGCTGATCGCAGCGGGCGCGCGTTGCGGCCGGGGCGGGCAGGGGCGCTATGGCGCGCCGGATGCCTTGGGGCGCGAATCCGGGTTGCGCCTGGCCACGGCCCATTCCCTGCGCGAAATCGCGGCGGCGGCGCGGGTGCGTGCCGATGCCGTGCTGCTGTCTCCCGTGCTGCCCACGCGCAGCCATCCCGGCGCGCCGGTGCTGGGCATGGTGCGCTTCCTGCTGCTGGCGCGCCACAGCCCGGTGCCGGTCCTGGCGCTGGGCGGGATGAACCGCGCCGCCGCGCGCCGCCTGCCACGCCAGGGTGCCGTGCAGGGCTGGGCCGCAATCGACGGACTGTCGTGAAAATCCGCGCAATTCCGTGGGTTTTCTTGGGCGATTCTTGACCCCGGCAGCGCTTGGGGCGATGATGGCGCCAGAAGGGAATATTCAGCATCATGGCTTCGCGGGCACTCACCCCCAACCGTTCGACCGCGCCTGGCGGCGGGAAACTCGGCCCTGGCCGGGGCAACCCCAACTGGCGCGCCGTGCTGCGGCGCAGCTTTCGCCGCAGTTTCGAGCTGATCGGCGGCGCCACGCTGTTTGGCGCCATGGTGTTCCTCGCGCTGGCGCTGGTCAGCTATACCCAGACCGATCCTTCCGGCAGCACCGCCTCGGGCAGCCCGGTGGACAATTGGATGGGCCTGCCCGGCGCCTGGGCGGCGGAACGCGTGCTGGTGCTGTTCGGCCTGCCCGGCGGCCTGCTGGTGCCGCTGCTGTTCGTGTTCGCCCGTCGCCTGTGGGATGCCGCCGGTGACCTGATCGACGTGGACGAGGATGAAGAAGCGCCCGCGCCCGAACCGGCCTGGTGGCGCCTGTCGCTTGGCCTGTCGGTGGCGATGATGCTGTCGGGCACGGCGCTGGCGCTGGCGTTCACCGGCCCGGGCGGCAGCCTGCCCGCCGGGTTTGGCGGCGCCACCGGCCTGCTCGGCGCGGCCGGGGTGCGCGCGCTGGCTGGCCTGGTGCCGGTGGCGCAGGGCTGGATCATCCTGGCCATCGCGTTGCTCGCCTTTGGCGGCGGCCTGTTCCTGACCGGGCGCGTCTTTGCGCTCGATTGGGCGCGGCTGCTGTCGATCCCGGCGTTCCTGCGCCGCACTCCGCGCGAGGCGGCGGCCGACGGCGCCCCGGCCCGCCAGCGCCGCGCGCCCAAGGCCAAGGCCGCAGCCGGCGGTGACGCCCTGCTCGCCGATGATGACGATGGCGCCGATGATGACGCGCCGCCGTTCGATACCCGCGCGCCGGTGATCCCGGCGGATGCTGCCGCGCCCCGCCGCCCGACCGAGATCAGCGATCCGCAGCGCACCCCTGCGCCTGCGGCCAAGGCGCAGGCCCGGCAAAGCGACCTGTTCGACAAGTTCGCGCTACCCGCGATCGACATTCTCGAGGAAATTCCCGCCTCGGCCCAGCCCAAGATCGACAAGCTCGCGCTGGAACGCAACGCGCGCCTGCTCGAAAACGTGCTCGACGATTTCAACGTCAAGGGCGAGATCACCGCCGTGCGCACCGGCCCGGTGGTGACGATGTACGAGCTCGAACCCGCGCCCGGCATCAAGGCCAGCCGCGTGATCGGCCTGGCCGACGATATCGCCCGCAACATGAGCGCGGTGTCGGCACGCGTCTCGGCCATTCCCGGCCGCACCGTGATGGGCATCGAATTGCCCAACCAGATCCGCGACATGGTCTCGTTCCGCGAGCTGGTGGCGTGCGACAAGTTCGTCAATGCCAAGGGCCTCTTGCCGATCATCCTGGGCAAGGACATTGCCGGCGAACCGATCGTCGCCGATCTGGCCACCATGCCCCACCTGCTCGTCGCCGGCACCACCGGCTCGGGCAAGTCGGTGGGCCTGAACTGCATCCTGCTGTCGCTGCTCTACCGGCTTACCCCGGCGCAGTGCCGCATGATCCTGGTCGATCCCAAGGTGCTCGAACTCAAGTCCTACGACGATATCCCGCACCTCCTCTCGCCCGTGGTGACCGAGCCGGCCAAGGCTGTGCGCGCGCTCAAGTGGGCGGTCGAGGAAATGGAGCGGCGCTATCGCCAGATGTCGTCGATCGGCGTGCGCAACCTGTCGGGCTTCAACGAAAAGGTTCGCGCCGCGCAGGCCAAGGGCAAGCCGCTCGGCCGCCGAATCCAGGTCGGTTTCGATCCCGAGACCGGCGAGGAACTGTTCGAGGAACAGCAGCTCGAATACCAGGTGCTGCCGCAGATCGTGGTGATCGTCGACGAACTGGCCGACCTCATGGTCAGCGTCGGCAAGGAAATCGAAGTCCTGATCCAGCGCCTCTCGCAAAAGAGCCGCGCCGCCGGCATCCACCTGATCATGGCCACGCAACGCCCCTCGGTCGATGTCATCACCGGCGTGATCAAGGCCAACTTGCCCACGCGCATTTCCTTTGCCGTGACCAGCCGCATCGACAGCCGCACGATCCTGGGCGAACAGGGCGCCGAACAGCTGCTTGGCAAGGGCGACATGCTCTACAAGCCCAGCACCGACCCGATCAAACGCGTCCATGGTCCCTTCGTCAGCGACGAGGAAGTGGAGCGCGTGGCCGATCACTGGCGCGGCCAGGGCAAGCCGGAATACGTCGATTCGGTCACCGAGGAGCCCGAGGAAGGCTCGTACGGCTTCGACGAACTCGATACCTCCGACAATCCCGAAGACCGCAAGTATCGCCAGGTCTGCCAGCTCGTGTTCGAAAGCCAGAAGGCCTCCGCCAGCTGGATTCAGCGCCAGATGGGCGTGGGCTACAACACCGCGTCCAAGTGGGTCGAACGCATGGAGCAGGATGGCCTGGTCGGCCCGGCCAACCACGTCGGCCGCCGCGAGATCTACCGCGACAAGGATGGCAACCCGCTGTAATCGGCGATTGCTTGCAGTGCCCGGTCACTGGGCAGGGCCCTTCGACAAGCTCAGGGCGAACGGCCTGGGAAAAGGCTTGTTACCCGTTGGGGATGCTGTCGGGCCATAGATCCTCCCCGTCACCGACGGGGAGGGGGACCGCCCGCGCAGCGGGTGGTGGAGGGGTGTTCCCTCAGGCCGCCCGCAGCGCCGCGGTCGCCTCGCCCACCAGCGCGGTCACCTCTGCCTCGGTCAACACCCGGCGCGGGTCATAGCCCAGGCCCAGGCGCGCGGTGCGGCGCCAAGCGTCGCAGAACAGGCCCTTGTTGGGGCCAAACGCCCGCAGCACATGGCCGGCCAGGCGTGGCGGCGCGTCGGGCGCATAGGCGCGCGAAAACAGCGCCATGTCGGCCACCCACGGCCCGATCATCACCCAGCCATGGTCATCGGCCACCACTTCGCCCGCCACGCTCAGCGTGCCTTCGACCACCATGATCGGCGCAGTGAGGGCGCGGGCCAGGTGCACGGCATAGGCGGCACCCAGCATCGGCGCGGTCACGTCCTTGCCCGCCATAACCTTGAGCACGTCCTGCGCGCGGGTGGCCATCAGCGCCTTGTCGTCCTCGCTCGGGCTCCACGCCTTGAACGTGCGCGCGGTTTCCCACGAATGGCTGGCGGCGATCAGGCGCGAGAGGCGGGTCAGGGCAAGCGATGCGGTCATGACCGCGGCCCTTAGGCGCAAAGCGGTCCTAGGCAAAGGGGGGCTGGATCACTTGCCCTGCTTGCCCACGATCACGCCGCCCACGGGAATATTGCTGCCACCCTTGGGATCGCGCATCCCGATGAGCCAGGTCGCATAGAACTCTTCAGCATGCGGGCCGGTGAACTGCCCCTTGATCGAACCGCGGGTGTCGCCGCTGAATGGCAGGTTGATGATTTTGTCAAAGGTGCCCGCAAACGTTGCCTTGCCTGCGTCGCCCGTGCCGGAAAAAGCATAGGCGCCAAGCGCGTAGGACGTTCCGGTATCGCGGTCTGTCGCCACGGGGTTGAGCGTGCCGGTCAAGGTTGCCGCGCCGAAATTGTACGCCATGCGCGCGTCTCCGCTGATCGCATATGGCCGGGTGTTGCCATCAGACGGAACCCCGGAATAGCCCAGGATCACGCCATTGTATGTAGCGCTGCCGCTGCTCGGCACCGCCGAGGCCGGCGTCGCCTCGCCAAAGCCATAGGCGAAATCGGTGTAGGGGAATGTGGAGTGTTGCGACGGTGCCAGTACCGTTTCAGACGTGCCAAAGCCGGTATAGGTCAACGCAATCAGCGGATTGCTGGGGCCGGGGCGCGAAACGCGCAACGTGCCCGCGCTCAACGAACTCGCTTGCGTCGTAACGGAATAGGCATCGTACGTGGCGTCGCTGTGCGCCGCGTCGCGGATCGCGGGCGTGAGCGCACGCGGATTTCCGGAATATCCGTCGATCCCGGCACGTATCGTCAGCGCCTTCTGCGTTTCGGAATAGGTAATGTACAACGAGCGCGTTGTCAGGTTTTGCTGGTCCCACCGTGTGGAGCGGCCATAGCTGACGGCCACGGCTGCCCCGCCCAGGTCTTCGTTGATTACCAGGTTCGCCAGGCCGTTGTTGGATGGCATCGTCGCGGTGTCGCGGCCCAGGATCGTGCCGCTCGCCACCACGTTGTCGTAAAGGTTGGTGCTCCAGACTGCGCCGAACTCTTCATGATGGGGGCCATAGAAGCGGCCGTCGATCGCGCCCGGCCGCGCGCCGAAGTTGAAGCTGCCGGAAAACGTCGTGCTACCTGCTTTCAGCTTTGCCTGTGACGTCCAGTTTAAAGTGCCTTCATACAGGCTATTCCTGTAACGATCGATCGTGCCGCTGCCAACCAGGCCGCCGCTGGCGAAATCCACCTGGAAGCGACCGCCGCCTGTCAGCACATAGTTCTGCTGAGGATAGCCGGCCTGCCCATCAAGGCGCACACCGAATGTGGCTGTCCCGGTGGTCGGCATGGCCGATGCGGGCGTGGGGACGCCATAGGTGAAATAGTCCATGGTCGTTGTGGCGTTCGGCCCATCGGTCTGCGTCCGTTGCCAAAGGCCGGCACCGACATAGCGGAAAAGGGGGGCGTCGGGCGTGCCGGGATCGGTCGTATTCGTGCTGAGCGACAGTGTCTCCGTCAGCGCGCTTTCGCTGCGCTTGTAAACCGTGGCTGCGGCATTGCTGAGCGTGGCATCCTTTTGCGCCGGTCCGAAATCCTGTGTCCGCCCTTGCGTGGCAATCGTGTAGGTCTGCGTGGATGCCTTGTATTCGATCGTCAAAGGCTTGCTTGTAACCGTGTTCGGCTGGGCGGACGTGATCGGTTGATAGGCCGTCTGGGTTTTTGCATCGTTGACGAAGGCCTCGCTGACCAGGCTGCCCACCAGATCGTCGTTGGTCGGCTTGGGCGGGGGAGAAGGCGGCGGGTTGGGAGAGTTCGTGCTGGCAACGCCACCGCCATCGCCACACGCGGCGAGCAGAACCGCCAACACAAGTGCCGAATACCGTGTCGCTCTGCAACACCGTTGGAGACCAGCGCGCGCCATGATTCGATCCTTGTCAAAAAACAGAATAGATCCAACTTGGCGCTATAATACGCTATTTTACATATTGTTCCAGCAATGCTTTACGCCTGAGAGTAAAAGGGCGCTGCCACTTCTGCAGGAACGCGAACCAGGCGTCCGCTGCTTTTATCGATCAGGGCCCAGGTCGTGCGCGCGCTGACGATCACTTTGCCGGTCGCGTTGGCGAAATCGACGCAGCGGTCGAACCGCGCGCCGTGGGGCGGATCGGGAATGAAGGTGGTGGCCACCACGCTCTCGCCTTGGCCAACATTGCCGCGATAATCGATCTCGTGCCGGGTCACCACCCAGACATAGGCCGCCACGTGTTCCGGTGGCGCCACCGTTTCCCAATGCCGCGTGGCGATCTGTTCCATCCAGCGCACCCACACCGCGTTGTTCACATGGCCCAGCTCGTCGATATGCTCGGGCAGGGCGGTGAACGTGCAAGAAAACCGTGCCGTCATGATCAGGCGCCCACCAGGTGCAGCACGATCTGGCGGCGATGCGCCATGCGGCGATGCTCGCACAGGTAGATGCCTTGCCAGGTGCCAAGCGCGAGCTGCCCACCGACCAGCGGGATCGACAGGCTCACCCCGGTCAGAATGCTTTTCAAATGGGCCGGCATGTCGTCCGGGCCTTCATCGTCGTGGGCATAGGCGGTGCTTTCCGGTGCCAGGCGATCAAGCCAGCGCACGATATCGCCACGCACCTCGCGCGCGGCATTTTCCTGGATGCACAGCGAGGCCGAGGTGTGGCGGCAGAACAGCGTGAGCAGCCCGCTATTCATGCCCTGGGCCGCCACCCACTGCGCGGTTTCGCGGGTGAATTCGTGCAGGCCGGGGCCGGGCGTATGCAGGGTCAGCGTGGTGCTGGCCTGGCGCAGCGGTGCGGCGTGCACCGCGTCGGCGGGGTGAAGGGCTTGGCTCATGACCGCATCAGCCTGGCATGGGGCGCCGACCATGTCACCCGGTTTTGCGCGGTACAATAAAAAATGAGAATCATTATCAACATGGTTGATTATGAAAATCACTCGCAATAAAGCGCTACCCATCCGGACCGGGCGCCGCTGCCCGATCCGAGCAAAGGGGAAAAATTCCATCATGATCAATGCATCCCGGTCTCGTCGCGCGTCACCCATGCCAAGCGGGCACGTGCCTGCCACCTCGCCCTTGCGTCCCGCATTTCTCGCCGCCGGCTGTATCGGCGTGATCGCCGCCATGCCGGCCCAGGCCCAGGATGCCGCGCAAACCGTGCTGGGCGGGGTGACCGTGACCGATACCGCGATCGCGCAAGCTCCGGTCAAGGTAGAGCGGGCGGAATCGCCCAAGTACGTGCGCCCGCTGCTCGATACGCCGCAGACGGTCACCGTGGTCGGCCGCGCGGTGATCGAGGCGCAGAACCTGCTGTCATTGAAAGATGCGCTGTCGATCCTGCCCGGCATTACCTTGGGCGCGGGCGAAGGCGGCGGTGGCTATGGTGACAGCATCAATCTGCGTGGGCAAAGCGCCAACACCGATATCCAGATCGATGGCGTGCGCGACAGCGCGCAGTATTCCCGCAGCGACCTGTTCAATATCGAACAGGTGGAAGTGACCAACGGCGCCAATTCGGTGTTCAGCGGCTCGGGCTCGATCGGCGGAACAGTCAACCTGGTCAGCAAGCGGCCCAAGGACGAAACCAGCACCACTGTGCAGGGCGGGGTGGGCACGGCCAATTACTGGCGCGGCACGGTGGACAGCAACTGGCAGCTGGGCAGCGAGGTCGCCGTGCGGCTTAATGCCATGGGCCACAGCGCCGATGTGCCCGGCCGCGATTTCGAATACAGCCGCCGCTGGGGCGTGGCGCCGTCGGTCAAGTTCGGGCTGACCGGCGATACCAGTTTGACGCTGCTGTATCTGCACCAGCGTGACAAGAATATCCCGCAATATGGCGTGCCCTATTACGCGGTCTATGGCGGCTTGCTGCCCGGCGCCAGCTATGCCGGCTATTACGGATACAAGAACTACGATCGCCAGGAACAGACGGTGGACCAGGCCACCGCCATCCTCGATCACCGCTTTTCCGATGCGGTCTCGATCCGCAATCTGGCACGCTATCAAAAGGTCAAGCAGGATACCTTCGTCGATCCGCCGCAGGGTGCCTGGTGCCTGGCCAACGGCACGCTGGCCAATTCGACCGGCGCGGCCACGGCCTGCTCGTCAACCCAGGCGGCGGGCACCTATTACCCCAGCGGTCCGCGCGGGCTGTTCCGCCTGACCGACACCTCGATCTGGTATGATCAGGTTGATCTTTCCGCCAAGGTCTCCACTTTCGGCCTTGAACATACCCTGGCACTGGGCGCGGCATACTCGCAGGAAGATTATGACGTCGATTCCGGCAACGGGTTGCGCAATGCCAATGGCACCACGCCCACACTCGATGCGATCAACATCGCCAATCCCAATGCGATCTATACCGGGCCGGTAAACTACATCACCACCGCCATTGCCCATGGCTCCACCCGCAACATCGCGCTCTATGCGTTTGACGCGGTCAAGCTGGGCGGCGGGTTCGAAGTGAATGGCGGCATTCGCTGGGAAAACAACCGCGCCCGCTATCGCAGCGACACCGTGGCGGTCAGCGGCGCGGTGACCACCGGTGCGCCGCAGAACAACACCGACGACTTGTTCAGCTATCGCCTGGGCCTGGTCTACAAGCCGGTGGCCAACGCCAGCCTCTATGTCGCTTACGGCAACAGCAAGACACCGGCCTCGTCCACCGTGCGCAGCGGTTGTGGCGTGACCAGCACGACTCTGCTGGGCGACCCCTGTAACGTGGCCCCGCAAACCGCCGTCAATTTCGAATTGGGCGGCAAGGTCGATCTGGCGCAGGGCAAGCTGCAACTGACCGCCTCGGTGTTCCGCAACGAGCGCACCAACTATCCCGTCGCCGCCAACGATCCGCTGGTCGGCACCACCAACGTGCTCGATGGGCGCAGCCAGGTCGATGGCGTGTCGCTCGGCCTGTCGGGCAAGATCACGCCCGCCTGGACGATCTTTGCCAACGCCATGTACCTTGATGGCGTGATCAAGCAGTCGATCTCGAATTACTGCAAGAACCACTTGGGCGCCACGCAGACGCTGCCCACGGGCGGCACCGTCACGTGCCCAACCAGCGATGTCCAGGCCGGCAACCCGGTGACCAACACGCCACGCTGGTCGGGCAGTCTCTACACCAGCTATCACCTGCCGTTCGGGCTGGAGGTGGGCTATGGCCTCACCTACCAGGGCAGCTGGTATCTCACCAATTCCACCGGCGCGCCGATGTACAAGGCGCCGTCATACCTCACCCACCGCATTTCGCTGGGCTACAAGCTGGACAACGGCCTTTCGGCCCAGATCAACGTGCAGAACCTGACCGACGAGAAGTACTACACGTCGATCCGCAACAATGGCTGGGCCGTGCCGGGTGAGGGGCGCTCGGCCGTGCTCACCCTGGGCTATGCATTCTGACCCACAAGAAAGGGGGCGATCATCTCGCCCCCTTCGTTGCTCAGTCCGCCCAATAGAGCTTGGTTGGATTGTCGATCAACAGCTTGCGCTGCAATTCCTCGGTCGGTGCGATGCGCGGGATCATGTCGACCAGATGCCCGTCATCGGGAATGGCATCCTGCATGTTGGGATGCGGCCAGTCGGTGCCCCACAGCACCCGGTCCTGATAGTCCGCCACCAGCGGCGCCACCGCATCGGCAAAGGCATTCCACGGATCACCCGATGGGTCGAGCCGGTCGGGGCAGGTCGCCTTGAACCAGATATCGGGCCGCGAATCGAGGAACGCGCGGAACGCCTTCATGTCGGCCCCGTCCGGCCCTTGCGTCACATCGGGCCGGCCCATGTGGTCGATCACCAAGGGCACGGGAATGGCGTCCATGAACGGGCGCAGTTCCTCCAGGATATCGGCCTCGAAATAGATCACCACGTGCCAGCCCTTGGGCAGGCGCTTGGCCACGTCCAGGAACTTGTCCTTGGGCGCATCATCCACCAGCCGCTTCAAGAAATTGAAGCGGATGCCACGGATGCCGCCCACGTGCAGCGCGGCGAGATCAGCCTCGGAAATCGCCGGATCGACCACGGCGACGCCGCGCGCTTTCCCGTTGCTCTTGGCAATGGCGTCGAGCGTCGCTGCATTGTCGGTGCCATGGCAGCTCGCCTGCACGATCACGTTCTTGGCAAAGCCCAGATGATCGCGCAGCGCAAACAGCATGTCCGGCCCGGCGTCTTCGGGCAGGTACTTGGCCTTGGCGCTGAACGGAAACTGCGCCATCGGGCCAAACACATGGCAGTGCGCATCGATCGCGCCGGCCGGCGGCGTATAGCGCGGCTTCGACGGGTTGCCGTGCCAGGAAATGATACGGTCGGTCATGGTCTTGTCCTTGAAAACCGGGCCTCGACACGCTCAGCCCGAACGGCAACCTATTGGAAATCTCGCACGCCGTGCGCCCTGAGCCTGTCGCAGGGCGAGAAGCACATGTTCACCCGAACACCACCCCATCCATCAGCTTGCGTGCGGTGCGCAGCAGGGCGGCGGTCTTGACCGCGCCGCTCTCGTCCACCTCCAGCACGCAGCTCATTTCGCCGGTGGGATGCTCCACCGACAGGGTCTTGCGGCTGCCTTCGCCCACCTGCGCCACCTCGGCCGCTGGCGAGCCTTCGAGCAGGCAGGCCGTCGCCACCGACACTGCGCCCAGCACGCCGATCGTGGCATGCGCACGATGCGGGATGAAGCTGCGCACGGTCACCGCGCCACCGTGCCTGGGCGGGGCCACCAGCATCATCTTGGGCACCGACTTTTCCTTCACGTCGCCCAGGTTCATCAGCGGGCCCACTTCCAGCCGGATCGCCTCGATCCGCGCCTTGAGGTCGGTCGCATTGTCCAGCCATTCGCGGTCTTCATAGCCGGTGATGCCCACGTCTTCGGCCTTCATCACCACGCAGGGCATGCCATTGTCGATCAGCGTCACGGCCACGCCCTGGATCGTATCGGCCACGTTGCCGGTGGGCAGCAGCGCCCCGCACGAGGAACCGGCGGTATCGCGAAATTCCAGCGGCACCGGGGCATGGGTGCCCGGCACGCCATCGATCGCGGCCTCGCCGGCATAGCTGACCGCGCCGCCCGGCGTCTGCACGGTCGCCACGGCCACTTGCCCGGTGTTTTCCATGAAGATCGCCACGCGAGTTTCATCGCCGGCGGCCGCCACCAGCCTGCGCTCGATCGCGAACGGGCCAACGCCTGCCAGGATATTGCCGCAGTTCTGCGCGTCAGTCACGATCGCCTGGTCGACGAAGACCTGCAGGAACAGGTAATCGACATCGATCCCCTCGCGCGTGGACTTGCTCACCACGGCCACCTTGCTGGTCAGCGGATCGGCGCCGCCCATCCCGTCGATCTGGCGCGGATCGGGCGAGCCCATCACCGCCAGCAGAAAGGCATCGCGCGCCGCCACGTCGGTGGGCAGATCGCTCTTGAGGAAATAGCCGCCCTTCGACGTGCCGCCGCGCATCCACATGCAGGGGGCGGAAAAACCGGTGGTCATGAACAACACTCCTGCCGTCAATGCTCCCCCTCCTCTTCAGAGGAGGGGTCGGGGGGTGGTGGAAATCTGGCGTCAGGCCCCGCACCACCCCCAATCCCTCCTCTGAAGAGGAGGGGGCTAGTTGCGTTAAAGCCTCAAACGTACTTCAAGCCTTCCTTCTCCAGCCGCTCGCGCATCTTGTACATGTCGAGGCCAAGCACGCCGTTGGCCAGCTTCTCGCGCTTTTCGCCTTCGTTGGCTTCGCGGGCCTGCGCGGCTTTCAGTACTTCTGCGGCCTTGGCGCGCGGCACCACCACCACGCCATCGTCGTCGGCCACGATCACGTCGCCCGGGTTTACCGCGCAATTGGCGCAGACCACCGGCACGTTGACGCTGCCCAGCGTGTTCTTGACCGTCCCTTGCGCATAGATTGCCTTGGACCACACCGGGAACTGCATCTCGGTCAGGTCGCGCACGTCGCGCACCCCGGCATCGATGACCAGGCCGCGGCAGCCGCGCGCCTGGGCCGAGGTGGCGAGCAGGTCACCGAAATAGCCGTCTTCGCAGGGCGAGGTCGGGGCCAGCAGCAGGATATCGCCGGCCTGCAGCTGTTCGATCGCGACATGGACCATCCAGTTGTCGCCCGGAGGGGCGCTGATCGTCACGGCCGATCCGGCGATGCGCGCGCCGCGATAGATCGGGCGCATATAGCTGGCGAGCAGGCCGGTGCGGCCCTGCGCTTCGTGCACGGTGGCCACGCCACAGGCGGCCAGGCCGTCGATCACGGCGGGATCGGCCCGTTCGATGTTCTGCACGACGATACCCGACATGGCGCTTGTCTCCCTATGATGGCTGGCCGGTTCGGCACGGATGGCCTGCATTTGGAACCGGGGGCGGAAAGCGCCAAATGCAATGTTTGGCATGTGCCATAAGGAAATGCTAAGTCTGGATGGATGGCCCGTCCCGACCCCGCGCTCAACATTCGTCACTTCGCCGCCTTTGCCGCCACCGTGCGCCATGGCAGCGTGACCCGCGCCGCGCGTGCGGTAAACCTGACGCAGCCCGCGCTGACCCAGGCCATCGCCCGGCTCGAGGCAGACCTGGGCTGTCTGCTGTTCGAACGCGGGGCGGGGGGCATGACCGCGACCGAGCCGGCGCTGCTGCTGGCGCCGCGGGCCGAGGCGGCGATCGAGCAGATCGGCTCCCCCCGCGTCACCGGCACGCAGGTGCGCGCGTTCCTCGCCCTGGCGCGCGCCGGGTCCTATGCCGGGGCGGCGCAGGATACCGGGCTGTCCGCCGCGTCGCTGCACCGCGCCGTGGCGGATCTCGGCGTGGCGCTGGGTCAGCGGCTGATCGACCGGCGCGGGCGCACCGTGCTGCTCACCCCGGCCGGCGCCCGCCGCGCGCGCGGCTTTGGCTTGGCCATGGCCGAATTGCGCAGCGGCCTGGCCGAAGTGGCGGCGTGGCAGGGCAAGGCAGCCGGCCGCGTGGTGATCGGCGCCATGCCGCTGTCGCGCGCGCGCTGGCTGCCCGAAACGCTGCTGCGCTTTGCCGCCGCCTATCCCGGTGTCGACGTGGCCGTGGTCGAAGGCAGCCATGCCGAACTGGTCGGGCCGCTGCGCGATGGCGAAATCGACTTCATGCTCGGCGCCCTGCGCGAAACCACCGCACTCGATGATCTGGAGCAGGAGGCCGTGTTCGAGGATCGCCCCGCGCTGGTCATGCGTGCCGGCCATCCGCTCGCCGATCCGGCCCAGTCGCTCGATCCGGCCGCCCTGCAGCACTATCCGTGGATATTGCCTGGCGGCGATACCCCGCTGCGCCATTATTGGGAGGCGATGATGCAGGCCGCCACCGGCGCGCCGCCGCCGCATGTCGGCATCGAATGTGGCTCGGTGCTCACCGTGCGGCAATTGCTGGTGGGGTCTGATGCGCTCACCCTGCTCAGCCCGGCGCAATTGGCGGTAGAGCTGGACGTGGGCCTGCTGGCGGCGCGGCCCACCCCGGTGCCGGTGCGGCGCACGATCGGGATGACGCACCGCGCGCTGTGGCGGCCCACCGCGCCGCAGGCCGCGTTCGTCGCCCTGCTGCGCGAAGTGGCGATGAAAGGTTTCGCATAAATTTATGGCCACCGCGCTCTTTGCATTTGTATGCGTTGCACAAGGGCCGCAACAGGTGCGCCATGGAGAGAACACTTGCCCTGATCGGGTTCGGCGAAGCCGGATCGACCTTTGCCAAGGCCGCTGGCTGGGAATCCCAGGCCAGCGCGTTTGACATCGATCCCGCCCGCCACGCCGCCATGGAAGAAGCCGGGGTGATGGCCGCCGCCACCGCCGACAGCGCCCTGGGCGGCGCCGGCCTGGTGCTCAGCCTGGTGACGGCCGATAGCGCGCTGCCCGTCGCGCAGGAACATGCCGCCATGCTCGCCCCCGGCGCGCTGTTTTGCGACATGAACTCGGTCGCTCCCGATACCAAGCGCGCTGCCGCCCGGGCGGTGGAAGCGGCCGGGGCGCGCTATGTCGATGTGGCGGTGCTGGCCCCGGTCAATCCCGCGCGGCTCAAGGTGCCGCTGCTGGTCTCCGGCCCGGCCGCGCCCGACGCTGCCGCCGCGCTGCAAGAGGCTGGCTTTACCAATGTGCGCGTGGTGGGCGATGACGTGGGCCGCGCCAGCGCGATCAAGATGATCCGCTCGATCATGGTCAAGGGTGTCGAGGCACTCACCGCCGAGATGATGCTGGCCGCCACCCGCGCCGGCGTGGTCGAAGAGGTGCTGTCCTCGCTCGACGCCAGCGAGAAGGGTGACAGCTGGTTCACCCGCGCCGCCTACAATATCGAGCGGATGACCACCCACGGCCTGCGCCGCGCGGCCGAGATGGAGGAATCCGCCAAGACCCTGATCGGCCTTGGCGTCGAGCCGCTGATGACCACCGGCACCGTCGCGCGCCAGCGCAGCCAGGCCGGCCACACCATCCCGTTTGAAAGCAAAACGCCTATGGCAGCCAACACCAAGGAACCGGCGGAATGACCATGATCATCGATTGCCACGGCCACTATACCGTGCTGCCCAAGGCGCACGACGCCTGGCGCGAGGCGCAGAAGGCCGCGTTCAAGGCGGGCGAGCCCGCGCCGCCCTATCCCGACATTTCCGATGACGACATCCGCGAGACGATCGAAGCCAACCAGCTGCGCCTGATCAAGGAACGCGGCGCGGACATGACGATCTTTTCGCCCCGCGCCAGCGCCATGGCCCCCCACGTTGGCGACCAGAGCGTGGCCGTGCCCTGGGCCCAGGCCTGCAACAACCTGATCGCGCGGGTCGTGGCGCTCTACCCGGAAACCTTTGCCGGCGTGTGCATGCTGCCCCAGTCGCCCGAGGCAGACATGACCAGCTCGATCGCCGAGTTGGAGCGCTGCGTGACGCAGCTGGGCTTCATCGGCTGCAATCTCAATCCCGATCCGGGCGGCGGGCATTTCAAGCATCCGCCGCTGACGGATGAATTCTGGTTCCCCTTCTATGAAAAGATGGTGGAGCTTGATGTGCCGGCGATGATCCACGTCTCGGGCAGCTGCAACCCGGCGATGCACGCCACCGGCGCCTATTATATCGCGGCCGATACCATCGCGTTCATGCAGCTGCTGGAAGGCGATCTGTTCAGCCGCTTCCCCACGCTGCGCTTCATCATCCCGCATGGCGGCGGCGCGGTGCCCTATCACTGGGGGCGCTATCGCGGCCTGGCCGACATGCTGAAAAAGCCGGCACTCGACGGGCACCTGATGAACAACGTGTTCTTCGATACCTGCGTCTATCACCAGCCCGGCGTGAACCTGCTGGCCGAGGTGATCGAGACCAAGAACATCCTGTTCGGTTCGGAAATGGTCGGCGCTGTGCGTGGCATCGATCCCCAGACCGGCCACTATTTCGACGATACCAAGCGCTATGTCGATGCGCTGAACATTTCCGACGCGCAGCGCCACGCGATCTTCGAAGGCAATGCCCGCCGCGTGTTCCCGCGCCTTGACGAGAAGCTGAAGGAGAGAGGCCTGTGACCACCACCAAGGGCGCGCCGGACGCCAAGCCGCGCGATATTCATGCCTATCTGGCCGAATTTGACGATATCCCCGGCACCCGCGTCTATACCGCCGCGCGGGCGCGCAAGGGCTATCATATCAACCAGTTCGCGATGAGCCTGATGAAGGCCGAAAACCGCGCGCGGTTCAAGGCTGATGAGCGCGCCTATCTCGATGAATGGCAGATCAGCGAGGAAGGCAAGCAGGCGCTTTTGGCGCGTGATTATAACACGCTGCTCGACATGGGCGGCAACGTCTATTTCCTCTCCAAGCTGTTCTCGTCCGATGGCCTGCCCTTTGCCGAGGCGGTGTCGACGATGACCGACATGACCTGGCCGGAATACCGCCAGATGATGCTGGAAGGCGGCCGCTCGCCCGAAGGCAATCGCTCGATCAAGGAAAACCTGGCCGCCGCCGCGCGGGCCCAGGAAACCGGGAAGGACAACTGACCATGGCGCGGATTACCGCAGGCGTCGGTTCCAGCCACGTGCCCCTGCTGGGCGTGGCGGTGGACCAGGGCAAGACGGGTGACGATTATTTCGGCCCGATCTTTGCCGGCTATGAATGGACCCGGCAGTGGGAAAAGGAACAGAAGCCGGATGTGATCATCCTGGTCTACAACGACCATGCTTCGGCCTTTGACATGAAGATCGTGCCCACGTTCGCGATCGGCTGTGGCGAACGCTACAAGCCGGCCGATGAAGGCTGGGGCCCGCGCCAGGTGCCCGAAGTGGAAGGGCATCCCGATCTGGCCTGGCACATCGCGCAGAGCCTGATCCTCGATGAATTCGACATGACGATCATCAACGAGATGGACGTGGACCACGGCCTGACCGTGCCGCTGTCGATGATGTTCGGCCAGCCCCAGGCCTGGCCGGCCAAGGTCATCCCGCTGGCCGTCAATGTCGTGACCTATCCGGTGCCATCGGGCAACCGCTGCTGGGCGCTGGGCGAGGCGATCAAGCGCGCAGTGGAAAGCTTCCCCGAAGACCTCAACGTGCAGATCTGGGGCACCGGCGGCATGAGCCACCAGCTCCAGGGCAAGCGCGCCGGCCTGCTCAACCGCGAGTGGGACAACAAGTTCATGGACCTGCTGGTGGGCGATACCGACGCCGCGCGCTGGATTCCGCACATCGAATACCTGCGTGAAACCGGCTCGGAAGGGATCGAGATGGTCATGTGGCTGATCATGCGCGGCGCGCTGGGTGACAAGACCCGCCTGCTGCACAAGCATTACCATATTCCCTGCTCCAACACCGCGATCGGGCACCTCGTGCTCGAACCGGTCGAAGAAGAAACCGTGCCGGCCTAAGCCAGGCTCGCCATAATCCCCCCTCCCGCGCGCAGGAGGGGCCGGGGGAGGGCATGTTCCAGTGCGCTCCCCCAAGCCACGTTTCCAGGAGGGATGAGCAATCCCTCCCCCACCCCCTCCCGCCAGCGGGAGGGGAGATTGCAGAGCCCCTGCCCACGCGGGGCGCTTAACAGGAGTTACCCCCATGCGTATTGCCCTGGTCGGTGCCGGCGCCTTCGGCGAAAAGCACCTCGACGGCCTCAAGAATATCGATGGCGTCGAAATCGTTTCGGTGATCAGCCGCCGCGCCGATCAGGCTGCGGCCGTGGCGGCCAAGTATGGCGCGCGCCATTCCGGCACCGAACTGGAAGAAGCGCTGGCACTGCCCGATGTCGATGCGGTGATCCTGTGCACGCCCACGCAGATGCATGCCGAGCAGGCGATCGCCTGCATGAACGCGGGCAAGCACGTCCAGGTGGAAATCCCCCTCGCCGATAGCTGGGCCGATGCCGAAGCGGTGGTGGCCAAGCAGAAGGAAACCGGGCTGGTCTGCATGGTCGGCCACACCCGCCGCTTCAACCCTTCGCACCAGTACGTGCACAACAAGATCAAGGCCGGCGAATTCAACGTCCAGCAGATGGACGTGCAGACCTATTTCTTCCGCCGCAAGAACATCAACGCCAAGGGCGAAGCGCGCTCGTGGACCGATCACCTGCTGTGGCACCATGCGGCGCACACGGTGGACCTGTTCGCCTACCAGGCCGGCAAGATCGTCAAGGCCAATGCCGTCGAAGGGCCGATCCACCCGGAACTGGGCATCGCCATGGATATGTCGATCCAGCTCAAGAGCGAAAGCGGCGCGATCTGCACGCTCTCGCTCTCGTTCAACAACGACGGCCCGCTCGGCACGTTCTTCCGCTATATCGGTGACACCGCCACCTATATCGCGCGCTACGATGATCTGGTGAACGGCAAGGAAGAGCCGATCGATGTCAGCCATGTCGATGTGTCGATGAACGGCATCGAGTTGCAGGACCGCGAATTCGTCGCCGCGATCCGCGAAGGGCGCGAACCCAACAGCTCGGTAGGCAAGGTGCTCGATTGCTATCGGGTGTTGGGCGAACTGGAAAAGCAGCTCGCTGCCGGTTAAGCTACAAGATCAGGCCCGCCCATCGTGGCGGGCCTTTTTTGTTGGGGCCACGGCGCAATCATGGCGCCGGGCCTTGGGAAAGGATGCAAGGATGGAAGCGGTAATCGCCTATTCCGGGCGCGGCCTGGCGCGTCCGCGCTATTACGCCAATGCCCATGACCGCGACCAAGTCGAGATCGCGCCGCTGGCCATGCCTATCCGCGACGCGCGCGGGCGCGGCACCAGCCTCGACGTTGAAGGCTTTGAACTGGTGCGCGATCGCAGCGCGGTGACCGACTTTGCCGATCGCGCGCAGGTTGCAGCCATCCACGTTCCCGAAATCGCCGGGCTGATCAAGGACTTGACTGGGGCCAGCCGGGTGGAGGTGACCGGCGCTGGGCTCTTGCGCTTTTCCGAACGCTCGGGCCGGGCCGGCAGCCTCGACAATTCGATGCCCGCACGCTTTGCCCATATCGACGTGTCGCCTGCCACGGCCCTGTCGATGACCCAGCGCCTGGCGGCCGGGCGCCCGCATGCGCGCGTGGCGCAATACAACGTGTGGCGCGCGCTCTCCGCCCCGCCGCAGGATGTGCCGCTGGCGCTGTGCGATGCGCGCAGCCTGTCCCCGGCAGACTGCATCGTCGCCGATGCCATCTTCGATCCGCCCGACGGCGCGCCGGAATGGTCGTTCGAAAGCTATGTGATCGCGGCAAATCCCGCGCATCGCTGGAACTGGTTTTCCAACCTCACCGCCGATGAAGCGATCGTGTTCAAGACCTTCGACAGCGATCCACGCCGCGCCACCCATGTGCCGCACGTCGCTTTCGATCTGCCCGGCTGCCCCACCGATGCGCCGCCGCGCGTCAGCATCGAAATGCGCGCCACTGCCTTCTGGGAGGTGTGAGGCGAGGCACTTGTGCAACAGTTATGAATTATAATCGTCCTACTGTTATTTCGCATTGCTGAACGTTTCGCATATGTGATACCTAAGATTTCAGACCGGAACCATCCGGCTGCTATCCTTGGGAGGATACCGAAATGGCGTTTTCACGCTGCGATCTGCTGTGCTCGGCAGCCGCTTTGCTGTCGCTCGTCGCCACCCCCGCGCTGGCCCAGTCAGCGCCCGAAACCCCGCAAAAACCCGCCGAAACGGCCGGCAACACCACGCCTGAAATCGTCGTGACGGCGCAGTTCCGCAACCAAAAGTTGCAGGATACGCCGCTGGCCATCACCGCCGTCAACGGTGCCATGTTGGCCGCGCGCGGGCAGACCAACATTTCCGAAGTGGCGGCGCAAACCCCCAACGTGACGCTGGCCCCGCAAAACCAGTACCTTGGCCCCGGCATCATCGCCTTCATCCGCGGCGTCGGGCAGTCTGACCCCAACTTTGCCCTGGAACCGGGCGTGGGCATGTACGTGGACGATGTCTATCTTCCCACGCTGACCGGCTCGCTGCTCGATCTGATGGACCTCGACCGCGTCGAAGTGCTGCGCGGGCCGCAGGGCACGCTGGCCGGGCGCAACTCGCTGGGCGGGTCGATCAAGCTCTATGGCGTCAAGCCCAAGGGTGACAATTCCGGTTCGTTCGAAGCCACCTATGGCAGCTATCATCGCGTTGATCTGCGTGGACATTTCGATCTCAAGCTGACCGACAACCTGGCCATGCGCGTCTCGGGCGTGAGCAAGAACCGCGATGGCTATGTCAAGATTCTCGACTACGCGCTGACCCATCCGGGCACCAATGTGCCGACGATGGCCACCGGCGCCAATCCCCAGGTCGGCACGCTGGGCGGCACCAGCTTTGCCGCCGGCAAGGTGGCGCTGCGCTGGACGCCCGACGCCAATGTCGAGGTCAACGTGTCGGCCGACTATACGCGCGAGCGTGACGAGCCGGGCGCTTCGGTGCTGATCTATGGCAACAACATCGCCCAGTTCGCCGGATCGCCGGTGACCAAGGACCCCAACCGCGCCTGGCTCTATGGCACCAATGGCGCGCCGATCCCGCTCGATTGCCGCTTCGTGCCCAATGGCCGCAACAGCTGCGACACGCTCAGCGGCTATGACAAGCGCTATGTCAGCTATGCCACGTTCTATGATGCGGCGCGGCCCGATCACCAGGTGCCGTACAAGCCCCTGGCGCTCAACCGCCATTCCAACCTCGATAACTATGGCTTTGCCGGCACGATCGACTGGACGCTTGGGCCCAGCCTGGCGCTGAAATCGATCACTGCCTATCGCCACTATGATTCCGACTGGTCGTTTGCCGAAAGCGCGCCGGTCGTGCCCTCGATGCTCAACCAGGCGCAGAGCAATTCGCAGTGGAGCCAGGAACTGCGCCTGACCGGCAAGGCGCTGAACAACACGCTCGATTTCGTGCTGGGCGGGTTCTATTTCCACGCCAAGGGCATGTTCACCGGCCGCATCGACCTGAACTATGCCGGCATCGATTTCCTGCACGGCCCCGATCCCACGCCGGCCACAAACAAGGCGGTCTTTGCCAATGCCAGCTGGAAGCCGTTCGAAGCGTTCACGCTGACCGGGGGCCTGCGCGAATCGTGGGACCACAAGGAATATGGCTATGTTCGCCACAATCCCGATGGCTCCACCATCCAGCCGTGCACCGGCTATCCGTTTGGCGTGAACCAGCCGCCCAACTGCGCGCTCGCCGCGCTCAACGGGCTGTACAAGACCTTCGATGCCTCGCGCCTCGATTGGCGCGTGGCGGCCGACTATCGCGTCTCGCCCCAGTTGATGACCTATGCCCAGGTTTCCACCGGCTATCGTTCGGGCGGCGTCAACCCGCGTCCGTTCTATCCCAGCCAGGTGGAGGATTTCCGGCCCGAGACGATCACGGCCTATGAAGTTGGCTTCAAATCGGACCTGTTCGATCGCCGCCTGCGCTTCAACGTTTCGGCATTCTTCAACGATTACAAGAACATCATTCTGACGGTGCTGAATTGCCCGAACACCGCCGGGTTCCCGACCACGCCCTGCCTCCAGCCCAAGAACGTGGGTTCTGCCCATGTGAAGGGGATCGAGGTGGAAACGACCATCCGCCCGATCGACCACCTGTCGATCGATGGCTCGCTCTCGTGGCTCAAGTTCAAGTATACCACGGTCGATACTGCCAACACTGGCGTGACGGCCAGCATGGTGCCGCCTTATACGCCGGAATGGAAATGGAACGCCGGGCTTTCCTATGACATTCCCAACGTGCTCAAGGGCCTGGTCACCGTGCGCCTGGACGGCAGCTACCAGTCGCACATCTATGTCGATCCCACCAATGTCGATACCGCGCCGATCCCTGCCGCCACGCCCAGCCCGCTGGCATTCCAGACTGCAACCAACCGGATCGACGACTATTTCCTGGCCAACGCCCGCGTGACCTGGAAAAGCGATGCCGATACCTGGTCGGTCAGCGCCGAAGTGCGCAACCTGACCAACAAGTACTACTTCACGTCGATGACGGCCAATTTCGGCCCGATCGGCACCAGCGCCGGTGCGCCGGGGCTGCCGCGCACCTGGGCGGTGACGGTGAAACGCAACTTCTGATCAAGCGTTACCGAAATGTGCCGGCCTGACGGCGCATGCTGGGCCTCCTTCCCATCCGGGAAGGAGGCCTTTTGTTTGGCCGAATGCTCTTGAAAACCGGGCGTCGCGTGGTAGAACAATTCTAACAATTGATAACGTGAGGATGCCATGGGCGACTTTCCGCCAACCCCCTATTTCATCGGGCTGAACGCGCCCGTGGGCACTGAACTGGCGCTCGAAGGGCTGCCCGTCGAAGGCACCTTGCCCCCCGAGGTGCGCGGCGCCTTTTTCCGCGCCGTGCCCGATCCGGCCTTTGCGCCCAAGTTTGCCGACGATCACACCCTGTCGGGCGATGGCATGATCAGCCGCGTGCGGTTCAACGCCGATGGCACGGCCGATTATGCCATCCGCTTTGTCGAAACCGCGCGTCACCAGGCGGAAAAGGCGGCGGGCCGTGCGCGCTTTGGCCGCTATCGCAATCCCTTTACCGACGATCCCGATATGGCCGGGGTGGATCGCACCGTGGCCAACACCACCCCGGTGTGGCACGCCGGGCGGCTGTTGATGACCAAGGAAGACGGGCGGCCCTATCGCATCGATCCGCACACGCTCGATACGCTGGGTTCGTTCGATTTCGATGGCCTGCTCAAGTCCGAAACGATGACCGCGCACGTGCGCATCGATCCTGATAGCGGCGACCTCTATTTCTATGGCTACGAGGCCGATGGCCTGGCCTCTACCAAGGTGGCCTATGCCCGCGTGGGGGCCGATGGCGCGCTCAAGTCGGAACAGTGGTTCGATGCGCCCTATTGCGCGATGATGCATGATTTCACCATTTCGCGGAACTGGGCGCTGTTCCCGGTCTATCCGACCACGGCCGAGCTGGAGCGGATGCAGGCCGGCGGCGAACACTGGCACCACGAGCAGGGCCTGGAATCGTGGCTGGGCGTGATGCCGCGCGATGGCGATGTGAAGGACATCAAGTGGTTCCAGGGGCCCAAGGGGGTCTATTGCTATCACATGATGAACGCCTGGGAGGATGCCGAGGGGCTGCTGCATTTCGACCAGTGCCTGTCGAGCAGCAATGCCTTTGCCTTTATCCGCGAGCCGGCCGGCCTGTTCCTGCAACCCTGGGAGATTACCGGCGGCCTCACCCGCTGGACGGTCGATCCGCGTGGGCCGGCTGGCCCGGTCACGGAAACGGTGATCGGCCCGCCGGGCGATTTTCCGATCATTCCGGCCAAGAGCCAGGGCCGTCCCTATAAGACGGGGTGGATGCTGACGATGAACCCCGATCGGCGCGGGCCGCCGGTGATGGGCGGGCCGGTGCTGGGCATGTTCGATATGCTGGTGCGGCTGGACGGGATGGACACCGCCAGCCCGCAGATCACCCAGGCCCTGCCGATGGAGCCGGGCTGGTGCTATAATGAGCCGGTGCACGTGCCCAGCGCCACACCGGGCCACGATGGCTGGCTGGTGACCATGGTGGACCACCAGATCGGCGAAGATGCGTTCGAGCATTTTGCCTGGGTGATCGATGCCGGCAACCTGGGGGCAGGGCCGGTGGCGACGGTGCAGATCCCCACCCGCCTGCGCCCGCAGGTGCATGGCTGGTGGGTGCCCCAGGCACAGCTCGATGCCGTGCGCACAGGCGTGGCGGCATGACCCGGATCGTCATCACCGGCGCATCGGGCAACTATGGTCGCGGCGTCGCCGATGCCCTGGTGGCGATGGGCCGCGCCGCAGACCTGATCCTGATCACGCGCAAGCCCGACAAGCTGGCTGCGCGCGCAGCGCAGGGCTGCGTGGTACGGCAGGGCGATTTCGATCATCCCGCCACGCTGCCCGCGGCCATGGCCGGCGGCGATGTGCTGCTGCTGATTTCGGGCACGCGCGTCGGTGCGCGGGTGGTGCAGCATCAGGCGGCGATCGATGCGGCCGTGGCGGCCGGTATCCGCCACATCGTCTATACCAGTTTCATCGGCATCGATGATCCGGCCAACCCGGCCGAAGTGCGGCACGACCATATCGAGACCGAACGCCTGATCCGCGCCTCGGGTTGCGCCTTCACGTTCCTGCGCGACGCGCATTATGCCGACGCGATGCTGCTGATGGCCGGGCCACAGGTGATGCAAAGCGGCGCCTGGTATGCCAATGCCGGCAATGGGCGCGAGGCGATGGTCTGGCGCGACGATTGCATTGCCAGCGCGGTGGCCGTGCTCACCACCCCGGGCCACGAAAACCAGATCTACAACATCACCGGGCCACACCTCGAAACCTTTGCCGAGGTGGCCGCGATGATGGCGGAGGTGACCGGCTGCCCGGTGGCCTACCACGATCTGAGTGACGAAGCGCAGTATGCGCTGTTTGACAGCCTGGGCATTCCGCGCCGCCCGGTGGACGATCAGACCGTGGCCGGCGTGCCGTGGAACAGCGACGACATGGTCACCTTCGGCCGCGCCATCCGCGAGGGCTTCCTGGAAATCTGCACTGACGACGTGGAGCGCCTGACCGGCCGCCCGGCGCGATCGACGCGCGAGATGGTGGAGGCCAACGTGGCCATGCTGCGCGCGGCGGCGGGGAAGTAGGGGGCGGGGCCCCTCCACCAGCCTGCGGCTGGTCCCCCTCCCCACGTTGTGGGGAGGAGCTTGGCAATCCTCCCCATCCGTGATGGGGAGGGGGACTGCCCGCGCAGCGGGTGGTGGAGGGGCTTGGACCTTAGATCACAGCGCCTTGGCGTAGAGCGCGAGCAGCTTGCTCCAGACCTTTTCGGCCTGGATCTTGTCATAGACCGGCGCGTCAATCGTGCACCAGCCGTGCTGGGCGGGATAGACTGCCACGTCAGCCGGGCGGTCTGCCGCGGCGGCTGCGTCCTTGAGGGCGGTCTTGTCGCCAGGGGCGCGGGCATCGTCGTTTTGCGCGATGGCAAAGATGAACGAGGCCTGCGTCTGGCCGAGCAGCTTGTGCGGGCTTTGCGCGGTATCGTTGACCAGGTTGGCGCCGTGGCACGACACCGCCGCGCCAATGCGGGCGGGCCGGGCATAGGCGGCAAACACGGTGTAGGGGCCGCCCATGCAATAGCCCTGGGTGCCGATCTTGTGCGCGGTATCGACCTGCGGCTGGCGATCGAGCCAGTCGACATAGCTGCCGGCATCGGCCTGGATCTTTTCAGGCGTCAGCGCCTGGATCATCGGCTGCAGCTTTTGCTGGCCTTCGGGCGTGCGCCAGGCGGCGAAATCGGGCAGCACCGGCGCCGGGCTGTTGCGGTAATAGTGGTTGATCGCCAGCACGGCAAAGCCCGCTGCAGCGAGGCGCGTCGCCATGGTCTGATAGGCTTCACGCAGGCCGGCGATATCGGGCCAGAGCAGCACGGCCGGGTGCTTGCCCTTGGCCGGATAGACGAAAAAGCCATCGGCGGTGCCGTCAGCGGTTTCGATCGTGACCGGGCGCGACTCCGTGGCAAGGCCGGCAGGCGCTGCTGCCACGCAGCCCGGCGCGATCGCCAGGGTGGCGGCGCCAGCGCCAATGGCGGCGAATTGCCGGCGGTTGATCGCCAGCCACTGGGCGTTGTCGTCTTCGGTCAAGCTGTCGCACATGGCGCGTCTCTCCAGAACCTGTTCCCCGTCCGCGCGTGGTCTAGCGCAGACCGGCGGGGAAGCGGTATCGGTATTTGGTTCAGGTCAGATCGGCGAGGCCCACCGCGATGCCGGCTTTGGCCTGGGCCATGGCAGCGCGGCGCAGGCGTTCGATTTCGAGCCGGGCGGGCGGCGCCACTTCGTCGGGCAGCGCGGCCAGGCTGGCTTCGTAGATCTCGCGAAAATCGTCGGCGAATTCGGGGTGGGTCAGGATCAGGCCATCGCCGCGCGCCATGCCGGCAAAGACCTTTTGCCCCACTTCATACGGGTCCATGCCGGCCTCGAACGCGGTGCCGAACTGGCGCAGCTCCGCCTCGCTCACCGGGGCAAAGCCGCTCTGGCCGAATGCATCGGGGCGCTTGAGTGCGCTGTCCCAGGCATTGGTGCGGGTCAGCGCGGGGCAGCACAAGGCGCAGCCGATGCCATGCGGCGCCAGATTATAGCGCAGCGATTCGGTCAAGCCGCGCACGGCAAACTTGCTGGCGGTATAGATCCCCGCCTGCGGGCCGGGCAGGAAGGCGGCCATGCTGGCGATATTGACCACGCTGCGCTTGCCGCTGGCCGCCTTGATCGCGGGCAGGGCGGCGACCAGGCCATTGGCCACGCCGCCAAAGTTGACGCCCATGATCCAGTCGTAATCGGCATGGCTGGCTTCGTCGGTGTTGCCGAACACGCTCACGCCGGCATTGTTGACCAGCACATGCAGCGCGCCGAAATGCGCCACCGTCTGCGCCACGACCTCGGCCCAGCGGGCGCGGTCGGTCACGTCGAGTGGCAGGAACAGCGGCGCCGGCCGGCCCTCGGCGGCGAATTGCGCGGCCACGGCGGTGCGCTGCGCCTCGTTGCGATAGGTCAGCGCCAGCGCCAGGCCGGCGTCGCTGAACGCGCGGGCCACGCCCAGGCCGATGCCGGTGCCTGCGCCGGTGATGAGCGCCACCTGCCCGGCCCAACCATCCGCCTGGCCGCCGGCCTGACCGACTGCGTTGTCTTGCGCTTGCATGGGTTTTTCCTCTCGCCTTCCATGTTATAATCGTTAGTGTTGCATACTAACAAAGAGAATGGGAGAGCCTATCGTGAGCGACCTGGAACAGCGCCTTGCCGCCCTGGAAACGCGGGTGACACAGATCGAGGATGTCAACGCCATCCGCCGCCTGCAATGGGCCTATGGCTATTACATCGACTATAACCGGCCCGAGGAAGTGGCCGGGCTGTTTGCCCGCGATGGCGCGGTGGTGTTCCTGTCGGGCGAATACCGCGGCTATGAAGGGATCATGCGCCTTTATGGCACCTGGTTCCAGAACCTGTTCACCGGCGGGCGGCGCGGGCCGGTCAAAGGCCTGCTGCTCGACCATTTCCAGTTGCAGGACGTGATCACCGTGGCGCCCGATGGGCAGACCGCCAAGGGCCGCTTCCGTGGCATCCTCGCCGGCGGCTGGCACGATGCGATCTTGGATGCCAAGCCCGAAGGCATGCCGCAGCAATTCTGGGAATCGGGCATTTACGAAAACGATTACGTCAAGGAAGACGGCGTCTGGAAGATCAAGCGGCTGGACTACATGATGCAGTGGCAGGCCGATTATGAAACCGGCTGGGCCAAGACCACGGCCCACCTGCAGCCGGCTGTGATGTGCTATCCCGAAAATCCGATCGGGCCTGATGTGATACTGCCCGAAACGCAGGTGCGCGAGACCTGGCCGCACCGCCAGGAAGTGCCGATGAGCTTTGCCCACCCGGTGCTGGCCGCCGCCTTTGCTGTGGGCGATTTCGCGCCAATGCAGAAGAAGTGGCCCTGAGCGATGCACTAGCGGGACCCCGGATCAAGTCCGGGGTGACGAAAAAAGAGAACCAATCTATCAACTTACTGTCACCCCGGACTTGATCCGGGGTCCCGCTTCCTTCGGTGCGGCAAGTGCGGTCGTGGTGTCAGCCGTCGCTAACGCCTTCCCACTGCGTCATCCGCGCCAGCAGGCGGCCGGCGGCGCGGCGGAAGGCGGCGCGGTCGCGCGCGTTGAAATCGGCGAACAGCTGGCGACTCACCTGGGCCATGGCCGGCACGGTGCGATCGAACATGGCCTGGCCGGCCGCGCTAAGGCGGAAGGGTTTGCGCCGACGGTTGCGCAGGTCTTCGCCCGGTTCGACCAGGCCTTTTTGGTGCAGCGCAACAAGCGCGCGGCTGACGTTCATCGGCGGCACGCCCATGATCTCTGACAGCTCGTGCCCGGCCATTTCGCCTTCCCCGCCCAGCGCCAGGATGATGCGCAGATCGGTGGGCGCCAGGTCCAGCGGCTCAGCCACGCCGGTGCGCATGGGATTGGAAACAAAGGTGGCAAGTTTCAACAGGTCCACCAGCAGGGCGGCATCTTCGTCCACGCCATCCATGGCGTTGCGGGGTGGTTCGGCGGGGGCTGCTGGCGGCGGCGTGCGGCTGGTCATGGCACTTACTATGACAACCTTGGCAAGCGCGGCAAGGGGCCGCATGAATTGCTGCGCCGCACGGTAAACGGCCCGGATTTCTGCGGGTTTTTCCGGCGCGGCACGCGATAGGGCTTGTTGTTGGATTGCATCAGATGTTATTATCCGGGTGCGGCTGAAAACGCCCTCTTGCGCTCTGCTAATTAGTATGCCTAACTAACAAACAGAACGAGGCTCGATAACGGGCCGATCCAGGAGAGGGGCTTATGGCCAGCATGATTCCCAACACGCATTTGGTGCGGCTTTTTGCCGCCGGCAGCGCTACTGCCATGGCATTGGCCCTCGGCGCTGCGGCGCACGCTGCAGAGCCGGCACCCCAGGCCCAGGCACCAGCGCCGCAGGCCGCGTCGCCCCAGGGGGATGCGCAGGCCGCCGCCGCTGGCGATGACCAGGGCATCCGCGAAATCGTGGTGACCGCGCAGTTCCGCAACCAGCGCCTGCAGGATACGCCGCTGTCGATCACTGCGGTCGACGCCGGGCTGCTCGCCGCGCGCAACCAGACCGATATCTCGCAGATCGCCGCGCAGGCGCCCAACGTGCAGCTCACGCAGATGGGCGGCGCCTATGGCTCGTCGATGGCGGCCTACATTCGCGGTATCGGCCAGGCTGACTTCAACCCCGCCTATGAACCGGGCGTGGGCATCTATGTCGACGATGTCTATTATGCCACGCTGACCGGCTCGGTGATGGACCTGCTCGATCTTGAGCGGGTGGAAGTGCTGCGCGGGCCACAGGGTACGTTGACCGGGCGCAACTCCATCGGTGGCGCGATCAAGATGTTCTCGGTCAAGCCGCAGCCCGGCGATTCCGGCCAGATCGAAGCGGTCTATGGCGCGCGCAACCGCGTCGATCTTCGTGGCAGCCTCAACTTCCAGCTGGCCGATGGGCTCTATGCCCGCGTGTCGGGCGTGTACAAGCGCCAGGACGGCTATGTCGACGTGGTCGATTATGGCTGCGCGCACCCCGGCAACAGCCTGGGCCTGACGGCTGGGGCCAACGTGCCAACCAACTGCGTCACCGGCAAGCTGGGCGAAAAGAACTATTCGGGCCTGCGCGGATCATTGCGCTACAACCCCAATGATCGCATCGATTGGGTCGTCACCGGCGACTATACCTACGAAAACCGCTCCAACGCGGCCGGCGTGGTGACGGTGGACGATACCACCAAGACCGACGGCATCAATTTCATGTGCGGCCCGCGCTGCACCTATGCCAGCTGGTACATGGGGGCCGGCGGTCAGGCAGCGCAAAGCTATTCGATGCCGCGCAACACCGTGTTCAGCGGCTGGGGCGTTTCCAGCAACCTCACCGTGGGCCTGACCGACGATCTCAAGCTGGTGTCGATCACCGCCTATCGCAAATACAAGCAGACGTTCGGCACCGACGACGATTTCACCCCCGATCCGAACATTGCCGGCGCCGGCTACAACGACTTGCGCTTCCACTTCTTCAGCCAGGAACTGCGCCTCAACGGCAAGATCGGCGATCTGGCGGACTGGACGGTCGGCGGGTTCTACAACGACCAGACCTCGGTCTACTTCACGCGGCAAGACATCCGCTACATCGGCCATGGCGCGCCGTTCCTGTTCCTGCAATTCCAGGGCAACGACCCGGTCAACGCCAACAGCAAGGCCGCGTTCGGCACGCTGATCCTGCACCCGGCGCCGGGCCTCAACGTCACCGGTGGCCTGCGCTATACCAAGGAGCACAAGGACTATACCTTCGTGCGCCAGAACTGGGCCGGCGGCCCGCTGGTCGATCCGTTCGGCGTGGGCGCGCTCAATGGCTCGGTCGCCAACTACAATGGCAGCAAGCTGGACTGGCGCCTGTCGGTTGACTATCGCTTCAATCCGCAGCTGCTGGCCTATGCCACGGTCAGCACCGGCTTCAAGGGCGGTGGCGTGACGGCGCGGCCGTTCACCAAGAACCAGGCGGTCAACGGCACGTTCACGCCCGAAACGCTCACTGCGTATGAAATCGGCATCAAGTCTGACCTGTTCGATCGCAAGGTGCGCTTCAACCTTTCGGGCTTTGTGAACGATTACAAGAATATCCAGCTTAACCTCGCCGATTGTTCGGTGCTTGACGGGTTCCCGATCGGTACCGATCCGTTCCCGTGCGCCGCGGTGGGCAATGCTGGCGACGGCAAGATGTGGGGCGCTGAAGCGGAATTGACCGCACGCCCGGTCGAAGGGCTGGACATCGACGCCACGCTGAGCTGGATCGACGGCGAATGGAAGCGCCTGGGGCCGACGGTGGGCCAGTCCATCCAGCTGCAGGATCCGATCGTTACCCCGCACTGGCGCGGCAGTCTGGGCATCCAGTACCGCATCCCGGTGGAAGGCCATGGCTCGCTCACCCCGCGGTTTGACCTTGCCTATACCGGCAAGCAGAACATCGGCCGCCTCACGCCCACCAGCGCGCTGGACTACAACCCGGCCTTTGCCCTGGGCAACGCGCGCCTGACGTGGCGGAACGAGAAGGAAGACCTCACCGTCGCGTTCGAAGTGCAGAACGTGTTCAACAAGTACTACTACCTGCCGATCCGCTTCTCGGCGCTCTATGCCTCGGCTGGCACGGTTTACAGCAATGTGGGCCGTCCGCGCGAATGGGCGCTGAGTGTCGCCAAGAAGTTCTGATCGCTTTTCCGGTCATGAGGGGAAAGGGGCAGCCTTTGCGGGCTGCCCCTTTTCGTTTGGTAGATGAAACGCACGGATTGTGCTTGCCCTGACCGTATCATTTGTTAGCGTTGACGAAAGGCCGAATCCGGCCAGGCCAGGGGAGAGACCGATGCTCGATCGCGCCGGCTATGAACGCTATCTCGCCGCGTTCAACGCCAGGGACTATGACGGCGTTGCCGATTTCTATGTCGATCCACCGCGCATGGAATTCTTCGGCATTGTCATCACCACCCGGGAAGAGCTCAAGGCATTCTATGCCTGGCTGCATTCCTGCGTGAAGGAAACCGTTTCGATCCATAACTTTGCCGCCAGTGAGACGGCAACTGCGGTGGATGCGATCGTGCGGATCGAAGCGCTGCGCGACCTGACGCGCGACGAACTGGACGCCAAGGGCGCAACCGGCTTCTTTCCCATCCGCGCGGGCGAGGTCCAGGAAATCCGCCAGTTCATCTTCTATACCACGCGTCAGGGGCGGATCGAAAAAGTGGAATGCGCTTTGCCACCGCCGCTTGCCGCCTGAACCATTTGGCCTGCCGCGTTCGATCAAAGGAATTGTCCATGCTGCTTCCCCACGGCGTTCATATCGCCCATCCCGAACGCCTCTATATCGGCGGGCAATGGGTGCCCGCGCACAGCGGTCGCCTGATCGAGATTATTTCGCCTGATAGCGAGCAGGTGGTGGCCCGCGTGGCCGAGGCGGACGCGACAGACATGGATGCGGCCGTCGCGGCGGCGCGCGCGGCGTTCGACCATGGCCCCTGGCCTACCACGCCCCCGGCGCAGCGCATTGCGGCATTTCGCGCGATGATCGATCATCTGCGCCCGCGCGCCGATGAACTTGCCCGCGCCTGGACCGCGCAGATCGGCGGGCTGGCCAGCTTTGCCGGGCCGATGCACCAGGGCGCGCTGTTAGCGCTCGATGGTATCGCCGGCTTTGCGCAAGACTTTCGCTTTATCGAGCAGCGCCCCAGCCATGCGGCGGCGGCCGCGCTGATCGTGCAGGAACCGGTGGGTGTGGTGGCGGCCATCGCGCCGTGGAACGGCCCGTTCGGCATCATGGCCAACAAGGTGGCCTATGCCCTGCTGACGGGGTGCTGCGTGGTGATGAAGCCATCGCCTGAAACCCCGCTGGAAGCCTATCTCATTGCCGAGGCGGCCGAGGCGGCGGGCCTGCCGCCCGGCGTGGTCAACCTGGTGCCCAGCCACCGCGAGGCAGCCGATCACCTGGTCAGCAATCCTGGTGTGGACAAGGTGAGCTTCACCGGATCGACCGTGGCGGGCAAGCGCATCGGCCAGGTCTGCGCCGGCCGCGTGGCGCGCTGCACGCTGGAACTGGGCGGCAAGTCTGCCGCGATCGTGCGCGACGATTTCGCGATCGATCATGCGGCCAAGCTGCTGACCGGCACGATCACGATGATGAGCGGGCAGGTCTGCGCGATGCTGAGCCGGGTGATCGTGCCGCGCGCGCGCCATGATGAACTGGCCGATGCCATCGCCCGGGAAATGCGCGGCGTGGTGATCGGTCACAGCGATGACCCCGCCGCCCAGCTGGGCCCGGTGGCAATGCAGCGCCAGTTGGAGCGGATCGAGGGCTATATCGCGCAAGGCAAGGCCAGCGCTGACCTGGTGACCGGCGGCAGCCGCCCCAGCCATCTCAACCGTGGCTATTTCATCGAGCCGACGCTGTTTGCCAATGTGAACAATGCCGATGCCATTGCCCAGGAAGAGATCTTTGGTCCGGTGCTGGCGCTGATCCCGGTGGAGGACGAGGAAGAGGCTGTGGCGGTGGCCAATGCCAGTGCCTATGGCCTCAACGGTTCGGTGCTGACGCACGATGCCCAGGCTGCCTGGACGATCGGCCGACGCATCCGCACCGGCGGCTTTGGCCAGAACGGCCTGCGCATGGATTTTGGCCTGCCGTTCGGCGGCTTCAAGCAATCGGGCGTGGGCCGCGAGGGCGGGCCCGAAGGGCTGATGCCCTACGTCGAAACCAAAACCATGCTGCTCGATGCCCTGCCCGAGGGGCTTTGAGCGTCACGCGCGGGTCTTTCCGTCCTGTTGCCACACGCCATAATAATCGTTGGCAATTCTGCGCACGCCCTCGCGGAAGGTGGCGCCGCCAAAATTGAGAAGCAGGCCAAGAGGCATGGCGAGCAGGCGCAGATAAGTCAGCACTTGCTTGCCATGCACCTGGGCGCATTTCTCGACCGATTTAACTTCGACCAGCAAGGCATCGTTGATGATCAGATCGGCACGGAAACCATCGCCCAGATGTATTCCTTGCCATACCACGGGTATCATCTGCTGCCGGCGGACCTGCAATCCGCGTTGTTCAAGCATGTGACACAGGATTGTTTCGTAAACGGACTCCAGCAGGCCTGGGCCGAGTTCGACATGCAGCCTGTATCCGCAATCAATCACCGTGGTAGCCAGCTTCTCCAAATCTGCCGAGGCGCTGAGATTGTGCATGATTGCTACGGTCGGTGATTTGGGGAAATTCGTAAAGCATGGATGCTGCCATTTTGGCATTCGGCATTTTTTGGATTTTTCACACGAAGACACGAAGACACGAAGACACGAAGACACGAAGAAATTTAATAATTCCGGCGGAGCCGGATATCCGTCTTTCACTTCTTCGTGCCTTCGTGGCTTCGTGTGAAAATAATCGTTAAAGACTCCGCGTCTCACCCCAACTCCAGACACCCCCCATCGACATAGAGATCGACGCCGTTGATGAAGCTGGCCTCGCGGCTGGCCAGGAACAGCGCGGCGCTGGCGACTTCTTCGGCTGTGCCCATGCGGCCGATCGGCACCACGGCCGAGAGCATGTCGCGCATACCGGCGATTTGTTCGGGGCTGGCATCGCGCTTGAAGATTTCGGTCTCGGTGGGGCCGGGACTGATCAGGTTGACGCGGATGCGGCGCGGGAGGAGTTCCTTGGCCACGATCCGCGCCATGGCGCGCAGACCTGCCTTGGCGGCGGCATAGGCAACGTTGCCCGGCACGGCGGCCAGCGATCCGATCGAGCCTGTGATGACGATGGCGCCGCCATCGCGCATCAGCGGCAGCGCATTCTGGATCGCAAAGAACGCGCCGCGCAGGTTGACGGTGTGGATATCGTCCCAGAACGTCTCGGTCACCTCGGGCACCATGGCAAAGCCGCCGACGCCGGCGTTGACGAACAGCACGTCGATGCCGCCCAGCACTTGCTCGATCTCGGCCAGGGCAGCGCGGGTCTGCTCCACATCGCCCATGTCGGCGCGCACCGCCAGCGCGCCGAGTTCCTCGGCCGCCTCGTGCAGGGTTTGCGGGTTGCGGCCGGTCAGCGCCAGGCGCGCGCCCTCTGCCGCGAACTGGCGCGCGGCGGCAAGGCCGATGCCGGAATTGCCGCCGAGGATAGCGACGCAGGTGTTGTCAAAGCGCATCGTGGGGCCTTTCAAAACATCGGCAGGGGATTGACCGGTGCGGTCGGCACGTCCTGGATCACGTCCCAGTGCTCCACGATCATGTCATCTTCGCACCGGAAGATATCGACCACGGCCAAGCCGGGATCGCCCGGCCAGCGCTGCACATGGGTGTGCACCACGACGTGGTCGCCATCGACGAAGCTGCGATGGATGGTTTGCCGGGCATCGGGCGATTCGTGGCGGACGCGGTCGAGAAAGGCCTTGAGCGCGGGCACGCCCGGCTCTGCCAGCGAGCTGTGCTGGACATAGCTGGGCGCGATGTAGCGATCGACCGCACCGCTATCCATCGCGATCAGCACATCGTGGTACATCGCCAGCACGCGATCGAGCAGGGCCTGTTCGGCGGGCGTTCTGGACATTGGCATTTCTCCCGGGCTGCATCTGCGGCAAGAGGGTATCTCCCCCCTTTCATTCTAACAATTGATAGGATATGTCGGTTGCATAACCGCGTCAAAGGCTTGTTGTCCCAAGGCCGCGAAAAGGGAGAGACGATGGACCGCGAGGCCCTCTATGCCGCACTCGATGCCTTTCTGGCTGCCCTCGGCCAAGGGGCTTCGGCCCAGGTCAACTGGGCGAGCGATGCGCTGTTTTCCGAAAACAATGTTATGCTGGCCACCGACGATGGCGTGTGGGGCACGGTGCAGGGGCTGGGCGACTATCGCCTGCGCTTTGCCGATGTGCGGACCCGCCAGGTCGGCTATTTCGGCACGCTGATCGAGGCGATCGAGGAATCGGCACTGACCGTGCGGCTGGCCCTGAACGAGGCGGGCGAGGTGGCGGAGGCCGAGCTGCTGATCGTGCGCCAGTCGGACAGCGGCATCAAGTTTGAAAACCCGCGCTATTGGGACAAGCCGATCCTGCACCGCGAGCCGGAAAGCCCGGTCGATCGGGCCGAAATGGTGCGGCTGTCCAACGGCTATTTCGACACGCTGCAGCAGAACGATGGCACGATCCACACCCGGTTCCACCCCGATTGCCAGCGGGTGGAAAACGGCGTGCAGACCACGCGCAACCCGGAATTCGCCAAGATCGTGCCGGTATCGGCGCTGGGCTGCGAAGAGCAGTTCCGCATGGGCAACTATCGCTATGACGACGAACTGCGCGCCCGGCGCTTCCCCCTGGTGGACGAAGAGCGCGGGCTGGTGCTGGCGTTTGGCTTCATCGATCATTCCGGCCGGATCGACGAGTATCAGCTGACCGATGGTCGCACTGTGAAAAGCCCGGTACGCCGGCCCCACAGCTTCTACATCTCCGAGTTGTTCAAGATCGACCATGGCATGATCGAGCAGATCGAGGCCAATTTCATCACCGTGCCCTATCGCATGCCCAGCCCATGGGATGCGCTGTGATGCGCGGGGTTTGGGGATGGTTGCGGGGGGCTTCGACAGGCTCAGCCCGAACGGCTCACTTTACCTGGTTCCCGTTCGCCCTGAGCTTGTCGAAGGGCCGTGCGGGGCGCGCGACTGCGGGGGGCTTCGACAAGCTCAGCCCGAACGGGGACGGGCGGAAGCTGGCCCACTCTCCCCTCCTCTTTAGAGGAGGGGCCGGGGGTGGTGGACATCTTGCGCCAGGTATCCACCACCCCCCGACCCCCTCCTCTGAAGAGGAGGGGGAGAAGAATGCCGTCTCCGTTCGCCTGGGGTTTGGCAGAGGGCGCTGGCGCAATATGGCGATCCTGGCAACGGCAAGCCTGACGCTGGCTGCCGCCGCGCCGCTGACGCAAGGCGCTGGCAGCGAGTGGGTCGAGCCGGGCGGGGATGCAGGCAAGACGCATTGGTCCACGCTCGATGCCATCAACCCGGCCAATGTGGCGCGGCTGGGCCTGGCCTGGGAAGCAGACCTGGGCACCGCGCGCGGGCAGGAAGCCAGCCCGGTGATGGTGGGCGGGGTGCTCTATGTCGCCGGCAATGCCGGGCGCGCCTATGCCTATGACGCGGCAAGTGGCCGCGAACTCTGGCGGTTCGAGCCGGAGGTGGACATGCAGCGCAACCGCACCGCGTGTTGCGACATGGTCAACCGCGGGCTGGCCGTATCAGGCGGCAAGGTGTTCATCGCGGCGCTCGACGGGTGGATGTACGCGCTCGACGCCAAGACCGGCGCCGTGGTGTGGAAGACCGATTTCATCGAGGACCGCAAGCGCGGCGACAATTCCACCGGCGCGCCCGAAGTGGCCGGCGATCTGGTGGTCATCGGCATGGGCGGCGCGGAGTATGACGTGCGCGGCTATGTCACGGCGCTCGATATCAAGACCGGGGCGATCCGCTGGCGCTGGCACGTGGTGCCGCATGATCCCGCGCTCGGCCCGCAGGAAACGCCGGAGCTGGAAGCCGCGCTCAAGACCTGGGATCCCAAGAGCCGCTGGGACGTGGGCGGCGGTGGCGCGCCGTGGGATGCGATCAACTATGATCCTGAAACCGGTTACGTGCTGGTCGGCACCGGCAATGGCGGCCCTTATGCGCGCTCGAAACGCTCGCCTGCCGGCGGCGACAATCTCTATCTCGGCTCGCTCGTCGCGCTCGACCCCAAGACCGGGCGGATGGTCTGGCATTACCAGGAAACACCCGAAGACAATTGGGATTTCACCTCTACCCAGCCGATGATCCTGACGCACATGGCGGTGGACGGGCAGACACGCGGGGTGATCCTGCATGCGCCCAAGAACGGCTTTCTCTATGTGATCGATCGCAAGACCGGCCAGGTGCTGCGCGCCAATGCCATTGCGCGGGCCAACTGGATCAAGGGCTTTGAGCCGGGCACGATGAAGCCGATCCTCAATAGGGAAGCTGCAGACTATACCGATGGGCCCAAGATCGTGTTTCCCTCCACCGTGGGGGCACGCAACTGGTTTCCGGCGGCCTATAGCCCGCAGACCGGCCTCTATTACGGATCGGTGGCTGATATCGGCAACCTGATCTTCATGACGCCCGGCGCCAAGCCCTATCGCGCCCGCGCGCTCAACAACGATGCCGCGCTGATCTTTACCCCCGATGTGGTCGCTGCCACGGAAACGCTGCCGCCCCCCATGGCGCAAGCGGTCAAGGCGCTGCCGGCCTATGCCCAGGCCAAGGCCGATCCCGGCAAGAGCCAGTTGCGCGCGATCGATCCGCTTACCGGCAAGACGGTGTGGGCGGTGGACAGCGAAGGCTGGCAGGACCGTGGCGGCGTGCTGGCCACGGCATCGGGCCTGATCGTGCAGGGCACGCTTTCGGGCAAGCTGGTGGTGCGCGATGCGCGCAATGGCGCCGTCTTGAAAAGCATTGAGACCGGCAGCCCGATCATGGCCGCGCCGATCACCTATGCCCTGCGCGGCGTGCAATACATTGCCGTGCAGGCCGGCTGGGGCGGGGGCGGCTGGGCCTTTACCCCGCGCTATTCGGCCGCCTATAGCCGGGGCAACCAGAACCGCCTGCTGGTCTTCCGCCTGGACGGGGGCAAAGTGCCGCTGCCGCCGCTGCTGCCCCCGCTGGAAGTGGCGCCGCCACCGCCGGCCCAGGCGCCCGGGGTGACGGCGGCGACGATTGCGCGCGGGCAGGGGCTGTTCTTTGCCAATTGCGCGATCTGCCATGCCAATATCCACCGCTCGATGGCGCCAGACCTGCGCCGCATGCAGCCCGGCACGCACGAGGCGTTCAAGCAGATCGTGCTGGAAGGCGCGCTGCTGCCGGCCGGCATGCCACGCTGGGACGATGTCTTGCGCCCTGATGATGCCGATGCGATCCATGCCTACCTGATCGATCTGCAGGGCAAGACGCGGGCCGATGAACTGGCCAAGCAGAAGGCCGGCAAGCCGCTCGACGGGCCGAGCCTGACCATCCTTTCCAACTATTGAACCGAACGGGCCGCTTCCTCATGGACTTTTCCACGCTCGACAATCCCCGCCTGGAGTTTGCCTTTGCCTGCACGCTGAAATTCACGCGGGTGCAGATGATCCCCGACTTGCCCAGCGGCGGCATGCGCAGCGCGGTCTATGTCGACGAAGGCGTGTTCGAAGGGCCGCGCCTGAAAGGCCGGGCAGTGCCCAATTCGGGCGGGGACTATGCGTTCTTCCGCAGCGATGACACCGCCGTGTTCGATGCGCGCTATGTCTTGGAAGTGGACGATGGCACGCTGATCTATATGCAGAACAAGGGCTTTTTGTGGGGGCGCGAGGCCGGCACGATGGATCGCCTGCGCGCCTGGGCCTTTGCCGGTGGCGCGCCGGTTCCCCATGCCGAATACTATCTGCGCGCGCAGCCCACGTTCGAGACGAGCAAGGGCCCGCACGACTGGCTGACGCGGCACGTGTTCATCGGCGTGGGCGAGCGGCGCCCGGACGGCAACCACGTGAAGTATTACGCGCTGACGTGAGCCGCTCACGGGGGCACGTTGGCATTTTGTAATTATCTTCGCGATGGCCGCTTTGCTATCGGCGGCGCTCCTTTGAGGGGCGTGTGGCATGGCGTGGCGTGTGATGAGGCAGGGTGTGGCCCTCGCGGCAATAGCGGGCGGGGCGTTGGCAACGCAGCCGGCCCTGGCCGCGCCAGAGGAAATCCAGGTCTACATGGACGAGATGGACCAGCCCGGCCATTTCGGCCTCGATACCCACATCAACTATGTGGCTGATGGCACCACCACCGATGACTATGCCGGCGCGCAGCAGGCGCTGCACCGCCTGCGCGTCACGCCCGAGTTCTCCTATGGCATCACGCCCTATCTGGAAGCGGGGCTCTATCTGCCGCTGGCCACGCTCGATGGGCAGGGCCGGCTCGATCCCGGCGGGGTCAAGACCCGGCTCAAGTTCATCGCGCCGCGCCGCCCGGGGCAGAACTGGTGGTGGGGGGCCAATTTCGAGATCGGCCACGTCGATCACAAGCTCGATATCAATCCGTGGAATGCCGAGCTGAAAGGCATCGTCGGCACGCGGCTGGGCAAGTGGACCCTGGCCGAAAACGCCAATGTCGATTTCGTGGTGTCAGGCCCGGTCGGCCATTCGCCCGAAGTCGAGTTCGACACCCGCGTCGCCTATGCGATGACGAAGAAGGTCTCGCTGGGCATCGAAAGCTATAACGGCACGGGCAGCTTCGCCCATTTCGGCAACCTGCACGGCAGCGACCAGTCGATCTTTGCCGTGGCCGACGTGGACCTCGGGCGCTGGGCGCTCAACCTGGGGGTTGGCCACGGCTATGGCACCAATGCCGATACCACGATCGTCAAGGCCATCGTCAGCCTGCCGTTCGAGCGCATCCTGGGGCGGCGCAACGCGGTTGATTAGGGCGTGTGGGCGGCTTCAATGGTGAGCGGAACGACTTAGATTGGTGGTTAGCAGTCGCTTGCAGAGCCTCAACTTTGTCCGAAAGACCATGTGATCCGCGGAAGAGTCACTTCGGAAACGTGCGCGAAGCAAGCACAGCATTATCCCAAAAGGACGCCTTGCCAAAAGGGATCGGCGTGGCAGCTGGGATCGTAGCTCGCTAACTGGCACGCAGACCAGAACCCGAACATTTGTCAGAAAGCAGGTAAAAGCGAAGCAGCGAGTTTGGTTGCCCTTCTAGCCGGCCTCGGGGGCGGGCTTATCGCCGCACAACAAGACTTGCTCCACCATCTGCCGCTTCGTGCCCAGCACGTCCGAGTATCGATAGCTCGCGATGATGACGCGACCTTCCTCGTGCGCTGCGCATGGGACGACGGACCGGTCCTGCTTCAATACCCGTGATTCACGCGGAGTGACGCCGAGCCGACGGCCAATGTTCGCAGAGATCGGAAGAGCGTACGTGAAGACTTCCTGTTTACCGAGGAACCAAGCACCAAACGGCCCCTCCTTTTCGCAGTTGGCGGTCAATGGCCTAAGATCATTATCCAGCAAATCGAGGCATGCTGATTGCGCATCGGATTCACCTTCGTTCTTCAACGCGAAAAGCAGCACCGGCGCCGAGTCTTTGCCGGCCGTCGATGACACACGCACATTGGCGAGCGTGAGTCTCGGGCCGTTCTGTGCGGCGAAAAGGGTCTGCTGCAACTCGCTTGAATGTCGCGCCTCGCGCCAGCTTAGATATGAGAACACGCTCGTAACAATGAGTGACACTGGGGCAAGCAACTGAGCCAAATAGGTTGCTCGGTTTAGCGCTCCCCATTTCTTCCATTCCGTCCGCTTCGGTAACATTGGCCCCCCTTACGCGAACAGTAGCAGTCGGCGTCGGCTTTTCTACCCTCCGCAGCAGTGTCGCCTACTGCGCCTTACGCCCGGTTGGTGCACGGACAGCCAATGTCCGCAATATCATCGTGTCCGGAACGCTGCTTATCGTCAGAAAGTCGGCGAAACCGCTCATTCGAATTGGCCATTCCACCTAATAGGCCGCGTTGACATCAAGCGACGGGGCGTTGGCCTTGGCCAGGATATCGCGCAGCCCGACGTTTTCGTCGGGATAGCGGATGTCGGTGATTTTCCAGCCTTCCTCCTTGCGGGCCATGGCGATCACCAGGTGCACGGTGGGGCCATCGGCCACGCCACTGCGGGTCACGGTGACGTGGGCCAGGGCCTTGTGGGCATCGGCATGGGTGATCATGATGGTCTGCTGCAGATCGGTGGGGTTGTTGCACAGGCAGAGCGGATTGCCGGCCAGCGACGAGCCGGTGCTGCGCGTGGTATCGGCCAGCAGGCCGGCCATTTCCTCGGAAAAATAGCGGTGGCGCAGGTCGCCCACGGTGGAAACCGCCCCGCCAAGGCCATCGTCGGCAAACATGGCCTTGAGAAATGCGGTGGGATCATCGGGTGTCGCCGCCGAGAAGATGCCGGCCTGGCTGCCGGCGCCGGACGGCTCGGCATCGAGCGTGCCGGCGATATCGGGCGTATCGCCATCGTGCGAGAACAGCCGCGACAGCTGGCTGCAGCCAGTGGTGCCGGCCAGCACGGCCGTGGCGAGAGTGATGGTGACGAAAGGCTTGGTCTTCATGCCAGGTGCTTGGCTCGCTGCAAAGTCCTGGTCCCCGCCTGCGATGATAGCCGGGGCTGGGCGGCTTGGCGATACAAAACATGTGATGGCGGCTTGACCGACCGCAGGATTACAGGCAGAACAATAACAATTGTTAGAAAATGAGTCCCGGTTGCGGGACCATGATGGGAGAGATCTGCCGGTGAAACTGCACCTGCCGCCCCGCGTCAGCCCCCAGGGCTTTGCCGCCGCGCTCAAGGCCTATGAAGGCGTGGTGGGCAAGGACTGGGTCATGGCCAGCGAAAGCGACCGTGACGCCTATTCCGATATCTATGCCCCCGGCGATGCCGAGCAATGGGCCGCCAGCGCCGCCGTGGCGCCGGCCAATGTGGAGGAAGTGCGGGCGGTCGTGCGCCTCGCCAACGAGCACAAGACCCCGCTGTGGCCGGTCGCGCGCGGCAAGAACCTGGGCTATGGCACGGCCGCGCCGCGCATGGCCGGGTCGATCGTGCTCGATCTGGGGCGCATGAACAAGATCATCGATATCGATCCCAAGCTGGCGACCTGCGTGGTGGAGCCGGGCGTGGGGTTCTTTGACCTGCACGATGCCATCCTGCGCGGCAACCACCCCTTGTGGATGAGCGTGCCGGGCAATGGCTGGGGCTCGGTGATCGGCAACGCGCTCGATCACGGCATCGGCTATACCCCCTATGGCCTCCATGCCCGCAACCTGTGCGGGCTGGAAGTGGTGCTGCCCGATGGCGACCTGCTGCGCACCGGCATGGGGGCGATGACCGGCAACCCGGCCTGGCACCTGTTTCCGTTCAGCTATGGCCCGACCTATGACCTGGCGTTCACCCAGTCGAACCTGGGCGTGGTCACCAAGGCCGGGCTGTGGCTGCAACCCGCGCCCGAAGCCTCGCTCGAGCTGATCTTCGACATTCCCGAAGAGGGGGATATCGGCTGGGTGGTCGATACCATCGCCCCGCTCAAGATTTCCGGGCTGATCGAGCAGAACGTGTTCATCCCCAGCTGGCTGGGCAAGATGGTATTGAAAGGCCAGCGCCACGATTTCTGGGACAAGCCCGGCGCCATCCCCGAATGGCGCGTGGCCGAGCTGCTCAAGCAGTACAAGCTGGGCTACTGGCAGGTGGCGCTGCGCCTTTATGGCGAGGAAAGCGTGATCAAGGCCAAGGCCGAGATCGTCAAGGCGGCGATGAAGCGCCATCTGGCCGCGCCGCCGCAGGAAAACTGGTGGCGCCAGGGCGACGCCATCGGCCAGTACGAGATCACCATGGGCGTGCCCTCGGCTGTGCCGCTACAGATGTCTGACTGGATCGGCGGGCGCGGCGCGCACATGGGCTTTTCCCCGGTGGTGCCGGCGAGCAGCGAGCATGTGCTGGGGCAGTTGAAGCGCAGCCGCAAGATCATCGCCGATCACGACGTGGATTTCTATGCCAGCTTCACCATCGGCGGGCGCTTTGCCAACAACATCAACATGCTGATGTACGATCGCGACGATGCCGCGATGGTTTCGAACATGAAGGCGCTGTTCAACGCGCTGATCAGCGAGACGGCCAAGGCTGGCTATGGCGAATACCGCACGCACCTGGGCTGGATGGACCCGGTGATGGACACGTTCGATTACAACAACCACGCGCTGCGCCGGTTCGACGAGCGGGTGAAGAACGCGCTCGATCCCAACGGCATCATCGCCCCGGGCAAGCAGGGCGTGTGGCCCGCCGCCTATGCCGCGCAGCGCCATTCCGCGCCGCAGGATAGCGTGACCAAGGGAGGCAAGGCATGACGCGCACCATTCTCGCCGTTGCGGCGATCGTTCTGGGCGCCTCGGTTGCGCTGGCGCAGGCCGGGGCGCCGCATGCGCCGATGGGGCCGCCGCCGGGGCCGCCGCCACCCTATCAGTTGCGCCCGGCCTATCCGGCGGGCGATCGCACCGCCGCGGGCGGCAATGGCAAGGTGCTGTTCGAGGCACACTGCGGCTATTGCCACTTGGCCGGGGGCATGGGCACCAACCTGGTGACCAAGCAGCAGATGATGATGGGCCGCACACCCGACCAGGGCCTGCTGGCCAACCGCACCGATCTTACCGCCGATTACGTCAAGGCCGTGGTGCGCGGCGGTAAGGGCGCCATGCCTACGCAGACCCGCGTCGATATCACCGATGCCGAACTCGATGCCGTGGCAAAGTACCTGGGGAAGGCGGGCTGATGCGCGTGAGGCTCGATCGCCGCACGCTGCTGCGCAGCGGCGCGCTGGGGGCTGCCGGCGTGGCCCTGCCGGCCGGTGCCCAGGCCATGGTGCCACCCGCGCTGGTGGTGTTTGACAGCCGCGTGGCAGAAAGCCGCGCTTTTGCCGCTGGCTTTCCACTGGCCGCGCGCCATGATCTGGCGCTTGGCCCCCTGGCGCTGCGCCGCCGCCTGGCCACGCTGGACCAGGGGCGCGTCGAAGGGCTGACCGGGTGGAGCGACTGGGTCATGCTGCGCGGTGCCGCGCGCGGACAGGGTTTGCGCCCCACGGCCGAGCGCGCGGTGGCCGCGCCGCTTTCGGGCAAGCGGCACCTGTTCCGCTGGAGCATGGCAGCACGGAGTTGATCTGCCCTTTGAGGCAGCAAACGTGAAACGCACGCAGATGGCGGCTTGACCGCCGGCAATCCGCATTTAGTATGCAACACTAACAAATACCGGGGTAACCGGAATCGGGAGAGTCGATGCCATAGCCGCGTGTTCGCCTGTGGTTTTTGCCCGCCAACCTGGCGCTTCCCGGTTCCGCCGATATGCGGATGAGGAGAAGCCATGCGTGCGATTGATTACTTCGACCGGGGCCATGACCGCGATCCCGCGCGGCTGGCAGTTGTCGATACGCAAACCGGCCTGAAGCTGACCTTTGCCCAGACCAAGGAACTGAGCGAGCAGATCGCCGCCGCGCTGCAACGCCACGGCTTTGAAAACCAGGACCTGCTGGGCCTCTATGGCCCCAACGATGGCATGCTCCTGGTGGTGCTGCTGGCGATGTGGCGCGCCAATGGCAAGTGGATCCCGGTCAACACCCGCAATGCCATCGATGCCAACGCGGCCTATATCAACTACGTGCGCTGCAAGTGGCTGGTCTATCATTCCAGCAAGGCCGATGAAGTGGCGCAGCTGAAGGCGCTGTGCCCGGTGATGCAGCATTTTGTCTGCCTCGATCGGCGCATGGGCGATGATCCCAGCCTGGAGGAATTCATCGCCGGGGTGACCGCGCAGGATTTCGTCGAGCCCGAGATCGACGCATTCGGCAACCTGTTCGATCTGGTCGGCATCTTTCCCACCGGTGGCACTACCGGCCCGTCGAAGGGTGCCAATGTCACCAACCTGGGTTGGGGCACGATGATCGAGACGGCGGCCGATGGCATGGGCGGGCGCACCGCCGATCCTGTGGCGCTGGTGTCTGCCCCGATCACCCACGCCGCCGGGCCGATCGCGCTGTCCACGCTCAGCCTGGGCGCGACGCAGGTGATCCTGCCCGGCTTCGATGCCGAAGCCGTGCTCGCTGCGATCGAGGAGCACAAGGTCACCCACATGTACCTGCCGCCCACGGCGTTGTACCAGCTCATGGCCTCGCCGCAGATCGGCGCGCATGATTATTCGAGCCTGAAGATCTTCATCCTGGTGGGGTCGCCCTGCTCGCCCGAAAAGCTGCGCCAGGCGGTGGAAATCTTTGGCCCGTGCATGTGCCAGGCCTATGGCCAGGTGGAATGCCCGATGATCGTGGCCTGGTTCCCACCCGAAGACGTGGCCCGCTTTGCCCAGGAGGCGCCCGAAAAGCTGGCCGCCTGCGGCAAGCCGACCCGCTCGATCAAGGTGGCGCTGCTCGACGATGATGGGCAGCCGGTCGCCTTGGGCGAGGCTGGCGAAATCTGCGTGCGGGGCGCGCTGGTGACGCACAGCTATTTCGAAAAGCCCGAGGAAACCGCCGAGATCCGCAAGTTCGGCTGGCACCACACCGGTGACGTGGGCAAGCTTGATGCTGACGGCTACCTCTATATCGTCGATCGCAAGAAGGACATGGTGGTCTCTGGCGGGTTCAACGTCTTCACCGCCGAAGTCGAGGCGGCCGTGACCGAACTGCCCCAGGTGCGCGAGGCCTGCGTGTTTGGCATCCCGCACGAAAAGTGGGGCGAGCAGGTGCATGCCGTGGTCGTGGCCCAAGGGGTGAGCGAGGCGGACATCATCAGCTTTGCCAAGGCTCGCCTTGGCGGGGTGAAGGCGCCCAAGTCGGTGGAGTTTGTCGACGCCATTCCCCGCACGGCGGCCGGCAAGATGGACAAGAAGGCCCTGCGCACGAAATACTGGGGCAATGCCCAGCGCATGGTGAACTGAACACAGTGAACTGACCTGAAAAATCAGGCGCAAGAACGACGTGACATGGAGAGAGTGATGCGGAACGGGTTCGTGGCTGGGTTGGGCCTCGCATCGCTGGCGGCGCTGGCGCTGGCAGGGTGTGGCAAGGCGGTGGGTGATGCGCCGGCGGGTGCGGCGACAAGCGGGGTGACCGATGCCCTGATTGCCGCGGCCCCGCAGGATGAATGGCTCAGCTACGGGCGCGATTACGGCGAGCAGCGCTTCTCGCCGCTCGACAAGATCAACACCGGCAACGTCGGGCAACTGGGCCTGGCCTGGTCGGTCGATCTCGATACCGCGCGCGGCCAGGAAGCCACGCCGCTGATGCACGATGGCGTGCTCTACACCACCACCGCCTGGTCGATGGTCAAAGCCTATGACGCGCGCACCGGCAAGGTGATCTGGCAATACGATCCCAAGGTGCCGCGCGAAACCCTGGTTTCGGCCTGCTGCGACGCGGTCAACCGCGGGGCGGCGCTCTATGGCGACAATATCTATGTCGGCACGCTGGATGGGCGGCTGATCGCACTCGATCAGAAGACCGGCCATGTCGTGTTCGACAAGGTCGTCGTGCCCGATCCCAAGAACTATGCCATCACCGGTGCGCCGCGCGTGGTGAAGGGGCGCATCGTCATCGGTTCGGGCGGCGGGGAATACCGCGCGCGCGGCTATATCGCGGCTTATGACGCGCAGACCGGCGCGCAGGTGTGGAAGTTCAACACCGTGCCGGGCAACCCCAAGGACGGGTTCGAGAACAAGGCGATGGAAGCCGCCGCCAAGACCTGGACCGGCGACTGGTGGACGCTGGGCGGTGGCGGCACGGTGTGGGATTCGATCACCTATGATCCCAAGACCAACCTGATCCTGTTCGGCACCGGCAATGCCGAGCCGTGGAACCCGGCGCCCGCCGGGCGCAGTGGGGATTCGCTCTACACCTCGTCGATCGTGGCGGTGAATGCCGATACCGGCGCCTATGCCTGGCACTATCAGGAAACGCCCGAGGACCGCTGGGATTTCGATTCCGACGCGCAGATCACGCTGGCCGACATGACGATCGACGGCAAGCCGCGTCATGTCGCGCTGCATGCGCCCAAGAACGGCCATGTCTATGTGCTCGATGCGCAGACCGGGCAGTTCCTCTCGGCCACGCCCTTCGTGCCGGTGAACTGGAACACCGGGATCGATCCCAAGACCGGCCGGCCGACGATCAACCCCGAGGCGCGCTATGAAAAGACCGGCAAGCCGTTCATAGGCCTGCCGGGTGCGGGCGGGGCCCATTCGTGGCAGCCGCAAAGCTTCAGCCCCAAGACCAACCTCTTGTATATTCCGGCCAACGTCGCCGGCTTCCCCTATTTCGCGGCCAAGGACTGGAAGCCCAGCGGCATGGGCTTCCAGACTGGGATCGATGGCTATACCACCGCGATGCCGGCCGATCCCAAGGTGCAGGCCGGTGCGCTCGCCGGCACGACCGGCGCGCTGATCGCCTGGGACGTGGCCAATCGCAAGGTGGCCTGGCGGGTGGACCAGGTTTCGCCATGGAACGGCGGCATCCTGTCGACCGCCGGCAACCTCGTGTTCCAGGGCAATGCCCAGGGGCAGTTCGTCGCCTATAGCGCCGACAAGGGCCACAAGCTGTGGTCATTCCCGGCGCAGAGCGGCATCGTTGCCGCGCCGATGACCTATGCCATCGGCGGCGAGCAATATGTGGCGGTGATGGTCGGCTGGGGCGGCGTGTGGGACGTGGCCACCGGCATTCTCGCGCATAAGGGTGGGGCATCGCGCAACATCAGCCGCCTGATGGTGTTCAAGCTGGGCGCCAAGGGGCAATTGCCGCCGCCGCCACCCAGCAATGCCGGCCCGCTCGATCCGCCGCCGCTGACCGGCACGCCCGAGCAGGTCGCCCATGGCGGCATGCTCTATGGCCGCTATTGCAACGTCTGCCATGGCGACGCTGCGGTGGCCGGTGGGGTGAACCCGGATCTGCGCCATTCGGGTGCGATCGGTTCGGCCGAGGGCATCAAGATGGTCGTGCTCGATGGCGCGCTGCACGAGGCCGGAATGGTCTCGTTCAAGAGCGTGCTGACCGCCGACGATGCCGAGGCGATCCGCCAGTACCTGATCGCGCGCGCCAACCAGGACAAGGCGCTGGAGGCCAAGACCGGCCAGCGCATCGGCAAGGGCACGGCGCGCAATTGACGCGCGCTTGGCCCGGTGAAACTGTTATGATACATTACAAATAATGGAGAGGAGTCGGCCATGAACGAGATGACGACGATTTCGCGCGAGCAGCGCGCCTATTCCCCGCAAGCGTCGGCCTTTCTGGCGCGCAAGCCGCAGCTGTTCATCAACAACGAATGGGTGGACAGCAGCCACGATGCCGTGATCGACGTGGAAGACCCCTCGAGCGGCAAGATCGTGGGCCACGTGGTCGATGCATCGGACAAGGACGTGGATCGCGCCGTCGCTGCCGCGCGCGCCGCGTTCGATGATGGCCGCTGGTCTGGCCTGCCGCCGATGGTGCGCGATCGCACCATGAACCGCCTGGCCGATCTGCTCGAAGCCAATGCCGATCTCTTTGCCGAACTCGAAGCGATCGACAACGGCAAGCCCAAGACCATGGCCGGCGCCATCGATATTCCCGGTGCGATCAGCCAGTTGCGCTTCATGGCCGGCTGGGCCAGCAAGATTTCGGGCGAAACCACGCAGCCCTATACCATGCCCGGCGGGCAGGTATTCAGCTATACCGTGCGCGAGCCGGTGGGCGTGTGCGCGCAGATCGTGCCGTGGAACTTCCCGCTGCTGATGGCTTCGCTCAAGATCGCGCCAGCCCTGGCGGCGGGCTGCACCCTGGTATTGAAGCCCGCCGAGCAGACCTCGCTCACTGCGCTCAAGCTCGCTGATCTGGTGGTGGAAGCCGGCTTCCCCGCCGGCGTCATCAACATCATCACCGGCAATGGCCACACTGCTGGTGATCGCATGGTCAAGCACCCCGATGTCGACAAGGTGGCCTTCACCGGATCGACCGAGATCGGCAAGCTGATCAACCGCAATGCCACTGCCAGCATGAAGCGCGTGACGCTGGAACTGGGCGGCAAGAGCCCGGTGGTGGTGATGCCCGATGTCGACGTGGCGCAGGCAGCGCCGGGCGCGGCGGGTGCGATCTTCTTCAATTCGGGCCAGGTCTGTGTGGCGGGCTCGCGCCTGTTCGCGCACAAGTCGGTGTTCGATCAGGTTCTCGAAGGCATGGCCGCCACCGCCCCGTTCTGGAGCCCGCGCCCCAGCCTCGATCCCGAGGCGCACATGGGGCCGCTGGTCAGCAAGGAACAGCACGAGCGGGTGATGGGCTATATCGAAGCGGGCAAGCGCGATGGTGCCAGCGTGGTGATGGGCGGCGACGTGCCGGCCAGCGATGGCGGCTATTACGTCAACCCCACGATCCTGGCCAACGTGAACCCGCAGATGAGCGTGGTGCGCGAGGAAATCTTTGGCCCGGTCGTGGTGGCGCAGCGCTTTGAAGACCTGGATGAAGTGGCGCGCATGGCCAACGACACCTGCTTTGGCCTGGGCGCCGGCATCTGGACCAAGGATGTGGCGACGATGCACAAGCTGGCGGCCAAGATCAAATCGGGCACCGTCTGGGGCAATTGCCACGCCATGATCGATACCGCGCTGCCGTTCGGCGGCTACAAGGAATCGGGCCTGGGCCGCGAACAGGGCCGCCAGGGCGTGGAGGCCTATCTCGAAACCAAGACCGTGATCATTCAGCTGTAAGGCGCTGATTTAAAGCGCGCCTTTTTCTCTTCGTCACCCCGGGCTCGACCCGGGGTCCCGCTTCTTCGTTCCGCAGTGCCGGTTTAGGTGCCAAGCGGGACCCCGGATCAAGTCCGGGGTGACGAAAGATGAGGCGCACATCGCAAGGACTGCATTGATGCCCATAGACCTGTCCAAGATCACCGCCATCGACGTGCACGTGCATGCCGAAGTTTCGTGCCACGATCCCGAAGATCCGGTGATGGGCAAGTTTTTCGATGCGGCATCGAGCTATTTCAAGGCGCCGCGCGAGCGGCCCAAGATGCCCGAGATCGCGCAGATCTATCGCGACCAGAACATTGCGTTCTGCCTGTTCACGGTGGACTGCGAGAGCGGCATCGGCGCCAAGCGCGTGTCGAACTATGAAATCGCCGAATTTGCCGCGCAGAACGATGACGTGTGCATCCCCTTTGCCTCGATCGATCCGCACAAGGGCAAGTACGGCGCGCGAGAAGCGCGGGACCTGATCGAGAACTATGGCGTCAAGGGCTTCAAGTTCCACCATATCTGCCAGAACATCCATCCGGCCGAGCAGGTCGGCTATGCCATCTATGAGGTGATCAACCACTACAAGCTGCCGGCGATCTTCCACACCGGGCATTCCGGCATGGGCACCGGCATGCGCGGCGGCGGGGGCATCCGCCTGAAATACGGGCAGCCGATGCTGGTCGATGATGTGGCGGTGGATTTTCCCGACATGAAGATCATCCTGGCGCATCCCTCGTGGCCGTGGGTGGATGAAAGCCTGTCGATGGCGCTGCACAAGGACAACGTGTTCATCGACCTGTCGGGCTGGAGCCCCAAGTATTTCCAGCCGCAGATCATCCAGTATGCCAATACGCAGCTGCGCAAGAAGATGCTGTTCGGCAGCGATTTCCCGCTGATCCGACCCGACAAGTGGCTCGATGCCGCGCGCCAGGTCGGCTTTCGCGACGACGTGCTGCCGGGCATCATGAAGGACAACGCCGTGCGGTTGCTGGGCCTGGAATGACCGCCGATCCGGCCGATATCCGCGCCTGGCAGCGGCTGGGGGGCGATATCACCACGTCGGGCCGGCTGGAGCCGCGCGACGTGGCGCGGCTGGCCGGGCTGGGCGTGGCCCATGTGATCAACCTGGCGCTGGAAACCCATCCCGAAGCCCTTCCCGAAGAGGGCGCGCGGCTGGCGGCGGCGGGCATCGGCTATACCCATATCCCCGTGCCGTTCGATGCGCCCGATGACGGGCATTTCGCCGCGTTCTGTGCCGCACTCGATGCAACGCCGCGCCCGGTGCACGTGCATTGCATCATGAATTGGCGGGTGGCGGCGTTCTTCTATCGCTGGCACTGCGACGTGGCCGGCATGGGCGAGGGGCAGGCGCGCGCGCTGATGGCCCGGCAATGGACGCCAGAAGGGTCTGACCGGCCCGAGGCGCAGGTCTGGGCCGCGTTCATCGCAGGCGGGCGGGCATGACGGATTTCGCCGGCCGCCATGTGGTGATCACCGGGGCTTCCAGCGGGATCGGCCGCGCGACGTCGCAGCGCGTGGTGGCCGGCGGCGGCACGGTAACCCTGATTGCCAGGCGCGCCGCCTTGCTGGAAGAGGCGGTGGCAGAACTGGGCGGCGCGGCCGGATGGGCAGTGGCAGACGTAGCTGACAAGCCGCAATTGCTGGCGGCGCTGGACGCGGGTGTGGCTGCGCGCGGCGCCATCGACGGCCTGTTCTGCAACGCCGGCATCGGCGGCACGTTTGCCGCAGTGGAAGACTATGGCGACGCGGCGTTTGCGGCGGTCATGGCGGTCAATGTCACGGCGGTGTTCCACGCTATTGCCCATGTCGTTCCAGCGATGAAGCAGCGCCGGCGCGGCGCGATCCTGGTGACCGGCAGCCTGGCGAGCGAGCGCGGCATGGCGATGAACGCGGGCTATGTCGCGTCAAAGCACGCGGTGCTGGGCCTGTCGCGCGCGGTCGCGCTGGAACTGGCGCCGTTCGGCGTGCGCTGCAATTGCGTGGTGCCCGGCTTCATCGAAACCCCGATGCTCGATGCCCTGCCACCCGATGCCGCGACGGCGATGGCCGCCCGCGTGCCGCAGGGCCGCACCGGCAGTGCCGATGAACTGGCGCAGGTCGCCGCCTTTCTGCTGTCAGATGCCGCAGCCCATGTCACCGCGCAAAGCTGGGCCGTGGATGGCGGCCTTTTGGGAACCCTGTCGCTGTAACGGAGTGCGACCATGGCCTTGACCTATTACCACGCCGAACCCGTGGCGAACTCGCTCAAATCGATGATTCCGCTCAAGGAAAAGGGTCTGGGCTATACCAGTCGCTATGTCGATCTGCACAAGTTCGAGCAGCACCAGCCGTGGTTCACCGCGATCAATCCCGAAGGACAGGTGCCCGTGCTCGATCACGATGGCACGATCATCACGCACACCACCGTGATCAACGAATACCTGGAGGATGCCTTCCCCGATGCCCAGCCGGCCGATGGCCCGTTGCGACCGCGCGACCCCGTGGACGCGGCGCGGATGCGCTATTGGAACAAGTTTGTTGACGAGCATGTGATGAACCACGTGTCGATGCATGGCTGGCACCGCATGGTTGGGATCATTGCACGCAACATCGAGAACGGCGAATTCGAAAAGCTGCTGGAAAACATCCCGCTGCCCGACCAGCGCAAGAAATGGGCGACGGCGCGATCGGGCTTTTCCGAAAGCGACCTGGCCCATGCCCTGGACAAGATCACCTATGCGGTGGACAAGGTGGAACGCCAGCTGGGGCAAACCGCCTGGCTCGCCGGGGACAGCTATACCCTTGCCGACATCAACTTTTATGCCCATTGCGGGATGATGGTGGAGCGTATGTTCCCCGAACTGGATATCGCCGTGCGCGCGCCGCGCCTGGTGGCCTGGCGTGATCGCATGACTGCACGGCCCGCCGTGGCCGCCGCGCTGGCGGGCGAAGATCGCACCGCGCCCGGCCTGCGCACCTGGACCGGGCACGCGCGTTAAGAGAGGATTGCAGGAAAATGGCCGGTTTCGTTCTGATCCATGGATCGTGGCATGGTGGCTGGTGCTTTGACACCGTGGCCGCGATCCTGGCCGCGCGTGGGCATACCGTGGTGGCGCCGACGCTGCCCGGTATGGGGGGCACGGCCGAGGAAATGGCGGCGGTGACACTGGAGGACTGGGGCGATTTTGCCGCGCAGCATTGCGCCGATCTCAAGGCCCGGCTGGGTGGCGCGCCGGTGGTTCTGGGCGGGCACAGCCGTGGCGGGCTGGTGGTGAGCACGGCGGCCGAACGCCATCCCGAGGCGATGGACAGCCTGGCCTATATCTGCGCGATGATGCTGCCCGCTGGCCTGTCGCGCGCGGAATTCAAGGAGATCGTTGGCCCCAATGCGCCGTTCGAGGCGATCATCAAGCCCCTGCATGGCAGCATTGCCACGGTGATCGATCCACTCGACGGGGCAGGCGATGTGTTTGCCCAGCTTTCCCCGCCTGACGCGGTGGCCGCCGTTCTGCCCCGCCTGATGGCCGAGCCAAGCGAGCCCCGCCGGCAGAAGATCGTCGTCACGCCCGAGCGTTGGGGCAGCAAGCCGCGCACTTATGTGGAATGCACGCAGGATCGCACGATCCCGATCGACAGCCAGCGCCGCATGATCGCCATGTCGCCCGGTGCGCAGGTCATCACGCTGGAGGCGGACCACAGCCCCTACCTGTCGATGCCAGAGGCCCTGGCCGACGCGCTCGAAGCGGCGATCTGATCCTCCCCGTGTCGGGGAGGGGGACCGCGCGAAGCGTGGTGATGGGGATTGGCCACCTGAAGCGGCGTTCAAGGTAGAAACGCCCCTCCACCAGCCTGCGGCTGGTCCCCCTCCCCAACATGGGGAGGATTAATCGGCGAAGAAGTTCAATTCCAGCAGCACGTTGTTGGGATCGGCCACGAAAATCTGGCGCAGGCCGATCGCTGCCACGAAGTTGGTCTTGGCCTCCAGCCCCATGGCCGCGATCCGCGCGCTGACGGTGTCATGCCCGGAACAGTTGAGCGCGACATGGTGGATCGCGCCAGTCACCCGGCCCGGCTCCACTGCGCGGTCATAGGTGCGCGGGCAATCGGTGCTGTTGATGTGCAGCACGGCCCGCCCGCCCTTGTCATAGAGCCACTGCGCGTTTTTCGGGGTCAAGGGCGGGGGCGCGTCGCGCTGCTCAAGCCCGAGCAGCGCGACGTAAAAAGCGCAGGTTTCGCCCAGGCGGTCGGTGATGATGTTCACATGATCGAGGGCGTTGACCTGCATCTTGCTTCCTTTCCCGTCAGCTTTTGAACACGACCGTCTTGTTGCCGTTGAGCAGCGCGCGGTCTTCCAGGTGCAGCCGCACGGCTTCGGCCAGCACGCGGCGTTCGATATCGCGGCCCTTGCGCACCAGATCATCTGGCCGATCGGCATGAGTCACGGTTTCCACATCCTGATGGATGATCGGGCCTTCGTCGAGGTCTGCCGTCACATAATGCCCCGTCGCGCCGATCATCTTCACACCGCGCGCGTGGGCCTGGTGATAGGGCTTGGCGCCCTTGAAGCTGGGCAGGAACGAGTGGTGGATGTTGATGCAGCGGCCCGACAGGAACCTGGCCAGGTCATCCGACAGGATCTGCATGTAGCGGGCCAGCACGACCAGCTCGGCGCCGGTTTCGGTGACGATGCGCTTCACTTCCGCTTCCTGCTGCGGCTTGGTGTCCTTGGTGATCGGCAGGTGGTAATAGGGGATGTCGCCGATCAGCGAGATCGACAGCGCTTCCTTGGGATGGTTGCCCAGGATGGCGACCACTTCCATCGGCAGCTCGCCGATTCGCGCGCGATAGAGCAGATCGCCCAGGCAGTGGTCGAACTTGGACACCATCATCACCACGCGGCGCTTTTGCGCGGTGTCGCGCAGGTTCCAGTCCATGCCATATTGCTGCGCCACCGGGGTGAGGGCATCGCGCAGCATTTGCGCGCTCTTTTCGCCCGGATCGAACACCACGCGCATGAAAAAGCGCCCGGATTCAAGGTCGTCGAACTGCTGCGCCTCCAGCACGTTGGCGCCTTGTTCGAACAGGGTGCCCGATACGCGGGCAACGATTCCCGGCACGTCGGTGCAGGAAATGGTGAGAATCAGCGGTGCGGCCATGGTCAGTGTCTCTCCCGTCGTTGTCTCGCGCCGGCCTGTCGATTTTGCCATTGCGAATCTGATTTGATATTGTATGTGTTGCATACAAATTTCAACCAAGCATTTTTAGTCGGGAGAAGATTGCATGGCCGCGACCAACCTTGACCAGCTGCTGCAGCAAAATGGCGACATCGTCGGCATGCTGCGCAACTCGCAGCTGGGTGCCTATGTCTATCCGGTGGTAGCACCGGAATTTTCCAACTGGCGTTCGGAGCAGTGGGCATGGCAGCACTCGGCGGTGCTGTTCGACCAGTCGCACCACATGGTGAACCTCTACATTCGCGGCAAGGACGCGCTCAAGCTGCTGTCCGACACCATGATCAACAGCCCCAAGGGCTGGGCGGTGAACAAGGCCAAGCAGTATGTGCCCACCACCCCCTATGGCCACGTGATTGGTGACGGCATCATCTTCTGGGAAGAAGAAGAAAGCTTCACCTATGTCGGCCGCGCGCCGGCTTCGAACTGGCTGCGCTATCACGCCGCCACCGGTGGCTATGACGTGGAAATCGAGCTGGACGACCGCTCGCCCATGCGCCTGATGGGCAAGCCGGCCAAGCGCAAGGAATGGCGCTTCCAGATCCAGGGCCCCAATGCCTGGGCCGTGATCGAAAAGCTGCACGGCGGCCCGCTGGAACAGCTCAAGTTCTTCAACATGAGCACGATGAACATCGCCGGCAAGACCGTGCGCACGCTGCGCCACGGCATGTCGGGCGCGCCGGGCCTGGAAATCTGGGGCCCCTATGAAGAGCAGGACGAAATCCGCGCCGCCATTCTCGAAGCCGGCAAGGAATTCGGCCTGATCGCGTGCGGCAGCCGCGCCTATCCGTCGAACACGCTGGAATCGGGCTGGATTCCCTCGCCGCTGCCCGCCATCTACACCGGCGAAAAGCTCAAGGGTTTCCGCGAATGGCTCGGTGCCGACAGCTATGAAGCCACCGGCTCGATCGGCGGTTCGTTCGTGTCGGACAACATCGAGGACTATTACCTCAACCCGTGGGAACTGGGCTATGGCTCGTTCGTGAAGTTCGACCACGAGTTCCACGGGAAGGAAGCGCTGCAGGCGCTGAACCCGGCTGACCAGCGCAAGAAGGTCACGCTGGCCTGGCATCCCGAAGACATGGCCAAGATCATGGCTTCGCTGTTCAACCCCGATGGTGACCAGTACAAGTTCTTCGACGTGCCGCTCGCCAACTATGCCTCGTCGAACTATGACCGCGTGGTCGATGCCGGCGGCAAGACCGTGGGCCTGTCGATGTTCACCGGCTATTCCTACAACGAAAAGCAGGCGCTGAGCCTCGCCACGATCGATCCGGAAATCCCGGTCGGCACCGAAGTGCGCGTGGTGTGGGGCGAAGAAAACGGCGGCACCAAGAAGACCACCGTTGAACCGCACAAGCAGCTGGAAGTGCGCGCGATCGTATCGCCCGTGCCGTACAGCCGCGTGGCCCGCGAAGCCTATGCAGAAGGCTGGCGCACCGGTCGCTGAGGCCCAGCCGCCATTGCGCCCATACCGGCCTGCGAACGGCACTGTTTCGCGCTTCCGGTGCTCACGTACCTAAAGTACGCTGCGCTCCGGCTCCCGAAACAGCACCATTCTCGGCTCGGTCTGGCCACAATGGCGACCGGACCTCGTCACAGCTCTCTCCCTGCCGCTTGGCGGGGAGGGGCACTACCCCAAGCATAACAACACGAATGGGCGAGGGATCAGAGGATGGCATACGCACAGATTCATCCCAATTGGGACAAGGAACCCGCCGGGATTACCGATGGGTATTCGCTGGAAATGACCGCCAAGGACATTGCGTCCCTGCGCGAGGCGGCGCCTCTGATCCCCCCTGAAACGCCCGTTGCCGTCACCTATCTGCCGGGCGAGGAAGCCCAGGCCCGCATTGCCGCCACCGTGGCCGTGCGCGAGCTGGGCTTTGAACCGATGCCGCATTTTTCGGCGCGGCGGATCATCGATGTGCCCGAATTCGAAGCCTATCTGAAGGCCGTGGTGGAACAGGCTGGCGTGCGCCGCTGCTTCATCGTGGCCGGTGACCCGGCAGAGCCGCAGGGGCCGTTTTTCGACAGCTCTGCGCTGATCGCCACTGGCGCGTTCGAACGCGCCGGGATCACCGCGATCGGCATCGGCGGCCACCCCGATGGCCACCCCAACATGACCGAGGCGGAATGCTGGGCCGTGCTGGACAAGAAGGTGGCCGAAATCACGGCGCGCGGCATGGCGCCGCTGATCGTCACCCAGTTCGGGTTCGATGCCGATTCCTTCCTGGTCTGGCTGGAAAAGCTGCGCGCGCGCGGCATCGATGCGCCGGTACGGATTGGCGTGCCGGGCCCGGCCGGGATCAAGCGCCTGCTGGGCTTTGCCGCCCGCTGTGGCGTGGGTGCCTCGGCCAGCGTGATGAAGAAGTACGGCATTTCGCTGGGCAATCTGCTCGGCAGCGCCGGGCCAGACAAGCTGGTCGATGCCTTTGCCAGTGGCCTGGGGCCGCAGCATGGCCGCGTGCGGCTGCATTTCTATCCGTTCGGTGGCCTCGCCAAGACCGTTGAGTGGATCGAGGACTATCGCCGCCGCCATCCCGCCTGAAAGGCGCCGATCATGACCGACTATGTACTGGTGCATGGCGCCTGGTGCGGCGCCTGGTGTTATGATCGGCTGGCGGGCGAACTGCGCGCCGCCGGCCACCGCGTGGTGGCGGTCGACCTGCCGGGGCTGGGGGCTGATGCCGCCCGGTTCCATCCCGGCATTTCGCTGCGTGACCATATTGCCCATGTGGAAAACGAAGTGGCGCGGGCCGGCTGCGATCGCTTCGTGCTGGTCGGGCACAGCTATGGCGGTATGGTCATCACCGGCGTGGCGGCGCGGCTGGGCGCGCGGATCGATGCGCTGGTCTATGTCGATGCCTTCGTGCCGGGCGATGGCCAGTCGCTGTGGGATCTGACCGGCGAATGGGAACATGCCCATTATATCGATGGGCAGAAGCACAGCCCTGGCGCGATCGCCCCGCTGCCCGGCTTTGCCGATCCGCGCCTGACACCGCATCCGCTGCTGACGCTGGTTGAAGCGGTGCAACTGACCGGGGAAGAGGCCAAGGTGCCGCGGCGCAGCTATATCTTCGCCACCGGGTGGCAGCCCACGCCGTTTGCCCGCTTTGCCGAGGCAGCGCGCGCCGATCCTACCTGGGAATACCACGAGGTCGGCGGCGGCCATTTCGTCATGGCTGATGCACCCGCCGCGCTGCGCGATATCGTGCTGGGCATGGCCGGCTGAGCGCAAGCGCAGCCGGCGTTGTGCGGTTCAGAGCGTGGCCAGTTCGGCTTGCGCGGCGTCGAGCGCGGCCTTGATAGTGTCCACTAGCTGGTCGATCTCGGCATGGCTGATCACCAGCGGCGGGCTCATCACGATGGTGTCGCGCACGGCGCGCACCATCAGCCCGCGCGCGATGCAATGGTCGCGCACGACCGGCGCGGCTTGCCCGCCCTTGCCATGGCGCCGGTTGGTGCCCTTTTCCGCCACGATCTCTACCGCGCCGATCAGGCCGAGCGAGCGCGCCTCGCCCACCAGCGGGTGCGGGGCCAGCCGCTCTGCCAGCGCGGCGGCAAGGTAGGGGCCCGTGTCGCGCGCGGTGCGGCCGACCAGGTCTTCGCGCTCGATGATATCGAGATTGCGCAGCGCGACAGCGGCGCAGACCGGATGGCCGGAATAGGTGTAGCCATGGGTGAACTCTTCGCCCGAAGCGCGTAGCGTCTCGACGATCTCGCGACTGACGCCGGTGGCCGAAATCGGCAGGTAGCCCGATGACAGCCCCTTGGCCATCGAGACAATATCGGGGGTGAAGCCGAAATGCTGGAAGCCGAACCAGGCGCCCAGCCGGCCAAAGCCGCAGATCACCTCGTCAGACACCAGCAGGATGCCATACTTGCGGCAGATCGCCTCCACCCGTTGCCAGTAGGTGGGCGGGGGAATGATCACGCCGCCCGCGCCCTGCACCGGTTCGCCGATGAACGCGGCAACGTTTTCCGGGCCGACCGCCAGGATGCGTTCCTCGATCGCGGCAGCGGCGCGGGCGGCAAAGCTTTCGGGGTCTTCGCCAAAGCCTTCACCGAAATGATAGGGCTGCATCACGTGTTCCACGCCGGGGATCGGCATGCCGCCCTGCACGTGCATGAAATCCATGCCGCCCAGGCTGGCCGAGGCGACGGTGGAGCCGTGATAGGCATTGCGCCGGCTGATGAACACGGTGCGCTGGGGTTGCCCCTTGAGCGCCCAATAGGTGCGCACCAGGCGGAACACCGTATCGTTGGATTCCGATCCGCTGTTGTTGAAGAACACATGCTGCAGGTTGCCGCCGAGCAGGCCGGCCAAGCGCGCAGCCAGCTCGATCGGGGGCGGCGTGGCGGTGCGGAAGAAGGTGTTGTAGAACGGCAGCTCCAGCATCTGCGTGCGTGCCACTTCGGCCAGTTCCTCGCGGCCATAGCCCACGTTGACGCACCACAACCCGGCCATGCCATCGAGCAGGCTGTGCCCTTCGCCATCGGTGATCGTGCATCCCCTGGCGTGCGTGATCACACGGCTGCCGCCCAGTTGCTGTTGCAGGGCATAGCTGGATTGCGCGGGCAGATGGTGCGCCATGTCAAGCTGGCGCAGGGTGGCGATATCGTGATTGCGAACGGTGGTCATGAAACGGTCCTGATGGATTCTAAGATCACAGATACGGTTGCCCGATCGGGCCGTCAAACGAAAAGCCTTGGCCTTGGCGTGCAAAAGGTTCATCACGGTGGGCAATTGAACGGGCATGGCCCAAGATCACGGCAGACAGGTTCATTTGGAACAGACAGGCATGAAAAACGGCGCCGGCACGGCCAAGAGCCCGGCCAAGGCAGTGGCCAAGAGCGCGGCCAAATCCGCCGCAAAAACCGGCGCTGCCAAGGTGGCAGCGGCCAAGGCGCCCATCGCGCGGGCGGCCCGCGCGGCCAAGGTGGCGGTGGCCCAGGCTGACGAGGGCGAAGCGACTTCGTCGCTGCGCGAACAGGTCTATGAAGACCTGCGCTATCGCCTGATCACCGGCAAGATCGCGCCGGGCGTGGGCATTTCCACGCGCGGTCTGGCGCAGCAACTGGGCGTGAGCCAGATGCCGGTGCGCGATGCGCTCAGCCGCATCGCCGCCGAAGGGGCCGTGGATATCCGCTCCAAGCGCGCGGTCATGGTGCCCAAGATGACGCTGGAACGCTTTGACGAGATCATGCGCCTGCGCACCCTGCTCGAACCGGTGGCCGCCGTGGCCGCGCTGCCGCACATCAGCGCCGAGCGCCTGCGCGACATTCGCGCCGCCGACGAGGCGACCGACGCGGCGCTGGGCGAGGGTGACGTGAACGCCTACATGGAATCGAACTTCCGCTTCCACTCGCTGATCTATGGCGCCGCGCCGATGCCGCTGGCCAACCGCATGATCGAAAGCCTGTGGATGCAGTTCGGCCCGTTCATGCGCGTGGTCTATGGCCGCTATGGCACGGCGGCGATGGTCGATCACCACCAGGCCGCGGCCAAGGCGATCGCCAAGGGCGATGCGCAGGGACTGCACGATGCCATCGCCGGCGATATCGGCGATTGCGCCGATCTGATGCAGGATTGGGAACGGCTGAACCTGTAATGGCAAGAAAACACGCCAAGCGCGGCGGCTGGACGGACGACGAACCCGAAGCGGCCGCAGACGAAGCCCCGCCGCCCGTTCCCTGCTGGCTGTGCGGCCGGCCCACCGGCACCACCATCGTGTGGCACCACCCCGTGCCCAAAAGCCGCGGCGGCCGCGACGTGGTGCCGATGCACGGCATCTGCCAGCAGACCTTGATCGCCAACTTCACCAATTCCGAACTGCAACGCGCCGGCCTCGACGTCGATGTGCTGCTCGCCCACCCGCCGATCCGCAAGTTCGTGGACTGGGTGGCGAACAAGGACCCGGACTTTACGGCGAGTGTGACGAAGAAGGGGCGGTGAGGGATATCGACCAGGAAACACTGCCTTAGACAAAAGCTGCCGATTCAGCATCCCAATGGGAGCAGTCGGCCGAGTGTCCTAATTTCAGACCTTCGCGGTGAGACAAGCGGCGTCGCAAAACGAGCGTTACATGATACTATTTCCTAATAACCGAAGCTCTCACTCCCAATGCGGTTATCTCAGCCCGAGGTATGTGTGCGAGAAATTTACCGGAAGAAGCTGAATCGCTACCTCGAATTGGCCCCGGACGAGGCCGCGATGCAGCTAATTTGGGCTGCTAACGCAATTCAGACAGATCAGCCTGACGCGGCACGCCGATACCTCAGAAACGTCCCGCCTGAGGCTGTGACGACAGAAATGACCTCAAAGCTCACTATTTACAAATGGGAGCTGGAGACGTTGGTCAACGAATTGCTGATCGTCCCAAAACGAAAGCGGCGTATCAAGGGACAATGGCGTGAACTCGATTGCTCACGTTACGATGCGTTGCAGGATATGGTACGCGTATTGAGGCGGCTTGAAAATGCCGACGCTGGAGTGCGGCTAAAACGAAAGAACGTGCTGGAGGAGATGCCGCGCATCTCCGCTCGCCAGTTTGACTGGCAGCGTGGCTGGTTCAACATCCCCCAGTTTTACCGGTCGACTTTCATCTACGGGCAAGGTGCCAGTGCCGATTACTTTGAGGCTACCCATGGGCTCACCATCAACGAGTTTTCCCTGATCGGCTTCGTTTTACACACATACTTCTGGGAATACCCGATTTTTATGCGCAGTTTTGACTGGGCGTCGATTCCACTAACCAGTGAGAAATTCGAGCGCGCGCTGCGTCTTTTGTGCTCGCCAGTGGTGGACACACGCCAGAAGGCTTCCGGGATTCACCGCCGGTTTCAGTCCATCGCCCATCAACCGAGCGTCTTGCGCCAATTCCCCTGCATCAGTTTCGGGGCGCAAAATGAGCGTATTCGCTCTCCGTTGCCGCAGCTGATCCTCGAAAGGGTCACCGCTGGCGTGTTCTACGACATCGTAGGCGCTGGCCGGAAAGTCCGGGAAGAATACGGACGGAGGTTTGAGGACTATTCCTTGCGCTACCTGCAAGCATCGTTGCCAGGCATCAACTGGCAGTCGGAACACACCTACCGGGTTCGCAAGGAGGAGTTCAAAACCCCCGACATTCTTTGGACGGATGGTCGGCGGCTGCGACTAGCGATTGAATGCAAGGCCACACGAATGTCGGTCGAGGCGCGCTACGCCGATAACCCGCTTTCCGTGCGGGGCTATGACGATCTGATCAAGGCGGTGTTCCAGCTGTGGCGCTACTTCTCGCATTGTCGTCGCGGATTAACCGGTGTGTCGTTGGCTAACAACGTAACGGGGCTGGTCTTGACCCTCGATAGCTGGTTGTTGATGGCTAACGCCCTCATTCAAGATGTTCTAGCGGCGGCAACTCAGATGGCTGCTGAAAGGGATGCTGAAATCATTGAAGAAGATCGCCTGCCGATTCTGTTTTGCGCCAGCACTGACCTTGAAAGCACCTTAGCTACAGCAACCGAGGATTCTTTCGCCAATGCAATTTCCAAGGCAGTGGACGAGCACCGTCACGGCTGGGCACTTTCTAGCAGTCATCAAGAAGTTAGACCTGGAAACCCTGATCGCAAGCCGTTCCCGTTCCGCGACGATATGGCGCGACTGCTACCGTGGTGGAACTGGATCAAAGAACGGCGTGATAGGTCTCCCACGTTTGCAAGCGCTCCGCAAAACTAACGGGGTGCAGGGGCGATGGCCCCTGCGTTTTTCCTTTTCTTCAAGCCTCTTGCCACGCCTCGCACCACCTCCAACCCCCTCCTCTGAAGAGGAGGGGGCTTTGCGCGTCGCCCTTTATCCCAGCAATTCCCCCACCGCGCGCCAGGCCTGGTCGATGGCGCTGTCGGTATAGGCGGCGCGGCCGCTGTCGGAGTTGGCGATGGTGATCGCGCCGAAGCGCTGGCGGGCGATCTTGTTGGGGGCTTGGGGGTCGTCGTCTTGGTGCTTGTCCCACAAGGCGTTGTATTCCGGGGCATAGCCGTGTGGCCAGCGGTTCACCGTGATCGCGGCGATATCCTTGTCTGCGTCAAAGCCATAGGGGCCGAGCGCGCGGGTGAGGAGGTCGCGGACGCGGGTTTCGTAGGTGGCGAGGTCGGTGCCGAGCAGTTCCATGCGGCCGGCGCGGCTCTGGTCGTGTTCGGGCAGGCCGGGCTGGTGGGGAATGCCGGTCATGTGCAGGACGATGGGATCGTCGGGTGATTTGGGGCCGGCATAGCCGCCGATCGGCACGGCCTTGTCCAGTCCGGCGTTCTGGAACCAGGCCTGGGGAAACTGGATGCCGGAAAGCCCGGCCTTGGCAAAGGCGCGCCAGTTGTCGAGTGCGACGCTGACATAGACCAGCGGTTCCTTGACCAGTTCGTGCAGCGCTTCCTTCTGCGCGGCGGGCAGGCTGGGCACGAGGTAGGGGATGATCATGTTGTAGCAGGCCATGACCACGTGGCGCGCGGCCACCTTGTGCACCTTGCCGGCGTGGGAATAGACCACGTCGGCCCCGGCCTGGGCGCGGTTGACGGCGTGGACGACGATGCTGGAGAGGCGCAGGCGCACCGCGTTGTCTGGCCGGTCGAGCGCGGCATAGTCGGTGGGGGCCAGGATCGACTGTTCCACGGTAAGGCCCGGCGCCATGAAGCCGGGGATCAACTGGGCGACCAGGCGGCGGGCGATCGTGGCGTTGCCGTCGGGAAAATGGAAATCATAGCTGCCGCCGGTGCTGGCAAAGCCGCGCGGGGTATAGCCCATGCGCATCGTGCCGCCGGGATCGAGCTTGAGGCCCTTGAAGCCGGGGAAGAAGCTGGTGCCCCAGGCATCGAGCGCGCTGATCCCATCCGCGCCCACGCACCACCAGCCGAGCGGGCGGTTCTGGTAGAACAGCATGGCTTCTTCGCCCAGGCCGCCATGCTTCATCAGGTAGTCGCGATAGCTGATGGTGGCGAGGTAATCCTTGCGCTGGTCCATCGCCATGGTGCCGAGCGGATCGGTGGCGCCAGCCTCCAGCGCGGCGATCTGGCTGCGCGCCGTGGCCGAAAGCGGCGACTTGGCCAGGGCATCGGCCAGTGGCACATCATCGGGCAGGCGCACCAGCGCGTCGCTGCCAAAGCTTTCCTTGTCGAAGAAAGCGGCGCGGCCCAGCTTGAGCCCGGCAAAGGTGCCTTCCTCCACCTCGGTATCGCCGCCATAGGCCTTGGCCAGCGCGGGCACGTCGATCCCCAGGCGGCGCAGCAGGCCATCGGCCACCTTGCTGTAGGGCGTGGGGCTTTCGATGCCGGCGGTGCCGCCGTTCATCAGCAGGGTATGGCCGCGCACGCGAAATTCGTTGCGCTTGGCATGGCCGCCGAAATCATCGTGGTTTTCGAGGATGAGGATGCGCGCGGCCGGGTTGCGATCACGGTAGAACAGCGCCGCAGACAGGCCGCTGATCCCGCCGCCGACGACGACCAGGTCATAGCTTTCGTGCGCCGGGCCGGCCAGCGCCTGGCCCACTGCCTGGCCATCGCGCAGGGCATGGGCCACTTCGAACGAACCTGCATGCGACCCGCGCAGGCCGGTGCGCAGCGGCGGATAGTAACCCCCCGGTTCGCCAGGATGCACGGGCAGGGCGGCGGTGGGGGAGGCAGGCTTGGCCGGGGCGGCAACGGCGGGTGTGGCCAGCGCGGCGGCCGCCGTGGCCGAGCCGGTCTGCACGAAGGCGCGCCGCGTCAGCCGTCCGCCGGGCATGCCTTTGGGTGAGCCATCGCGTGCCATTGTCGTTTCCCCGTGATGAAAGGCTTTACCTGTATCCTGTGATCACATATCGTGCGCAAAAGCAATGCCCGAAAATCCAACCGGGCCAACCATGAGGGCAATCATGCAAGCAACCCCTTCGCGGCGCGGATTCCTGGCCGGCCTGGGCACGGCAGCGGTCGGCATCACGTTTTCCGGGCTGGCGGGGTGCAAGAAGCATCCTTCGCAGATGGTCAATTTCTACAACTGGGATACCTACGTCGGTAAGCATACGCTGTCGGGCTTTGAGCAGGCCAGCGGCATCGGCGTGAACATGAGCCTCTATTCCAACAACGACGAGCTGTTTGCCAAGCTGCGCGGCGGCAATCCCGGCTATGACGTGGTGGTGCCAGCCAACGATTTCGTGCAGCGCATGGCCAAGGCCAACATGCTGATGCCGCTCGATCACGCCAAGATTCCCAACATGAAGAACATCCTGCCGCGCTTCCAGGATGCGCCGTTCGATCCGGGCCGCAAATATGCCATGCCCTATACCTGGCTGGTGCTGGGCATCGGCTATCGCAAGTCAAAGATCCAGGGCGTGCCCGACAGCTGGAAATGGGTGCTGGATTCGCCGCAATACAAGGGCCGCATTGCCGTGCTTTCCGATGCGGCAGACCTGTGCCGGCTGACCGAAATCTACCTCGGCGCCGATATGAACACGTTCGACAAGGCGACGCTCGCCAAGGTGCAGGACCTGCTGATCCGCCAGAAGGGCAACATCGCCACGTTCCATGACGACAATGGCCAGGATCTGCTGCTGTCGGGCGATTGCGATATCGTGATCGAATACAATGGCGACATTGCCCAGGTGATGCGCGAGGACAAGGACCTTGCGTTCGTGGTGCCCAAGGAGGGCAGCATCCTGCAGTCCGACCAGCTGTGCATCCCCGCCGGCGCGCCCAATCCCGATGCGGCGCACGCGTTCATCAACTACCTGCTGAGCGCAGACGCCGGCGCCGATATCTCGCGCACCATTCGCTATCCCACGCCCAATGGCGCCGCGCTGGCGCAGATGGACGCTGAATATCGCGATAACCCCGCGATCTTCCCGCCCGAGGCGGCGCTCGCCAAGTGCCAATACGCCAACTACCTGGGCGAAGATGCCTATCGCGCGTTTCAGGACGTGATCACCCGCGTGCGTGCGGCATAGGCGGAGGGGGAAAGCCGGGGCGGGCAGGGGAGGTTTTCTCCCCTCCTCTTCAGAGGAGGGGCCGGGGGTGGTGGAGGCGTAGCGCAAGGTTTCGCACCACCCCCCAACCCCCTCCTCTGAAGAGGAGAGGGCTTAAGTTGGCGTTATTCCACCGGCTTTTCCGGGTCATAGACCACGTAGAACTTTTCATAGCCCTTGGAATCCCAGCGGCCGAGCCAGCCCTTGGGGATCGACACTGCATCGCCGGCCTTCACCTCCAGCACGGTGCCATCGGCCGAGGTGAGGGTGACGCCGCCCGAAAGGAAGACCATGAATTCGTTCACCGGGTAGCCTGCACCGGTGAAGCTGTCGTGGTTGGGGCCGGCAACGGCATAGGCGCCGCTCATGAACTTCTTGTCGGCCGAATGCAGCTGCGGCAGGTCGGATACGGCCGCGCCGCCTTCGTCGCTGTGGTGTGCGGCGCTGCTGGCGAGGGCGGCGGTGACCGCGCTGCTTGCCAGTTTGGCCGGCTTGGCGATGCTGGCGGCGCCAGTATCAGCAAGGGCTGCGGTGGCGGGCAGGGCCAGCGCCAGGCCAAGGCCCAGGGCAAAATGCCGCGCAGAGCGGATGTGGACGCGCATCGGACGGTCTCCTGTTGCAAAGTGCTGCGATCACAATTGCGGTTGGATGTCAGGGCGTCAACTGCACGTGAGGCCGGAAATGTTGTCAATTTCCGAGTATTGGTGCATCTGGTGCACCGCTCGATTGGTGATATCATGCGATCGCACCAGCAATGAGGATGTCTGTGCCCGATCCGCTGCCTTCCGCAGACCTGAATTCCGGCGATTTCCTGTCGGGCAAGGCGATCCCGCCGTTTGCCGCGCTCCGGGCGTTCGAGGTGGTGGGCCGCGTCGGCGGGGTCCGCCGCGCCGCCGCGCTGCTGCGGCTCGATCACACGGTGGTCAGCCGCCATCTCAAGGCGCTGGAGGAATGGCTGGGGGTGATGCTGGTCGATCGCCAGGGCGGCCGCGTGACGCTGACCGAGACGGGGCAGGCCTATCACGCGCGGGTTTCGGCAGCGATGCTCGACGTGGTATCTGCCACGCGCGAGATCATGGCCCAGGGCCAGATTCACGACCTGCGGCTGTGGTGCGTGCCGGGCTTTGCCACGCAGTGGCTGTCTGCCCAGATCGCCGCGTTCGAGCAGACTGGGCCGGGTTTCCAGGTGGAACTGCGCCCCACCGACCGGCCGGCCAACCTGATCCAGTTCGAAGCCGATGTGGACATTCGCTACTACGGCGATGGCTGGCTGCCGCAGCCGGGCGGGCCGGGGCTGCACACGCTGGTGCTGGCGCGACCGCCGCTACTGGTCGTGGCGAGCCCGGGCGTGGCACAGGCGATGGTCGGGATCGGCGGGGTGGACGATCTCTTGGCCGCGCCGCTGTTGCATGAGGAGCACCACGAGCAATGGCGGTTCTGGCTGCGCGGCAATGGGCTGGACCTGGGGCGCCAGCCGCTGCCCGGCGCGCTGCTGTGGCATGCCCACCTGGCGCTGGCTGCGGCGCGGGCGGGACGCGGGCTGGCCCTGGCCAATCGCTATCTGGTGGCCGATGACCTGGCCAGTGGCGCGCTGGTGGAACTGGCGGTGCCGGGCGCGCAGGCCGTGGCGATCGGGTCTTATTGCATGGTGACGCGCGCCGATCGCGCCAACAATCCGGCCATCGCGCAATTGCGCCGCTTCCTGCGCCAGCAGGTGGAGTGAGCCGATGTGTGGTGCGCCCCATGCACCACCGACGATCGCTTTTCCCCCTCCCGCGTCGGCGTGCCATTTTCGAAAGGTAACCTGAAAAAGATTCACGGCATCGCCGTTTGCAGGAGCTTTCATGGCCAGCCAGACCCAGTCGCCCGCAGCGGCCCCAGCGTCGATCGATTTCGCCAGCATGGATGGCGTGGATCTTGATCATTTCTGGATGCCGTTCACCAACAATCGGTTCTTCAAGCAGAACCCGCGCCTGTTCGTGGCGGCGAGCGACATGCACTATACCACGGCCGATGGACGCCAAGTGCTCGATGCCACGGCGGGGCTATGGTGCGTGAACGCCGGGCACGGGCGCGCGGCGATCACCGATGCCGTGACCCGGGCGGCGCAGACGCTCGATTTCGCGCCGACGTTCCAACTGGGCCATCCCCTGGCGTTCCGCCTGGCCAGCGATGTGGCGCGGATCATGCCGGCGGGGATGGACCGCGTGTTCTTCACCAATTCGGGTTCGGAAAGCGCCGATACCGCGCTCAAGATGGCGCTGGCCTATCACCATGCGCGCGGCGATCACACGCGCTTTCGCCTGATCGGGCGGCAGCGCGGCTATCACGGCACCAATTTCGGCGGGCTTTCGGTGGGCGGTATCGGCGGCAACCGGCGCCGCTTTGTCAGCCAGGTGTGGGGGGTGGATCACCTGTCGCACACCCATGGCCAGGCCGTGCGGTTTTGCCGGGGCATGCAGCCGGGCAATGGTGCCCTGGCCGAGGAACTGGAAGAACTGGTGGCGCTGCACGGCGCCGAAACGATCGCGGCGGTGATTGTCGAGCCAGTGGCCGGCTCCACCGGGGTCTTGGTGCCGCCGCAGGGCTATCTCCAGGCGCTGCGCGATATCACGCGCAAGCACGGCATCCTGCTGATCTTTGACGAGGTGATCACTGGCTTTGGCCGCCTGGGCAAAGCCACGGCGGCGGAATACTTTGGCGTGACGCCCGATATCATCACCACGGCCAAGGGGTTGACCAACGGCACCGTGCCGATGGGGGCAGTGATCGCCAGCCGCGAGGTGCACGATACCGTGGTCAACGGCAGCCCAGAGGGCATCGAATTCTTCCACGGCTATACCTATTCCGGCCATCCCGTGGCGGCAGCGGCCGGGCTGGCGACGCTGGGGCTCTATCGCGACGAGGGATTGTTCGAGAATGCCGACGTGCTGGCTGCGCATTGGGAAGCGGCGGCGCACGCGCTGGCTGATTGCCCGCATGTGATCGACGTGCGCAATCTGGGGCTGGTGGCCGGGATCGAACTGGCCCCGCGCGATGGGAAGGTGGGCGCGCGGGCGATGGAGGCGTTCCACCGCGCGTTCGATGCCGGGCTGCTGATCCGCGTGACCGGCGATATCATCGCGCTGTCTCCGCCCTTGATGATCAGCGCCGCGCAGATCGACACGATCTTTGGCATGCTGCGCGAGATTCTTGTCGACCTGGCGTGATCGGCCATGGCGCGTGACCGGCTTCCCCCGCTCAAGTCCCTGGAAGGGTTCGAGGCTGCGGCGCGGCTGGGCAGCTTTGCCGCGGCGGCGCAAGAACTGGGGCTGACGCAATCGGCGATCAGCCACCAGGTGCGCAACCTGGAAGAGGCGCTGGGCCATGCCCTGTTCCGCCGCGTCTATCGCCAGGTGGTCCTGACCGATGCCGGCCGCGATTTCCACCGCACGGTGCGCGACATGCTCAAGGTGCTGCGCGGCGGGGTGAGCCGATTGGCGCCCTATCGCAAGGCCAATTCGGTGATCGTCTATTCCGATGCCGGGTTTGCCGGGTGCTGGCTACAGCCGCGCCTGCCGCGCCTGATGGCGGATCTGCCGGGGATGGACCTGTGGCTCGACAGCCGCGGTCTGGCGGTGGATTTCGAGACGACCGAACTCGATATCTTTCTAACCGACGCGCCCGATGGCGGCGATACAGGCCTGCCCAGTGAAACGCTGCTGGGGCTGGACTATGCCGTCTATGCCGCGCCGGGGTTGGCCGGGGCGGCGGCTGGGTTTCTCGAAGGGCGGGGCACCGTGCCGCTGCTGCACGATGAAGGGCCGATGGATTGGGCGGCATGGTATGCCCACTTCGGCTTGGCGATGCCGGGCGGCGACGCGCTCATCGCCGGGCCGACGTTTACCGCCGTGCCCGCCCTGCTGGGCGCGGCCGCCGATGGGCTGGGACTGGCATTGGCGGCGCAGGGTTATGCCGCGCCATGGGTGGCGCGTGGCGAGCTGGTGCCTGTGGGTGACCGCATCTGGCTGGGCGCCGCCCAACTGACCATGGTGGTGCGGGCCAAAGGGCGGGGCGACGCGCATGTCCATGCCCTGGCCGATTGGCTGCGTGCGGCTGCCGCGTCAGGCCAGCCAATCGACCGGTGAGGCGGCCACGGCCTCTGCCAGCCAGGCGCGGAAGCGGGCGATCGGCCGGGCGTCCCACATGTCTGCCCGCGCGGTGAAGTAATAGGCGCCTGGCGCGCAGGGGGAAAAGGCCGGATTGCCCGCGCCCAGTTCCACCAGGCGCCCGCTGCGCAGGTGCTCTGCCGCCAGGAAGCCATTGGTGATCGCCACCCCCTGGCCATCGGCGGCCGCAGCCAGAGTCATGTGCGCCTGCCACAACCGGGCGGCCAGTGGCGGCTGGGCTTCTTCCAGGCCTTGCGCGGCAAACCAGGCGCGCCATTCGGCGTCGGAATCCTCGTGCAGCAGGGGCAGGGCCAGGAGATCGCGCGGGGTGGCGACGCGGGCGCCGGCCAGCCAGGGCGCATCGGCCCGCGCCACCGGAAACAGGCGTGGCCGCACGATCGCCTGGCGTGTGAGGTTGCGTGGGGTGGCCAGCGCCGGGGCCGTGTCGAGATACCAGCGGATATCGCCCTGCGCCTCGCGCCGTACCAGATCGGGCGGGCTGTCGCTGGGCCGCAGATCGAGCGCCATGCCGGGGTAGCGGCGGCCAAAGCCGGGCAGGTTGGGGGTGAGCCAGAGATAGGCCAGGCCCGCCACCGACCAAACATCGAGCCGCCCACCCGCCGCGCCGCCGCGCAGCTGGCTAGTGGCGGTGCACAACTGGTCGAACGCCGGGCCGATCAGCGCGTGATAGCTTTCCCCCGCCGGGGTCAGCCCGCCGCCGTGGCGATCGACCAGCATGACCCCCAGCCAGTCTTCCAGCGCGCGCAAATGGCGGCTGACGATGGCATGGCTGACGCCCAAGGCAGCGGCCGTGCGGCGCACCCCACCATGGCGGCCAAACGCCTCGAACGCGCGCAGCGCGGCAAAGGGCGGCAGGTGAGGACGATCTGGCATGGCAATGGTAACCCCTGGTCACCATCCGGGTAGCATTTGTGGGCTTTTGCGTGCAAGCCGATGGTGCGACAAGCGTGGGCATCTGTTTCTCTTGCCCGGAGTATGCCGCCATGGCTGATAACGCGTCTCTTCTTGCCCGCCGTGAACAGGCTGTGCCGCGCGGCGTGGCATCGTCCACCGCGGTGTTTGCCGATCGCGCGGACAATGCCGAATTGTGGGACGTGGAAGGGCGCCGCTTCGTCGATTTTGCCGGTGGCATTGCCGTGCTCAATACCGGGCACCGGCACCCCAAGGTCATGGCCGCGGTGCAGGCGCAACTGGAACGCTTTACCCACACCGCGTTCCAGGTCTGCCCTTATGAAAGCTATGTCGCGCTGGCGGAAAAATTGAACGCTGCCGCCCCATTTTCTGGCCCGGCCAAGACCCTGTTGCTCACCACCGGGGCAGAAGCCACGGAAAACGCGGTGAAAGTGGCGCGCGCGGCAACGGGGCGTTCGGCGGTGATCGCGTTTACCGGCGGTTTTCATGGCCGCACCCTGCTGGCCAGTGCGATGACTGGCAAGACCACCCCCTACAAGCGCCGCTTTGGCCCGATGCCGGGCGAGGTGTTCCATGCACCGTTCCCCACCGGCCTTCACGGCAACACGGTGGAGCGCACGCTGGAGGCGATCCAATACCTGTTTGCCGCCGATGTGGAGCCCGAGCGCGTGGCGGCCTTCATCGTCGAGCCAGTGCAGGGCGAAGGTGGCTTTCACGTGGCGCCGCCGGCATTCCTTGAAGCGCTGCGCGCCCTGGCTGACCAGCACGGCATCCTGCTGATTGCCGATGAAGTGCAGGCCGGCTTTGCCCGCACCGGCAAGATGTTCGGCATCGAAAATTCCGGGGTGGAACCCGATCTGGTCTGCGTGGCCAAGTCGCTCGCCGGCGGCTTTCCGCTGGCCGGGCTGATCGGCCGCGCCCCGATCATGGATGCGCTCGATCCTGGCGGTCTGGGCGGCACCTATGGCGGATCGCCGATCGGCTGCGCGGCTGCGCTCGCCGTGCTCGAGGTGATCGAGGAAGACGGCCTCTGCGCCCGCGCCGCTGCGATCGGGCAGCGCATGCGTACGCGGGTGGAAGGCTTTGCCGCCGCCGGCCTGCCGGTGGCCAACATTCGCGGGCTGGGCGCGATGTTCGGCTTTGACGTGACCAATGCCGCCGGGGAAACCGATGGCGCCATGGCCAAGGCGGTGACCGTTGCCGCGCTGGAGCGTGGGCTGATCCTGCTGTCTTGCGGGACGAAAGGCGAAACCATTCGCGTGCTTGTACCGTTGACCGCTTCGGACGAACTGATCGACGAAGGGCTCGATCTGGTGGAACAGGCCCTGGCGACAGTGGCCGGCAAGGTGATGGCATGAGTGACATTCTGGAAGTGACCCGCCCCGCGCTCAAGCGCGCCGACCTGTGGCGCGAACAGGCGTTCGTGGCCGGGCAATGGCGCGGCGCGGCGGCGACCATCGCAGTGGACAACCCCGCCACCGGCGCGGTGATCGGCCACGTGCCGGACATGGGCGCGGCCGAAACGCGCGAGGCGGTGGCCGCCGCGCATGCCGCGTTCGGCGCGTGGAAGGCCAAGACCGCCAAGGAGCGTGGCGCCGTGCTCAAGCGCTGGGCCGCGCTGATGCTGGAGCATGCCGACGATCTGGCCACGATCATGACCGCCGAACAGGGCAAGCCCCTGGCCGAGGCCAAGGGCGAAGTGGGCTATGCCGCATCGTTCCTGGAATGGTTTGGCGAAGAGGCACGGCGCGTGCGTGGCGAGGTGATCGCCCCGCACCAGGGCGATCGGCGCCTGGTCGTCACCCGCCAGCCGGTGGGCGTGGTCGGCGCCGTCACGCCATGGAATTTTCCGCTGGCGATGATCACGCGCAAGGCCGGCCCGGCGCTGGCCGTGGGATGCCCGATCGTGATCAAGCCGTCGGAACTCACGCCGTTTTCGGCCCTGGCGCTGGCGGCGCTGGCGCAGGAAGCGGGGCTGCCCGATGGTCTGCTCAGCGTGATCACCGGGCAGGCCAAGCCGATCGGTGAAGTGCTGACCGGCGATCCGCGCGTGGCCAAGTTCACGTTTACCGGATCGACCGCCGTGGGCAAGCTACTGGCCGCGCAGTGCGCCGGCACGGTCAAGCGGGTGAGCCTGGAACTGGGCGGCAACGCGCCGTTCATCGTGTTCGAGGATGCCGATCTCGATGCGGCGGTCGAAGGGGCGCTGGCTTCCAAGTTCCGCAATACCGGGCAAACCTGCGTCTGCGCCAATCGCCTGCTGGTGCATGATGCCGTGCATGATGCCTTTGCGCAAAAGCTGGCCGCGCGGGTGGCCGCCTATCGTGTCGGGCCGGGGCTTGATGGGCCGACCGACCAGGGCCCGCTGATCGACGATCGCGCCGTGGCCAAGATCACCGCGCATGTCGCCGATGCCGTGGCCAAGGGCGGCAAGATCCTGACCGGCGGCAAGCAGGCAAAGGCCATCGGCGCGCGCTTTTTCGAACCGACGGTGATTGCCGATGTGCCGGCCGATGCCCTGCTCAACCGCGAGGAAACCTTTGGTCCGCTGGCCGGCCTGGTCCGCTTTTCGAGCGAGCAGGAAGCCGTGGCCTTGGCCAACGATACCCGCGCCGGGCTGGCGGCCTATGCTTACACCGCCGATGCCGCGCGGCAATGGCGCCTGACCGAATCGCTGGAATACGGCATGGTGGGCATCAACACTGGGCTGATCTCTACCGAGGTGGCGCCGTTCGGTGGTGTAAAGGAATCGGGCCTGGGTCGCGAAGGTTCGCACCTTGGCGCGGATGACTATCTCGATGTGAAGCTGGCCTGCATCGCGGTGCCGGCGCTATAAATTGCGCAGATCGCCGGATGGTCGGGAAAAAATCCTGATATCCGGCGATTTCGCGCCAAAAATAGGGAAAAATCGTCCAGCGTTTTCCCATATCATCCCACTGGGATCGTAATCGATCGCATCGGGAGATCACGTATGTTTGTCGGCACCGTCAAGGAAATCAAGAACCACGAATATCGCGTCGGGCTGACCCCCGAAAGCGCGCATGAACTGGTGGCGCATGGGCACACCGTGCTGGTGGAAACCGGTGCCGGCGCCGGCATTGGCGCTGCCGACGAAGCCTATGTGGCGGCCGGCGCGCAGATCGTGGGCACCGCGGCCGAAGTCTTTGCCCGCGCCGACATGGTGGTCAAGGTCAAGGAACCGCAGGCGGTGGAACGCGCCATGCTGCGCGAAGGCCAGATCCTTTATACCTATCTGCACCTGGCGCCCGATCCCGAACAGACCGCAGACCTGGTGAAGTCGGGCGCGGTGTGCATCGCTTATGAAACCGTGACCGACGCAACCGGTGGCCTGCCGCTGCTCAAGCCGATGAGCCAGGTGGCCGGGCGCATGGCGATCCAGGCCGGCGCCACCGCCCTGGAAAAGGCCCATGGCGGGCGCGGCGTGCTGCTGGGCGGCGTGCCCGGCGTGCTGCCGGCCAAGGTGGCGGTGATCGGTGGCGGCGTGGTCGGCTTCAATGCCGCGCAGATGGCGGCAGGCCTGGGTGCCGATGTCACGATCATCGATCGCAGCCCCGAAGTGCTGGAACGCCTGGCCACCCATTTCGAAAGCCGTGCCAAGACGCTCTATGCCGGCAAGGCCAACATCGCCGCCGCCGTGGCCGAGGCTGATCTGGTGATCGGCGCGGTGCTGGTGCCCGGCGCCGCTGCGCCCAAGCTGGTCACGCGCGAGATGCTGTCCACGATGAAGCCCGGCGCCGTGCTGGTGGACGTGGCGATCGACCAAGGCGGCTGCTTCGAAACCAGCCATGCCACGACCCATGCCGAGCCGACCTATGTGGTCGATGGCGTGGTGCACTATTGCGTGGCCAACATGCCGGGCGGCGTGGCGCGCACCAGCACCTATGCGCTCAACAACGTGACCCTGCCCCATGCCCTGGCCATTGCCAACCTGGGCTGGAAGGCCGCGCTGGCGCGCAACGTGCACCTCGCCAATGGCCTGAACGTGGCGTTTGGCAAGGTGACCTATGAAGCGGTGGCCAACGACCTGGGCTATGCCTATACCCCGGCGGCCGACCTGATCGGCTGACGCCAAGCCCACCTGGAGATGCGATGATCCACACCGACCATGCCGCGCTGCGGGCCGCCCATGCTGGGGGCACCGGGCTGTGCACGGTGGTGGGGATCGATGGCAGCTTTTCGCGCCGGGTGGGCGCGCAGATGGCGACGCAAGGAGCCGAGCAAGGAGCCGGCGCGGATGCATCCGTGGCCGGCTCTTTGGCCGATGTCTGCCTGGAACGGCAACTGGTCGGAGACCTGGCGCAGATGGCGCCGGGCGTGGTGCCGGCGCTGCAACGCTATGGCCGGGGTTCGCCGATCATCGATTTTCGCCTGCCCTGTGGCGGCGGGCTCGACATCCTGCTCGATCCCGCGCCCGATCGCGCCGCGCTGGCGCAGGTAGTGCAGGCACTAGACGCGCGCCAGCCGGCCAGCCTGCCGCTGCCCGTGCCGGGCGATGCGCCGCCGCACCTGCTGCGTGCGCGGCCCTACATTCCCGCGCTCTCGCTGGTCTTGCTGGGCGAGGGCGCGGAGCTGACCGCGACGGCGGCGCTGGCCCGCACGATGGGCATCGCGACACAGGTCTTTGCCAAGGAAGACACTGGCGCGCTGCGCCTGGGCGGGGTGCCGCAGGGCGCGCAGGCCGATGCCTGGACCGCCATCCTGCTGCTGTTCCACGATCACGAATGGGAACGCACGATCCTGCGCTGGGCGCTCGACACGCCCGCGTTCTACATCGGCGCGCAGGGCGGGATGCGCGCGCGGATGGCGCGGCTGGATGACCTGGCGCGCGACGGGGTGAATGAAACCCAGCTGGCGCGGGTGACCAGCCCGATCGGCCTGATCCCTCGCACGCGCGAGCCCGGCGTGCTGGCGCTGTCGGCGCTGGCGGAAATCCTCGGCGCTTACGAGGCGCTGCATCCGCTGGCGTAACGCGCCAGGCGGTGGCCCTGTTGCACACCTGCCGATTGCCATATGACAGCCCCAACGATGGTGCCCGCCTTGGCGCACCACAGGGGATTGAGGGCAAAGATGCTGACAAGACGGGCGTTTGCAGTTTCGCTGGCAGGAACGGGTGCATCGGTTCTGGCGGGCCGTGCCGGCGCCGCCAATTTTCGGGCCATCCCGCAAAGACCATCGGCGCGGGTGATCGTCGACAATGATTTTGCCGGCGATCCCGATGGCCTTGTCGCGCTTGCGCATCAGTTGCTGACGCCCAAGACGCGGACGGTGCTGATCACCAGCTCGGCGCTGAACCCCAAGCTTACCGATCCAGCCATTGCCGGCAAGACCGCTGCCGCCGGCAAGGATATTGCCGAAGAACTGATGCGCCAGGCCGGCCTCGCTGCGCCGCCGCCGGTGTTTGCCGGGAGCGAGGATATGGGCAACAGCAAGGCGCCGGCGTCCAAGGCCGCGCTGGCGATCGTGGCAGAGGCAATGCGCGATGATCCCTTGCCGCTGTTCTTTACCTGTGGCGGGCCGTTGACCAACCTTGCCGCCGCGCTGCGCATCGAACCGCGGATTGCCCAGCGGATGACGGTGGTGTGGATCGGCGGTGGCAGCTATCCCAATGGCAACTGGGAATACAATCTGGCAACCGATGTTGCGGCGGCGCAAGAGGTTGTCGAGCGCTCCGCCGTTCCCTTGTGGCAGATTCCACAGGCGGCCTATCGGCAGATGCAGGCCTCGGTGGCCGAACTGGGCGACCAGCTCCGACCGATCTCGCCGTTCGGAGCGTGGCTCTATGATCGATTTACCACGCCGCCTGCCTTTATCAACGTGGGGGGCAGTTGGCCGCTGGGAGACAGCCCTACGGTGTTGCTGACGGCGATCTCGCCCGAGAGCAGCACTTTTGTTGATCGGACTGCGCGCCGGATCAATGCCGATGGCACATACGGGGCAGAAATCGCGGGACGAACCGTGCGCGTCTATGAGACGCTCGATGCACGGCTGACGTTTGCGGATTTCTATGCCTTGATGCGGCAGCATGCGCAGGGGCATTGACGCGCTGGGCTGCTGACGCCCCCTCCGACGGCCTGCGGCCGCCACCTCCCCCCGAGGGGGGAGGATCTGGCTGGGTTATCCTCCCCCCTCGGGGGAGGTGGCAGCCCGTAGGGCTGACGGAGGGGGAAGCAGCGCTTGTGCGCGTGCCAGGTCTTCGGGCGTATCGATGTCCAGTGCCTGCTCGGCCGTCAGCGCCAGCGCGGGCGCATCGCGCAACAAGGCGCCTGCGCCGCGATCTCCCGTCAGCGCCAGCAACGCGGGGAAGTGCTGCGCGCCGAGCAGGGCCGGCGGCAGCGGCTGGCGGTTACAACTGCTGGTCAGGCGATCGCCATCGAATGCGGCCAGCATCGCGGCAAAGTGCGCCGCCGGCACCAGTGGCATATCGGCGAGCGCGATCAGCACGGCGTCTGCCCCCGGCGCGGCGGCAATGCCCAGCGCAAGCGAGCGGGATTGCGGCGCCTGGGGCGGATCGAGTGCCACGCGGGTAAAGCCTGGCAGGGCTGGCACATCGGGCGCGGCGACGAGGATGCGTTGCGCCAGGGGCAGGGCGGCGGTGGCAGCGGCGACGTGTTCGATTACCGGTTTGCCGGCCAGCAGGGCCGCGAGCTTGCCCCCGCCGAAGCGGCTGGCGCGCCCGGCGGCGAGCAGGACCAGGGCGATGTTCCGGCTCATCGCGCGCGCCGGATGCGGCTTTCGCTGATCAGCGGGGCCGGGCGGTTGATGAATGTCTTGAGCGCAAAGCTGCTTTGCACATGGGCGACGCCCTCGATCTGCGTCAGCCGTTCGAGCAGTTCGCGGTAGTGATCAAGATCGCGCACCACGCAGCGCAGCAGGAAGTCTGACCCGCCCGACATCAGAAAGCCGCTCATGATTTCGGGCAGCTGCGCCACTTGCGCCTCGAACCGGTCGAGCGCCTCGCGCTGCTGGCGTTCCAGCGTGACCGAGACGAACACGCTCATCTTGCCGGCCAGCGCGCGTTCGTCGAGCCGGGCGAAATAGCCGGTGATCAGGCCGGCTGCCTCCAACTGGCGCACGCGGCGAATCGTGGGAGTGAGCGAGAGGCCGATTTCCTCGGCCAGGTCGCGCCAGCTCATCCGGCCATCGCGGGTGAGGCATTGCAGGATGCGGATATCCCAGGAGTCGAGTTCGGGCGGTGCGGTGGTTTCCGACATGCGAGCGTGAATGCACTACATTTTGCCAAGCCGGTAGTGCAAAGTGCACTCCTGTGCTTTTACCTGCCCCGCAATTGGCAACCCTTTCCAACCCTTTCGCGTTATGCTGCCAGGGAAACCGAAAGGCCTGGGAAAGGATAATCGTGGCAGAATTCGCCAACCAGCAGCCCCTGGCGCTGCATGTGCCCGAGCCCAAGGCGCGGCCCGGCGCCGAGCCGGACTGGAGCGGCCTCAACCTGCCGCCAGTGGGCGCGCAGCCCCGCCCGGACGAGGCCTGCGCCGCTGCCGATACCTGGCCCTTGTGCACCGACCTGATCCGCGTGCTCGATGAAAGCGGGCAGGCCTTGGGCCCGTGGAATCCGCGGCTCGATCCCGAAACCCTGCGCGCCATGCTGCGCAACATGGCGCTGACCCGCGCGTTCGACGAGCGCATGTTTCGCGGCCAGCGCCAGGGCAAGACCAGCTTCTACATGAAGTGCACCGGCGAAGAGGCGACCTCGGTGGCCCCGGCCATGGCTCTGGCGGCCGATGACATGGTGTTTCCCAGCTATCGCCAGCAGGGCATCCTGATCACGCGCGGCTATCCGCTGATCGAGATGATCAACCAGATCTACTCCAACAAGGCCGACAAGCTGAAAGGCCGCCAGCTGCCGATCATGTATTCGGCGCGCGACTATGGCTTTTTCACCATCTCGGGCAACCTGGCCACGCAGCTGCCGCAGGCGGTGGGCTGGGCCATGGCCAGCGCCATTTCGGCCGATACCCGCATTGCCGCTGCCTGGGTGGGCGAGGGATCGACCGCCGAGGGCGATTTCCATTCGGCGATGACCTTTGCCACCGTCTATAACGCGCCGGTGGTGCTCAACGTGGTCAACAACCAGTGGGCCATTTCCAGCTTTTCGGGCTTTGCCGGGGGTGAGCGCCAGACCTTCGCCGCGCGGGCGATCGGCTATGGCGTGGCCGGGCTGCGTGTCGATGGCAACGATCCGCTGGCGGTCTATGCCGCCACGCGCTGGGCGGCCAACCGCGCCCGCAGCAATGCCGGGCCGACGCTGATCGAGCATTTCACCTATCGCGCCGAGGGGCATTCGACCTCTGACGATCCCTCGCAATACCGCAGCGCGCAGGAGCGGAGCACCTGGCCGCTGGGCGACCCGATCGTCCGGCTGAAGAACCACCTTATCGCGCTCGGCGAATGGGACGAGGATCGCCAGGCAGCGATGGACCAGGAACTGGCCGAGGCGGTGAAGGCCGCCACGCGCGCGGCCGAGGCCAACGGCGTGCTGGGCCACGGCCTGCACCATCCGTTCCACACGATGTTCGAAGACGTGTTCGAGACGCTGCCCTGGCACCTGCAGGAGCAGAGCGAGCAGGCCATGCGCGAGCGGCGGATCAAGTGGCCCGACTGGCGGCCCGAAGATGGAGACGATATGCCATGACGGACCAGGGAACGAGCCGTCGCATGACGATGATCGAGGCGATCAACGACGCCCTCGACGTGATGATGGAGCGCGACCCCGCCGTGGTGATCATGGGCGAGGACGTGGGCTATTTCGGCGGGGTGTTCCGCGCCACTGCCGGCCTGCAGAAGAAGTATGGCAAGACCCGCGTGTTCGATACCCCGATCAGCGAATGCGGGATCATCGGCGTGGCGGTAGGTATGGGCGCCTATGGCCTGCGCCCGGTGCCCGAAATCCAGTTTGCCGACTATATCTATCCGGGCCTGGATCAGCTGGTGTCGGAAGCGGCGCGGCTGCGCTATCGCTCGGCCGGGGAATTTATCGCGCCGCTGACGGTGCGATCGCCCTTTGGCGGCGGCATCTTTGGCGGGCAGACCCACAGCCAGAGCCCGGAAGCACTGTTCACCCATGTTGCCGGCCTCAAGACGGTGATCCCGTCCAACCCGCACGATGCCAAGGGGCTGCTGATTGCCGCGATCGAAGACAACGATCCGGTGATCTTCTTCGAGCCCAAGCGCATCTACAACGGGCCGTTCACCGGCGCCTATGACAAGCCGGTGGAGCCGTGGAGCAAGCATCCCGACAGCGTGGTGCCCGAGGGCCATTACACCGTGCCGCTGGGCAAGGCGCGCGTGGTGCGCGAAGGCGAGGCGGTGACGGTGCTGGCCTATGGCACGATGGTTCACGTCGCGCATGCGGTGTGCATCGACAAGGGCGTGGATGCCGAAGTGATCGACCTGCGCACACTGGTGCCGCTGGATATCGCCACGATCCGCGAATCGGTGCGCAAGACCGGGCGCTGCATGATCGTGCATGAGGCGACCCGCACCGGCGGGTTTGGCGCAGAGCTTTCCGCCCTGGTCCAGGAGCATTGCTTCTACGAGCTGGAAGTGCCGATCGAGCGCGTGACCGGTTTCGACACGCCCTATCCGCACAGCCTGGAATGGGCCTATTTCCCGGGGGCCGTACGCATCGGCGAAGCCCTCGACCGTATCTGCAAGGATTGATCCCATGGCGCTTTACACCTTCCGCCTGCCCGACATCGGCGAAGGCATTGCCGAGGCCGAGATCGTTGCCTGGCACGTGCAACCCGGCGACACGGTAGGCGAGGACAGCCCGTTGGCCGACATGATGACCGACAAGGCCACCGTGGAAATGGAAAGCCCGGTGGCGGGCCGCGTGGTTTCGATCGCCGGCGAAGTGGGTGATCGCATTCCGATCGGCTCGATGCTGGTGGAGATCGAGGTTGCCGGCGAGGTTAGGGAAGGGGCTTGGACAGGCTCAGCCCGAACGGAACCTGAGCACGACGAACCCGCACCCGTTCGCCCTGAGCCTGTCGAAGTGCCGGGGCCTGGCTCTGCGGTTGCGCAGGGGGCTTCGACAAGCTCAGCCCGAACGGAGGTTGTGCACGAAAAGTCCGCACCCGTTTGCGCAGAACCTGCTGCCGGACACCAGAGCGCCCGCGTGCTCGCCAGCCCGGCGGTGCGCCAGCGCGCCAGGGAACTGGGCATCGACCTGGCCCAGGTGCGCCCGTCGCAGGATGGGCGCCTGCGCCATGGCGATCTCGACCAGTTCCTGGCTTACAACCGCAGCTATGCCCCTGGCGCGGCGGCGCGGGCGGATGAGCAGGTCAAGGTGATTGGCCTGCGCCGCCGCATTGCTGAGAACATGGCCGCGTCCAAGCGTGCGATCCCGCACTTTTCCTATGTGGAAGAATGCGATGTCACCGCGCTGGAGGAACTGCGTGCGCAGCTCAATGCCGGCGGCCTCGATCGTCCGCGCCTGACCATGCTGCCGCTGCTGATCGTGGCGATCTGCCGCACGCTGCCGCAGTTCCCCATGCTCAACGCGCGCTATGACGATGAAGCCGGCGTGGTGACGCGCCACGGCGCGGTGCACCTGGGCATGGCGACGCAGACCCCGGCGGGCCTGATGGTGCCGGTGATCCGCAATGCCCAGACGATGAACCCCTGGGCCCTGGCGCGGGAAATCGCGCGGCTGGCTGATGCCGCGCGCAACGGCACGGCCAAGCCGGACGAGCTTTCCGGCTCCACCTTTACCATCACGTCGCTTGGGCCGCTGGGCGGCGTGGCGACGACGCCGGTGATCAACCGGCCGGAAGTGGCGATCATTGGCCCCAACCGCATTGTCGAGCGGCCGATGTTCGTGCCCGATGGCCTCGGCGGCGAACGCATCGCCAAGCGCAAGCTGATGAACATCTCGATCAGTTGCGACCACCGCGTGGTCGATGGCTGGGATGCGGCCAGCTTTGTCCAGGCGGTGAAGAAGCTGATCGAAACGCCGGCGCTTATTTTGGCGTGATGCTTGGGGGAGCGCTCGAAGCGCTCCCCAGCTTTTCAAAAATCCGACGCGCGCGAGGCGGCGCGGGCCTTGGCGAATGAGTCGCGGCGGAACGCCTCGAACGCCACGCGCTGGTCGTGCCCGGCATCCTTGGGATAATCGCGGTATTCGGCGATGATCTCGTCAAAGATTTCGCGCATCTCTTGCCTATGATCGGGGTGCGAGAAAATGTGCAGGCGGTTTTCGCGCATGGCGTCGAGCGTGCGCTGCGCGATCACGTCGGGCTCCATGCCGAATTCGTGGACGCCCGCCAGGCGCTCCACGGCTTCCTGGTTCACCGGCTTGGCGCCACCCTTCAGGCTGTCGGGGCGGATCGCGTCGCTGGCATAGATGTAGCTTTTGACCAGGCCCGGGCACAGCACCGAAACGCCGATGCCATATTGCAGCAGCGAATAGTGCAGCGATTCCGACAGGCCGCGCACGGCGAACTTGGTGGTGTTGTAGATCCCCGGCGTGCCGGCGGCGAGGAAGGCGGCCATCGAGGCGGTGTTGGTAATGTGCCCGCCCTTTTGCGTGCCGGCCTTCACCCGTTCCACCATGCGCGGCACGAAGGTCATCACCCCGTTGATCACGCCGTGGAGGTTGACGCCGAGCAGCCAGTCCCAATCGTCGAAGCTTGATTCCTCGATCGGCTGGAAAAGGTTGACCCCGGCGTTGTTGAACAACAGCGAGACCGGGCCGAATTCGGCTTCCACGCGGTCGGCCGCCTCGCGAAACGCTTCGCGGCTCGACACGTCGAGCTGCACGCCCATGACTTCGCGGTTGTCGAGGCTGGCCAGGGCCTGGTCGATCGAATCCTGGCGAATGTCGGCAATCGCCACTTTGCAGCCTTCGTTGAGCAACTGGCGGACGAGCCCGATGCCGACGCCGTTGGCGCCACCGGTGACGAAGGCCGTGCGGCCGGCAAAATCCTTCATGCGGTTACTCCCATCCGGGTGGCCTTGAGTGCGTTCTGCCGCTCGATCTCGGCGGTGATCGCCGGGTTGCGGAACAGCATGGCGAACGTCTGCTTGTATTCGGGGTTTTCCGGCAGGTGGGTCTGCACCGCGGCGGTGGTCGCCTCGCCGCGTTCCTTCACGCCCACCAGGAATTCGGAGTGGGTGAGGATATAGAGTTCATCGTTGAGGATGCCTTCGAGCACGCGCTGCCCGACCTGCTCCTTGGTCTGGTAGAGGTGCGAGAAATTGCCGCCGGCCTGGCGGCGCTTGTCGGCTTCGGCATAGCCGGTTTCCGCCAGCTCTGCCGGGCGGGTCTTGCCGGCTTCGGCAATGTTGGATTGCACCGCGCCGGGGCAGAACGCGGAACAGATCACCCCGCGCGATTCCAGTTCGGGGCGCATGCATTCCATCATCGAAGTGACGGCCGCCTTGCCCGAGGAATAGATCGTGGTCGCCGCCGCCGGCACGAGGGCCGACATCGAGGCGGTGTTGACGATATGGCCGCCTTCGCCATGGGACAGGATGCGCGGCAGCACGGTGACGATGCCGTTGATGGTGCCGCCCAGGTTCACGCCCATGACCCAGTCCCAATCGGCGAACGTGGCGAGGTCGGTTGGGCCGACCACGGCGACGCCGGCATTGTTGACCAGGATGTGGATCTTGCCAAAGCGCGCCTCGATCGCATCGGCCACCGCGGCATAGTTGGCGCGGTCGGTCACATCGAGCTTGAGGGCGAGGATGCGGTCGGTCGCCCCACCGGCCACGTCGGCCAGTTCGGCGCTACCCTGCGCCAGGTGATCGTCGCGAATATCGGCAATCGCCACGTTCATGCCCGCACCCAGCAGCGCCTTGGCGATTCCCAGGCCGATTCCGCTGGCCCCTCCGGTGACGAGTGCTGTTTTGCCCGGCAGATTCTGCATGGTTCCTCTCCGTTTTTGCAAGATAACGTTTGTTATGGTGGTGCGCGTTGATCGCAGCCCGTCATTTGTTTTTGTGCCTACCCTATTCACTACCTGAGAATTGTATGCAAGACTAACAATGATCCGGATGAAAATGGCCCGATTCCAAGAAAGGCCGGCCGGGAGAGGAGAGACGCGATGGCAGGTGCAATGGCACCCACGATCCCCGATGACGGGGTAGCCGCCCTTCAGGCAGAGGCAGCGTTCGACAGCGAATCGGCCGTGCCGACAACGCAGCCCTGGCCAGCGGCGGGCGCGGCGTGGTTCGCGCTGTTCGCCATCGTGCTGGCGACGTTCCTCAACTTCTTCGACCAGACCGTGTTTGGCATGCTGGCCCAGCGCATCAAGCAGGATTTCGCGTTGAGCGACGAGGCACTCGGGTTCCTGGGTGGGCCGGCCAGCGTTATCTTCTTCGTGGTGGTGGGCATCCCGCTGGCGCGGTTGGCCGATATCTATCCGCGCCGCCTGGTGCTGGCCGGTGGCATGCTGGCGACGGCCACGATCATGGCGCTGGGCGGCACGGCGCAAAGCTTTGGCCAGTTCGTGGGCAGCCGCATGTTCCTGGGGGCCGGCGGCTCTGCCCATGCGCCAGCGTCCTATTCGCTGCTCGCCGATTTCTTCCCGCCCAAGAAGATCACCCGCGCCTTTGCCGTGCTACAACTGGGTTTCATCGGCGGCACCACGGTGGGCGTGGCGCTGGGCGGCAAGTTGATCATGTGGCTGGCGGGCCGGCCCGATCCGGTACTGCTGGGCCTGCGCATCCATTCCTGGCAGCTGATCCTGCTGGGCGAGGCGGTGGCGGGCGTACTGGCGGCCCTGCTGCTGCTGGCGATCCGTGAACCGGCACGACGCGGCCATCAACCGGCCGCGCGCCAGGGCGGCGTGGCGGCTGAAACCAGCCTGGGCCGGCGCGTTGTGGCGTTCACCGGATTGGACGCGGTGCGTGCCATCCATGCGCGTGGCCGCGTCTATTATCCGCTGTTCCTGGGCCTGGCGCTGGCCGCGATCGAAACCTTTGGCCTGGCGTTCTGGCGGGTGCCGTTCATGATCCGCACTTATGGTTGGAACGAGGGGCGCATCGGCATGGTCATGGCGCCGATGCTGCTGGTCAGTTCGCTGCTGGGTATTTTCCTGGGCGGCGTTTTCGTGGAATGGATGGCCAAGCGGCACAAGGACGCCAACGTGCGCTGTGCCGCGATCCTGTTTGCGCTGGTCACGATCTGCGCGATTACCGCGCCGCTGATGCCGACCGGCGAGACCAGCCTGGCGGTCATGGCGCTGGGCGGGATGTTCGGCCTGGCCGGCGCCGTGCCGCAGAACGCGGCGATCCAGCGCATCGCACCCAACGAGATGCGCGGTCAGGTCACCGCGATCTATCTGTTCATGTTCACTTTCTTTGGGGCGATGGGCAGCTTTGTGGTGGGCGTGGTGGCGCAGCGCATCGTGGGCGTGGAAGCGCAGTTGTGGAAAGCGCTGGTGATCACCGCCGGCGCGCTGCTGCCGATCGCCACGGTGTCGATGATCCTGGCGATCCGGCCCTATCGGGAAGAAGTGGCGCGTCTGGAAGCGCAAGGGCGTTGACAGCCGCTTGCTGATCCGCAATTTGTTAGTGACACATACAAAATGGAGAGAGCGATGACGGGCGAAGCGGCAGGCGATCGTATTGCGCTGCTTGAACAAAAGCTGGCCCAGGTGGAAGCCCGCCTGACCGTGCGCGAGGACGAGCTGGACGTGCGCAAGCTCCAGCATCTCTATGGTTATCTGATCGACAAGTGCCTCTATAACGAAACGGTCGACCTGTTCACCGACGATGGCGAAGTGCGCTTTTTCGGCGGTGTGTGGAAAGGCAAGGAAGGCATTCGCCGCCTCTATGTCGAGCGGTTCCAGAAGCGCTTCACCTATGGCAACAACGGCCCGATCGATGGCTTCCTGCTCGATCACCCGCAGTTGCAGGATATCATCGATATCCAGCCCGATGGCGTCACCGCGCTGGCGCGCGCGCGCTCGATGATGCAGGCCGGGCGGCACAAGGATTTCGAGGGCGACGCCCCGCACCTCAAGGCCCGGCAGTGGTGGGAAGGCGGCATTTACGAAAACACCTACAAGAAGGTGGACGGCAAATGGCGCATGCATATCCTGAACTACATGCCGATCTGGCATGGTGATTTCGAAAAGGGCTGGGCGCATACGCCGCCCGAATACGTGCCGTTCCCCAAGGTGACCTATCCCACCGATCCCAGCGGGCCGGATGAACTGCTCGAAGGCCACTGGCTGTGGCCCACGCACAAGATCACCCCGTTCCACATGAACCACCCGATCACCGGCAAGCCGATCGAGGCGCAGCGCCTGCAGCGCGACCTCGATCACGATGCCGCGATCGCTGCGAAGTAAGCCCCAGCCCATGACCACGACGACCTATCCCTCGCTTTGCATGATCATCAACGGCCAGCGCGTGAGCGGGGGTGGGCGGCGCACCCACGCCGTGGTCAACCCGGCGACGGGCGCGGTGCTGGGCGAACTGCCGCTGGCCGATGCGGCAGACCTTGACGCCGCCCTCGATGTGGCGGCGCAAGGCTTTGCGCTGTGGCGCAAGTCCACCCCGCAGCAGCGTGCCGCCGTGCTCAATGGCGCGGCGCGGCTGATGCTGGAGCGGCAGGAAGACCTGGCGCGGATCGCCACGCTGGAGCAGGGCAAGACCCTGCCCGAGGCGCGGATCGAGGTTCTGATGAACGTCGGGCTGTTCCAATTCTATGCCGGCGAGGTGCAGCGCGTCTATGGCCGCGCGCTGGTGCGGCCTACCGGCATGCGCTCTACCGTCACGCACGAGCCGGTTGGCCCGGTGGCGGCCTTTGCGCCGTGGAATTTCCCGCTCGGCAATCCCGGGCGCAAGCTGGGTGCGCCGATCGCCGCAGGCTGTTCGGTGATTCTCAAGGCGGCCGAGGAAACCCCGGCCAGCGCGCTGGGCGTGCTGCAATGCCTGCTCGATGCCGGGTTGCCGCCGCAGGTGGCGCAGGCCGTGTTCGGCGTGCCCGACGAGGTCAGCCGGCATCTGCTCGGCAGCCCGGTGATCCGCAAGCTGTCGTTCACCGGATCGACCCAGGTGGGCCAGCATCTGGCCAAGCTGGCGGCCGACGACATGAAGCGCACGACGATGGAATTGGGCGGCCATGGCCCGGTGCTGGTCTTTGCCGATGCCGACCTTGATCGCGCGATCGAAACGGCGGTGGCGCACAAGTATCGCAACGCCGGGCAGGTCTGTGTCAGCCCGACGCGGTTCATCGTGGAAGAGCCGGTGTTCGAGGCTTTCCGCGATGGCTTTGCCGCGCGCGCGGCGCAGGTGCGCGTGGGCAACGGGCTTGAGGATGGCGTGCAGATGGGCCCGATGGCCAATCCGCGCCGGCCCGAGGCGATGGAGCGCCTGATCGGCGACGCCGTGGCGCGCGGCGCACGCCTGCACACCGGTGGTGAGCGGGTGGGCAATGCCGGGTTCTTCTTTGCGCCCAGCGTGCTGTCTGACATTCCCGTGGATGCCGCGATCATGAACGAGGAGCCGTTCGGCCCGGTGGCGCTGATCAACCGCTTTGCCGATGCCGATGCGATGATCGCCGAGGCCAATCGCCTGCCCTATGGCCTGGCAGCCTATGCCTGGTGCCAGGGCCATGCCACCCGCGCCCGCGTGGCGGCCGAGGTGGAAACCGGCATGCTGGGCATCAACACGACGATGATCGGCGGCGCCGATGCGCCATTTGGCGGGGTGAAATGGTCGGGCCACGGGCACGAAGACGGCCCCGAAGGCCTGATGGCGTGCCTGGTGACCAAGACCGTGCACGAAGCCTGATGCGCAACGTCATGGGCGGGAAACATTCGGGAAAGGCAAGCGGCATAGCGGGGCAGGCTTGTCTGCTGCCTGCCGGAGTGCCCGATGCGCCGAATGCTTTTTCCTGCCCTGGTCCTTGCCGCCACTCCCGCTCTGGCAGCGGAGGACGACGCGCAGGTGTGGCTGGCGCAGCAATCGTTCCTGAACCTCAACCAGAACCTCGTGCTGTTCACCGACGTGCAACTGCGCCTGACCGACGATGCGCAGCGCGCCGGGCAAGCGATCGTGCGCGGGGCGCTTGGGGTCAAGCTCGACCGGTCGACTACGGTCTGGGGCGGCTATGGCTATATCCGCAGCGATCCGCTGGGCGGGCGGGTGAGCCACGAACACCGCGTGTTCGAGCAGGTGACCTGGCGCGCGTTTGGCGACGGGGCGGGCAATGGCACCACGCGCCCGACGCTGACCGGGCGCACGCGGCTGGAACAGCGCCTGGTCGACGGGCAGGGCGGAACGGGCTGGCGCCTGCGCCAGCTGATGCGGCTCGACGTGCCGCTGGGCAAGCCGGGCGCGCCGCAGGCGGTGATCTGGGCCGAACCATTCGTGGGCCTCAACCGCACCGGCTGGGGCCAGAAATCGGGCTTCGACCAGCTGCGCGGCTTTGCCGGCGTGGCCCTGCCGGTGGGCCGCGGCATCAGCGTGGAGGCGGGCTATTCCGGCCAGTATGTCTCGCGCCCGGCGCGCGAGGATCGCATGAATCACATTGCCAGTCTGTCGCTCATGATCCGCAGGTGATCGCGCGCGGGCCGGCCCATAACCAGGAGAGGCCCGCATGACCCAGGATCTGAACACCGGCGGCGCGCAAGGATATTTGCGCATCGCCACCGAGGAAGCCTTTGCCACCCAGGAACAGGTCGATGCCTATCTGCGTATGATCCGCGATGGCGAGGCCGACAAGGGCATGGTCTCGCTTTGGGGGTTTTACGCCCAATCGCCGTCGGAGCGCGCGGTGCAGATCATGGAGCGCCTGCTCGACCTGGGCGAGCGGCGCATTGCCGACATGGACGCGACCGGCATCGACAAGGCGATCCTGGCGCTGACCTCGCCCGGGGTGCAGCCGCTGACCAACCTCGACGAAGCCAAGGCGATTGCCACCCGCGCCAACGATCGGCTGGCGAGCGCCTGTGAAGCCTATCCCGACCGCTTCATCGGGCTTGGCACCGTGGCCCCGCAGGACCCGGAATGGTCTGCCCGCGAAATCCATCGCGGCGCCAAGGAACTGGGCTTCAAGGGCATCCAGATCAACAGCCACACGCAAGGGCGCTATCTCGACGAGGAATTCTTCGATCCGATCTTCCGCGCGTTGGTCGAGGTCGACCAGCCGCTCTATATCCACCCCTGCACGCCACCCGATGCGATGATCGGGCCGATGCTGGAGGCCGGGCTGGATGGCGCCATCTTTGGCTTTGGCGTGGAAACCGGCATGCACCTGCTGCGGCTCATCACGATCGGCATCTTTGACAAGTATCCCAGCTTGCAGATCATGGTCGGCCATATGGGCGAGGCGCTCCCCTATTGGCTCTATCGCCTTGATTTCATGCACCAGGCCGGCGTGCGGTCACAGCGCTATGCCCGGATGAAGCCGCTCAAGAAGACCATTGCCGAATACCTGCGCTCCAACGTGCTGGTGACCAATTCCGGCATGGCGTGGGAGCCGGCGATCAAGTTCTGCCAGGAGGTGATGGGCGCGGACCGCGTGATGTATGCGATGGACTATCCCTATCAGTACGTTGCTGATGAAGTGCGCGCGATGGACGCCATGGACATGACGCCCGAAACCAAGAAGAAGTTCTTCCAGACCAACGCGGAACGCTGGTTCAAGCTGTAATCTTGTCGATCACGCAGGCCGAAGGAGAATGAGCATGTACGCTGTTGCGGGTGCATCGGGCCAACTGGGGCGTCTGGTGCTGGCTGAACTGGTGGCCAAGGTGGGCGCTGGCAATGTCGTGGCGCTGGCGCGCGATTCGGCCAAGCTGGAAGGCAGCGGCGTGGCCGTGCGCGTGGCCGATTACGACAAGCCCGAAACGCTGGCGCCGGCGCTGTCCGGGGTGGAGCGGCTGCTGCTGATCTCGGGCAATGCCGTGGGCGCACGCGTGCCGCAGCACGCCGCCGTGATCGACGCGGCCAAGGCGGCCGGGGTTGGGTTGATCGCCTATACCTCGATCCTCCATGCCGATACCTCGACCATCGGCCTGGCGCAGGAGCATCGCGAAACCGAGGCGCTGCTGCGCGCCAGCGGCGTGCCTTTCGTGCTGCTGCGCAATGGCTGGTACAATGAAAACTACACCGGCGCCCTGGCGCCGGCGATTGCCCACGGCGCCATTCTGGGCGCGGCCGGGCAGGGCCGCATCGCCAGCGCCACCCGGGCCGATTATGCCGCGGCTGCGGCCCAGGCGCTGATCGGTGCCAAGGGCGGCGAAGTCTATGAACTGGCGGGCGATACCGCCTTTACCATGGTGGAATTCGCGGCCGAAGTGGCGCGGCAGGCGGGCAAGCCGGTGGCTTATGTCGATATGTCCAAGGCCGACTATGCCGCCGCCCTCGAAGGGGTGGGATTGCCCGGCTTCCTGGCGCAGATGCTGGCCAATTCCAGCTTTGAATCGAGCAAGGACCAGCTGTTTGACGACAGCCGCACGTTGAGCGCGCTGATCGGCCGGCCCACCACACCGATCGCCCAGACCATCGCTGCGGCATTGGCCTGAGCATGACAGAGAGCAATAGCGCGGCTGGTGAAGGGGCTGCCGGCCCATCGCGCACGATCGCGTGCGGGGGCTGGTATGCCCTGGTGCTGGTGGCGCTGACCAATGCGATGAGCCTGCTCGATCGCCAGATCCTGGCGATCCTGGCCCCGGCGATCAAGCACGACCTGGGCGTGGGCGATGCCGAGATGGGGCTGCTCTATGGCACTGTCTTTGCGCTGTTCTATGCCTTGTTCTCGCTGCCGGTAGGGCGCCTGGCCGATGGCTGGACGCGCACCAGGCTGCTGGGCATCAGCCTGGTGCTGTGGTCGGCGGCGACCGGGCTGGGGGGCCTCGCCACCAGCTTTGGCCTGCTGGCGCTGTCGCGGCTGGGCGTGGGCATCGGCGAGGCGGCAACCCAGCCGGCGGGCACGTCGCTGATCTATGATTTCTGGCCCAAGCATCGGCGCGGTTTCGTCATGGCGGTGATGGCCTCGGCGATTGCGCTGGGGCTGGGCGGCTCTTTGATCCTGGGTGGCGTTGCCGCGCAAGCCTGGACCGAGCATTGGGCGGGGGGCAGCGCGCCGCTCGGCCTCAAAGGCTGGCAGTTTGCGTTTCTGGTGGCGGCAGCGCCTGGTTTCGTCCTTGCCGCATTCGTTGGTACGATGAAGGAACCGGCACGCGGGGCGATGGATGGCATGCCCGCGCCAGCCGATCCGCACCCGTTTCGCGCCAGCATCGCGCTCTTGGGCGGGGTCACGCCGGGGTTGCACTGGATCGCCATGGCGCTGCGTCGGGCCAAGGCGGCGGCCTTTGCCACCAACCTGGCGGCGCTGGCCGGGATCGCCGCGGTCATGGCCGTGCTGGCGGTGATCTGCCGGGGCCTGTCGGCCCGGCCGCCGCTGCCGCTGGGGCCAGTCACGGTCGATGCGCATAGCCTGCAATGGGGCGTGATCGGTTTTGGCCTGTTCGTGCTGGTCAACCTGATGCAGCGCATGCGCGCCGATGATGCCCAGGCCTTTCGCGTGATTGCCGGATCGCCCACGCTGATCATGGCGATCGCGGTGGGCACACTGCAATCGGCGATCAACTATGGGATGATGGCGTTCAACCCCAGCTTCCTGATCAAGACCTATCACCTTTCGATGAAGGACACCGCGCTGCAGTTCGGGCTGCTGTCAGCGGCGATGGGCATTGTCGGCCCGCTGATCTGGGGGCCGCTGGCCGATCTGCTGCACCGCCGCCTGCCGTCTTCGGGCCGGGCACTGGTGGCGCTGTTTGCCATGGGGGTTTCGCCGCTGCTGTCGTTCTGGACGTACCTTTCGCCCGATCCGACCACGTTCTATTGGCACTTTGCGATCTACAGCCTGGTGCTGACGGGGTGGATGCCACCGCTCTATGCCATCATGTATGACCAAGTGCTGCCGCGCATGCGGGGGATCACTGCCAGCCTCTATCTGCTGACGATGACCATCGTGGGCATGGGCATCGGCCCCTATGCCGTGGGCCTGATTTCCGATGCCACGGGCAATCTGACCCACGCCATGCTGACGATGAATGCCGTGGCCATTCCCATCGTGGTGCTGATGCTGCTGATCGCACGGCGCAGCGCGCGGGACGAGGCCGGGTTGCGTGCGCGGGCGTAAGACCTGAAGCGTCGGTGCCGTACCTCCACCACCCCCCGACCCCCTCCTCTGAAGAGGAGGGGGAGTTAAGGCATTGATGGAAAAGCCCCCTCCTCTTCAGAGGGGGGGAACCACAAGCAACCTTACAGTACGCGCCACACCCACAGCTTGATGCCCAGGGGATAGCGCGCGCCGCTGCACACGAAGATCGAGCGGTTCATCCATTCATACTTGCCCACCGGCGCGATGAATTCGGGTACGGTGCGGAAATAGTATTCGGCCGGATCGACTTCCTCGCCGGCGGCAAGCCGGGCCATGACACCGGGCGGGCCGTGGCGCAGGCCCTTGTTGCGGATCTGGATCAGCACGCCATCGTCGGTTTCGATCGCATAGAGCGCATCGGCCACGGTTACCCCGTCGGCGCGGGTGAGCTGCCAATCGGCGGAATTGCCGACCAGTTGTCCCTTGATCAGCGGTCCTTCGACACGCCCGCCGCCGACGATGGGAATGATGCGGCGGGTGCCGTCATAGGTCTGGCCGATCTGGCGCGGCGGCTCCAGGTCGCCGCTCGCCTCATAGACGAATTCCAGTTCGGGCTTGATCATGCATGCTCTCCCATCGGCCAGATCGTTATGCGTCATAGCATGGTGTGGTCATGCCGCCAGGCCGATGTCGGCCGCATCGGCCCAGTTGCCGTGCAGGCCAAAGCGCAGGCGAATGGGGATGTGCACGGTGGCAAGCGGCCCCTGGGCGATCGCCTGCGCATCGAAGATCAACAGGTCGCTGCGGGCCTCTTCCAGGCGGTTGCACACCTGCACGATCCAGCCATCGCCTTCGGGCGCGTCCTTGCTGCGCGGGATGAAGCACGGCTCTTGCAGGCTGCTGACCGGGCCGCACCACCAGTGCTGTTCTTCGCCTGTGGCAAAGTTCTTGTGGAACAGGCAGTTCATCAACAACCCGCCGGCGCTGCCGCCGCGCAGTTCGACCGGGCGCTGCATGTCCATTTCCAGGAACCAGCCGTGGTGCGTGTGCCGCCCAGCAAAGCGATCGTCGATGCGCGGAAATTCGCAGGCGGTGTTCGACAGGCGCTCGATCGCGGTAAAGGCATCGCCGTTGCTGGCCATGTCCACCACCCAATCGGTGGGATAGCTCATCGCTTCGCGTCCGTTGAACGGGGCGCCGTGCACATCGGGGAAGAACGGGAACATGTTGTTCTTCGCCTCGCAGGTGACGAAGTGGATCTTGCTGCCCTCTTGCCAGGCGTTCAGCACGTGGCTGGCAAAGCAGTTATCGCGCGTGAACCAGCGAATGTCTTCCTGGGTCACGCCATCGCGCCGGGGTATCACGCCCAGGTGGACGGGCTTGGTAGTGTCAAAGCCGAAGTGTGGCAGGCCTGCCTCCAGCCGCTCCCAACTGCCGATCGAGGGCACGATGTGCAGCACGAGATAGTCCTGCGTGATGCCGAAGTCGTGCATCATGCAGTAATAGGGCACCTTGAACCACACCTCGCGCACCAGTTCGCCGGTCGGGCTTACTTCCATGTAGGTCACGTCATCGGTGCACAGGCCGCTGGCGGCATAGCCGATCGCCACCATGTTGCCGGAGGCCGGATCGACCTTGGGATGGGCGGTAAAGGTTTGGCCGGTCATGCGGCCACCGAACTTTTCAAAACCGATGGTTTCCATGCTGGCCGGGTCCATCAGCAGGGCGGGGCTGTCTTCCTTCATTGCCCACAGCTTGCCAGCGTGGATGAAGGCGTTGGTATTGGCGGTGGAGCGGATTTGCCCTTGCACGCTCTCGTCATCGGTCAGCGGGTTGCGATAGGCGCCGAACAGGCCCTTGCCGGCGGCCTTTTCCAGTTTCCACTTGTCGGTGTGGGCCCAGCGCTGGCGGAAATCCACCTGCCCATCGTGGATGTGGAACCGGGTGATCATGCCATCGCCGTTGAAGGCAATATCGTCACCCAGGCGCGGGGGGAATTGCGGGTCTGGCTGAACGCGGTAAAACGCCCCGTTCAGTTCGCGGGGAATTTCCCCATCGTGGGCCAGGTCGGCAATGTCGGCCTCGACCCGCGACGGGGTGTTGAAGCCGGTAAAGCTGGGCGAGGCGGGAAAGTGAGACACTGGCATCCTCCTGCTAGTTTTGTATGGTTGGCTAACAATTGCGCTTATCTGATGCGCAAGGCAATGGGGAGCAGGCATTGATCAAGGACAAGTTTGCCGATGTGGTGACCCCGCCACCGGGCGAAGAGGCCGATATCGGCGAAATCAACGGCATCCTGGGCTTCCATATCCGCCTGGCCCATGGCGCCTGCCTGCGCCATTTTACCGAGACCTTCACCGAGCTGGACCTGACGCAGAAGCAGGTTTCGGTGCTGTGGCTGGTCGACGATCACCCCGGCATTGCCCAGACCGACCTGGCCCAGCGCCTGCGGATGGACCGCGCCACCACCATGGCGATCATCAACCGCCTTCAGGCCAAGCACTATCTGCGGCGCGACCGATCGGCCGAGGACGGGCGCAAGCAGGCGCTGTTCCTGGAACCTGAAGGCCAGGCCATGCTCTCGCGCGCCAAGTTCGCGATTGGCGAGCACGAGGCCTGGGTGAAGCGCCACTTTTCCGACAAGGAAGTGAAACTGCTGCTGGAATTGCTGGCGCGCATTCACGAGTAGCCAGATCGCTCCGGCATGTTATAAACCATAGCAATAACGCGTCAGCCGGGCGCGGACGGGAGAGATACGATGTTGCACGATCCGCGCGAGGTGATTCGCCAATCCCCGATGGGAACGCGGCAGTGGATCGCCGTGGCGCTGATGATCGCCCTCAACGCGCTCGATGGGTTCGACGTGCTGTCGAGCGCGTTTGCCGCGCCGGGCATTTCCAAGGAATGGGGCATCGGGCGCGATGCGCTAGGCGTGGTCCTGTCGATGGAACTGATCGGCATGGGCTTTGGCTCGATCCTGCTGGGCGGCGCGGCAGACCGGTTCGGCCGGCGTCCCACTGTGCTGGGCTGCCTGGTTGTCATGGCGATCGGGATGGGCTTGGCCACGACGGCGGCCAATCCCTACACGCTGGGCTTGTGGCGCCTGCTCACCGGTTTGGGCATCGGCGGCATGCTGGCGGCGATCAACGCGGTCACGGCCGAAATCTGCAGCAACAAGGGCCGCAGCTTGGCGATGTCGTTGATGGTGATCGGCTATCCCATCGGCGCCACGGTGGGTGGCACGATCGCGGCGCTGCTGCTGAAAAGCGGGGACTGGCGCGTGGTGTTCGAATTCGGCGCCATCGCCACCCTGGTGTTCATTCCGCTGGTCTATTTCCTGGTGCCCGAAACGCCGGCCTGGTTCCTGGTCAGCCGCCCGGCCGACGCCCTGGCGCGGGCCAACCGCTCGCTCGCCGCGCTGCGCTTGCCCACGGCCCAGGCGCTGCCTCCGGTGGAGCCAGGTGCGCCGCGGGCCAGCCTGCTCGATATCCTGCGGCCCGGCCTGGTTGGCACCACGCTGCAGCTGACGCTGGGCTATTCGCTGCATTGCATCACGTTCTACTACATCCTCAAGTGGAGCCCCAAGATCGTGGCCGATTTCGGCTATACCCAGCCGCAGGCGGCCAGCGTGCTGGTCTGGGCCAACATCGGCGGGGCGATCGGCGGCGGGATGTTTGGCTTCCTGATGCACCGCTTTGGCATCAAGTGGCCCACGATCGCCATGCTGGTGGCCGGCACCGTGGCGGTGTCGCTGTTCGGGCTGGGGGCGCAGAGCCTGGCAGGTTGGCGCCTGGCGGTGTTCTTCACCGGGTTCACCACCAATGCTGCGATTGTCGGGTTCTATTCGGCCTTTGCCCATGGCTTTCCGGCCAAGGTGCGCGCCACCGGCACCGGCTTTGCCATCGGTGCGGGCCGCATCGGCGCGGCCGGTTCACCGATCCTGGCGGGCGAGTTGTTCCACACCGCCGGCCTGCCGCTGCTGACCGTATCGGTCATCATGGCGTTGGGGTCGCTTGGCGCGGCCGCCACTTTGCTGGCGCTGCGGCTGCGCGCGGCGGATTGATGGGAGTGAGCGCGCGGGCGTGGCACCCGGGGTGCCGCGCCTGCCGTGTTCAGCCCAGGATACCCGGCCCCAGAAGGGTGAGAATCTTCACGTCCACCGCCATGCCCTCGGCCCGGCGCGCGGCGATATAGTCGGCCATGCCATCCAGCGGCACGTGGTGCACGGTAATGCCTTCGCCCTCCACCCCGCCGCCGGCCGAAACGCGCGCCAGGCCATGGGCGCGGAACAGGGTGAAGCTTTCCGAGACCATGCCGGGGCTGGACCAGAACTCGCCCAGCGGTTCCATGCGCGTGGCGCGATAGCCGGTTTCCTCTTCTAGTTCACGCAGGGCGGCCAAGCCAGCATCTTCGCCGGCGCTGCTGTCATCGTCGCCGATCAGGCCGGCGGGCAATTCGATGCACGGGCGGCCCAGCGGCACGCGGAACTGTTCGACCAGGATAATCTCGCGCGCGTCGGTGATCGCCAGGATCACGGCGGCGCGAATGTTGCGCGCCCGGCCGACATATTCCCAGCGGCCGCGCGTCTTGGCGGTGATGAAGCGGCCTTCCCAGCGGGTTTCTTCGGGATTGTCGCGGTATTCGTCTTCGAGACTCATAGCAGGATAGGTCCGTCGGGCAGTTCATTGTGATCGTGCGCCCGCGCCGGGGAGGCTTGGCGCAGCACGGCGCCGATCTGGGCGAGGGCGGCCTCCATGCCTTCGGCGAGGTTCCCTTCGCGCAAGGGGCCGAGCAGCGCGGCCATCGCCTCGCCCCAGACATCGGGGCTGACGCGATCGGCGATGGCGCTGTCGGCAATGATTTCGGCCTTGCGTTCGGCCAGCGAGACATAGAGCACCACGCCGGTGCGCCCGGTGGTGCGGCTTTCCGCGCTCAGGCGGAAGGCGGTCAGCGCGCGGGCATGGACCCGTGCCCGCTTGATCGGCGCCGGGGTGAGCCACAGGCGCAAGGCGCGCCATTGCAGCAGCGCCAGCATGGCGGTGAACTTGAGCAGGGCGACGCTCAGCGCCAGGCCGAAATAGGCGCGCGCGGTCCATTGCGTGGCCCACAGGCCCAGCACGCGATCGACCAGCGCGACATAGAATGCCGGGGCTGTTTCCAGCGCGGCGAGGGCGAGGAACGCGATGAACACCGCCCAGGCTAGCGCAACATCGGCATAGGGATCGGACGCCGGCGTGATCACCGGGACGATCTCGCCGGCGGTCTCAGCCTCGGCCCGGGCCACGGCTGCGGCAATGCGGGCCTGTTCCGCCTCGGTCAGGATCATGTCACCAACTCCCCGAGGCGCCACCGCCGCCAAAGCTGCCACCGCCGCCGGAAAATCCGCCGCCACCGCCGCCGCCCCAGTCGGAGCCGCCGCCCCAGCCACCGCTGGGGAAGATGAACACGCCTGGCCCACCACCGCCATAGCGGCGACCGCCGCCGCGCATGGCGCGGATGAACGGCAGGACGAAGAACAGGCCGAAGATCACCAGGAATACCACGGTGCCGGCATCGAAATGCGGTTCGCGCGCCTGTTTCTGCGCCTGCTCGGCCTTCGCCGCTACCTGGCGGGCCTGGTCTTCGGGCAGCTTGAGCTGGGCGATCAACTGATCGGTGGCGGCGTTGATGCCACCGGCATAATCGCCGGCCTTGAAGCGGGGCACGATCTCGCGCTGGATGATGATTTCAGACAAGGCATCGGTCAGGATACCCTCCAGGCCATAGCCGACCTCGATCCGCACCTTGCGCTCTTTGGGGGCAACCAGCAGAATCGCGCCGTCGTTGCGCTGCTTGTCACCCAGACCCCAGGCGCGGCCCAGGCGATAGCCATAATCCTCTATCTCGTACCCTTGAAGATCGGGCACGGTGGCCACTACCAGCTGGCGCTGGGATTGCTGTTCCAGCGCGGCCAGCTTGGCATCAAGGGCCTGAACCTGCTGCGGGTTGAGCAGATGGGCATCATCCACCACGCGCCCGGTCAGTTGCGGAAACGTCTGCGCCCAGGCTGGCGTGGCGAAGATCGCCAGCACCAGCAGGGCAAGGGCGGCCAGCCGCTGCGCCGCGCTCTGTTTCATCGGCTTAATTGAAATTGACCTTGGGCGCGGTATCGGCGCCCGGCGTCGTCGCCTGGAACGGCACCATCGGCTTGGCACCATAGATCACCTTGGCCCCGATCACTGCCGGGAACGTGCGGATCGTGGTGTTGTAGGACTGTACCGCGTCGTTGTAATCGCGGCGGGCCACGGCGATACGGTTTTCCGTACCTTCCAGTTGGCTTTGCAGGGCCAGGAAGTTTTCGTTCGACTTGAGGTCGGGATAGGCTTCGACATTGGCCATCAACCGGCCCAGGCCCTGCGACAGCTGGCCCTGGGCGTTCTGGTAGGCGGCCACCTTGGCCGGATCGGTAAGATCGGCTGCGGTGATCTGGACCGAGGTGGCCTTGGCGCGGGCCTCGGTCACCTTGACCAGGGTATCCTGTTCCTGCTTGGCATAGCCTTTGACCGTGGCAACCAGGTTGGGCACCAGATCGGCGCGGCGCTGGTACTGGTTCTGCACTTCGGCCCACTTGGCCTTGGCGTTTTCCTCGGCCGTGGGGATCGTGTTGACGCCGCAGCCGGCAAGGCTGCCGGCCGCCACGGCGACCAAGGCAAAGCGGGGCAGGAAGCGGTTGAAAGCGCGGGACATGGATCGATCCTCGTTGCAGATGCGCAAGAGACATAGCGCGGCATGGTTGCGGATCAAGGGCAGTGCCTTGTCGTTGATCGAACTGTAAACGATTTGCCTGCGCGCTTGCCGCCGGCTGGCGGTGGTGGCAATCATTCGCGATTGTTTGGTTAAAGAGGGGAAATGCGCCGTGGCCATTCTCGAAGAGTTCAAGACATTCATCGCGCGTGGCAACGTGCTCGACCTGGCGGTCGGTGTGATCATCGGCGGTGCCTTTGGCAAGATCGTCACCTCGCTGACCGAAAGCGTGATCATGCCGGTGGTCGGCTTTGTTACGGGCGGCGTGGATTTCACCAAGTACTTCGTGCGGCTTGGGCCGATTCCGGCCAGCTTCAAGGGCGATCCGGAAAACTATGCCCAGCTCAAGACGGCGGGCGTGCCGATGATCGGCTATGGCGATTTCATCACCCAGGCGGTGAACTTCCTGATCGTGGCGTTCATCATCTTCCTGATCGTGAAGGCGGCCAATTCGCTGATCCGCAAGGAAGAAGCCAAGCCCGCCGCGCCCAAGGGGCCGAGCGAGGTGGACCTGCTGATCGAGATCAGGGACGCGCTCAAGGCTAAGGATTGACGCTGGCTGGCGCGCGCCATCTCATGCTCCCCTCCTCTTCAGAGGAGGGGCTGGGGGTGGTGCGAAGCCTTGCGCTATCTTTCCACCACCCCCCGACCCCCTCCTCTGAAGAGGAGGGGGAGAGAATGCGGCTGATCCTGGCGCAATTTTTTGCACAGGCTGCGCCGGGCACAGCACCCCCTTTCCATCGCCGCAGGAATCCCTATATGGGGTCGTGCCGGGTTTGACCCGGCTATGGCGATAAACTGCGGCGTGCAATAGACGCAGCGGACCCGGGGGCGGTACCCGGCGGCTCCACCACCTCTCTCGTTCCGGCTCTTGGGCCAGGCGGGAAAGATGACGGGGCCGAACTAGGATCGACGTGTGTTGAAAAGCGTTGTTTTCGCCCGGGCTGAGTAACCCGTTCAAGGCTCAAAACCAACAAGTGCCAACGACAACGAAGCACTTGCTCTCGCCGCGTAACCTGACGGCCTAACGGCCTGATCTTACAAAGCGAAAGCGCGGCTGGACACGCCGGTCAACAGAAGTGATACCAGCGGCCCGGGGGGTGCCGGGCAACAGAAATCCCCCCACCTCTTTCCGTTTTCCAGCGTACTGCGGCAGCCCCGCACCGGCTTCAGGCCGGCACGCTTTCGGCTGCGCATTCGGCGGCCGCTTCGCTTTCCTGCCGACGCGCCTGGCTCACCACCCGCGCCTTTTCGCGCCAGCCGGGCCGGGCATAGGCGATCGCCGCCATGGCCACGGCCGCGAGCGAGCCAACCGGGAAGGCGAGCCACAGCGCATCGGCGCCGAGCGAGGGATAGGCGAAGGAATAGAACCCCAGCCGTGCCGGGAACATGGCGATGGCCAGCACGATGAGGGGCGCAATAACCACGCCGCCCGCGCGCATCGTGCCGAACAGCATGATCGTCATCCCGAATAGGATGTAGCTCCAGCTGGCGAGCAGCTGGATATGGCGCGCCATGTCCACCGCCGGGCTGGTCGAGCCCAGGAACAGCACCAGGACTGGGCGGTCGAACGCCAGCAGCAGCGCGGTCATCAGGCCGGTGACGGCGAAATTGAGGATCAGGCCAGCGCGCGTGATTCGCCCCAGCCGGTCGATCAGGCCGGCGCCGATCGCCTGCGCGGCCATGGCGCTGAGCGCGGCGGAAATGGCCATGGCCGGCATCTGCAGATAGGTCCACACCTGCAGCGAGGCGCCATAGGCGGCGCTGACGATCGAGCCTTCGCGGTTGACCAGGCCGAGCATGATGATGCCCGCGCCCGACACGATCAGCATTTGCGCGCCCATCGGCAGGCCCTTGGTGACAATGTAGCGCAGCTCGTCCATGCGCGGCACCAGATAGCCCAGTTCCGCCCCGCGCAGGCGCAGCGGCAGGTTGCGGGCATAGGCATAGATCACCAGCACCAGCATCGAGACATAGGACGAGATCGCCGTGGCCAGCGCCGATCCGGCGATGCCGAGCGCCGGGATCGGCCCCAAGCCGGCGATGAACACCGGGTTGAGCCCGCAATCGAGCACCACCGACACGATCATGAAATAGAGACTGGTCTTGGCGTCGCCCGCGCCGCGCAGGCCCATCGAGATCATCACCGAGATCATCGTCGCTGGCAGCGCCACGAAGATCACGCGCAGATAGGCCAGGGCAAAGCCGAAGATATCCGCCGGTGTGGACATCAGGCGCAGCAGCGCCGGGGTATAGATCCAGCCGGCGGTGGCCACGATCATCGCCAGGCCCACGCAAAAGCCCACGGCCGTGCCGAAAGTGCGCCGCGCGGCATCGACATTGCCAGCGCCAAACGATTGCCCAACCTTGACCGTGGCGGCCATGCCGAACCCGAACACGGCGGCAAAGACCAGGAACATCACCACGTTGGCATTGGCCGTGGCGGCCAGCGCCGAATCGCCCAGCAGCCGACCGACCCAGATGGCGTTGATCGACCCGTTGAGCGATTGCAGGATATTGCCCACCAGCGTGGGCATTGAAAACAGCAGCAGCGTTTTCAGGATCGGCCCGCGCGTGAGATCGCGCGCGCCGGGCCCGCCGGGGGCGGTGTTGCCTTGCGGTCTGGCCATGTGCCTTATTCCTTGCCGCGCAGGGCAGCCAGGGCGGCGAACGGCCCGCTGGCCTCGTCACCGGCCAGGTTGTGTTCGGCCCGGGCCTTGTCGGCCAGGGGGCCTTCGGCAAAGGGATCGATTGCCAGCGCGAGGCTTTGCGCCACCGCTTCGCCCAGGTCGAACGTCAGCCCGGTATAGGGGATTTCGTCGCAATCGTCGGCAGACAGCTCGATCTCTTCATCCGGTTCGGCCGCGATCTGCGTTTCCGGCACGAAGCGCAGGTGCAGCGGCTCGTCGATCTTGACCGGGAAATCCTCGCCGGAAATCGCGCAGGCCTGGATGATCGCGGCGGTCAGGCGGCCATCGGCGCGCACCACCGGGCCATCGGCGGTCAGCTTGACCTGCGCGCGCGCGGCATCGATCGCGGTAATGCCAAAGCGGCCGGCCAGGCGCCGGCGCGCATCGGCATCGGGCTCCAGCACCAGGGGCGCGTCGCCGATCTGGCGCAGATCGACGATGTAGGAATATTCGGGGGTATTGCTCATCGTCCAATCTCCGCAGCCAGGACCCGGTCTGCCGGCGCCAGCGCCAGGCCGGCGGCAAAGGCGCGTGCACGGCGGGCAAGGGGCAGGGGGTCTGTGCCCTCGGTCAATGTCATGTTGCGGGCAAGCGCGGCGGCAAAGGCGTCTTCACCCGCTTCCAGCCCGTCGCGATAGGCGCCCAGGCGACCGCCCAGCGTGCTCATCAGCTTGCCCACATGCTTGCCAACCACCAGATCGCCCACGCCGCTTTCGCGCAGCTGGCCGTCCATGTCTTCCACGAAGAGTTCGGTCAACCACACCGATGCCGGGATCAGCCCAGGATCGCGTTCCATGCGCACCAGTACGATGCTGAGCACCAGGGTGATCATGTCGAACCGCCCGGCCACGGTATCGGCCACGCCGCAATCGGCATACCATTCCTTTTCGCGCGCGATTTCCACCACGCGGTGCCACAGCGGGCGGGCGGCATCGCGATCATCGCGGGTCTGGCCCAGCAGACGGGCAAGAAGGGACATGGGGCGGGCATCCTTTGCAAGCGTGGTGGCAGCGCCAGGGCGCGGCCAATTTCAACCGGACGGCGCAAACCGGCACGCCGCCATTGCGGACAACCCGTTTCGCCCCTAAGGCTTGCGCGGATATAGGGCGCTGTGGCGCGAAGGCAAAGTGTGCCTTTGTGCGTGGTGCCAGTGGGGATCGGGCCCATCAGACAGCCCGCATGTCCCGCAAGGGTCGAATTTGGAGTGATCGAATGCGCGAGAATCGGATGGCCCTGAACGGTGCGGCGCGGGTGGCAAAGGCGACGGCGCTGGCTGGTCTGGTCGTGCTGGTCAGCGGCTGCGCCAGTATCCGCGACCATCGCGGGTTCCAGATGGACAAGGCGCTGACCGATTCGGTGCAGCCGGGCGTGGACAACCGCCTGTCGGTGGAACGCGCGCTGGGCCAGGCCACGTTCAAGAGCCAGTTCGGCCCGCAGAGCTGGTACTACGTGTCGATCGATACCCGCCAGAAGCCGTTCAAGCGCCCGCGCACCAGCAGCGAGCAGGTGCTCAAGGTCAATTTCGATCCCGCCGGCAACGTCAGCACGATCGACCGCGTCACGTTGACCCGCGTGCCCACGATCCATCCGGTGCGCGAAGCGACGCCGACGCTGGGCCGCAACCGCAGCTTCTTCCAGGATCTGTTCGGCAATATCGGCTCGGTCGGCGCCATGCCGGGCGGCACCACCGGCCAGGGCCGTGGCCCCGCCGGCTCGGGCCCGAACGGCAGCTGAGCCAGGGCGGCGGCTTGAAAGCCATGCCGGCGATCCCATATCGCCGGCATGGACGATAGCAAGGCGAGCCACGGCCTGGTCCAGTGGCACGGCACCACGATCATCGGGGTGAAGAAGAACGGCCGTACCGTGATTGCGGGTGACGGCCAGGTTTCCATGGGCAACACGGTGATGAAGCCGAATGCGCGCAAGGTGCGGCGCATCGGCGATGGATCGGTGATCGCCGGCTTTGCCGGAGCCACGGCCGATGCCTTTACCCTGTTCGAGCGGCTGGAGCGCAAGCTGGAGCAGCATCGCGGCCAGCTGATGCGCGCGGCGGTGGAACTGGCCAAGGACTGGCGCACCGACAAATACCTGCGCAATCTCGAAGCACTGATGATCGTGGCCGATGCCAGCACGCTGCTGGTCTTGACCGGCAACGGCGATGTGCTGGAACCCGAAGGCGGGATTACCGCGATCGGATCGGGTGGCAACTATGCCCTGGCCGCCGCGCGGGCGGTGGATGCCTATGAAGACGATCCCGAAAAGATTGCCCGCCGCGCCATGCAGGTGGCAGCCGAAATCTGCGTGTTCACCAATGACCGCGTGACGCTGGAAGAAATCTGATGCTCGACAGTCTAACCCCCAAGGCCATCGTCCGCGCGCTGGACGAACATATCGTTGGCCAGGCCGATGCCAAGCGCGCCGTCGCCGTGGCCCTGCGCAACCGCTGGCGCCGGCAGCGCCTCTCGCCCGACCTGCGCGATGAGGTGAGCCCCAAGAACATCCTGATGATCGGGCCGACCGGCTGCGGCAAGACCGAGATCAGCCGCCGTCTGGCCCGCCTGGCCGATGCGCCGTTCGTCAAAGTGGAAGCGACCAAGTTCACCGAAGTGGGCTATGTCGGCCGAGACGTCGAGCAGATCGCCCGCGACCTGGCCGAAGAAGCGATCCGCCTGGAAAAGGACCGCCGCCGCGAAGCCGTACGCGAGGCGGCCAGCAAGGCAGCGATGGACCGCCTGCTCAAGGCCCTGGTGGGCGATGGTGCCAGCGAAGCGACGCGCGAAAGCTTTCGCCAACGCCTGAGCGAAGGCGCGATGAACGACGTGGAAGTGGAAATCGAGGTGGAGGATGCCCCCGCCGCCCCGATGGAAATTCCAGGGCTTGGCGGCAACGTTGGCATGATCAACCTGTCGGACATGATGGGCAAGGCGTTTGGCCGCCAGCCTTTGAAGCGCCGCAAGATGCGCGTGGCCGATGCCTGGGACAAGCTGGTGGACGAAGAGTCCGAAAAGCGCATGGACCAGGATGACGTGGCTCGGGTGGCGCTGCAGAACGCGGAAACCAACGGCATCGTGTTCATCGACGAGATCGACAAGATCGCCGTGTCGGACGTGCGCGGTGGCAGTGTCAGCCGCGAAGGCGTGCAGCGCGATCTGCTGCCGCTGATCGAGGGTACGACGGTTGCCACCAAGTATGGCCCGATGAAGACCGACCATGTGCTGTTCATCGCCTCGGGCGCGTTTCACGTGGCCAAGCCTTCGGACATGCTGCCCGAATTGCAGGGCCGCCTGCCGATCCGCGTGGAACTGAAGGCGCTGAGCGAGGATGACTTTGTGCGCATCCTGGCTGAAACCCGCGCCAACCTGGTGGAACAGTATCGTGCCTTGCTCGGCACGGAGCAGGTCACGCTGGACTTCACGCCCGAAGCGGTGCGCGCGATTGCCCGCACCGCCGCGCAAGTGAACGAGAGCGTGGAGAACATCGGCGCCCGGCGGCTGCAGACGGTGATGGAAAAGCTGCTGGAAGAAGTGAGCTTTGACGCCGAGGATCGCGTCGGCACCACGGTGACGGTGGATGAGGCCTATGTCGCCGATCGCCTGGCGGGCCTAGCCGGTAATGCGGATCTGTCGAAGTATATCCTGTAACGGCGTGGGGGCGGTGGGTTAGTGACCCGCCGCCCCAGCTTCGTTTTTCACCAGCGTGTCGGGGCCGCCGAACACCCGCAACGGATGGCGCAGGGCCAGGAGCAGGACGCCGGCAATCGCCGGGATCGCTGCCGTCACGAGCCAGAACACCGGCGGGCTGACCTGGGTGTACCATCCGCCCATCGGCCCGCTGATCAGGCTGGCCACGGCCACCGAAAGCATTTCCACCCCGATCAGTGTCCCGCGCCAGCGTTCCGGCGCGCGGGTGGCGAAATAGGCGTGCATCACCGGGGCAAAGAACATCGCGCCCAGGTTTGAGAGCAGGTGAAACGCCACTGGCAGCCAGATCGGCCCGCGCGTGGCCGTGGGCGAGAGGGCGAGCAGGAGCGTGGAGGCGGCAAAGATCAGGCAGCCTGTGGCCAGCTTGGTCAGGCTGTCAGGCTCTGCCTTGCGCGTGGCCTGCCAGCGCCACAGCAGGATCAGCAGCGGCGCTTCAACCGCCGGGGCCAGCCCGTCGAGCGATTGCAGCCAGGGGATCGGCACGGCAAAGCTGCCCACGGTCATGGCGATATGGTCGCGCACCCACAGGCTGTAGACGTTCCACACCTGCGCCTGCGCGGTCCAGAATGCCACGCTGAATGGCCAGACCATGGCGAGCAGCCAGACATTGCGCTTTTCCTGCCCGGTGAGCGGCACCGCCGGTCCGGCCTGGCGCGGCGGCACCTGCGGCGGCAGGTGGCGCGATCCGGCCAGATACCAGATCAGGCCGGCCAGCATGCCTACGCCCGCCACGGCAAAGCCGGCGTGCCAGCCATAGTACTTGGCCATGGTGCCGCTGGCGATCGGGGCGATGAACGCACCGACATTGATGCAGAACGTATAGACCTGGAAGGCATCGCCCAGCCGCCGGTCGCCCGCCGCATAGAGCGCGCGAATCTGCGGCATCAGATTGCCGCGCAGCAGGCCCGCGCCGATCACCAGCAAGACCAGCGCCAGCAGGAACGTGGCATCGAACGCCATGGCGAAATGCCCGGCGGTCATCGTCAGGGCGCCCAGGCTGACTGCGGCGCGGCGGGTCATCACCTTGTCCCCGATCCAGCCGCCGACCAGCGGCAGGAACGTGATCGCCGAGAAATAGAGCGCGAAGGTTTGCGTGGCGAGTTGCGTCACGCTCATCGGGCCGAACACATGCTCGAGGCCCGCGCGATAGCTGGCAAAGCCGACGACATGCTCCACCCGCCCGGGCAGCAGCAGCTCGCCGGTCATGTAGAGCACCAGCATGGCCACCATGCCATGCCAGGAAATGCGGTCCCACAACTCTGTGCCGGCCAACACCCACAGCCCGCGCGGGTGATCGAGCCAGTTGCGCTTTGCGGTTGCGGGGGGTGGGGTGGCTTCTGGACTGGTAATGGGTTCCATGGGCGCGGGTGGTGCCGCCAAACACGCGGGCTGGCAAGCGGCGGCGGCCATGGTAAAACCCGGCCATGCATGAAACGCCCGACAACCGCCCGATCTATCGCCTGCTCACCGGCAAGGACGACCGCGCCTTTTGCGAGCGCGTGTCAGAGGCGCTGGCCCAGGGCTGGCGCCTCTATGGCTCGCCCGCGATGACCTATGACGGCGGCATGGACTGCATCAAGGTGGCGCAGGCCGTGGTGTGGCACGGGGCCGATGTGGTGAAGTGAGGGCTTCGCTTGAGGGAAAAGAAAACTTTGTGAAATCAGCTTCATACCCCCCTCCTCTTTAGAGGAGGGGCTGGGGGTGGTGCGAAGCCTTGCGCTGCGCATCCACCACCCCCCGACCCCCTCCTCTGAAGAGGAGGGGGAGAACAGCGCCTTACTCTGCCGCCTCACCCATTTCCTCGCTTTCGGCGGCCTGGCGCGCCCACATTTCGGCATAGAGCCCGGCGCGGCGCAGCAGGTCGGCGTGGCTGCCCTGTTCGGCCAGGCGACCCTGGTCGATCACCAGGATCGTGTCGCTATCGGCAATGGTGGAAAGCCGGTGCGCGATCGACAGCGTGGTGCGATTGGTGGCCACGTCGCGCAGCGTGCCGAGGATATCCTGCTCGGTGCGGGTATCGAGCGCGCTGGTGGCTTCATCGAACAGCAGGATCGGCGGGTTTTTCACCAAAGTGCGGGCAATCGCCACGCGCTGCTTTTCCCCGCCTGACAGCTTGAGCCCGCGTTCGCCTACCTCGGTGTCCAGTCCTTGCGGCAGGCGGGCGATGAAATCGCCGATCGCCGCACCGCGCGCCGCTGCGGCCACATCATCGGGCGTGGCGCCTTCGCGGCCATAGGCGATATTGTAGCCGATGGTATCGTTGAACAGCACCGAATCCTGCGGCACGATGCCAATCGCCGCGCGCAAGCTTGCCTGCGTGACCGTGGCGATATCCTGCCCATCGATCAGGATGCGGCCCGATAGCGGATCGTAAAAGCGGAACAGCAGGCGGCCGATGGTGGACTTGCCCGCGCCCGATGGCCCGACAATGGCCACGCGGCTGCCGGCTGGCACTTCGAACGAGAGGCCATGCAGGATCGTGCGATCGGGATCATAGCCGAACACCACGTTGTCGAACGTGAGCGAGGGCCGGCGCACGACCAGCGCCGGGGCGCCGGGCTTGTCGGCCACTTCCACGTCGGTGTCGATCAGGCGGAACATCTCGGCCATGTCGATCAGCCCCTGGCGGATCGTGCGATAGACCATGCCCAGCATGTCGAGCGGGCGGAACAACTGCGTCAGGTAGGTCTGCACGAACACCAGCTGGCCGGCGGTGAACTGGCCATGCCACCAGCCCCACACGGTGTAGGCCAGCGCACCGGCCATCAGCAGGTTGACCACCAGCGCCTGCGCGATGTTGAGCAGGCCGAGGCTGTTTTCGCTGGCAACGGCCGCATCGGCATAGGCGCGCGCGGCCTGGCCATAGCGGGCTTCCTCGCGCTTTTCGGCGCCGAAATACTTGACCGTTTCGTAGTTTAGCAGCGAATCCACCGCGCGCGACAGCGCCTGCCCATCGAGCCGGTTCATCCGCTCGCGCAAGTGGCTGCGCCATTCGGTGATCGTGCGCGTGACCCAGATATAGGCCGCCACCGCCACTGCCGTTGCCGCCACCAGGCCCCAGCCAAAGGTGATCCAGAAAATCACCGCGACAACGATCAGTTGCAGGATTGTGGGGGCGATGTTGAACAGCATGAAATAGAGCATCGTATCGATGCTCTTGGTGCCGCGCTCGATCGTCTTGGTCACCTCGCCGGTGCGCCGCGCCAGGTGAAAGCGCAGCGACAGGCGGTGCAACTGAGCAAAGACATGCTCTGCCAGCGAACGCGTGGCATCCTGGCCCACGCGTTCGAACACGATATTGCGCAGGTTGTCGAACGCCACCCCGGCAAAGCGCCCGGCGGCGTAGCCCAGCACCGTCCACATGGCCAACATGCCCAGGCGCGGCCCGGACGTGTTCATGGCGTCGACTGCCCATTTCAGCAGATAGGGCAGGTAAAGCTGCACCCCGGTGGAGGCCAGGATGAACACGCACGCCACCACGATGCGCCAGCGCAGGCCGGGATTATCGGCCGGCCAGAGATAGGGAAGAAAGCGCTTGAGCGTGTGCCAGCCATCGTGGCGGGCACCGGGGGCATTTGGTTTTTCGGGCGGCATCGCCTTCACATAGGCATTTTGTTGGCAGATGCCACCTGCTGATTGCCCGCCAGATCAGCGTGCCGCCAGTGCCTGTGGCGCGGCTGGCGTGAAATCGAACATCACCCTGCGCCGGGCAAAATCGATCCCCACCTTCTGGAACGCGCTCAAATCGCGCATGCCCAGCAAAAGAGCGGGGCGGCGGCTGAGCTTGAGGTGTGCAAAGGCGGGGGCATCGGCAAACGCGAAGGTCAGGTTGCGGATATCCATGCCGCCGATCCGCATCACGCGCGCTTGGCCCACGTCGGCCGTGATGACCTGTCCGGTCACGGCGATGAGGCGGGCCTGCTGCTCGCCCTGCCGGCGGTTGAGCGCGCGCTGCAGGGCGCGGTTGCCGATCGAGGTATCCGATCCGGTATCGATCATCACATCGGTGCGCACGCCATCGACCATGGCCTCGGTCATGATCAACTGACCCGAACGGCGGCGCGCGGTAACGACGATGTCATAGCTGTCGGCATGCGGCGCATCGGGCGCGGCATTGCCGATCATCATGCGGTGCGCGGCAAAATCGATCGTCACGCGCTGGTCCTGCAGCCCATCGAGGCCGACAATGCCCTCAGCCTCCAGGTCGTGCCCGTCCACCAACGGTGCTTCCAGCCCGGAAAAGCGCCGGGTGCCAAGCGACATTTCGGCCACGGTGACCAGGTCCACGTCTTCCAGGCCAGCGACGCTCACCAGCGTGGCGCGACCACTGGGCGCCAGGCCGAGCGCCTGTGCTGTCTGCCGCGTCAACACCGTGCGTTCTGCGCCGGTATCGACCATGAAGGCAAAGGGCCCGGCACTGCCGATCGTGACCGGCACGGTGAGTCGGGTGCGCGCATCCTGGCCGAGGTGGATTTCTTCCATCGGGGGTAGGCCATCGGCCGTGGCAGGTTTCGGTGCGGCAACCAGGGGCGCCGCAGTCAGCGGGGTGGTTTGCGCGGGTTGCGCGGACACCGGCAGGGCCGCCGCCATCAAGGCCAGCGGGCCCAGCGTGCCGGCAACCTTTTGGGCCAGCATCAACATCGTCAGGTTCCTCTCCGCCCAGCAGGTTACGCCTGGTTGGACGGCAGCGCCATTGCTATTTTCAACTGCGCAGGCCCGGATCGAACGGAAACGGGATATTCACCACCGTATCACGGCGAAACCGGTTGCTTTCGCCAAGGCAGCGCCGCGACGATTTCACCCAGCAGGCCCAGCACTTCGTCAAGCAGGGGGTGGCGCGTCAGCCGCATGACGACAAGCCAGCACAGGATGCCTGCTGCCACCATGGCAAAGACCTGGCCCAGCCCGCACGCGCCTGGCCCGGCCCATAGCGCATAGCTTGCCAGCAGCGGCGCCACCGCAGCCAGGGTGACTGCCAGGCTCTGGCCATAGATGCGCGCCAGACTCGACCAGGAAAAATCCAGCATCGCCCGCATGAACGGGGCATAGATCACCATCCAGATCAGCCCATGGACAAAGCGTGAGATCGCCACCGCCACCAGGCCAAACGGCGCGGCGGCAATGATCAGGCCCACCGACAGCACGGTTTCCACGATGTTGCGGTGGATCAGCCCGCGCTTGCGCCCCAGCAGCAGCGGCAGATCGGCATTGAGCGGCAGCGAGATATAGCACAGCTGTGCCAGCGCCACCCACAGCAGCAGTGGCGCGGCGGCCAGCCAGCGCTCGCCATAGAGCGCCTGGATCAGTGGCTGCGCCAGCGTGGCGATGCCGGCCATGGCCGGCCAGGTCACGCCGGTATAGGCGGCGACCACGCGCAGATAGGGCGGCCCCAGCGGATCGCCCTGGTCGCGCACCCGGCGGAACGCGGGATAGAACACGCCGGTCACCGCGCCCGCCACCAGCATGCGCAGTTGCAGGGCCAGGCCCGAAGCGCGCGCGAACAGCCCGACGGCGGTGTTGTCGATCAGCCGCCCGATCACCAGTTCGGGCGCCCGCGCGGTGATCGAATAGCAGGTGGACAGCACCGAATTGGTGCCGCCCAGTTCCAGCACCGGCCGTGCCCCCTTCAGCCGCAGCGGCCAGGGCACCATCACGCCGGCGCGCCACTGGCTCACCACCAGGCGCGCGCCCTGCTGGGCAAAGGCGCCCCAGGCCAGTGCCAGCGCGCCATGACCGAGCACCGCCAAAGTCACCGCCGTGGCGGCGTTGGCGATCGACGATCCCACCTCGATCATGGTGTTGGACTTGTAGTCCATGCGCCGCTGGCAGGTCGCCTGCGGCACGATCGACAAGGGCACCAAGAGATAGGACGATGCCACCACCAGCAGCACCGGCAGAAGCGCAGGATCGTTGTAGAACCGCGCCACCGGCACGGCGCTGGCAAGCGCCAGCAGTGCGATGCCCCAGGCAAAGACCACCGAGATGGTAAACGCGGTCTGCAGCTTTTCCGGCGTCAGGTCGCGCTCGCCATTGACATAGCGCGCCACCCCGAAGTCCTGCAGGAAGGCGACGATCGTGACCGCGGCAAAGGCGATCGAAAACAGCCCCAACTGCGCCGGCGTGATGAACCACCGGGCCAGAACAACGCTGGTGGCGAACTGAATCGCGAAAGAGGCGTATTGCGACACCAGCGCCCAGGCCGCCGCCGTGCGCACCGACATTTCGGGCGCCGGGCTGCCGGTGGCCGGATGGGGCCGCCGGGGCGTGTCGCGCTTCGCCGTCATGCTGCTTGCCGCGCCAGGGCGATCGCGGTCTGCACGGCACGCAGCGGATGCCCGGCTTTCAGCAGGCGGATCGCGGTGCGCCACAACCGTGCCCTGGGGGCGCCATCGGCGATATGGCCCAACAGCACGGGCCAGGCCTCGCCTGCCAGGCGATCGGGCGCATAGAGCAGGCGATCGATCATCCGCTGCCGCACATAGGCCGCGCTGCCTGCGCCAAACATGCCATCCAGCATGTCGAGAGTGGGCAGGGCGGAAAGCGGCGCGATCGGGTCGCTTCCGGTTCGCGTCCGCGCGCCATGGGCCAGCCAGGCGATCGCGGCGTTGCGCGCCTGGGCCACGACATGGCGCGAACTCACCTGGCCGGGCGTGATGCGATAGGCGAGCAGGCACTCTGCCAGGTTGGCCATGCGTGTCTGGCTCGCTAGGCGCAGCCACAGGTCATAGTCTTCCGCGTGGATAAACGCCTCGCGATAGCCGCCCGCCGCGCGCACCAGATCGGTGCGCACCATGACGGCGCTGTGGCACAGGATCGGCCCGTGCTCCAGCGCGGCCAGAATGGCGCCATGATCGTGCGGGCGCTGGATCGGCGGGTTCGGCGCCGGGGCGCCGGTCTCGTCGATGAACGTAGTCTCGCAAGCGACCAGCCCGTGGTCGGGATGCTCTGCCAGGAACGCCACCTGACGCGCCAGGCGTTCCGGCATGCAGATATCGTCGGCATCGAAGCGGGCGACCAGCGGGGCGCGGGCCTGCGCGAACAACTGGTTGAGGCTGCGCACCAGGCCCTGGCGCGGCATCGCGATCGGCCGCACGCGCGGATCGCGCGCAGCATAGGCCTGGGCAATCGCCAGGCTATCGTCGGTCGATCCATCATCCAGGATCAGGAATTCGAAATCGCCAAAGGTCTGCGCCAGCACGCTCTCGATCGCCGGGCCCAGGGTTTGCGCCGCGTTGTACACGCTGGTGGCCACGGTGACGGCCGGTATCGAAGAAGGTGAGGCAGGAATGGCGGGCATCTTTGCAAAAGGAGTAGGGGATGGTGGGGCAAGCAGGCCGGGCATGGTCACTGCTCGCTATCGAGATAGCTGGGAGACGCTGCGCCGCGCGTGCCGCCACGGCGATGGGCGCGGCGGCGCCAGCGCAGCATAGGCGCGGCCAGCCCCGGCAGCCAGTGCCACAGCGCTAGGGCCAACTGCCACATCGGGCCACCCATATGGCCGTTCAGCCGCGTGCCGATCTGGCGCAGGTCCGCCAAGCCCGAACGCGCCTGGCCGGCGACGATGCGATCGATGGCTTCCTCGAATGCCAATGCATCGCGCGTGTCGTTCATCAAGCGCTCGACCGTGGCAATGTCCGGCGCGCCAGGCGGCAGACTGGCGCGGGCCTTGCTCTGCACTTTCAGGCTCCCGCGCAGCAGGCGCAGCGCCTGGGCCGATGCGGAACCGGCGCGAACGCGGTATTCGCATAGCACCGCGTCGACATAATGCGCTTCGCCGCCCAGCGCCATGAGCCGCACCCACAGGTCGAGATCTTCGGCATGGGTCATGGTTTCGTCAAAGCCACCCACGGCCAGGCAATCGGCGCGGCGAAAGACCGAGCCGATATAGACATTGAACGAGCGGTCGAGCACGCCAAGCCAGGTGCCGCGCGTGCTCTGGAGGTGCTCCACGCAATAACGCTCTCCTGCCACGGCGCCAAACATGCGGGCATTGCAGGTGGCGAGGCGCAGCGCGGGATCGGCTTCCAGCACCGGCACCATGGTCGCAAGGTAGGCCGGGCGAAACAGGTCATCGCCATCGAGCAGCGCGATCAGAGGCGCCGTGCTTTGCGCGATGGCGGCATTGCGCGCGGCCGAAACGCCGTGGTTCGCGGTCTGGCACAGACGAATGCGCGGATCGGACCGGAACGGCGCGAGCGCACCGGCCACCGCCGGATCGCCATCATCCACCACGATCGCTTCCCACGCGGTCATGTCCTGGCGCTGCAGCGATGTCAGTGCCTCGCCCAAGAACGCCGCCACGCCAAAGCCCGGCACGATCACGCTGACGCGCGCGGGCGTGCCATCAGGCGGAAGAGGCGGGGCGAGTGGGGCGACCATTGATGCGGGTTTATTCCGTGCGGGTTTAAGGATTGGCTTACAATGGCCCAAAGAATCAGGAGAATCACGGAATGTCGGCGCCATCTGGCCACAAGGGCAGGCTAACGCGATCGAGGGGCACCAAAGTGCGTGAAAAAACGCGTTCTTTTCCAATGGGTTCCAAAGATTTTGAAACAAAATTGCAAAACGTCGTTGACGCCTTGGGCAGTGCTCCATATATGCCGCTTCACCGACGCGGTTCAGCCGGTTTTTCCGGTTCTTCGGGTGTTTCCTGAAGGGTTGTGTTGGTCGCCAGATAGCTACGGA
>NZ_JBEPKW010000007.1:0-199229 GCF_040544855.1 Novosphingobium sp. 1529
ACCTTTACCCGATGGGGGGGTTATGGGTGCGGCGCTCACACCGCATTCCCCAACCCCCCCCCTTACTGAAAAAACCGCTCGTTTTCCGGTCCCCCCCGGGGGGGGGGGGGTTGCCCCCCCGCCACGAGACTATGTAGCCGGATCGGGCGGAAGCGCATCGAACGTGGGAAGAGCGGGATCGAACCGGTCCCAGGCCAGCGCATCCTTCTTGTAGATCACGCATTCGGGCGTCACCATGTTGGGATCGTCCAGCGTGCCCGACTGGATCATGACCAACGTGTCCGACATCGCGCTCATCGTATAGAGCCGGCTGGCGCAGGTGCCGCAGAAATGGCGGATCACACCGTTCCCCGAATCGCCCAGCACGGTATAAGTCCTGGGTTCCCCGGTGATCTGAAGCTGCGCGCGGTCGATGCCCACGATCGTGGTGTGCCCGGTGCCCGTCGCCTTCTGGCAATCCTTGCAGCAGCATTGCATCACGAATTTGGGCGGCCCGCGAAAGCTGTAGCGGATGGCCTCGCACAAGCATCCGCCTGCATAAAGGGTATCGTGATCCGGCATATCGGCTCCATCAGATGTAGCGGGGTGCGCCAACGGCGCCCGCCTGATTGATCGCGTCGCCCGGCCCCTCGCAGGGCACCGGCTCGTGCGCATGACGGCGATGATGGGGCATGTCGCCCAACGCGAATTCAAGCTCCACCAATCGGCGAAAGCCGCGGCTGAGCGGCAGGTCCTGGGTCAGCCCGATTCCGCCATGCAACTGGATCGCGCCCCGGCCGACCGTGTGCGCCGCCTGGATCAGCGCCACCTTGGCGGCAGAAACCGCGCGGGAAAACGGCGCCCCGCCCTGTCTGGACAGGTCCAGCACATGCCCCAGCATCGGCTGGTATAGTTCGAACGCGATCGTCATGTCGGCAAAGCGATGCTGCAGGGCCTGGAATTCGCGCAGCGGGCGGCCGAACTGCTGCCGCAGCTCGAGGTATGCGGCGGTTTCGTCCAGCATGTCGCGCAAGATCGCCAGGCCTTCGGCGCATTGCATCGCCACCGCGCCGTTCAGCGCCTCGCCGATCGTTGCCAGCGCGCCGCCGGGCAGATCCAGCCGATGGGCAGCGGGTACCTCGACGGCGTCGAGTACTAGGTCCGCCGCGCTGCCCTGCCCCAGGGTGGCAAAGCTCTGGCGCGACAGGCCCGCCGTGGCTGCCGGCACCACGAACAGGGCAATGTCCTGCGGCGCGCTGCCGGTCTGCGCCGAAACGATCAGGGCATCCGCGCAATCGCCACCAAACACGACCGACTTCATCCCATCCAGCACCCAGCGATCCGCGCGCCACACGGCTCGGGTTTCGATTAAGCTGGGGTCATAGCGCCCGCCACGTTCGGTCAGCGCGGCGGCAAGCCGGACCTTGCCCGCAATCGTCGCGGTCAGCAGGCCGGCGTGGTGGCCACCGCGATCGGCGGCCAGCAACGGCAGGCCCAGCGCAATGGTGGGATAGACCATCGCCGCCAGATCCGCGCCCAGCGCTTCGACCAGCACGACCTGCTCGGCCAGCCCCAGCCCCGCGCCACCCAAGGCCTCGGGCACGGCGATGCCGACCAGGCCCGCTTCGGCCATGGCGGCCCAGGCCCGGCGCTGGTCGCCGGCGGCGCGGGCGATGTGCTGCACCGTGGCACGCAACATGTCGACCAGGGGTGCCTCAGCGCGCATCGCGCAACCGATTGGCGGCGATGACGGTGCGTTGGATCTCATTGGAACCCCCATATATCGACACGGCCCGCGTCATCAGAAAATGCGCTGCCAGCGTTTCGGGAAAGGTGGGGCCGACGGGCGGATCGACCGGGCCGACCAGCGCTTCGGGCCGGAACCGCAAGGCATAGGGGCCGGCCAGTTCCATCAGGATTTCGCTCAGGCGTTGCTGGATTTCGGTGCCGCGCACTTTCAGGACATTGGCCCCGATTCCTCCGGCCTGCCCGGAGCTTTCCTCTGCCAGATAGGCCAGCGCCGCCATTTCCAGCGAGTCGAGCATCTCGGCAAGCACACATAGCGCGGCGCGCACCTCGGGCAGGTCGGCCAGGACGAAGGCGCCGTCGCGCTCATCCCGCGCGATCCGCCAGGCCAAAGCCAGGTTACGCCGCGATTCCGCCACTTGCGCAATCGCGCTGCGTTCATGCCCCAGCAGCAGCTTGGCATAGCTCCAGCCTTGGTTCACCGCACCGACAAGGTTGCCCACCGGCACGCGCACGTTGTCGAGAAACACTTCGTTGACACTGTGGCCGCCATCCATGGTGATGATCGGCCGCACGGTCACGCCCGGGCTGGCCATGTCCAGCAGCAGGAAGGAAATGCCCTGTTGCGGGCGGGCCTGCGGATCGGTGCGCACCAGGCAGAACATGCGGTTGGCGTGCTGCGCCAGAGTAGTCCAGGTTTTCTGGCCATTGACGATCCAGTGATCGCTGTCGCGCTCTGCGCGCGTGCGCAAGGCGGCAAGGTCAGACCCAGCGCCGGGCTCCGAAAAGCCCTGGCACCACCAATCCTCCAGCGTCAGGATGCGGGGAAGGAACTGCGCCTTCTGCTCTGCCGTTCCCACCGCGAGCAGCACCGGGGCCAGCATGGCATAGCCAAATGGCAAGAACGCGGGCGCCCCTTCCTCGATCAGGATGTTGCCGAAGCGATAGCGCGTGGCCGCGTCCCACCCGGTGCCGCCATGGTCCACCGGCCACGCCGGCGCACCCCAGCCGCGCTCGACCAGCCGCGCCTGCCAAGCCCGCATTGCGGCCGGGCTGGGTCGGCGAAATCCGAGCACCCCCGCGCGTGTCTGAGGATCGAGTTCGGCGCGCACGAAAGCGCGTATCTCCGCGTCGGACGGCACGGGAACGCCATCGGACCGAGCAGGGACAGCAGACATCGGCACAGGCGCCTCTCTCATAAATTGTTTGTGTTGGAAAATTTATAGCACTGTATTGACCGTAGACGCAATATAAAGCAAAGCTTCGGACCGAAGGCCGTTTGGGAATTTCGATGCCGCGTTCCGGCCTGGGCTCTGGCCCGGCGGTGCAGGCCCTGGCGAAAGGATAGGATGTGCGCAGGTTCTCAGTGCCTCTTCCCGACAGAGGTGGCGCGATTGCCGGCATTGCCTTTGGCGACGCGGACCGGCCGATCGATGCGCTGTTCCTGCATGCCAATGGCTATAACGCGCTTACCTATCGCGCGCTGCTGGCGCCGCTGGGCAGGGATTGCCACGTCGTAGCGATCGACCAGCGCGGCCACGGCAAGACCACCCTGCCCGCCAGTCCGCACGGCCGGCGCGACTATGCCGATCTGGTGCTCGACCTGGTCGCGCTGTGCCAGGCGCTGGGCATCACGCGCACCGTGCTGGCCGGGCATTCGATGGGCGGCACCGTGTGCCTGCTTGCCGCCCAGGCGCTGGAGCCGGTAACCGGCGGATTGCTGCTGCTCGATCCGCCGATGCTGCTCCCGACCGAACAGGCGCTCTGCACCGCCGCGCTCGATGGCGATCCGGCCAGCAACCCGCTCTATGCCGCCGCCGCAAACCGCCGCGCCACGTTCCGCAACCGGGCCGAGGCACTGGCGCACTATCGCGGGCGCGGCAGCTTCGCCACCTGGCCCGACGAACCCCTGGTCGATTATGTCACAGACGGCTTCATCGAGCGCCAGGGCGCCGTGGCGCTCGCCTGCCCGCCGCCATGGGAAGCCTGCAACTTCCTGGCCCACGACAATGCGGTGTGGAATGCGCTGGCTGCGCTGCGTCGCCCGGCATACATCCTCGTCCCCCAACAGGGCGGCGTCTGCCGCGTCGGGCATGATCGGGCGCCGGCCAGCTCGCTGCTGGTCTCGCTCGAACACCTGGCCGGTACCAGCCATTTCCTGCCGATGGAGCGGCCTGACCTAGTGCGCACGCGGCTTCGGGCGATCATCGCCGAAACCATGGTCAACTAATCAAAAACAACAGCTTGGCGGATTGCGACAGTCCGCCGGCGACACAGGAGAGAAGGCATGAAAATCCAATCAGTGGCCGCGATCGTGACCGGCGGGGCTTCGGGCCTGGGTGCTGCAACAGCCGAGATGCTGGCCGCGCGGGGCGCCAAAGTCACCCTGTTCGATCTCAATCGCGACCTGGGCACCGCGCTCGCGCAGCAGATCGGCGGGCACTTCGCCGCCGTCGACGTGTCCGACAGCGCCGCCGTCGCCCAGGCGCTCGAAGAAGCGGAAGCCGCCCACGGGGTGGCCCGCATCCTGGTCAATTGTGCCGGCACCGGCATCCCGGCCAAGACCGTCGACCGGCACGGGCAAGCCCACGCGCTCGATGCATTCGAGCGCGTGATCCGCATCAACCTGGCCGGCACGTTCAACGTGCTTTCCAAATTCGCCGCCCGGCTTTCCGCCGCCCCTGTTGACGAGGAAGAGCGCGGGGTGATCGTCAACACCGCCAGCGTTGCCGCCTATGACGGGCAGATCGGCCAGGCCGCCTACTCCGCATCCAAGGGCGGTATCGTCGGCATGACCTTGCCGGTGGCTCGAGACCTGGCGCAGTTCGGCATCCGCGTGAACACGATCGCCCCGGGCCTGTTCCTGACGCCGCTGCTGCATGGGCTTTCCGACGAGGCCAAGCGCTCGCTCGAAGCGCAAGTGCCGTTTCCCAGCCGGCTGGGCCAGCCGCCGGAATATGCCCAATTGGTCGAGGCGATCATCGGCAATCCCATGCTCAACGGCGAAGTCATCCGCCTGGACGGCGCCATCCGCATGGCTCCGCGCTGAGCGGTGCGGCAACGATGCACAATTGCAGGAGGATCGCGTGAGCGCTGACCTGGTACTTGTCGATTGGCACGGCGATGTCGCCGTGCTCACCCTGAACGATCCGGCCACGCTCAACGCGGCCTCGCAACCCATGGTGCAACGCCTGCTGGAGGTGCTCGACGACCTGTTCGAGTCGGCTCGCTGCCTGGTCATCACCGGCGCCGGGCGGGCGTTCTGCTCGGGCGCCAACCTGTCGAGCGCGGGCGATTGCACCGCGCCCGGCTATGACGCCGGGGCTCAGCTCGATACGCATTACAACCCCTTGATCCAGCGGTTGAGGACCGCCCCGATCCCGATCGTCACGGCGATCAACGGCGCGGCGGCCGGCTTTGGTGCATCGCTTGCCCTGGCCGGCGACCTGAGCGTCGCAGCTGATACCGGCTATTTCCTCCAGGCGTTCCGGCATATCGGCCTGGTACCCGATGGCGGATCGGCGTTCATGCTGGTCCACGCTGCCGGCCGCGTCCGCGCTTCGGAAATGATGCTGCTGGGCAACCGCATCGCGGCGGCCCAGGCGCTGGAATGGGGCATGATCAATCGCGTCGTGCCCGCAGCGCAACTGCTCGACGCCGCGCTGGGCCTAGCCCAGGATCTGGCCGCTGGACCGACCCAGGCGCTGGGCCTCATTCGCCGGCTGTGCTGGGATGCCGCCGAGCGCGGCTTTTCCGAAATGCTGGCGCAAGAGCGCATGGCGCAGCAAGAGGCCGGACGCACCGCCGACCACCGCGAAGGCATCGGCGCCTTCCTGGCTAAGCGCAAACCCGCGTTTGGCGGGAACGCTGCCGCCTGAGCCCCGTCGCGCCCCTGGCCACGCCAGGAACAGGGGCGCGACGGCCGGCTTAGCGCAGGCCCATCAGGTCCAGCGTCAAGGCACCGGCCATCAGCGCCTCGCACATCGCGGCCTCCTTGGCCTCGCGCGCGGTGGCGGCGGCCAGCACGGCATCGAGCCCTTGCGCCGGCAAGGCGACCAGCCCGTCTTCGTCGCCCACGATCAGGTCGCCCGGTGCAATCGCCACATCGCCCAGCAGCAGCGGGGCGTTGACCCAGCCCATCGCCCCCAGGTCCTTGACCGTGCCACGAATGGCCAGGCCACGGGCAAACACCGGGAACCCGATCTCCCTGAGCAGCGGTGCATCGCGCACGCAGCCGTCAATCACTAGGCCGCCCAAGTGCCGCGCCCGTGCTGCGGTCGACATGACTTCGCCCCAATAGCCATAGTCGGCACCGTCGCCGGTCTGCACGACTAGCACGTCACCGGGCTGCGCGGCGCACAGCGCGCGGTGAATCCACAAGTTGTCGCCATTGGGGCACACCACCGTCACCACCGAGCCGGCGATGCGGAACGCTGGCGCCACCGGCTTCAATCCCGGCGGCAAAGCGCCGATGCGCCCGGCCGCCTCGTGCAGCGTCGCGGCCGGCAGCGCCGCCGCGCGCCGCACCAGTTCGGGCGCGACCCGGTCATGGTCCCAGCGCGTGGTCGTCACCGGATCGAACACCCGGCTCATGCCTGCTCGCGAGTCTGGAGGTGGTGGTAACCGAATTTGTCGCGCGCTTCGTCCAGCCGCATGCCCGCGCGCACCGCTTCGCGAATGCCCTTTTCCGCCAGCAAAATATGTTCGGCGGCCGCCAGCACGGCCGCTTCGTGGGCCTGAGGGATGACGACGACACCATCGGGATCGCCCACCACGATATCGCCCGGCGCAACCCGCGCACCACCCACGGTCACTGGCACGTTGACACCCTCGAGCTGCACGCGGTCCTTGCCGGTGCGCATATAAGCATTGCGCGAAAAGACCGGATAGCCCAGCTCGCGGCACAGATAGACATCGCGATTGACGCCGTCGATCAGCGTTCCGGCAATGCCCCGGCGATGCGCAATTTCGGTCAGGATATCGCCCCAGACGGTGGCATCGGTCCGCCCCCCGTTGTCGAGCACCACGACCTGGCCGGGGGCCACGTCGTCGATGAAATCGCCCACCGTGCCCACCGGCTTGGCCGGCGGACCATAGAGAATGGTAAAGGCGCGCCCGGCCATACGGAAATCGGGATTGCGCGGGGTGATGCCATGGCATTGACCAACCAGACCCAGCTTGTCGAGCGCGTCGGACAGCGTTGCAGTGTCGATAGCTTGCGCGCGCGTGACCATCTCCTCGGTCATGACGTTCCTTTCAGCATGAACTCGTAATTGCCGCCCATCACGTCACCCACGGCTTGCCCAGCCAGCAATTGCCGCGCCATCGCGGCTTCCTTGGCGACGATCCCTTCGGCAACTTCCAGCACTTTGCCGATCTCGGCACGGGGAATGATGGCAATGCCGCTGCGGTCGGCCACGATGTAGTCGCCTGGGTTGACGCGCGCGCCTTCGAAAACGATCGGCACGCCGCTGCCCAGTTCCGCCACCCGGCCCCGCGCGGTGCGGGCGGTGAGGTGGCGGGTGAATACGGGAAACCCATAGCCGACCGCCTCGTCGATATCGCGTACGGGCCCATCGGCCACCACGCCGCGCACCCCGCGCAGCTTGGCCGCCAGCGTCAGCAGCCCGCCCCAGCATCCGGCGTCCCTGCCGGAACGCTGCTCCACCACGATCAGGTCGCCCGGCCCGGCACTTTCGATGGCATTGCACCCAAGATGGCGGGGCGGCCCGGGCGGCGGGTCGCCCACGCCCACTTTCATCGTCACCGCCTGCCCCGCCAGCCGGCCGGATCCGGCCTGTTGCGGAACCCCGGTAACGACCGCGCCGATGCCCAGGCGATCCAAGGCATCGGACACGGCGCAAACATCCAGGCGGCCCAACCGCGTGACCTCATCGGGAACCGACATGCCTCAGCCCGCGACCGGCAGCTCGGTCGGCGTCTCTATCTCGCGCCAGGGCCGGGCTTCCTCGATCGTGGCGGCGCGAGCGTGAATCTTGGAAAAGTCATAGCCGCCGCCCGGCGCGCAGGCCGGCACCTTGCCCGCCTGGAATTCGCGCACCGCCTGAAGCAGGCCCCGGCGCACCCGGATCACGAACTGGTCGCTCGACGAAAGGTATTCCTTCTCGCGGTCGGCAATCGCCCCCTGGCTGACCTGGGTGGCAAAATCCTCAGCCACCAGTTGTCGGAAACCGGTCCAATGGCCCTGCTTCATCAATTCGCGGTCCTGCCCCCAATGCTCGTCAGCCGTCCCGATCGGCGCGAATGCATCAGGATCGCCCACTTGATCTTCCTGCGAATGGTCGGCGTTGACCGGCTTGTACGGATTGAACCTGATGAAGAACTGCATCATGTGAGTATCGTCGGTCGGTGCAGCGAAAATTGCGGTGCGATCCCCGAACGGCGGATTTTCCGCAGGGATCATGCCGAACCACGGCAGCACGAATTCGGTCACCCGAACATACTTGAGATCGTTGCCAATGTGCCGGGTGGCCGATGCCGTATAACCATAGGGCTTGGTATCGAACTCGTAATCCACCGCCGTCGCCTTGGCCGCCCCCGACATGCCCTTGGCCCATTCCTGGTGCAGCCAGCTTTGATGCAGAACCCCCACGTGCGAGGAATCGATCGTCCCCTCCACGCCCTGCACCCAGTTGGCGTCCAGCTTCTGGGTAACGGTTACGAAATGGTCGGCGGGCAGGTCCATGAATGGCAAGTCCCAGAACGCGGGCGGCGTGTCGCCGCTGCCCAGCCACACCCACACCACGCCGGCAGCCTCGCGCACCGGATAGGATTTGAGCGGCACCGTCTTGCTGAACGCTTCGGAATTGCTGCCTTCGGTGGGAACGTCGATCACGCTGCCATCGATGCCGAACTTCCAGCCGTGGAAAATACAGGTCAACGTGCAATCGCGGTTCTGGCCTAGCGCCAAGCTGACGCCGCGATGCGGGCACCCTTCGTCGAAACAAGCCATTCGGCCGTCGGTGCCTCGCCACACGATGAAGTTCTCGCCCAACAAGCGCACGCGCACCGGCTTGCCATCTGCCTCAACGCCGGCGGCGCGGGCTGCGGGGAGCCAGAAATGCTGACGCAGCATCCGCCCCATGGGGGCATCGCCTTCGACACGGCACATCAATTCGTTGTCAGCCCTGCTCAGCACCGCTCTCTCCTGACCATGCATGCATTACGGCAATGCAAATGTTATATTTGCTCGTAAATCTATGCCATATATTGTTCATGTGGTCAACTAAAATTTGACTTCCTGAGCATTTCTGAAAATTGACCGGCCGGGGTACAAGCAGGTATAGCGGAGTTTGACCAAGCGCCAACGCATGCAGAACCGGCCTGAAATCGAGCGTGAAGGAAGCATTTTGAACAAAGCAATTCCCCCGGAAGGCGCAACTCCCGCCGCAGGCAAGGTGCGCCGTCGTAGCGTGCAGCAGCGTACGATCGACACCCGCGGCAAGATCATCGACGCCGCCGCACGGGAATTCGCCCTGCATGGGTTCGAAGGCGCTTCCACCCGAGTCATCGCGCAAAACGCCGGCGTCCAGCACACACTGGTAACCTATCACTTCCAAAGCAAGGAAGGTCTCTGGCAGGAGACGCTGGATAAGCTGACCGAAGCGCAGAAATCAGCGCTTGAAAAACGACTGAAAGAGTTACGTGGAGTTGACTCCAGCACCGCGTTGTATCTTTACCTGAAAGATTTCGTGCACTTTTCAGCGGAAAAACCAGAATACGCTTGGATCATGTCCCATGTCGCCAGCCACCCCAACAGTCAATTGGATTGGCTATATGAGCATCGCCTTCGCGATGGCTTTCAACGAATGGAGGGCCTAATCAGCGAAGCACAGCGCGCGGGTAAGTTTATACCGGGCGAACCTCGCTACCTTTATTACCTTTTAATTGGGATGGTGACGCGAATTTTTATGTTGTCAACCGAAGTAGAAAAGGTTCTTGGCACATCACCCTTCACACCAGATTTTATTGATTACCACGCAAAGGTCTGCCTGAGCTTTTTCTTCCGCAACATCTCAGAATTGAGCGACAATATACCTTTAAAAATTCCGCATGGAACTGGGAAACTTAAGAAAAAACAGATTACAACCCCCAAAGATACAGGATAAGCATTTTTACAAATGCAATATTGAGTGATTTATCTCTTTAAATTTCATTCTTTATGGGAAATTTGACAGCAATGGCGGGCGCGATCGGTAAAACGGCGATCCACTCATATTTCGTGCCGTTCGGATCGTAGTGGCATCATAACTCTCGGCTTGATTTGACCGATTTTGGCTCGTCCATGCATTACTCCCCTTGATGGCCTTCAAGCGGCTGATATTGCGCTCAATCTGTATGCCGAACCATGGCGTCGAGATTGCTAAGGCGATGGGGATCAAGAAATATCTGAACGCTGCGTCCAGGCCGTTACCCTTGTATTCTACAGCGTAGCGGCGCGCGGCGTGTGCGACAGGCGCTGTTCTGGTTCGTCGGGCATAGGGTGGATCCACCCGAAAAGCGCGGCGATGGTTATGTCGTGTGGCTTCGACCAAGCTGCCCCACCGTTATTCGGATGGTCGAGAACCCGAACTACGACGGCGTAGATGGTTCTCGCAGGGAAAGGCACGAAACGCTGGCACTCATCCCGGACCGCGCTAAGGCGATGTCAGCGGGGGAGCGCAGGGAGGATATCCGCCGGATGGTTAGCAATGTGACGTTCCCAACCTTGCTCAGCGCGCTGCGGGGCGGCATACTTTTGGCATTGGCTACTATACGGTGAATGGCGGAACTGGGCTCTGCATTGCCAATGCTTTGTCAGCAAGGGAAGCACCCTACTGCCGATCGTTTCACATCTGCTAATCGATATGTTACCTATCGACCGCCATGATTATCCGGCCGCGTATGCGCGCAGGAAGCAGTCGACCGCTTCGGCAATGCCGATATCGGCCGGAAATTCCATCGGCGCGCCAAACAGCATGGGCTCCATCACCCCGGATTCCAGCAACCCTTTGAGGTGCCCGGCAGCGAAGTGAGGATCGCACCGGCGCAATGCGCCGCGCTCCACCAAGGCGCGCATGTAGGTTTCCACAGCGCTCCAGCCCCGGCGCGGGCCCAGTTCGTACAGTTCCGTACCCAGCCCGCTGGCGGTGCCTTCGGCAATGGCAGTGCGCGTGATCGCCAGCGCGTCGGACGAGGTGAGCAGCGCAAGATAGGCATGACCGAAGCGCACCAGCACCGCGCGCAAATCCGTATCATCGGCGTCGAGCAAGTCGAGCAGCCCATCGGCCTGCTCTTCCATCGCCGCGATCATGGCGGCGGCAAACAGAGCCTCTTTGGATTTGAAGTAGCTGTAAAGCGTGGCTTTCGATCCACCCACCCGCGCCGAGATCATCGCCATCGACGCGCGCTCGTACCCCACCTCGCGGAACAGGTCCTTGGCAATCTCCAGGATGGCCTCTCGCCGTGCGTCGGATTTTACCCGCATCCTTTTCTCCTTATCTGAACCGACCTGTACACTTTTTCGTTGACGGCGCAAGACTCGAGTTATACTGAACCGTTCAGTACGGTTATTCTGCCGGAGTCGCCCCATGCCTTTCACCGTCCGAACGCAGGAATTCCGCCGCGCCACCGCGCCGGCCCTGCCGCATGCCCCTGCCCCATCCGACCCGCCGCAGCGCCTGCCGCTGCGCCCCACACTGGCGCTGGCCGTGGCCGGCCTTGCCCTGCTGACCGGAGGCTGCGCCGTACCCCCGCCCCGTGCCCAACTGGCCAGCATGGCCGCGCCCGCCAAGCTGGGCGCGCAGAGCCTGGCACCGGCAGCCGGAACGCCGGCCGCGAACTGGCCATCGGACGGCTGGTGGCAGGCCTATGGCGACAGCCAGCTCGACACGCTGATTGCCGAAGGGCTGGCCGGCGCCACCGACTTGCGCGTGGCGCAGGCCCGCTTTGCCAAGGCCCAGGCCGTGGCCGGCGAAAGCCGCAGCGCGCTGCTGCCCAGCCTCACCGCCGGGGCGCAGGGCGGCCTCACCCAGAACAGCGACAACTATCTGTTTCCCAAAGGATTGAGCCCGCGCGGCTGGCCCGATTACGGCCAGGCCTCGCTCAGCCTGTCATGGGATCTGGATTTCTGGGGCAAGAACCGCGCCGCGCTGGCCGCTGCCAAGTCTGACGCGGCCGCCAGCGGGGCGGAAGCGGCAGCCGCGCGACTCACGGTTTCGGCCGGCATTGCCGCTGCCTATGCCGATCTCGCCAGCCTCTATGCCCAGCGCGACGCTGCTGTCGATGCGGTGGCGGTGCGCCAGAAAACGCGCGACCTGATGACCGATCGCCAGCATCAGGGGCTGGAAAACATGGGCGCGGTGGAACGGGCTGTGTCTTCGCTCGAAACCGCGCAAGGCGATCTGGCCAACCTCGATGAAAGCATCGCGCTGGAGCGCAACCAGATTGCCGCGCTGATGGGCGCCGGCCCCGATCGCGGCGCATCGATCGCCCGGCCGCAGATAGACCTGGCCAAGGCCACCGCCGGCCTTCCCGCCAACTTGCCAGCCGAACTGATCGGCCGCCGGCCAGATGTGATCGCCGCCAAGCTGCGCGTGGAATCCAGCGACAGCCGCATCCGCCAGGCCCACGCGGCATTTTATCCCAGCGTCAACCTGGCCGGGCTGATCGGCATGCAGGCGCTGGATATCGGCAAGGTGTTCCAGGCCGGATCGGACTATGGCTCGGTCGGCCCGGCCCTCAGCCTGCCCATCCTCGATGGTGGACGCCTGCGTGCGCAATATCGCGGGGCCGAGGCCGATCACGACGTGGCCGTGGCACAATACGATGCCACGCTGGTCCAGGCACTGCACGACGTGGCCGACGCGGCCACCAGCCAGCAGGCCCTGGGCCAGCGCCTGGCGCGCGCGCAGGCGGCAGAAGTCTCTGCCCAGGCGGCCTGGACCGTTTCCAACAACCGCTATCGCGGCGGACTGGCCACCTATCTCGACGTGCTCAATTCCGAAGACTCCCTGATCGCGGCGCGCAAGACCGTCGCTTCCCTGAAAACCCGCGCCTTTGCCCTCGACGTCGCCATGGTGCGCGCGCTCGGCGGCGGCTTCCGTTCGTGAAAGGATCCCTGCGATGACCGTGATGACCAAGGTTGCCGACGCGCAAACCTATCTGGACGAAACGCCCCAGCCGGCGCCGTCCGCCGCCGCCAAGGCGCCAGGCAATTCCCGCCGCGCCCGCCTCTTTGCCGGGCTGGCCGGCGCGGTGGCGATCGCCGCCGTCGGCGCCTGGGGATACGAGCATTTCGTGGCGGCCCGCCACGTGGTGACCGACAATGCCTATGTCGGTGCGAACCTGGCGCAAGTGACGCCGCAGATCGGTGCGCCGGTGGCACAAGTGCTGGTGGACGATACCCAGACGGTGAAGCGCGGCGACGTGCTGGTACGGCTCGATGATACCGATGCGCGCATTGCCGTGGCCCAGGCCGAGGCGCAACTGGCGCAGACCGAGCGCAAGGTGCGCGGCTTGATGGCCACCGGCAGCGGGCTGACCGCGATGATCGCCAGCCGCGCGGCGGACCAGGCCCGCGCCGATGCACAGCTCGCCTCGGCCCAGGCAGACCTTGAAAAGGCGCGGATCGATCTCGATCGGCGCCAGGCGCTGGTCGCCTCCGGCTCGGTCTCGGGCGAGGAACTGACCAGCGCGCGCAGCGCCTATGCCAGCGCGCTGGCCAACGTGAAATCGGCCCAGGCCACCCGTGCGCAGGCTGCCGCCAACCGGATGAGTGCAACGGGGGATCGCGATGCCAACCGCGCGCTGATCGTCGATACCACGGTGGACTCCAATCCCGAAGTGCTGGCCGCCCGCGCCACGCTGGACCAGGCCCGCGTCAATCTGGACCGCACGGTGATCCGCGCACCGGTCGATGGCGTGGTGTCCAAGCGCCAGGTGCAGGTGGGGCAGCGCGTCCAGGCCGGGCAGACGCTGATGACCATCGCGCCGTTGCAGGCCGCCTATGTCGATGCCAATTTCAAGGAAGTGCAACTGGCCCACGTGCGCCCCGGCCAGCCGGTGACGCTGACATCCGATCTCTATGGCGATGACGTGACCTTTACCGGCCACGTCGTGGGCTTTGCCGGGGGCACCGGGTCAGCCTTTGCCGTGGTGCCGGCGCAGAATGCCACGGGCAACTGGATCAAGGTGGTGCAGCGCCTGCCGGTGCGCATCGCGCTCGATCCCGCGCAACTGGCCCGCCATCCCTTGCAGGTAGGCCTTTCGATGACCGCCGATATCGCCGTGAAGAACTGAACGTTCGGCGCCCTTTTCTGGAAAGGCTTTGGCCATGTCCACATCCGTTGCAACGGCGGGCGGCGCGTTGACCGCGCGCGAGCCGGCGGGGCCCCTCACCGGAGGCAAGCTGCTGCTGGCAGCGCTTGCCATCGGCCTGGCCAATTTCCTGGTCGTGCTCGATACCAGCATCGCCAACGTTTCCGTCTCGACCATTTCGGGCGCGCTGGGCGTATCGTCCACGCAAGGCACCTGGGTGATCACGTCCTATGCCGTGGCCGAGGCGATCACCGTGCCGCTGACCGGATGGCTGGCCAATCGCTTTGGCGTGCAGCGCGTGTTCCTCACCTGCTACCTGGCCTTTGCGGCGCTGTCGGTGTTCTGCGGCCTGTCGGGCTCGCTGGGCATGCTGGTGCTCGGGCGCGTGCTGCTGGGCTTCGTCGGTGGGCCGATCATGCCGCTCTCGCAGCTTTTGCTGCTGCGCGTGTTTCCGCCGGAAAAGGCCACGCTGGGTACGGTGCTGTGGGCCATGACCACGCTGGTCGGCCCCATCGCCGGGCCGATCCTGGGCGGCATCATTTGCGACAACATGACGTGGAACGACATCTTCTTCCTGCCGGCGGCCGTTGCCCTGCTGGGTGGATCGCTGGCGTGGCTCGTGCTCAAGGGCCAGCCTGACCCGCGCGCACCGGCCACGATCGACAAGGTGGGCTTTGCCCTGCTGGTGATCTGGGTCTCCGCGTTCCAGATCATGCTCGACGAAGGACGCAACCTCGACTGGTTCGCGGCGGCGGAAATCCGCTGGCTGGCGGTGATCGCCGCCATTGGCTTTGCCGCGTTTCTGATCTGGGAAACCACCGAGGAAAATCCGGTGGTCGACCTGCGGGTGTTCCGCCATCGCGGCTTTGCCGCCGCCGCGCTCACCTTTGCCGTGGGGTTTGGTGCATTCTTTGCCAGCATCGTGGTCATCCCGCTGTGGTTGCAGCAGAACATGGGATACACCGCCACCTGGTCGGGCATCTCCACCGGGTTCATGGGCGTGCTCGCCATCATCTGCTCACCGCTGGTGGGCGGCGCCGTCAACCGCTTTGACCCGCGCATGATCGTGTCGGTCGGGCTGCTGGGACTGGGCGCGATCAGCGCCTGGCGCATGGGCTTCAACCAGGACGTTACGTTCTGGCAAATGGCCCTGCCCACACTGCTCACCGGGCCGTTCATGGTCATGCTGTTCATTCCCGTGACCGGCATCGCCATGGCCAGCGTGGAGCCCCGCGAACAGGCGAGCGCGGCCGGTCTGTCGAACTTCATGCGGACCATGGGCGGGGCCATCGGCACCTCGCTGGTGCAGACGAGCTGGACCAACAGCGCCCGGTTCAACCAGACCGAACTCGCCGGGGCCATGGCCAACGGGCAGCAGGCCATCGACAATTTCGTCTCGAGCGGCTTTTCGCAGAACGGTGCCACCAGCTCGCTGGCCAGCATCGTGGAAGGGCAGAGCGTGATGCTGGCCACGCTCGATGTGTTCGGCGCCGTCGCCCTGTGTTTCGGCGTTGCGGCACTGCTGATCTGGCTGGCGCCCAAGCCGCAAGGCCCGATCGATACCAGCGGCGGGCATTAGGCGAGAGCTCAACATCCGTTTCGATCCCTAGGCGGCCAGCACTGTCAGCCGCGCACCGTGGAAGCAGATCACCATGGGCCTGGCCGACCCGTCGACCGCCACGCAACTCAGTCCCGGCTTGCTTGACCGGGCCATCAAGGCCGCGACGCCAGAAGTCGCCAGGCTGCTCACCACTTTCGAACCGGGGTTCCGATGTAGGGCGAAATCGCCGCAGCCGTGGTAATCGACCCATCGATCGTGACCGAGCATGAACAGCTATACTTCGATTACAACTCGATGACGTCGATTGCCGGTAAGATTGGCTGTGCATCCGAGACACTGCGCCGCTGACAAGGCTCGGCTCCGGCTGCTGGAACGCGAGGTGAAGGAACTGCGCAGTGCCAACGATATCCTGCGCTAGGCGTCGGCGTGTTTTGCGATGGCAGAGCTTGCCTTATGAGATCGTCCGGCTCCTGAGGCAGAGGGGAATGCGAACATATTCGGCCTGGGTGCCGTCGATCTCTTTGCCGAGGATCCAGCCTGCACTGGTACAGTGCGAATACATGCCAGTGCGGCCATATTTGCAATTACCGCATGATGAGATGCACGAGATCAGGAGCCGGTCGCCAGCGTTGAAAACGCCAACCGCCGCACCGATCGCTTCGATCGTGCCGATGTCCTCGTGCCCAGGATGCGACCTGGCGCACAGGCGGCTACGTCGCCTTTCAGGAAATGCAGGTTGGTGCCGCAAATCGTCGTCTAGACCGTCTTGACGATTGCATCGCCAGGATCCCGAATGGCGGGCATGGGGCGATCCTCAAGGCTCTTCTTGCCGATGCCACCGTAGACAAATGCCTTCATGGCTCCGCATGCTACCGATACCAAGCGCCACTAAAACGATGCGCGACGTGGTTTTTCAGTCGAATGCCTGCGACTGTATCAGCACTCGGGAGCTGGGCCGGGCGCTTTCGCGGCGGCAGCATCGGAAAATACTCAAACCGGTGATGATTGCCCTTTACGCTGAAACGTCGAATACCGATAAAACCTGCCGCAGGAAAATGGCGGTAGAAATTTTGAGAATTCTTTCAATTGACAGGCTTGGGCCCATGGCATTCTACGTTCGGATCCCCATATGGAGTCCACCGCGCTTTCGATGCCTTCGAGCATGAGCACGGCTGAGAGATGGTTCGTGCTCCCGCTCATTGGTGGAGACGAACGATGTCCGCTATTTCCAGCACCTTTATCGCCCAAACCGGGGGTGACCTTCTTGGCACTGCCACACCGATCGAGGCGTTCGCGGCCCACGTCCAGGCGATGGAGCGAACCTTGGCTGACGATTTTGCCAGTGGCCGCATCGGCAAACGCTACAACACCTATGCACATCGCTCGCGCATGGTGCGCCAGGAAAAAGCCAGGCTCGAGGCCATGAGGCAATCCATCCGGATCGCGCCAGTTTTCTAAATTTTTCTGCTGCCCCCGACGATCATGCCGGCCGCAACAAGCACAAGGGACTCCAAGATGGAACTCTCATCCACTTTCTGCCGGGACCAGGAAACCATACAGCGCGATCGCGCCGCCAATGCGACGCTGCAAAACGTCCGCATCATTGCCGGGCAGGCGGCAGAAGCCTGGCGGGGGGTGGCTTTCACTGCCGAAAGGCGCGAGGCCGCACGCGCCAAGTCGCGCGCCCTTGCCAGCATTGTTGCCTTGCCAAATGCGTCACGATCGAACGAAACCGACCAAATGCTCAGCGAAAACCCCGATCGCGGCATGGCATGCGCCTGACTGAGCTGGGCCGATCGGGATTCCCGCGTAGGCATCGCGCGTAATTCTCAAATCGCACGCGATGCTCTAGCGACCAGCATGGGGCCGCGTCGGCACGGCTTGTTCGATGGCCTGCTCTAGCTCGTCCATATTGAACGGCTTGCGCACGATGATGGCTTGGCCCACGCTTTGCGCGATCGCCAGGGTATCGCCCGTTACATAGACATGGGGCACCAGGCCCTGGGCGGCCTGGATGCGGCGCATGGCGGCCACCCCACTGCCGCCATGCAGATTGCCGTCAACGATCATCAGGTCGGGCCGGCAAAGTCCGGCCGCCTTGACCGTTTCATCTTCACTATGGGCGATGGCGCAGACGTCGTGCCCCAGCGCGATCAGCAGTTCCTCGAGATACATCGCGATCAGGGCTTCATCTTCGGCCAGCACGATCCGCAATCGCTGCGTCATGTCACGTCCTCACCTGCCCCACCCTCGTTGACCCAGGCCGCAATGGCCGCACGCTGGCGCGCCGGGCGACGGCGGGCGGCAGGCGTCGGCACCGGCCCTGGCGCAGGCCTTGTCAGGGCCGGTGCAGCGCCGGTTTGCAGGGTGGGCAAGCGTGGCAGGGTCGGCATGACTGTGCTCTCCACACCGCGTGGTCGAGTGGGCGGCGCATTGCTGGGCAAATGGGCCGCCACCGCAGTGGCTATCAACGCAGGCCTTAAGCGCGCCCGCGCACCTCCGGCAGGATCGGAAACTACCCAGCGAGACGGGCATCACGCATCAAGTCATTATCAATGCCGGGTTTACATTGCGCCATGGTACAAGATGCGAACAAGGGGGCGACAATGACACGACCTGCGCGCGGCAATACCCCTTTACGGCCAGGCCGCCACTTGCCCGGCGCAGACCAGGTTATGAATGCACTGAGCGCAGGGATGCCGATCATCGCCATCGGCGCATCGGCCGGCGGGCTCGATGCGGTATCACGGCTGCTCGATGCGTTGCCGGCAAACAGCGGGGCTGCGTTCCTGCTGGTGCAGCATCTTGATCCCAGCCACAAAAGCCTGCTCGCCGATCTCCTGTCCGACCACACCACGATGCCGGTGACAGAGGCGCGCGAAGGCGAGACGCTTGGCGCCGATCATGTCTATGTCATTCCGCCGGGCCGCTATCTTTCCCTGCACGCTGGCGCCTTGCGCCTTTCTGCGGTCGAGGTGCACCATGGCGCACGCCTGCCGTTCGATTTCCTGCTCAAGTCCCTGGCCGCCAGCCACGGGACCCAAACGGTTGCCGTGATCCTGTCGGGCCACGGTGCCGACGGCAGCAGGGGTCTCGCCGCGCTGAAGGCAGCCGGGGGCAGGGCCGTGGCCCAGGATCCTGCCGAGGCGGAATATCCGGGCATGCCCCAAGGCGCGATCGCGACAGGCCTGGTCGATCATGTCGTGCCACTGGCCGGAATGCCGGCGATCCTGGCGCAACTCACCGGAACGGCGCAGCCAAGCTTACGGACCACGCCGGAACCGGCAAGCGCCGACCCGGCGGCGATCCTGGCCTATCTGAAAACGCAGACCGGGCACGATTTCGCGCATTACAAGCCGGGCACGATGGCGCGGCGCATTGCCCGCCGCATGGGATTGCTCGCCTTGCCGTCGGGCGATCTTGCAGCCTATCTTGCCTTCCTCACGGCGAATGCAGCCGAATGCGATCTGCTGGTCGGAGACCTGCTGATCAACGTGACCAGCTTCTTTCGTGATCCCCAGGTTTTTGAAGCCCTTGAGGCGATCGTGATCCCCGAACTTCTCCAGCGCCTGGCGCCGGGCAGCCCGCTGCGGGTGTGGGTGGCAGGGTGCAGCACCGGCGAAGAGGCCTATTCCATCGCCATGGCCTGTAGCGATGCCATCGCCGCCGCCGGGCGCACGATCACGTTGCAGATCTTCGCGTCCGATCTCGATCCCGCTGCCGTCGCCTTTGCCCGCGAAGGGCTCTATGCCCCCGACATCGCCACGACCATGCCGGCCGAGCGACTGGCCCGCTATTTCGTTCATGAAGACGCCGGTTATCGGGTGGCGCCGAACCTGCGCGCGCCGGTGGTCTTTTCGGTGCAGGATGTGCTGGCCGATCCACCGTTCTCGCGCATCGACCTGATCGCATGCCGCAACCTGCTGATCTACCTCAATGTTGCGGCGCAGGCCAAAGTAATCGCGCTGTTCCATTTCGCCTTGCGCGAAGAGGGCGTGCTGCTGCTGGGCATATCGGAAACAATCGCTTGCGCCGAAGGGCGGTTCGAACCGGTGACAAGGGCGGAATGCTGTTTTCGCCATGTTGGCAAAAGCAGGCCGGGCAAAGCCGGCTTTCCATTCAGTGTGAGCGCGCGCTTGCCGCTGCCGCCACCCGGCGGCCCTTCGCCCACGCCCCGCCAGGTCAGCCTGGCCGATCTGTCCCGGCGCGCGGTGCTGGCCAGCTATGCGCCAGCGGCAGTTCTGGTCAACCGCAACCATGAGTGCCTGTTCACCCTGGGGCCGATCCATCGCTATCTGCGCCTGCCGACAGGCTATGCCACGCACGACCTGCTCGCCATGGCAGCGCCCGCGATAAGCGGCAAACTGCGGTTGGCCATCGCCCGCGCCAGCCAGGCAGAGCCCAGGATCGATGGCGGCCGGGCCTGCGTCTCGATCGACGGGGCCGCGGTGTGGTTCCGCATCGACGTGCAATACCTTTCCGAAACCGGCGAAGACCTGCTGCTGGTCTGCTTTGTTGAGGAACCGGCGGTGGCGAGGGCGGCATCGTCTGCGCTGCGCCCGGCCGATATCACGCGCATTGCCGAACTGGAGCAGGAACTGGTGGGGGCGCAGGCGGACCTGCACACCGCCCTGCACGAGCGGGCCTTGGCCGACCAGAAGCAGAAGGCGATCAACGAGGAAGCGCTTTCGGTCAACGAGGAAATCCAGTCCACCAACGAGGAGTTGCTGACTTCGAAGGAGGAACTCCAGTCCCTCAACGAGGAATTGACCGCGCTCAACAGCCAGCTTCAGGAAACACTGGACCGGCAGCGCCTGGCGTCCGCCGATCTTCAGAACGTGCTCAACAGCACCAACGTGGGCACCATGTTCCTGGATGCCGGGCTGAAAATCCGGTTCTTCACGCCCGCGATCAGCCCGCTGTTCAATGTCATCGCCAGCGATATCGGCCGCCCGCTGGGCGACCTGCGGCCGCTGGCCCAAGATCCGGAACTGCTGGGCGATGCGGCGCGGGTTCTGGACGCCGAGACGGTGATCGAACGCGAAGTGATCACCCACGACGATGTCTGGTATTTGCGCCGCATCTTTCCCTACCGCGCGCACGACGGCAGCATCGAAGGGGTGGTGATCACCTTTGCCGATATTACCGAGCGCAAGCACATCACGAGCGCGCTGGAAGCTGCCAAGCTGGAAGCCGACCGCGCCAATGCCGCCAAATCGCGCTTTCTGGCCGCCGCCAGCCACGATCTGCGCCAACCCATGCAGGCACTGACCTTGCTCAAAGATCTGTTGACCAGGGCCACGCCAACCGAACGCGGAGCCGCGCTGCTGGTACGCTTCGACCAGACCCTGCGCGCGCTGTCGGGTATGCTCGATGTGCTGCTCAACATCAACCAGATCGAAGCGGGCGTCATTCATCCCAAACGCGCCGTCTTTCCCGTTGCCGACATGTTCGACCGATTGCGCAACGAGACGACGTCCCTCGCCCAGGCGCGCAGCCTGACGCTGACGATCCTGCCTTGCTCGGCCATGGTGGAAAGCGATCCGCAATTGCTGGAACAGATGGTTCGCAATCTGTTGGGTAACGCGATCAAATACACCCATCGTGGCAAGATCATGCTGGGCTGCCGACGGCGTAGCGGGCAGTTGCGCATTGAGGTGTGGGACACCGGGATCGGGATCGAACCAGACCAGTTGCACGCCATCTTCGAAGAGTTTCACCAGGTCGACAATCCCGCGCGCATGCGCAGCCAGGGATTGGGCCTAGGACTGGCCATCGTTCAGCGCCTCGGTGCCTTGCTCGGCCATGATATCGACGTAAAATCGCGGCCGAAAAAAGGCTCGGTCTTTGCCATCACCGTGCCGCGTGCCCCCGCCGAAGCGCTGGCCGTGGCTGGATCGGCCCTGCCACCTTCCCCCCCTCTCGCGCTGGCGCTGCCCGATGCGGCTGATCACCCGCGCGCGCAAGTGATGATCGTGGAGGACGATGCGGAATTGCGCGACCTGCTCGTCGAAATGCTGCGCGCCGACGGCTTTCTGGTGACGAGTGCAGCCAATGCGGTCGAAGCACTCGACCTGATCGTGGCGGCTGCGGTGCGGCCCGAAGTGGTCCTGACCGATTACAACCTGCCCGATGGCGGCAACGGCGTGGATCTGGTCTCTGCGCTGCGGGCCCGGCTGGGCGAAGACCTGCCGGCCATCGTGCTGACCGGCGACATATCGGCCAAGGCCATGGCCGAGATCGGCAAGATTGCCTGCCAGCACTTGCGCAAGCCGGTCGATGCCACGCAGTTGGTCCAGCGCATCGCCAGTCTTTGTGCCCAACCGGCAGCTGCGGCCCCAGCCATAGCAAGCCAGGAAATGGCGTTGTCGGGCATGACTTATGTGGTGGATGACGATGCCCAGGTGCGGACCGCGATCCGTGAACTGTTGGCCGGTCATGGCCTGGCCGTGCAGGATTTCGGCAGTGCAGAGGCGTTTCTGGCAGCGTACCAGCCCGGCGGCACCGGATGTCTGCTGGTCGATGCCCATCTTCCCGGAATGAGCGGGGTCGCACTGCTCGCGCACTTGCGGGCTAGCGGAGACCACTATCCGGTGATCTTCCTGACCGGTGACGGCGATGTGGGCCTAGCGGTGAAAGCGATGCGCGCCGGCGCCTGCGAGTTCATCGAAAAGCCTGTCGGCCAGGCCGACCTGCTGGCCAGCATCGCCCGCGCCACCGACCAGTCGCACGACAGCCGCATGATCGATGCGGCCCATGCCCAAGCCCTCGCCCGCATCGCCAACCTTACGGCACGACAGAAGCTGGTCATGGACATGGTCCTGGCCGGCCACCCGAGCAAGAATATCGCGTCGGACCTGGGCATCAGCCAGCGCACGGTGGAAAACCACCGTGCCGAAGTCATGCTGCGCATGGGCGCGAAATCCATCCCCGAATTGGCGCGAATGGTACTGGTCGCCCACGCCGCCTAGGGCCTGTGGGTATATTCCGAGGCTGTGCTCCTTCTGAAACCGCGCCTAGGCATTTGCTCGATGCCTGCCATCAGGCGTGCCGAAATCTTTTCGGTGAAGTGCTGGCGCCCAACGGCAAGTGATGCCTTTGGGATAAGCCCGTGCGGTCATGGCCAAAGGCCGATCCGACAGGTGGGCATCTTCAGGAGAATACACCAATGACGCCCTTTTCCCGGACATGCGTGACCAGCGCTGTGGCTTTGGCCACAATCGGCACGCTGGCGGCCCCGGCCGCCCAGGCACGCACCGCTGCGCAGATCACCGCGCAGGGCCGGCAAACGCTGGCACAACTCGAACACAGCGAGCCTCGGGCGCGGCGCCTTGCCGCCCAGGCCCAAGGCATTCTGGTGTTTCCCGCAATCTACAAGGCCGGACTGCTGATCGGCGGGGAAAGCGGCAATGGCGTGCTGTTCGTCAAGGGCCGGCCGACGCGGTTTTACAACCTGTCCGGGGGCACCTGGGGTTTGCAGGCCGGCGCCCAGAAATTCAGCTATGTCCTGCTGTTCATGAACGAAACCGCATTGCACTATCTATACAAGAGCCACGGATGGGCCGTGGGCACTGGGCCTAGCGTGGTCGTGGTCGACAAGGGCGGCAGCGCGGAAGCAAGCAGCACGACCTTGGCCCATGACGTCTATGCCTTTCCATTCAATGGCAAGGGCTTGATGGCCGATCTTACCCTTCAGGGTACGAAGATCAGCCCGATCCACCCACGCTGATCGCTGCCATTTGCACGATCGTTCCGCGGTTGCCGCAAGGCGCCGCCTGCATCCTTGTCCGAAGATCGGAAACGTCATGAAAACGCTCATCATCGCAACGGCGCTGGCAACCAGCGCGCTTGCCACAACCGCCCATGCCCAAGATACCGGCCCTTACCTGACCGTGGAAGGCGGCGTGGTCAAACAGGAACGCGCCAACGTTCAGGGGCCAGCAGGGTACGAGCATACCGACCGCTTCAAGGCCGGCTGGGAAGCGGGCGGCGCGCTCGGTTATGATTTCGGGCATTTCCGCCTGGAGGCGGAAGGCTTCTACAACCGATCCACGCTGCGCGAACAGGACCGACCGACAGGCACCCCCCTGCCCAACGGCACTTATGGCAGCGGCGATGGCCTGAACGGACACACCACGACAGTCGCGGTCATGGGCAATGCGCTGATCGGCCTTGGCCACTGGGGTGGGATCAAGGCCTATGCCGGCGGCGGCGTGGGCTATGCCCGCACGCGCCTGTATGAAACGCTGCCGAGCGCCGGCTATATCGACGATCATGATCGCGGCTTTGCTTGGCAGGCGCTGGCGGGGCTGACCGTGCCGCTGGGGCGCAACGTCGATCTGGGCGTCCGATACCGCTATTTCCGCCCGGACGGCGCCGATCATTTCACCCACTCAGACGGGACCGACCGAAAGGCATCCTTGCGCTCGCACGCACTGCTCGCCACATTGACCTTCAATCTGGGCGGGCGTGCTCCCGCAGCCGAGGCGCCGGCCGCCATGCCGCCACCACCACCGCTGCCGGCCCCGCCGCCGCCGCCGCCTCCCCCGCCACCCGTGGCACCCCCCTGCAACCACGGCCCGTTCATTGTCTTCTTCGATTGGTCAAAGGCCGATATCTCCACCGAAGCGGCCAGCATTCTCGACAATGCCGTCCACGCCTATGGCAATTGCGGCGGCGTGGCGATCACGCTGGCCGGCTATACCGACAGTTCCGGAACGGCGCACTTCAACCTGGGGCTTTCCGAGCGCCGAGCCCAAGCGATCCGTCACTATCTCTCCAGCCACGCCATTGCCGATAGCCTGATCACCAGCCACGCCTATGGCGAAGCCGATCAGCGGGTGCCCACGGCAGACGGGGTGCGCGAATTGCAGAACCGCCGGGTCGAAATCAACTATGGGCCTGGCGCAGGCTACTGATCCTGTCCGCCTCGTCATGCGATCGGGGTCAAACCCGATCGCATGCCTTTTCGGCCTTCCACCCTCCCTTCTTTTCCATCAGCGAGGCACCATGCTCATCCGCGCCGGCTACGATATCGCCTTCCGTTGCGAACAGCCCGTTCCCATGCTCGCCAATCTGAGCGTCCACGCATCGCGCAACAAGGACTTGCGGAGCATGCAACGCATCTTCACCACGCCCGAAGTGCCGCTGTATGACTATGCCGATGGCTTCGGCAACATCTGTACCCGGCTGACCCTGCCGGCAGGCGGCGCGACATTGTCATGCGGCTTTGTCATCGAGGATGGCTTTGCGCCCGATGCTGTCGATTCCGACGCGCAGCAGGCCGCGCTGGTCGATTTGCCCGACGACGTGCTGCTCTATCTGCGCGGCAGCCGCTATTGCGAAACCGATCGGCTGCTCGAAGCGGCTTGGCGCCTGTTCGGCCATTGCCGCCAGGGATGGCCACTGGCCCAGGCGATCGTCGATCACGTCCACGGCACCATCCGCTTCGACTATGCCGCCGCGCGTTCCACCAAGACCGCCTGGGAAGTGTTTCATGAAGGCAACGGCGTCTGCCGCGATTACGCGCATCTCGCCATTGCCCTATGCCGCTGCATGAATATCCCCGCGCGCTACTGTACAGGGTATCTCGGAGACATGGACCTGGCCGAACCAGGCGGGCCGATGGACTTTTCGGCATGGTTCGAGGCATGGCTGGGCGGGCGCTGGTATGTGTTCGATGCCCGTCACAATTACCCTCGGCGCGGGCGTGTGCTCATGGCCCGTGGTCGCGACGCCGCAGATGCAGCACTGACCACCACGTTCGGCCCTGTCGAGCTGACCCGGTTCGAAGTCTACACCGACAAGGACCTGCTTTCCTGACGGGCAACCAAACCTTCTAGAGCACGATCGACTTTGACTGCGTCAAAGCTGGCGCTCTACCCTTTTGGTTTGACGCGTTTTCCGAGTCGGCCGGTGATTCCACCTGCCTTGAAATGCTCTAGCGCACCAGGCCCGTGGCGCGCAGCGTGCCTTCGACGAACCGTGACAGGTGGTGGAACAGCCCGACCAAGAATGGGGGATGCGGGCCATGGCCCTCCCGCTTCGCCATGGCTGCCTCCGTGCCAGCACCGGCCAGCCCCCAGAACCGGCAGATATGGCGGGTGGAGGAAATCGCCACTTCCAGCATGAAAGGGCCGGCTTCGCCGCAGCCATGCGTTCCCTGGGTTGCCAGCGGCGTACCATGGCCCATTCCCGTGATCGCGTAGGCCTCCATAACCACCCGCCCGTCACTGTCACGCCAGCGCCAACAAGGATAGCCATCGACCGCCTCTACGGTGCCACTCGTCAGATCCACACTGTGCAGGGGTGCCCATTGCGCCATGATCGCGTCGGCGTTGGACGGGTTCACCGTGGCATCGGCGCTGCCCTGCCAAACGGAAACGATCGGCCAGGGTCCGGGATGGCCAGAAGCTTCGTGCACCATGGCCGACAAGGTGCGGTCATCGGGTCCACCATAGCCGCGCATGCGCATCATGGCCTGCTGCAGGGTGTTCGCGCAGCCGAACGGCAAACCGGCGATGATCGCGCCGCCAGCAAACACATCAGGATAGGATGCCAGCATCGCACACGCCATGGCCCCGCCCGCGGAAAGACCGGTGATATAGATGCGCGCCGAGTCGAGAGCGTGGTGCGCCAACATGGCCACGATCATCTGCCGGATCGACAGGGCTTCGCCCGCATCGCGGCGGCTGTCATCGGGACGGAACCAATTGAAGCAGAGATTGCCATTGTTGATCCGGCGCTGCTCTGGAAGCAGCACGGCAAAGCCCAGTTCGTCACCCATCTGCGACCAGGCGGCGCCGCGATCATAGGCCTGGGCTGTCTGCTTGCAGCCGTGCAGCACAACCACCAGCGGCATGCGGTGCCCGCGCTGCGGCACATAAAAGCGTCCGCCAAGATTGCCCGGATTGCTGCCGAACTCCCGAAGCTCCGAAAGGCACCTCTCCGGCTGCCGGTGCCCCAGCGCGTGCAGCACGGCCTTCCCCAGCGCGACAAACGGCTGCTGATACCAACCGTTCAAAATACACCGTTCAACGCACAGGGGGCCCGACACAGCAGACGCCCACCCGCAAACCTGGCTATCGCCGCATCGGCGGAGGCAATCATGGGCTTTCCTCCGGTAATAGCGCCACAACGCAGCAGCAGCACAAAAACGCTCATGACCCATTCCCCGAAAAACGACCTAAATCCATTAATATCTCCGGCATCATAAAAATTACAAGAAATAATATCCCTCACACTGCCCAATAATTAAAGCATAAAGCATATCTTTGTTCAAACCAAAGTATTCATACAAAGTTATTTCTTTTTTACAGATAAATACCTATTTTATAAATATTTTTTAAAAAATCTTAGCTGTGATTTTGATATCCATTCCTGCAGAATGGCTTGCCTCTTTTCCGTGTCCACGGCATGACGGCAGACCCTGCGAAGGCACGCATCGCGTCGCCATCCGTGCAAACCGAAGGTCCGTGGCCAGTGACACGCCCTACCAAAGCCGAACGCCATCTGATTGCCAGGGTTGGGTGGCTTCGCGCTGCGGTGCTGGGCGCCAACGACGGCATATTATCAACCGCCAGCCTGATCCTTGGCGTGGCATCGGCCGGCGGCACTCGCGCAAGTATACTGGTCGCCGCGGCTGCCGCACTGGTCGCCGGTGCGATGTCGAGGGCTGCGGGTGAATATGTTTCGGTGAGTTCTCAGCACGATACTGAGCAGGCTGATTTGACGCGCGAGCGGCTGGAACTCAAAAACGACATTATCGGCGAGCGCGAGGAACTGGCGCAGATCTACCGCGATCGCGGCATCGATACCGCCACCGCACAAACGATCGCCCGCGAACTCATGGCCAAAGATGCCGTGGGCGCGCACGCCCGCGATGAACTGGGCATCACGCCCACCAGTATCGCCCGGCCGATCCAGGCCGCCCTGACCTCTGCGGCCACGTTCTCGTCCGGGGCCGCAATGCCGGTCCTGATCGCCGTCGTGACCCCATTGGCGACGCTGATTGCCGCAGAGGCGATCAGGTTCACTCCTGTTCCTAGCCGTGCTCGGCGCGATCGGTGGCGCAGCAGGTGGCGCCAACATCTGGCGCGCCACGGCACGCGTCACGTTCTGGGGCACAGCCGCCCTCGCCGTTACCGCGGGCATCGGGCGCCTTGTTGGAACTGTGGTTTAGTTCGGATAAACCCATTACAAACCGAAGCTAATTTTGGTGCACGTTGGCGTGGACGATGTGCAACCAGCGCATGCGTTCAGACCATTCGACATCGGACAGGTCAGCAAGAAGGCGGGTCTCGCACTCTTGGGCAAGGACACAGAACTTGCGATTGGGGATCCAGCCGGCGGGGGTAATGTTGATCAACTGCAAGCGAATGCTGTTGCGTGCCAGACCTGTGCCGTAGGCTGGCAGGCAAGAAAAATGCCGGACGCAATACAACGTCGGCACGTGCTACGCATCAGCCGACTTGATCTGCACATAGGGCATCGTCGGACAGGTAACTTCTCCACGAAGCGCCGCAGCATCGGCCGCATCATTCTTGTTTCGCTTCACATAGGTTTTGACGAAAATTGGCGGCATCAATCGCACTTGATGCCCCAGCGCGCTGATTTTGCGTGCCCAATGATGCGCAGAGGCGCACTGCCTAGTGCCGATCAGGCATGGATCAAAATCCTTCGGGTGGGATTGTGCCTTTTTCCCTTGGCGCGTATCGATGCCATTTGGTCAGGGGCCGTCCACCTCTTCAAATTTGTTCACGCCGCCTGCAAACCTATGGCTACTCCAGCACCTATCCGATCCAGTTGTAGAATCCGCTAACATCCGGACTTCATGCCTCAGCCTTTGCCGCCTTCGCAGTTGAACTCGGCAATTGCCGCTTCGGTGGTAATCAGTAGGCCGGCAACCGAGGCAGCGTCCTGCAGCGCGATCCGCACGACTTTAGTCGGGTCGATCACGCCGGACTGGAACAGATTCTCAAACTGCCCTGTCTGGGCATTGAAGCCCATATTCTCGTTACGCTCATCAAGCAGACGGCCGGAGATCATGCCACCATTATATCCTGCATTTTCAACTATTTGCCGCAATGGAGCCTGAAGTGCCTGGCAAATAATGTCGATACCACGCCGCTGATCAGCATTGACAGGATTGAGGCAATCCAGGGCCTTTGCAGCATAGAGCAAGGCCGTGCCGCCACCCGGCACGATACCTTCTTCCACCGCCGCACGCGTTGCATGTAGCGCGTCATCGACGCGATCCTTGCGCTCCTTGACTTCAATCTCTGACACGCCACCCACTTTGATGACGGCGACACCCCCCACGAGCTTTGCAAACCGCTCGCGCAGCTTCTCGCGATCATAATCGTTGGCCGTGTTCTCGACCTGCGACCGGAGCGTTTCAATTCGCTCCTTTATGGCGCCAGCATCACCGGCGCCATCAACAATGGTCGTCGTGTCCTTGTCGATCGTGATACGCTTGGCCCGTCCAAGCATGTCCAGCGTCACCGTCTCGAGCTTGTTGCCAAGATCCTCGGTGATGAGTTCGGCACCGGTCAGAACCGCAATATCTTCGAGCATCGCAGTGCGCCGATCACCAAAGCCGGGCGCCTTGACTGCAGCCACGTTCAGACTGCCGCGCAGCTTGTTGACGACGAGGACGGAAAGCGATTCAGCCTCAATGTCTTCGGCGATAACCAACAGGGGACTGCCCGCCTGTACCACCGCTTCCAAGATCGGGAGCAGCGCACGGAGCGAGCCCAGCTTTTTCTCGTGGATCAGGATATAGGGGTCGAGAAACTCGACGAGGCTCTTTTCCAGATTGGTGACGAAGTAAGGCGAAAGATAGCCACGGTCGAATTGCATGCCTTCGACCACATCCAACTCGAACCCGACGCCGGACGTTTCCTCGATCGTAATGACCCCTTCCTTGCCGACTTTCTCCATTGCTTCGGCGATTTTGCGACCGATGACCTCGTCACCATTGGCCGAGACAATGCCGACCTGGCGAATCTCCTGACTGTTGCTGACTGGCTTTGAGCGTGCCTTGAGTTCTGCAACAACAGCGGTCACTGCAATGTCAATGCCACGCTTGAGATCCAAAGGATTGCTGCCGGCGGAGACTGATTTCATGCCTTCTCGCACGATAGCCTGGGCAAGAACCGTCGCAGTGGTGGTTCCATCTCCAGCATGGTCCTGGGCTCTGGACGCGACAGCCCGGATCATCTGCGCCCCCATATTCTCGAACTTGTCGGCCAGCTCAATTTCCTTGGCGACTGTCACGCCGTCCTTGGTAATGCGGGGGGCGCCGACGCTGCTGTTGATGAGGACATTGCGGCCTTTCGGCCCAAGCGTCACGCGAACGGCGTTAGCGAGGATATCGACACCGCGAGCAATGCGTTCGCGAGCGTCGCCCGAGAATTTGATGTCTTTAGCGGGCATATCGTCTGATCCTGTATGGCGTGTCGTCAAACAGCCGGGACGGGCAGTGCCGTGAAGCGGGCAGACTTCGGCTCAGCCAATCACCTTGCAGACGTCGTCGCCTTTCATGATGATGAGGTCTTCGCCGTTCAAACTATCCTCGGGAGCGGCCTAGTTGCCGACCAGGATGCCGTCGGCCGCCTTGACGTCGAGCGAAATGAGCATAGCATTCTTTGCTTTGGCGCGAGTGCCTGCGGAACCGATCTCGACCTCGCGTTGCGCCGACTTGGCGGTGTCGCGAACGTTGATGCCAAAAGCGGTCTGTGCGGCAGCGTCACTGTTGCCCAGGTGTATGCGATCGTAAAGAGGTCGCAGTGTCATGAATAGCATCCTGCCGCTGGACCACGACGAGATTCCGTCGTTTCACAAGCGGGAAGCCAGCGCTGCCGATTTGCGATCGAAATTCGCTGGGACGCGAAAGCCAATCCAATACATATGGGGGCTGGCGGCCAAGATACAAGGGAAGTCCCTAGGCGGCGTGGACAAATTCCGCAGCGGCAATGCTGGAAGCAAAAACCGCCGGTTCAAGGAGGCAAGGAAGCGCAATATCGCGAATATTGCGCGACGAGCCGACGCGGTAATGGCGGTTTTTGCTTCCAGCCCCGCAGGGGTTGCCTTGTAAAAGGCCTGGCAGCGTTGCTCGCCCTTGAATGAGGGCCACTCCTCCGGCGTCCTCGCGCCTCGCCAAGGCCCTTTACAGGGCAACCGTGGCGTTGCGGAATTTGTCCACGCCGCCTAGCACTACTTTGGCAGATTGTGCCTTGGCGGGTCGCTGGGCCGGCATCCGCAGTGTGGGCATGGTTTGTTCGGCGGCCGGTTGAGTCGGTCAATGATGGCTTGTCTGATCGCTGGCAGGCTCGGTTTCGGTGGCGGTCCCGAGATTCTTTTTTCCCCCTTTGGCCTGCTTGAGGCGGAGAGACTGAAGGAAGGCGAGAGCGATCATGGACATCAGCGCGTGTCGGTGCAGGCCTTTCCATGACCGTCCTTCAAAGTGGTCGAGGCCCAGTTCTTCCTTGAGTTGCTGGTGGGCCTGTTCGCAGACCCAGCGGGCCTTGATGGCGCCGGCCAGTTGCTTGATCAGCGTATCGGCAGGCAGGTTCGAGAGGTAGTATTTGCGCTCGCCGGTCGGGCGATGTTCGCCGACGAGCCAGACTTCTTCGCCGGGCAGGTGCTGGGCGCCCATGTCGAGGATACGCTGTTCCTTGCCATCGGCGACCTTGACCCGCACCGCAGCGAAGCGGGCCGAGAGCCTTCCCTTCGTGCCACGACGCCAGCTGATCTGGCGCCACTTTGCGGCTTCGAGCATCACCTGCGCCGGAACCGAGATCACGTCGGGGATCGTGTGCTGCCTCGGGCGGCCACGACCGGCGACCGGAAAGATCATCGTCACGTCGGCGGGATAGACTTTCTGCTTGAACGGGATGCCGACTGCCCAGGACAGTCCCCGTTTGCTCATACCCTGCCGGAAAGCGGCGGAAAGCCCATAACCGGCGTCGGCCAGCACGCAACCGAAGCGCACGCCTGCCTCCCGGACCCGGTCGATCTCGGCCAGCGCGATCTCTGGCTTCGTCCGGTAGGAACGCCATGCCTGCGGGACGCCGGCACGATCCAGACGGGCTTCATCGCTCGTCCAGCTCTCCGGCAGGAACAGCCGCAGACCGACCATAACCGGCACTTCCCGCGATGCCAGCGTCACCGAAACCAGCGTCTGGCAGTTGGCGTTCTTGCCCAACGCCGACGCATATTGCGGCGCCACGCCGACCGAATGGCGCCCCTTCTTGGGAAGCGCCGTGTCGTCGATGATCAACCAGGCATCCTCACCGCCAACCTGCCGATCCGCCTCGGCGAGCAAAACCTGCTCCAGTGGCGCCTCATCCCACAGGCCGCTGCCGATGAAATGATGCAGCCGATCATAACTGACATCGTCGTCACGCGCCGCCATCGGCTGCACGCTCTTACGGTCACCCGGGCCAATCAGGCCCGCCACATAGGCCGGGCACATCCGCCTCCGCGTCTTGTTCGCTAGTGCCGCCGTAAACGGCGCCAACCACGCTTCCAGTTCGTCCCGCCAATCCGTGCCCATCGCCAGCCTCCACAAGCTGGCCATCTATGAATCACCTGATTCGTCTCTTGGGAAGCCCTTAAATCAGACTTCTGCCAATGTAGTGCTAGGTGCCAGATCCCAAAGCTTAAACCCCAGTCCATCCATGGATAAGGCATCTGTATCCACATTCCACGAATATAGCGCGACCCCAGCCGCCTTAACTTCGTGACACAAGTGCTTTGGTCATCATTCATCCATATCGGCATCAGCAAAGCTAATATTTTTCATTCAATCGCGAGTGGTATGTAGTTCTACTCACTTCATGACGATTATCATGAATTTTGATGAGGATATTTGCACAGCACACTCTAAGGACTTATCTGAAGCTCAGGACTACGGCATGTCGGCCCTCAGCAATCTCAAGTGTCACCTGCGTCCAGGACAGGTTTACCGCCGTAAGGATCTTGCGCGCTGATCCAACGCTGTCGATCGTCATGTTCGGCACTTCTCCAACAGCCTGCTGGCCGAAGATTCACCCCACTTTAATATGTTTCAAGCAGCTTCTCTCGATGGCAATTTTTTACGCCGCGCTCGGGAAGATATACCGCGTTACGTTGCGCGTATCGCGAGCCGGCAGCACGTCCAATGCCGCGTTGCTGACTGTGCTGATATGCCTTTCCGTGTTGACCTCGGTGCTGATCGTCAACTTCCTTGTCCGGCATGCCGACGACCATGCCGATCGGCTCGCCGCCATCTCGATTTCCGGCGCCATCGACCGCGAACGTTCGCGCATCAGCAACGAAACATACATCAACGCCCATTGGAATGATGCCTATGCCCATGCCTATGGCGCCATGGACGATCGCTGGATTGTGTCGCAGTGGGGCACGCCGATCGGCTTGGGGTATGTGATCGACGCCAGCGGGCAGACGTTGTTCGCGCATCTTCCCTCGGGGCACGAGCCTCCTCTTGCCGATCTGATCGGCCCCGGGACGCTCAAAGCGTTGCTTGCCCGCGTTCCGTCGAACGAGGCTGCCGTCAGGCGGCGCGGCGATGCAATGGTGCTGATCGGAAAAGCCGGCGCGACCCCGGCGTTGATTGCGTTCTCGCCGATCGTGCGTGAGCAAGGCCCGGCCACTCTCGACCGATCCACGTATCGCATTTTCGTCGATATACGCCTGCTCGATGCCAAATTGCTCGACGAATGGGGCAAGGGCTTCGGGTTGCAACAGCTCCGCTGGTCGCCAGATGGCACCCTTGCCCCAGACGAAGCCTCGACGCAGGTGCGCGATTGGTCGGGCGCGGTGATCGGCACGATTGCCTGGAAACGCCTTGCGCCCGGGTCTTTGGCCGTCCGCGAATTGCTGCCCGTGATCATCCTATGCATCGTGCTGTTTCTGGCTGTTGCCGCCATTATTGCGCGCCGCATTCACAGCCTCAATCATGAACTCAAGGTTCAGTCGCTCAGCGCCATCGAAGCTGGCCGGCAAGAGCGCGAGGCGCGCCTCCTGGCCGACAGCGACGAGCTTACCGGGCTATACAACCGGCGGCGTTTCCATGCCGATCTGGAAAGCGCAGCGATCCCGGCCAATCTCCACGCACTGACCGTAGGATTGATCGATCTCGATCGCTTCAAGCCGATCAACGATACGTTCGGTCACCTGGTGGGAGACCGCGTGCTGGTGGAGGTCGCCCGCTTGCTTCACGATACAGCGGGGGCCAGCGCCACGCTCTATCGTGTGGGCGGGGACGAATTCGCGATGATCGCGCGGCTGGATGAACAAGCCGCACTGGAGCTGGCGGAGCGCATATGCGCGGTAGTTGCAGCGCCGATGCGCATCGGCGATCGCCAAATCAGCCTGGGGGTGTCGATCGGGCTTGGCGCTTTCGTCGATGCCGAACTCGGTCCGGTCGAACTGGCCAAGCGGGCGGACCATGCGCTTTATCATGCCAAGCGGGAAAAGCCCGGTCAGGCCGTTCCATTCAACCTCGAACTGGAACACCGGCTGCTGAACGATCACGTTATTGAAGCGGAATTGCACGCGAGCGAATTCGAAAACGAGCTGTATTTCGATGTACAGCCGATCGTTTCGATGAAATCGGGCGCCGTGGTGGGCGGCGAACTCTTGGCGCGCTGGACGAGCGCGCGCCTCGGCGCGGTCGAGCCGCAGCGCTTTATCGAAATCGCCGAACGCAGCACTCTGATCCATGTGGTGACGCGAAAAGCCCTGCATCGCGCGCTGGAGCTGCTGGAGGTTTTGCCGCCTGACAAGACGCTTTCGGTCAATGTGTCGGCTTGCGATCTGCATTGCGCGGACACTATTGATGCGATGCTCGCTTTGGTCCGCAAATCCTCTGCTGATGCGCACCGCCTGTGCATTGAGGTGACCGAGACGGCGATGATGCGCAACCTGGACGCAGCCATTGCGGGGCTGGAGCGGTTTCGCGCAGTCGGCATACAGGTTGCGCTGGACGATTTTGGCACTGGCTATTCCAGCCTCAGCAATCTCCACCGCCTGCCGCTCGACAAGGTAAAGCTCGATCGCAGCTTCGCGCTTAATTTTGACAACCGTTACAGCGTATCGATCATCGACGCGGTAGTCACCTTGTGCCATTCGCTCGAACTGGCCTGCATCGTCGAAGGAGTGGAAACCGCGTATCAGGCCATCAAGCTGCAAAACATCGGTTGCGACCTGATGCAGGGCTATCTGTTCAGCTATCCGCTCAATGCACAAGTGTTTGTCGCTTTTACCGCGCATTGGTCAGCGCCAAGCAAAGAGGCTCGCCCGCGCAGGGCCGGATAACTGGCTAGGATGTCTAACTCAACAGCGAGATCGACGACACATTTGGGACTGGCAATTGCTGCGACAAAAACCAACTGATCAACGTGCGCTCCGCGACCGGCTGGAGCGCCGGGCGCTAAGGCAAGTGACGACCTTCAAAAGGTCCATCTCAGTCGGCTATCTAGCGAACTAGGTGCCCGCAGCGCGCTTCGTGGAGGTCATGCTGGTAGTCGCGCTGCATCCATCGCACGCAGCGCGGCGATATCGTCAGTGCCGGCACGCGCCGCGAAATCCCGGCCATAGGTCTCGGCCTTGGCGAGCGGCTTCACATCGACGCCCATGCCAGACCCACTCATCGCGATTGCCTTGTGGAACAAGCCATGCGCGTCAGGGGCAAGCAGCAAATCATTCACGGCAGCGGCACCGGCCGATTCCCCTGCGATCGTGACATTGTGCGGATCGCCGCCCAGCCGAGAGATGCTGGCCTGGACCCAGCGCAGCGCGGCGATCATGTCGAGCACGCCGTAATTGCCGGAAGTGCCCTGCCCACTTTCGCGCGTGAGATCGGGATGAGCAAGAAACTCGCGCTCGAATCTGCGATGGCCAAGCTCGACAAATACCACCTGCTGGTTCTTGACGACTTCGCCTACATCTCGCGCGACCAAGCCGAGACGTCGGTCCTCTTCGAGTTGATCAGCGCACGCTACGAGCGACGGTCGTTGCTGATCACCGCTAACCAGCCCTTCGGCGAGTGGAACAGGGTCTTCCCCGATCCCGCGATGACGCTCGCCGCTGTCGACAGGCTCGTCCACCACGCCACCATCTTCGAGATGAACGTCGAAAGTTACCGGCGACGCACCGCTCAAGCCAGACGCACCGGTGCCGGGCGGCCCGCCGCATATCCGCGGCGATAGAACGAGCATGGAGATGTTGGGCGACCTGTTGCGTGCGGAGACGGCGCACCGGGATGCGGCATCGATCCGTTACCGCATGACCGCAGCCAAGCTTCCGGCGATCAAGGACCTGGATGGGTTCATGTTCGATGGCACGCCGATCAACGAAGGACTGATCCGCTCGCTTCATACGGGCTCGTTCCTGCCGGAACGGCGCAATATCGTGCTGATCGGCGGAACAGGCACGGGCAAGACCCATCTGGCTCTCGCCATCACCGCCGCAGTGGTGCGCGCCGGTGCCAGAGGCCGATACTTCAATACGGTCGATCTGGTGAACCGGCTTGAGGAAGAGGCTCGCCTGGGCAAGGCCGGCAGCCTTGCTATCCAACTCTCGCGGCTTGATCTCGTGGTGCTTGACGAGCTCGGCTATGAGCTTCGTGCTGTGTTGATGGCTCGCGGCTTCTCAAGCGAGAAGGCTGAGCACCTATCTGAAGTTTACGCCCACCTCTGGAACTTCAAGCGTCGCCAGTGGTGATCCATCGCGTTAGCGGCCGTCGCCTAAGGCTGCGATAGACCACGCTGCCGTTGCGAGCACAGAAGCCCCGCCTTGAGAACATTGAAAAATATTACAAAAATATATTGTAGATATGCCTTGGGCGGCATTTTCGAAGACGCACTTGAAGAACTTTGAAACTTACGCCATAAATATACTATGAGCCTATCACGATCAGAAAAATTGAGGACGCTGCTCGACGCCTGGGAGCCGCACAGTGTCGCGACCACCGCTCATCTCAAGACGCTTGGCATAACGCCGCAGGACCTTCAGAATTACACCTCGTCGCGCTGGCTGATGTCGCTCGGTCGTGGCGCCTTCAAGCGTCCGATGGAGACGGTAACCTGGCAGGGCGCGTTGTACAGCCTACAAGCCCAGTTGCGACTGCCCGTCCATGTAGGGGCGCTGACCGCGCTCGAGATGTCGGGCAACAGCCATTATGTCCGGTTCGCCAACACCAAGGCGTATCTGTTCTCCCCACTCAACGTCGCGCTGCCGCTCTGGTTCAGAACCCATTGGGGAGATGACGTGCGGCATGTCCAGACCAAGCTCCTGCCTCCCGAACTCGGACTGACAGAGCAGCAGGCACCCGAGGGCTTTGCGTTGAAGACATCTGGTGTCGAACGGGCCGCCTTGGAACTGCTACATCTCGCGCCGAAGGAATTCGACCTCATCGAGGCCGGGATGATCATCGAGAGCATGACCTCGATACGGCCAAAGCTCATGCAGAGCCTGCTGGAGCAATGCACCTCGATCAAGGTGCGAAGGCTGTTCCTCTACCTTGCGGAGCGCGCGAACCTGCCGGTTATGCGGCATCTCGACCTTGACCGGATCGATCTCGGGACCGGGGATCGCAGCCTTGTGTCGAACGGGCGTTATGTCGCAAAATATCAGCTCCTGCTTCCCAAGGAGTTGGTCGATCATGGCTGAGCCCTATCGCGACCAAGTCCGTCTGCTCCTTGATATCCTGCCGCTGGTGATGGCGGAGCCGGTCTTTGCGCTCAAGGGTGGCACTGCGATCAACCTGTTCGAATGGGATCTGCCGCGCCTGTCGGTCGATATCGACCTTACCTATCTGCCCAACCATAACCGCCAGGAGTCGCTCGCCGCAATCGGCGAAGCCTTGGCGCGCATCGGTGCGGAGATTGAGCGCCGATTGCCGCCGAGCCGTGTCACGCAGGCGCGACAGGGCGGTGAGGGCATGGAAGTGAAGCTCAATTGCCAGCGCGTCCGCACCCAAGTGAAGATTGAGGTCAATCCCTCCCTCCGTGGCCATCTGCTGCCTGTGCGCGACTTGGCATGCTCCGACCAGGTGCAGGAGCAATTCGAAGCCTTCGTGGAGGCGCGATGCGTGTCACACGGCGAGTTGTTCGGCGGAAAGATCTGCGCCGCGCTCGACCGCCAGCATCCGCGCGACCTGTTCGACGTCAAGCGCCTGCTCGATCAGGAAGGCCTGACCGAGGAGGTCCGCCTTGGCGCGATCGCCAGTTTTGTCAGCCACGGCCGCCCGATCGCCGAACTCGTCGATCCCGCGCATAAGGATCAGCGCGAGACCTTTCGGTCCCAGTTCGATGGGATGCCCTTCGAGCCTTTCAGCTATGACGATCACCAAGCAACGCTCGAGCGCTTGGTCAGCGCGCTTCGCGGATCGTTCACCGATGATGATCACGCCTTTCTCCTGTCCTTCGAGGCTGGCGATCCGGATTGGGGCCGCTTTCCGATCGCAACGTTGGCTGAGTTGCCCGCGCCGCAGTTCAAGCTGATGAACATCCGCAAATTTCGTGAGGCCAGCCCGGAGCGTCATGAGACAATCCTAAACACGCTGGAGAAGTCGCTGAAATAGGGGTTCTGAAAGCCGGATGTCCGCAGCAACTTGCTGGACTAGCAGCGTTGCGAATCGGCGACGCAAAATCAGCGATTCCGGGCTACCGAGACTCGAACCTCTCCGATAAAAAGTTCCAGGGCATCGATGTGGGTATCGCCTCGTGAAGGTGCTCCGAAAATGGCAATTTTCTGCGCCGGAATCGGTCCATTTCGAGTCCTCTCCTGGCGCTACTTTCTCTCTTGCAAATCTCCCTGCGCATGAGCTGAATGGCTGGCATCGGCCAGTTTCTCCGCGATTTTCGCGCGGCGCTATTCTGGCGCGTTCGGCACCAATCGAAAGCCATACGGGTATCCTGATAGGTATTGGCCTCTGCCATTCGGCGGGGCAACGTGCGTTTGAGCACCCTTTTTGCGATGCGAAGACCAACAGCCGGCGGGCAAGCAGGTCTGGAACGGTTTACACTCCCTATCGCGTTCGAACCGCAGCAAATGCCTCGATCAGTGGGCATCTGGAAAGCTAGAGGTTAGGCCGCAATCGAGAGGAGAGGCCTTGATGGAGATTCGCCAGATCGCGCACCTGGCCGTTTTCGTTGCCACACCATGCGCCGCCTCTGCCCACGCCGTGGAGCGCGCGGACAAGACCGAAACCGAGCTGCGGCGCTGCCTGGATGGCGCGAGCAACGCATCCACGGCCGGCCAGGTCGGCTGCGAGGTCGCTGCCCGCGACGCGTACGACAAGCGCATGGGCGCAGCCTACCGCGCGCTGTTGCGCGCCTTGCCCAACGACGCGGCCGGAAAACTGCGCGAGGCGCAGCGCGCCTGGCTGCGCTTTCGTGACGCGCATATCCAGGCAAGCAACGCACTGTTTGCGACGCGACAGGGCACGATGTACGTGCCGATGCAGGCCGCCGACCACACGGCGATCGTCAGGCAACGCGCGATAGAACTTGAAGCGCAACTGCGCATTTTCAGGATCGACGAGTAGGCCGTAAACGCGGTGATCATGACGCCCGCGAGGTGGCAGGGAAAAATGGCGGTTACAAAGGCCGCGCCTAACGCGAACAGCCCCATCGTTCGGCATCGAGCCGCAACGTTTCGCGATCACCCAGCAGCCCGGCGTCGCGCCGTTTCGCCTGGCGCCAGGTGAGCGCGCGCTTCTGCCGCGATCCATCTTGGCCAGCGCCACGCCTGCCTTACGCGGCACTTGCATTGGCGGCATTGACCGGCTTTGCGGCTCTCGCAACAAGGATTATGCGCTGGCGCCCGCGCGGCGGGCACAGATCGCATAACAAGCGCAACGCCTGCCCGATAGGATCGGCGCAATGACCTGCACCGCCCTGCCTGCTGCCACGCCCGATCTGGCCACCCCGCCCATCGCCCCCGCGCCGATGGCTTATGCCCAATGGGTTGCCGCCGCCGTGGCGCTGGCACGCCAGGCGCCGCGCCCGATCGTGAGCCTGTTCGAAAGCGCGGTGCCCGAACCGCGCGCCTTGCTGCGCCAGGCCGTTCTGGCCACGGTCGAACCCGATTTTTCACCGCGCTATGTCAGCGCGTTTGGTGACGGCAATCCGTTCGTGCGCGCGATGCTGGCGCAAAGCCATAGCGTCGATATCGACCAGGTGCTGTGCACCACCGGCGCCACGGGCGGCCTCGCCCTGCTCTATCGCGCGCTGCTCCGGCCTGGTGACCGCGTGCTGGTGGAAGTGCCGGGTTTCGATCTGTTTGCCGGCGCAGCGCAAGTGCAGGGGATTGGCGTGGATACGTTCACGCGCCCCGCCCCGCATTTCGGCATCGACGTGGACCAGGTTGCCGCCGCGCTTCGCCCGGAAACGCGGCTGATCGTGGTGTCTGACCTGCACAATCCCTCGGGCATGGGCATCCCGCGCGATACCCTGGCCGCGCTTGCCCACCTGGCGCAGGCACGCGGCGTGCTGCTGGTGGTGGACGAAGTCTATGGCGACTATGCCGACAAGGCCAGCCGCCCCGGCCCGGCCTGTGCGCTTTCGCCGGCGGTGATCAGCCTGTCGAGCCTGACCAAGATTTTCGGCCTGGGCGTGCTGCGCTGTGGCTGGATCGTGGGTGCGCCTGGCGTGATGGCCACCCTGCGAGATTATGCCGCGCGCGCCGAATTCGGGGTTTCGACACTATCGCACGCGGTCGCTGCCGAAGTGATGCTGCGCGCCGACGCCTTTGCCGATCACTGGCGCAGCCATGTGGCGCGCGCGCGACCCCGCTTTGCCGCGTGGTTTGCCCGCATGGTGGATGCCGGACTGATGGCGGGTGAATTGCCCGATGCCGGCTGCATCTGCTTTCCCGCTTTGCCCGGCATTGCCGATACCCGCGCTTTTTCCGAAATGCTGATCGCGCAAAGCGGGGTGATCGTTGCACCGGGCGAATTCTTTGGCCAGCCCGGACACATCCGCATCGGCTTCTGCCTGCCCGATGCCGAACTTGACGCCGGCCTTGCCGCGCTGGAAGCGGCCCTGCGCCAGGCAGCAGGCAACCGCCTGGCAATCTGACCACGCAACAGGGGATTTCTGCCAATGCCGCGATTGCCCCATTCCCTGGCCGCGTTGCAGGCCGCAGCCGTGCTGCTGCCTGCACCGGCCCGCGCCACTCCGCCCGCGTTGACGGTCACCTTTGCCCCGCGCGCCGATGTGGCCGACCGGGACCGCGTGGGCACGGTGGAGATTACGCTGCGCCTGTCCGGCCTGACCGCCAAGGCTGGTGCGCCGGTGTTGCAATTGCCGCTGGTGGCCAGCAACGTCGACACCGTGGCCAGCCTGCTTGGCCCGCTACACGCACGCGATGCGGCCGGGCCGCTGCTCTTGCGTCCACGCGATGCGGTGCTGGCCGACAGCGCCGATGGCGATGCGGTCAGCGGCGGGCCAGGGCGGGAATGGCTGGCGCCGCGCGCGGTCCTGGGTCCGCTCGTCGTCTCCTATCGCGTGCCTGCCCAGGCCAGCCTGCCTCCGCGCGGCCCCGCCCCGCCCTTTGCGTTCAGCGCCGATGGTGGCGCGGTTTCCGCCGCCGGGCAGGTTTTCCTGCTGCTGCCCCCCGGCACCACGCGCTGGCGCGCCACGTTCGGCTTTGACCTGTCGCGCGCGCCCAGGGGCAGCCGCGGCGTCAGCTCGCTGGGCGCAGGAACGGTCACGGCGGCAGAGCCGCTCGACGCCAGCGCCCTGCGGCAAAGCTTCTTCATGGCCGGTCCGATCGGCACCTGGCCGGCGGGTCACGCGCAAGATGGCTTTTTCGGCGCCTGGCAAGGCCGCCCGGCCTTCGATGCCGGCGCCTTGCTGGCGTGGACCGGTGCGCTCCATGGCCATTACCGGCAGATGTTCGGGCAGACCCGGCCCGCGCCCTATGGCGTGTTCCTGCGCTACAACCCGATCAACGCGGGCGGCGGGGTGGGCCTCCACCATGCGTTCGTCACCACGTTCGGCACGGGGCGCGGCGCGGACCTGGCCAGCATCCGCATCACGCTGGCGCACGAAATGTTCCACACGTTCCAGCCCTATGTCACCCGGCCCGGCGGCCTTGAATCCGCGTGGTTCGGCGAAGGACTGGCCACGTTCTACCAGGCGCGCCTGCCGTTCCGCTTTGGCATGATCGATGCCGATGCGTTCCTGCACGATCTGAACTGGACGGCCGCGCGCTATTACACCAGCGCCATGGCCAGCGTGCCCAACGCGCAAGTGCCGGCACGGTTCTGGGCCGATACCCGCATCCGCACCCTGCCCTATGACCGCGGCATGCTCTATTTCGCCACGGTGGACCACGCCCTGCGCCAGAAGAGCGGCGGACGCGAGAATCTCGACACGCTCGTCCTTGCCCTGCTGGCCCGGCAAAAGGCCGGCGCGACCCTCGCCAACGCTGATTGGGAAGACCAGTTGGCCCAGCACCTGGGGCCGCAAGGCGTGGCCGATTTTCGCGCGTTCCTGGATGGCGCCGTGCCGCTGCCGGCGTCCGACGCCTTTGGCCCGTGCTTTGCCCGCACCACCACCCGCCTGCGCCGCTATGAGCTGGGCTTTGCAACGGACGTTCTCGCCGAGCCCAAGCGGGTGGTGCGAGGCCTGGTGACCGGCTCTGCCGCTGCGCTGGCCGGTGTGCGCGATGGCGACGAGATCGTCGATCCGGTGCCGCAGGACGGCATCCAGGGCGAGCAGACGCAGGAGTTGACCCTGCGCCTGCGCCGCGATGGTCGTGTCTTTACCGTTACTTACCTGCCACGCGGCGAAACCGTCGATGCCTGGCAGTGGCGGCGCGTGCCGGTTTCACCCGGCACGGCCTGTGCTCTTTGAGATGCGCCCTTTGCGAAAGGTTGTCCTGATGCGCGCCCTGCTGCTTCCCCTCGTCCTGGCAAGCGCCGCTGCGCCGTTGCACGCCCAGCCGGCTTCACCGGCGCCCGCGCAAACCGCCCAGCACGCGCTGGCAGCGCCGGTGATCACCCACCACAAGGGCACGTTCGGCGGGCAGACCCTGGCCTATACCGCGCAGGTGGAGGCGACCGAGGTGAAGACCGTGGATGGCGCGGCCCGCCTTGTCAGCTTCGCCTATCTGCGCGATGGCGCCAACCCTGCCACGCGGCCCGTGCTGTTCGCGTTCAACGGCGGGCCGATCGTGGCCTCGGCCTATGTCCACGTCGGCGGCCTTGGCCCCCGCCGCGCCGCTTTCCCCGATGACATCGCCGCCGATCCGGCCAAAGTCACCCTGGCAGACAATCCCGCTTCGCCGCTCGACGCCGCAGACCTGGTCTTCGTCGATCCCGCGTCCACCGGGTTCAGCACCGTGGCGCCGGGTACCGATCCCCATGCGTTCTGGTCGGTGCGCGCCGATGCTGCGCAAGTTGCCGCATTCATCCGCGCCTGGCTGGCCGCCCACGGGCGAACCGGCGCGCCGGTCTATGTGCTGGGCGAAAGCTATGGCACCAACCGCGCCTGCGAAATCGCGCGGCAATTGGCGCAGGGCCCCGATCCGCTGCCGCTGGCCGGCGTAGTGCTCTATGGCCAAGCGGCCAACATCATCGAATATGCCCAGCGCCCCGCCAATGTCACCAGCTATGTCGCCTCGCTGCCCACCCTGGCAGCGATCGCGTGGTATCATGGCCGGGCCGATCGGACGGGTATGGACCTGCCCGCTTTCCTCGCCGCCGCGCGCGCCTTTGCCAAGGGCGATTACCTGACCGTGCTCTATCAGGGCAGCGGGGCGCCGCTGGCCGATCGCGCCCGCGTTGCCGGGCGGCTGGCGGCGTTCACCGGCATCCCGGCCGCCTGGTACCTGGCGCACGACTTGCGCATCTCCAAGGAACGCTATCGCGTCGAACTGCTCAAGGACAAAGGCCTCGTGCTGGGCCGCATGGACGCGCGCTATACCATGGCCGCGCCCGCGCAGGGCGGCGCCCCCGATGCGTCGGAAGCGATTACCGATACCCTGGCCCGCCTGTTCGAGCGCTATCGCCACGACGAACTCAAGGTGGCGGAAACGCAGCCCTATGTCCTGTCCGCTCCCGTCGAAGGGTTTGACCAGTGGGGCTGGGGATCGGGCACCAGTCCCTTTGCCGATTGGCCCTATTACCAGGGCATCACCGCGATGATGGCGGCCAACCCGCGCTTTCAGGTCCTGGTCGCCAATGGCTATTACGATACGCAGACCACGATGGGCGGGGCCGAGCTGCTTGCCACGCAATCGGGCTGGGACCCGCAGCGCGTGACCTTGCGCTATTACGACGGGGGCCACACCGGCTATTCGGTGGCCGCCACGGCCCAGGCCCTGGGGAACGACATCCGCATGCTGATCACCAAGACTGCTCCTGCTCAAACCGGGCAGGCGCCGCGATGAGCCGCGCCCTGCTCCCGCTCGTCCTCGCTCTCGCCGCAGCGCCACCGGCAGCGCAGGCGGCGGACGAAAGCCTCGTCATCGTCTCCAACGGCGAAACCGTCGGCTCGCTCAAGATCCACACCCAGGGCAACCGCGTGGCCGTGGATTACCGCGTGGACGACAATGGCCGCGGGCCCAAGCATCACGAGGATCTGGTGCTCGATCCCTCGGGCGTGCCAACCAGCTGGACGATCCATGGCACCTCGCTGATGGGCGGCACGGTGGATGAAAGCTATGCCTATGCCGGGCAGGTGGCGCGCTGGAAAAGCCAGGCCGACGCTGGCAGCCAGGCCTTTGCCCGCCCGCCGCTCTATATCGCCAACGATGACAGCCCCTATGCCCTGGCGCTCTATGCCCGCGCGGCGATGGGGCGGCCAGACCATTGCCTGGCCGTGCTGCCCTCGGGCCGGGTCTGCGCGCAGGCGGTGCGCACGTTCGCGCTGGGCAGTGGCAAGGCTGCCCTGCCGGTCACCGCCTGGCGCATCACCGGAGTGCAGCTCAACCCCGGCTATGTCCTGCTCGACCAGGCTGGGCGGCTGGCGGGCGTGTTCGGCCCCGGCGCCGATGGCACCACGATCCGCGCCGGCTATGAGGCGCAAGTGCCGATGCTCGCCAAGCTGGCGACCGAGCTGGAAACGGCGCGCGCGCTGGCCCTGCAACAGCAACTGGCGCACCGCTTTGCCACGCCGCTGCGCATCCGCAACGTCCACGTGTTCGATCCGGCCAGCGGCACCCGCTCTGCCCTGTCGGCCGTGGTGGTGATGCGCGACACGATCACCCAGGTCTTGCCCGAAGACCCCGCCGCGCCCGATCCGGCCGACGAGACGGTGATCGATGGCCAGGGCGGCACGGTCTATCCGGGGCTGCACGACATGCATTCGCATGCCACGCTGCCGGCAGGGCTGCTCTATCTGGCGGCCGGCGTTACCGCCACGCGCGACATGGGCAACGACAATGCCTTCCTGCAAGACCTGATCACCCGCGTCGATGCCGGGCAGGTGGCCTGGCCGCGCATCGTGCCCAATGGCTTTATCGAGGGGCGCAGCCCCTATTCGGCGCGCTTCGGCTTCATTCCCGTCAGCGTGGACGAAGCGCTCAAGGACGTGCGCTGGTACGCGGCGCGCGGCTATGCCGAAATCAAGATCTACAACTCGATGAACCCCGATTGGGTGGCGCCGATCGCGGCAGAGGCACACCGCCTCGGCCTGAAAGTGACCGGCCATGTCCCAGCGTTCGACACGCCCGACCGGGTGATTGCCGATGGCTATGACTCCATTGCCCATGTCAACCAGCTGATGCTCGGCTGGATCTTGCAGCCGGGCGAAGACAGCCGCACGCCCCTGCGCCTGACAGCCATGGCCCGCGCCGGCAGCCTCGATCTTGCCGCGCCCGCCGTGCAGCACACCGTGGGGCTGATGCAGCAGCATCATGTCGCGCTCGATACCACGGCCTCGATTCTCGAACAGCTGATGCTCAGCCGCGCCGGGCACGTGCCGCCGGGGCAGGAGGATTTCCTCGGCCACATGCCGATCGGCTTCCAGCGCTATCGCAAGCGTTCGTTCGTCAACTTGCCCGATGCCGCCACCGATGCGGCCTATCACAGTGGCTTTGCCAAAGTGCTGGAAACCATCGGCATGTTGCACCGCGCCGGGATCGTCCTGTTGCCTGGGACCGATGAAGCGACCGGCTTTGCCGTGCAGCGCGAGCTGGAGCTTTATGTGCAGGCCGGCCTTACCCCGGCAGAGGCGCTGCGCACCGGTACGCTGGATGCCGAGCGCTTTTTCGGGCGCGAGGGGCAACTGGGCACGATCGCGCGGGGCAAGCTGGCCGATCTGGTGCTGGTGCCGGGCAATCCGGTGGAAGACATCGCCGCCATCCGCCGCCCGCGCCTGGTGCTGCGCGGCGGGGTCGCCTATTTCCCCAGCGAGATCTACACCGCGCTGGGCATTGCCCCGTTCACCACGCCACCGCCGCTTCACCCCGCCAAGGAAGCCCTGGCCAGCCAGGACGCCGGGCTCACCGCCCGTTCCGCCTTTGGATACGAGATTGCCGACCATGCCGATTGACCGCCTGATCCTGGCCGCTGCCCTGGCGCTCGCCCCGCTCGCCGCCCCGCTGCCCGCGCAGGCTCAGGACGCCGGCCCACGCGCTTTCATTACCAAGGGCCAGGGCACGTTCGGCACCACGCGCATGGCCTATGTGGCGGCGGAAGAGGAATTCATCCTGCGCAGCCCCGATGGCAAGGCGGCCGCCAGCGTCTTTGCCACCAGCTATCTGAAAGCCGGCGGGAAGACCGCAAAACCCGATGCCAGCCGGCCCGTGCTGTTCGTGTTCAACGGCGGGCCCGGCTCGGCTTCGCTGTGGTTGCACATGGGCCTGCTTGGCCCGCAGCGCATCGATTTCGACGATCCCGATCATCCTCAGACCACTGCCCCGTTCCACACCGTGGCCAATGCCGACAGCCCGCTCGACGTGGCAGACCTGGTGCTGATCGATCCGCCCGGCACCGGCTACAGCCGCATCTTGGCCGATGGCACCCCGGCGATGTTCTATGGCGTGGAGCAGGACGCGGTGGCCACGGTGCAGGTGATTGAACAGTGGCTGGCCCGCCATGGCCGGATGAACGCGCCCAAGTACATCCTGTCGGAAAGCTATGGCACGGTGCGTGCGGCGGTGGTGGCACGGCTCTTGGCCGGCGGCCCCACCCAGACCGGACAGATGGACGGTATCAGCTTGAATGGCGTGATCCTGCTGGGCCAGGCGATGGACATGGCCCATGGCGCGGCGGGCGACGATCGCGGCTATATCGGCATCCTGCCCAGCCTGGCGGCCACGGCATGCCATTTCCACAAGGTGGCGCCAGACTGCACCCCGCAGGGCCAGGTCGATGCGGCGCAGGCCTTTGTCGATAATACTTATCTCGGCGCGCTCCATGCCGGGTCGCGCCTCGATCCGGCGCGCCGCGCCGCCGTGGCACAAGCCATGGCGCACCTTGTCGGCCTGCCCGCCGAAACGATCCTGGCGAACGACCTGCGCCTGTCGGGCGCGGCCTTTGCCCGCCTGCTGCTGGCGGCCGAGGGACGGCGCACCGGGCTCTATGATGCGCGTTTCACCCTGCCGCTGGCCGCCGCCGGGCCAGACCCGGTGGCCGATGACCCGGCCATGGCGCAATATGTGCCGGGCTTTGTCGCCGCGTGGGACGCCTATGCCCGCGACACGCTCAAGATCAACCTGCCCCAGCCCTACAAGGCGATTGCCTTTCGCGATGTGAACGGTGCGTGGGATTATGGGCCATCGCCCAGCAACTATGCCACCGATCTTGCCACGGCGATGAACCGCAACCCGGCGCTGCGCGTCCTGGTCGGCACCGGGCTCTATGATCTTGTCACGCCACTGGGGACGGCAAACGATACCATGGCCCATTCCGGTGCGCCGGCAGACCGCGTCGCTTTCCGCACCTATCCCGCCGGGCACATGGCCTATCTGGGCCGCGAGGCGCGCCAGGCCCTGGCTGCAGACTTGCGCGCCTTCATCACGGGCAGCCTGCGATGAGCGCGCCGGCAGCCCCGATCCAGCTCGGCAAATCGGTGGGCCTGGTCGGTGTCGTCACGTTTGGCGCGGGCACTGCGATCGGGGTCTCGATCTTCACGATCCTGGGGCCGACCGCGCAAGTCGCCGGGGCGGGCCTGTTGCCGGCGATCGGCCTGGCCGCGTTGCCGATGCTGATCTTTGCCCTGGCCTATGCCTATCTCGGTTCGGCCCTCCCGGTATCGGGCGCATCGTATGAATGGCCGCGCCGCTTCATCCACCCGGCGGTGGGCTTTCTCATCGCCTGGATGCGCATCGTGGCCAACGTGGGCGCCATGGCGATCCTGAGCCAGGTACTGGTCGGCTATCTCGGCATGGTCGTGCCGCTGCCGCCCCTGCCCGCCATGGCGGCACTGATCACGCTGGTCTTTGCGCTCAACTATCGCGGCGTTGCCCTGGCGACCAAGGCGCAGACCGCGCTTATGGCGCTGCTGCTGGTGGTGCTGGCGCTGCTGGTCGCGCTTGGCCTGCCGCATGTGCGCGTGGCCACGATGGGCGCGCCGCTCTCGGTGCCGCTGCCCCAGGTGCTTGCTGCCGTGCCGCTGATGATCAGCCTGTTCCTGGGCATCGAAAGCGCGGTGGAAATCGGCGAAGAAGTGCGCAATCCCGCCCGCACCATGCCCTTGGGCATCGCGCTGGCGATTGCGCTGACGGCGCTGGTCTATGGCGCCGTGGCGGCCACGGCGCTGGGCCTGGTCGGCCCGGCCGGATTGGCCGCCAGCAAGGCGCCGCTGCTCGACGCCGCGCGCGTGGTAATGGGCAGCCCGGCCGCCACGATACTGATCGTGGGCGCCGCCACGCTCTCCATCGTCAAGTCGATGAACGCGCTGGCGCTGACCTTTTCGCGCAGCCTCTTTGCCATGGGGCGCAGCGGCGCGCTGCCCACCGCACTTGGCCGCGTCCACCCGCGCTTTGCCACGCCGCACGTGGCCGTGCTGCTGGCCTGGGCCTGCGCCATGGCCGGCATGCTCCTGCCGCAAAGCCTGGTGTTCCTGCTGCTCGCGGTCAATCTGCCGACCATGCTCAAATACGCGGCCTGTTCGTGGTCGGCCACGGTGGTTGCCCGCCATCACCCCGAAATCCATGCCCGCGCGGCGCTGGGCATGGCGCCGGCCACGGTCACGCTGATCGGCCTGGCCGGCGTGGTGGCGGCGCTGGCCATTGCGGCGTTTGGCGTGGAAGCCGATCCGCGCCCCTATCTGCTGGTGGGCGGCTGGCTGGTCCTGGGGCTGGCCTGGTGGTTCGCGTTCGCGCGCAAGAGCTGATCGATCATCGCGCGCATGGCCCGACGGCCGGGGGCATCGGCAAAGACCGAATGCCCTGCCGGCAAGGCCACCAGCCGCGCCCGTGAGCGTGGCAGCCAGGCATGGCGCAGCGCGTCGCGCGTCGCCATCAGCGGCACGGCCATATCGTAATATCCGCCCACCAGCGTCACCTGCAGGGCGGGATGGTCGGTCATGGCCTGGGCCAGGTTACCCAGCAGATCGGGGCGGCGATCGGCCTCATCGCCGTCCGTCCCCTCCATGCGCGGCCAGCGCCACTGGAAATTGACGTCCAGCGTGAGCGAGACATAGTCGCGCGTGGTGTGCACACCCAGTTCGCGGCGCAGGTAATCGCCCAGCGCGGCAGACACGATCACATTGCTCGCGCCCAGCCCCAGCGCGGGATCGCTGGCCGCCGACGGCCGCCCAGCCACCTGCGCCGGGCGCGGTGCGGCGATGCGACTGTCGAGCCGGCCCACCACCTGGCCCTTGCCGGCCAGCAGCGCGGCGCGAAACATCTCCACGTCCACCCGCAGGCGTGCAGCGCGGATCGCGGCCGGTGGCAGGCCGATCAGCCGCGCCATCTGCATCGCCACGCGGGCCTCCTCTGCCGGGGCCAGGGCGCTGCCCGCCAGCAGGGCGCGGGCATAGGGGCCGGCGGCAAAGGCGGCCGCGCGCGCTTCCACTTGTGCCGGGGGCAGGCCGGCAAGCGCACCCTTGCCATGGGCCGCTGCGGCCACGGCCATGGCCGGCAGTGCCTCGACCAGTTCGCTGTCCCCCTGCGGCCCGATCGCCAGGGCGGGAGACAGCAGGACCAGCCCGGCCAGGTTCACGCCCTTGAGCAAGGGCAGCATCGCCGCCGCACGGGTGCCGCCATAGCTTTCCCCCACCACGATCACCGGCGCACCCGCGCGGCCATGCGCGGCAAGCCAGCCGGTGATCACCTGGGCCATGGCGCGCGCATCGCCGGCCACGCTCCAGAACGAAGCACCGCCGCCAGGCGTGAGCGGGCGGCTGAATCCGGTGCCTACCGGATCGACGAATACCAGGTCGGCCCGATCGAGCGGGGTCTCGGCGTTGTCGACCAGGCCGGCGCCATCGCGCCGGCGCGGCCCCATGGCGTCGATATGCAACGGAGAGGAGGAAGCACCTGGCCCGCCGTTGAACGCAAAGATCACCGGCCGCATGGCATCGGCGGTGCCGCTGCGCAGATAGGCGATCGTGGACATCGTGGCCGCCGGTTGCCCATCCGGCCCACGCAGCACCTGCTGCTCGAACACGGCGTCATAGTCCAGCCGTCCGGCGGGCGTGGCCAAGGCGTGATGGCTGATCGCCGGGGCAATCGGGCCGTCTGGCGCGGGCTGCGCGCCGGCCAGCAGCAGTGGCGCCAGCGCCAGGGCCACGGCGTTCACCGGCACGCCCCGGCAGGCGCCGCCGCCCGGTGCCCCGCTGGCGCAGCCCGTTGCCATTGCCAGCCATCGACATGCCCATGGGGCGTATCCCACTGTGCCGCCACGCGGGTAAAGCACGGGCCAAAGGTATCGGACAGCGGATCGAGCGTGTCCGTGCCGTCCAGGATCAGGCGCTTGAAGCGATCGCGCTCGCCCTCGTCGCCCAGCTCGCGCACGATCGCCGCCAGCCAGGCCTCGGTATCGAACCGCACGCCCTGCTCGCGCGACAGGAACAGCGGGAACAGCACGCTTTCGAGCGTGCGCTGGCCCTGGCTATGGGCGCGGATGCGCGCGTCCAGATCGTGGAAATACATCGCCGCGCGATAATAGACGATGTGGCGCACCTCTTCATCGCCAAAGCCGATCTTGACCACATCGGCCGCCGCCATGTTACGCGCCTTGCTGGTGAAGTAGCGCCGCGCCAGCCGGTTGACCGCCGCGAGATAGGCATCGGCGCTTTCAAAGCCGCCGCGCCATTGCAGATCGTCTTCGTAATAGGTGGTCAGCCCTTCGGAAAACCAGCTGGAAATGCCGCTGGGTGCGTCGATCTGACCGGTCCACTGGTGGATCATCTCGTGAAAGAACAGGGAACTGGGCATTTCGCTCTGTTCACCCGGCGCCAGCGGCCCGCGCGAGAGCATGAACGACTGATCCAGCGCAGTGCCACCGCCATAGGGCGCCGCGTCGCGGAACTGCACGAAGATGCGATAGGCACGCTGGCCTTTCAGGTGGGGGAAATACCCTTGCAGATAGCGGTGCGCCGCCCCGGCCCGCGCCAGCGCAGTGGGCACATCGAACACCGGCTGGCCCAGCCAGGTCCCGGCAAAGCCGTCGCGCGTGCCGGTCGCCGGCCAGTGGCCCAGCGGCCCGGCCATGAACCAGCTATCGGCCAGCGCCTGCGCGCCACCGGGCACCACCACATCGCCCGCGCCATAGGAAATCGCCGCGCTCGCGCCCTTGGTCATGGCCGAAAGATCCCAGTGCAATCGCGCGGGTAGCGCATCGCGGTTTTCCGGCAGCAGCAGGAAACCGCCGCCCGACGCGGCCAGGCCCCCGCCCACCGCGCGCAGGCCAAAGGCCGGCCCACCGGGCCCACCCGCCGGCATCACGGCGGCGCGATAGCGGATCGCCACTTGCCCCTGCACCGCGCGGGTGGCGCGCCAGTGCCGATACCATGGGAACCCGCCTTTGACCGGCGCATCCTCGCTCACGGCCAAGGGCACTGGCCCCCGCGCGTCGGTAACGGCCAGGCCGCTAAGCCGGTCGGCCACGCCCGGCGCACCGGGATAGACCACCGGCGCTGCCAGCAAGAGCGTGCCGTCTGCCGGCGCGGGCAAGTCCATCGCCACGGCCACCCCCGCCACCGCGCCATCGGCCATGTCGGGCCGCAGCGTGACGGCAAGCTGGTCTGGCTGGCGCGGCGCCGTGCCCATGGTCAGGGCAGCAGCCAGGGGCAGCAGGGCCCGGATGGAAAGCATGGTTTGAAACTGGGGCATCGCGGCGCTCGCTATGATGATGCTGCGCAGCCTAGCGTAGCGGCCCGGGCAGTGCGTGTCTTTCGCGCGCCCATCCTGGTCGTGGGCGACATAGATTATGCGGCAAGTGCCAGCGATGCAGGTGAATCGCGCCAGGGGCCACGGCACGGCTCACACCCCGCAAGCACGCTTTCACGCATAAATATAATCGGCAGCCGGTCAGCCCACGCCATATCCAAATAAAAATTCCCGCTCCGTTGTGGTGTTCTTGCCGATAACGAACCAACCAGAACATGAGGGCATCCATGCAGACCAACACCACCGGCGCGTTCCGCCGTCGATCCGCCCTGGCCCTGACCCTGGCGCCGATTCTGTCCGGCGGCCTGGCCCTGGGTGCCCATGCGCAGACCGCCACGCCGGTCGCGCCGCAGGCCAGCACAGAAGAGCCGGGCGATACGATCATCGTCACCGCGCTCAAGACCAGCCAGCGCCTGATCGATGTGCCTGCCCCGGTTACCGCGCTGTCGGCCAACACGCTCACCGAGCAGAACCTGACCAACATCAGGGACTACTTCAACCGCATCCCCGGCCTGCAGTATTCCGGCCAGGCCGTGCACAGCCTGTCGCTGCGCGGCATTACCACCGGCGGGGCCACCAATCCCACGCTGGCCGTGCTGGTTGACGATGTGCCCTTCGGTTCGGCCACCGCCAACGGCGATACCGACATTCCCGATTTCGACCCGGCGATCCTTTCGCGCATCGAAGTGCTGCGCGGCCCCCAGGGCACGCTCTATGGTGCGGCCAGCCTGGGCGGCATCATCAAGTACGTGACGCAAGACCCCAGCACCACGCAATTTACCGGGCGGGTGGAAGCGGGCGTTTCCACCGTGGCCCATGGCGGCCAGGGCAATTCGCTGCGTGGCTCGCTCAACGTGCCGCTGATCAAGGACCGCGTCGCGCTGGCGGTCAGCGGCTTCTATCGCCGCGATCCGGCCTGGGTGGACAACACCGACAGCAACACCGGGCAATTCCTGGCCAATGCCAACCACCAGCGCCAGTGGGGCGGCCGCGCCGCGCTGCTGCTGCGCCCGGTGGATAACCTGACGATCACGCTCAGCGCCATTCGCCAGCGCCTGCGCACCGAGAACAGCGGGTTGGTCGATTTCAAGTCCGACACCGATTTCAACAGCGTCAACGCCGATCCCTATTCGGTCACCCGCGTGCTGGGCCAGCCCAGCCGCAGCCAGTTCGATGTCTATTCGGCGCGCGCCGTGCTCGATCTGGGCAAAGTCCAGGTCACCTCGGTCACCGGCTGGAACGTCAACGAATCCGTGCCCTACCAGGATCTCACCAGCATCTTCGGCGGTTTGCTCGGCCGCTATTACCCCGGCCTGTCGTCGGTGTTCCTGACCAATTCGCACCGCGCCACCCGCTTCTCGCAAGAGCTGCGCCTCTCGGGCAACAGCACGGCACTCGACTGGATGCTCGGCGGGTTCTATTCGGTCGAGCACGCCAATATTTCGCAAACCATGCTGCTGATGAACGCCAGTGGCAGCCTGATCGACACGCCGTATGTCGGCGCCGGGCCTTCCACCTATCGTGAACTGGCGGCGTTCGGCACGGTGACCGGGCACCTTGCGCCCGGCCTCGATCTGCAAGTGGGCGGCCGCTATGCCCACAACAAGCAGGACAACCTTTCCACCGTCGCCACCACGGGCGTCGCGCAATACATCTTCGGCTTTTCCAGCAGCGAAGAACACCGCACCTCGGAAAGCCCGTTCACCTGGCTGGTTTCGCCCAGCTGGCACATCACGCGCGACGTGATGGTCTATGCGCGCGTTGCCAATGGCTATCGCCCCGGCGGCACCAATACCCTGGCCGATGGCGTACCTGGCACCTATCGCTCTGACCGCGTGGTCAACTATGAAGCGGGCGCCAAGGGTTCGGTGCTGGACGGCAAGCTCGATTTCGACCTGTCGGTATTCCAGATCGACTGGAGCCGCATCCAGTTGCAGAACACCTCGGCTAACGAGCTGACGTTCACCACCAACGGCGCCAAGGCGCGCAGCCGGGGCGTGGAACTGGCCGGAACGGTGCGGCCTTGGACCGGCGGCGCGATCAGCGGCAACGCCACGTTCACCGATGCCGTGCTGACCCAGGCGCTGCCGGCGGCCACCGATGGCGGTTCCGCGCTGGTTGGCGCCAAGGGCGATCGCCTGCCCAACTCGGCGCGGTTCACTGCCAATATCGGGCTCGATCAGAAAGTGCGCCTGGGTGAAGGCGTCAGCGGCTCGCTGGGCGTGAACTATGCCTGGACGGGCAAGCGGCCGGGCGATTTCCTCAACAGCCTCGCCGCGGCCGGGCGCGAACGCCAGATGCTGCCCAGCTATGGCCAGCTCGACGTGCGCGCCGGTGTCGCGCTCGACGCTGGGTGGAGCGTCAACATCTTTGCGCGCAACCTGACCGACGAACGCGCCGTGCTCTATGCGATCAACCGCAACGGCACCACCGCGCCCTATGGCCGCTACATCCCGCCCCGCACGGTCGGCGTGCAGTTTGCCGGTTCCTTCTGAACGGCCAATCCCCCGAACCATTCGGGTCGCAACGGTCCGCTGCCTCCATTCCACGGAGGCAGCGGATTTGCCGTTTCAGGAAGACTGACTTTCCCCGCCCGCATGCACGCGGGCACCCCCTACCCCGCCCGCACGCGCTCCAGCAGCAACTGCGCGGCGGCGATATCCTGCACGGCGTGGCCGAGCGACTTGTAGAGCGTGATATCACGCGCATCGCGGCGTCCGGGTACCTGGCCGAGCAGCACCTCGCCGATCTCGGCCACGATATGGGCGTCGTTCACCACGCCGGCGGCGCGGGCGACCAGGAATTCGGCAGCAGCCTCTAACGCGTTGGCCTTGCTGTCGGCGATATAGCGCGCGGCCGCGACAAGGGCGGTGTCGGCTTCCACCGGGCCGGGCGCGCTCGATCCCACCAGGTTGACGTGCGTGCCGGGCCGCACCCATTGCCCCAGCAGGATCGGCTGGGCAGCGCCGCTCACGGTGCAGATCACATCGGCCTGCGCCACTGCCGCTTGCGCGTCTGGTGCCACGGCCACGGGCAAGCGGTCCTGCCATTGCTCCACCACAGCCGCCGCGCGGGCAGGATCGCGGCCCCAGATCAGGATGCGCTCAAAACGATGGACCAGCGGCAGCGCGGCCAGGTGGGTATGAGCCTGCCCGCCGGTGCCCATGATCAGCAGCACGCGGGCATCGGCGCGGGCCAGGGCGCGCGTGGCCACGGCCGTCGCCGCGGCGGTGCGGATGTGAGTCACCGCCTCGGCATCGACCACGGCCACGGGATGGCCTTGTGCCGGCTCGAACAGGGTGATCACGCCGCGATGGCTGCGCTGGCCCGGCCGGGCCGGATCGGCGAACACGCTGATCAACTTTGCCCCGAACATGCCATCGTCTGCCAGGCTCGCGGTCATCTGGGCAAAGGTGCGCCCCTCGCCCATGTGGATCATGGTGCGCGGCAATTGTCGCGTGGCGCCGCCCGAAAGCGCGCACATCGCCGCCTCCATGGCCGCGATGCAGGCAGGATAATCGAGCAGGCGATGCACGCGCTCGCCATCGATGAACACCAGGTCTTGCGCCATCTTGGCCTCTTTCATGCGCGCGGCAGGGCCGCCAGGAACCGGTCTATGTCGGCATCGTCGTTCTGCACCGAAGGCGTCAGGCGAAAACGGTTGGCCGACAGCGTCAGCTTGACCCCCGCCGCCGCCATTGCTGGGCCAATCCTGGCGCGGGCATCGGCGCAGATCGCGGTCACGATCGGGGCGCGGCATTCGGGCGGGGTCATCACCGCATAGCCGCGCCCGGGCAATTCGGCTTTCAGCCGGGCTACCAGCCCTTGCGCATGGGCCTGGATGCGCGCCACGCCCGTGGCCATGATCCAGTCGAGCGAATGGTGCAGTTGCGCGATCACCGCGTGGCTGTGGGTGCCCAGGGCAAAGCGGCCGGTGGCATTGTCAGCAAACGCGTAGTCGGCCACCGCCTGCCCCGGCGGATCGAGCGGATAGATATGCGGCTGGAACGTATCGATGCCGTAATACCCATAGGCACAGCGCTTGAGGCGCGGCCATACATCGCGCCGCACATAGAGGAACCCCAGCCCGAAATCGCCCATCAGCCATTTGTACGATGCGCAGGCGGCGAAATCGACACCGCTGGCCTTCACGTCCACCGGCACGCAGCCGGCGGCATGAATCATATCGGCATAGACCAGCGCGCCATGGGCATGGGCCAGGTCGCACACCGCTTTGAGGTCATGCTCGAACCCATTGATCGTCGACACCTGCGAAAGTGCCACGAGCCGCGCCCCACCGGCAAGCGCCCTGGCCATATCCTCCATGCGGATGCGGCCGTCCACCGCCTGCACCCAGGTGACGTTCACCCCCTGCCGCGCCATTTCTTCGTAAAGCGGGATGGAGCCGAAGAAATGGAGCGTGTCGGTCACCACGCGGGCACCGCCGTTGCCCGGCAGGTCCAGGGCGCGCAGCACCATCTGCTCGGCCGCCGTGGTGCTTTGCACATAGGTCACTTCGTCGGCATCGGCGTTGATCAGCCGGGCAAACTTGGCCAGCAGGCCGGCCTCGTCCAGATCATAGCCTTGTGCCGCCGGGTCCAGCCGCCGCTTGGCGAGATATGCCTCAATTGCCGCCTGGCCGCCCAGGCTTAGCGGGTGCTGCGATCCGTTGTCGAGGTAGGCCAGGCTGGTGGGCGCAAAGGCCGCGCGGGCCGGCAGCGTGGTGGCGATTGGCGCGATGACGGTTGGTGCAGTTGCCGCCGCCGCAGCGTGCGCAGCCTGCGGGCCCACTGCCATGCCGGCAGCCACGCCCGCGCCGAGCCCCTGCATCGCCTGGCGCCGCGTCAGCCCCGCGCCCGCCATCGCCTCTTTGCCCTGCCGATATGCCATGGCGCCCTGCATAGCCGCGCGCCGCTGCCAATTCATGCCGTTTCGCAGCGTGTTTGCGCATAACCATGCCGGGCAGGAACACAGCGCGGCGTTCATGCAGGATGACCATGCATTTCGTCGATTTAATCTTGTGCTGGCTCAAAACCCGGATAGCCATTGCGCAAATTGCAGGAATTTTCGCATGGCCGAACCGCTCAGCCCGATCGATCTCAAGATTCTCGACCAGATCCAGCAGGATGCCAGCCTTTCCACCACGGAATTGGCTGAAAAGGTGGGCCTTTCCCAATCGCCGTGCTGGCGGCGGCTGCAACGGCTGCGCGAGGAAGGCTATATCAAGGGCCAGGTCGCCCTGCTCGATCGCAAGCAGTTGGGCGATGCGATCATTGTTTTCGCCACGCTCAAGATGGCCGCGCTGTCGGACAAGCAGCGCGAGGATTTTCTGCGCAAGATCGAAATCACGCCTGAAATCCTGGAGTGCCACACCATTTTCGGCGAGCGCGACATCCTGATCAAGGTCATCGCGCAATCGCTGGAATGGTATCAGAAATTCATCTTCAAGGTGGTGCTCAAGCTGCCCGGCGTGATCGACATCGTGTCCACCGTCACGCTGTCGGAACTCAAGCACACCACAGCCATTCCCGTGCGCGGTTTTGCCAGCGTGTGACGATCCCGGCGTGGTGCCGTGCCCGCGATCCTGCGTTCGAACGGAGAAGGGTCATCGCCGCGCCTGCTGGAACACGGCCATCTGCGCCGCCAATGCCGCCTGGAAAGCAGGGCGCGCCCTGCCGCGTTCGACGTAGGCGGCCAGGTTGGGGTGGGCTGCCACGAGGCCGGGTTCTGGAACATTGCGGAGCACGTCGATCGTCAGCAAGTCACCGATCGTGAAGCGATCCTCCAGCCAGTCGCGATCCCCGATTTCCCGTGCCAGTTGCGCCAGCCGCATGACGGCCAAGGGGCGCACCGCGGCCTTGGCTTCGTCTTGCCACGGTTTTCCATCGGCGAAGAAGCGCAGGATGGTCAGCGTGCCGAGAAACGGCTCGATACTGTTGAGCGCCGCGAACGCCCAGCCGATCGCCCGCGCCCGCCCGGCGGGGTCGCGGGGCAGCAGCCGTTCGTCCTTTTCGCCGATGTGGATCAGGATCGCCCCGGATTCAAACAGGGTCAGGCCGTTCTCGCGATAGACCGGAACTTGGCCAAAGGGCTGCTCGGCAAGGTGCTCTGCGGATTTTTCGGTGCCCGCCCCGCCGACAAGACGGACGCGATAGGGCAGGTCGATTTCCTCCAGCGCCCATCGCACGCGCAGATCCTTGACCCGTCCGCGCGCCAGTTCGGGCACCCAGTCGTAGGCGGTGATTTCGATGGCGGCTTGCGGATCGATCGGCATGTCACGCTGTCTCCTGCTGCGTCGCAGCGGCGATAGCACATCTGCGCCGGGATGGCGCCGGATCACGCTACCTGGCGCTATCGACGGTAGAACCATGGGGAATGAAACGGCCCCGTTCCGTTTCACCGAAACGGGGCCGTGCGGGATGCGTCAGTGAGTCTGCGCGGGCTCTGCCGCCGCGTCGCTGGCCAGCATGTCCCGGCCCTTCTCGCCCAGCATCATGCCGATCAGCGCGGCCAATGGCCCACCGGCAGCGCCGCTGGCGTCGCCGCCAGTGCTGATCTGGATGCGGGGCACGATGTCCACGCCCGACTTTTCCAGCGCATCGGCCAGGCGCTCCACGATCTGGCGGGTGAGCTGGTTCTGCGCCCCGCCCGATGCCTCTGCCTGGCGTGCAATGGTTTCGGCGGTGGCAAGGCCGGTCTTGGTGATGCGTTCGGCATCGGCTGCGGCCAGGGCGATCATCCTGGCTGCCTCGCCCTCGCCGATGATGCGCACGCGCTCGCTTTCGGCCTTGGCCAGGGTGCGGGTCTGTTCGGCCTGTTGCGTGGCCTGGCGCAGGGCCGCCTTGCCCTCGTTTTCGCGCACGATGATCGACAGTTCCGACTGGGTGATCGCGGTCTGCTGGTTGGCCCGCGCCTCGGCCTCGCGCAGGGCCTTTTCACCTTCGGCGGCGATGCGCTGTTTTTCATAGGTGGTCACGCGTTCTTCAGCCACCTGGCGTTCGCGCAGCTGTTGCAGCACTTTCTCGATCTGGTCGTTGCCGGCGCTGGCGCGTGGCGTACCGATCAGCACTTCCTGCATTTCCAGGTTGTAGGTGGCAAACTTGGCGCGCATTTCGGCGCCGGCCTGCTCCTGGATGTCGCTGCGTTCCTGCAGCAGTTCGATCAGCGTGCGCTTCTGGGCGATGTTCTTGAAATAGGCCGAGACCATCGGATCGAGCGTCTGTTCGACCAGCTTCTTGATATCGCCAAAGCGCTGCACCACCAGCGGCGCCTTGCGGTAATCGATATGCACCACCACCGAGAGCGGCAGCGTGGGTTCGAACGCGTCGCGCGTGATCAGCGAGACTTCCGAGAGGTTTTCATCGAACTTGTGCTGGCCGATCGTGTCGCTTTCCCACTTCAGGATGAAGTTGGTGGTGGGCACGATCAGGATCTTGCCGGCATAGGTGTTGAACGCATATTTGCCCGGCAGCAGCGGATCGCTCCACACCCCGCGTGACCCGCGCGCGACTAGCTCGCCGTGGCGGTAATCGTCGCCCGAGGTATCGGCCGTGTCATTGCCGGTATAGCTGATCACGACGCCGACATGGCCCACCTCGATCACCGTCTTGGCAACCATTTCCACCGTGGCGAACAGGCGGTTGATGTAATAGCTGCCTTCGACCAGCACCTGCAGCTGGCGCCCGCGCCGGCCACCGGCGGCGATGAACTTTTCCGGGTCCTGGAACGAGTTGTGGAACGTGGCGGCATCGCCCTGCTGCGTGCCCACTTCGGGCGCGATGATGTGATCGGCACTGAGCGCAGGGCCATCGTGCACGGTGACAATGCCGATCTGGTCGGCCGAATCCTTGATCACCACGGCTTCGAACCCGCCGCGCCCGGCGATCAGCGTCTGCATCTGGCCGAACAGATCACCATCATTGGCATTGAGCATCAGGCCATGGATGCGATCACGCGTGATGATCACGAACTGCGCGGTGTTGATGGCATAAGTGCCCTCGCGCAGGATCGTGCGCTGCGGCCCCTTTTGCCCACCGGCCGACAGGAACGCGCGCACATCGAGGAAATCGGCGGTGTGGGCATTGCTCGCCAGAGTCTGCGTGGGGCCAAGCGGCGCACCATCGCGGGCAAAGACATAGCCGATCTGGCCCTGGGGAATGGTCACCAGCGACTGGCTATGGATGCGGTACTGGAACGGGAAGAAGAAGTGATAGCCGCCGCGCAGCACATCGGGCTGGAACCCGGCTTCGCCGCGCAGAGCGATCAGCCCGTCGGTGATCGAACCGGCGCCGCTCCACAGCTTTTCGACAATCGCCACGCGATTGTTGCCGACATAGCGCACGCAGCGCGACGCCACGAACAGCACGAAGACGAACACGACGAGCACGGCAGCAGTGCCGAGCATGATGGGATCAAGCATGGATGACATCCTGTGGAGTCTGGATCAGGGGAAACAGCAACCGGGGTGACGCAACCCTCACAGCAGGCCGCACGCATGCCTGCCAACTGCGCCGGCTATCCGGCCCGGCTAGGGCAAGCATGGCGCCCGGCATGGCATGCCGGCGTGCGGGAATGGTGCGGATGGGGTGGTGCGGTTGCGCATGGGCGCGCGGCCACGGTCAGGCGTGGTTGATGCCTGGCGCGGACTGTGCGCCGTTAAGGCCGCAAGCGGCCTGGGCTTTCAAACCTGTGCTTGGTGAAAGTGAGCCGGGCGATGCGCCGGGCCGAAGGGAAGAATTGCACACCCATGGGTGCTGTTGCCCTGTTAAAAGCCGCTCGATGCGGCCACCGACTCATCTAGGCCGTTTTCACAGCGAAATCCACAACAATCGCAATGTCACACAGTATCCTGCCCGTCAGAACCGGGCCGATACTTGAGGTCGATATACCGCGCCATGACGCGCGCCTGGTCCTGTGCTGCGCCTGATCTTTGGCGTACGTCCTGCTCCAGGGCATCGGCCAAGATTGCCAGGGCCTGGGCCGTGCCGTGCTGCACTCCGGGATCGGATGCGGGCGCGGCGCTGCTGGCGGCGAGCAGGCGGATGATATCCTGGGCGATCGGGCCGGCTTCGGCGGGCGCGGCCAGGCTGGCGATGCGTACCAGTTGCGCGTCTGCCGCCGCGCCAAAGCGGCCCTGTGCTGCGGCCAGGGCCGGGGCCAACGACACTGCCGGCGGTGCCGCCACCGCGCGCTGGCGCCGATCGGCCAGCGCCGCCACGCCGCTTGCCACCACGGCGGCGGCGCCATAAGCGGCCAGGAACCAGCCGCCCAGATGCAGGGCATGGGGCAGCCAGGCCGCCCACGCATGCGGGGCATGGCCCAGCGCGGCATCGGTCACCAGGACCAGGCCATAACCGGGCGCCAGGAAATGCAGGGCAATGCCCGCCACCAGCCGTCCGCGCCGGATCGGGCGACCGGCCGAACGGGCAGGCACGCCGAGCACGGCCGACTGATCAGCGAGGTAAACCGGCGGTCTGTCTGCGGCCATTGTGCATCGATCCAGGCACCGCGCGCTGCGGCCTTGCCCATCTGCCCCGCTTCCCGCGAAACTTGAAGCAATTTCGCGCCAACCCTGGCTGGACGGTTCCCGGCGCAGGCGATAGCAATGGCAACAAAGACAAATCTGCCGTAACCATGCGGCACAAAGGTGGGGGCATTCTTGGGGGTTTTTCGTGCAGCCGCGGCGTTGGCCGCCGCTTCTTCGCGGCCATATGCAGCGCTCGCCCTGCTGGGCCTGGGTCTGGGGTTGGGCGTGGCACCTATCAGCGCCCACGCCGCGCCCGAGGGCAAGACCAGCGCGGCCAGCGCGGCGCTGGCCCGCCCGGCCATTGCCCCGCCTGAACCGTGGGTCTTGCCGCCCGGCGCCGCGATCACGCCCACCGGCGCCGGTGCGCAAGGGGCCGCTACGATCGACCTGCTGATCGATGAGCAGGCGCACCTGATCGATGGCGGCAGCAGTGTCTATCGCGCCAACCGCTTTCGCATTGCCACCACCCAGGGGCTGGACGATGCCGCCCTGCAATTGAGCTGGGATCCGAGCCTCGAAACGCTGACACTGCACCGCTATCGCATCCTGCGCGGCGATAGCGTGATCGACCTGCTGGGTGATGGCAGCGCGCTTTCCGTGGTGCGTCGCGAAAAGAACCTCGAAGACGCGATGCTCGATGGCAAGCTGACCGCCACGCTCCAGCCCGATGACCTGCGCGTCGGCGATGTGATCGATGTTGCCTATACCCGCACGCGCCGCGATCCGGCGATCGGTGGTCGTGCCGAACTGGTGATGGGCCCGGCAGACGGTTTCCCGCTGGGCCACTATCGCCTGAGGATAACCTGGCCGGTGGGCCGCGCGGTGCAATGGCGCGCCTGGCCCGGCGTGGTGCAGCCCAAGCTGACGCGGCAGGGTGACACGATGGAACTGCTGGCCGAACGCACCGACTTTTCCACCGAGCGGGCGCCCACCGGTGCGCCCGCGCGGTTTGGTCTGGTCAACCTGGTGGAGCTGACCGAATTTGCCGATTGGCCCAGCGTCTCGCGCACCGGCCACGCCCTGTTCGAAACCGCCGAAACGCTCAAACCCGATAGCCCGCTCAAGGCCGAGATCGCGCGCATTGCCGCCGCCAGCGCCGATCCGGTGCGCCGCGCCGAACTGGCATTGGCCCTGGTGCAGGAACAGGTGCGCTATCTGTTCATCGGCATGAACGATGGCGGTTTCGTGCCCGCCCCGGCAGACCTGACGTGGCAGCGCCGCTTTGGCGATTGCAAGGGCAAGACCGCGCTGCTGGTGGCCCTGCTCAAGGGGCTGGGCATCGCGGCGCGGCCGGTCTTTGTCGATACCGACAGCGGCGATGCCGTGGCCGCGCGCCTGCCGGCGATGAACCTGTTCGATCATGTGCTGGTCGAGGCGCAGATCGGCGGGCGCAGCTATTGGCTGGACGGCACGCGCCAGGGCGATAGCCGGCTCGACCGGCTGGAAGTGCCGAATTACACCAGTGGCCTGCCCACCACGGCGCAAGGCAGCGGCCTGGTGGCGATGGTGCCGCCCGCGCCCAGCGCGCCGCAGGTGGTGACCAGCCTTGCGCTCGATGCCTCGGCCGGGGTGGAGGTACCCGCCCCGGCGCGGGCGGAGATGCGCGCGCGGGGCGATACGGCGGCGCGCTGGCGGATGAAATATGCCGGTCTTGCCACGGCCGAGCGCGAACGCCAGCTGCGCAAGCTGTGGCGCGATGTCTATGATTTCATCACCCCGCAAACCGTGACGGCCACTCTGGACGAGGCCAGCGGCGATTATGTGCTGGGCATGACCGGCACCGCCAAGATGGAGTGGACCTCAAGCGGATCGATGCGCTGGTACGAACTCGATCGCGCGCGCGTGGGGTGGAAACCCGATGTGCAACGCGAGGGCACCTTGCTGGCCGATGCGCCCTTTGCGTTTGATTATCCCGATTGGTGGGCCAACCACGAAACCGTGCGCCTGCCGCGTGGCGGCAAGGACTTTGCCTTGCAAGCGAGCGACGTGGATGAAACCGTGGGCGGCCTCTATGCCTTTCACCGCCGCGTGACGCTGGATAGCGATACGGTGACGATGGACAACGACACCCGCGCGCTCAAGGGCGAATTGCCCGCCGCCGACGCCGCCAAAGTGCGCGATCGTATGGCCGAACTGGGCAACCATGGCCAGTTCATCCGCCTGCCCGCGATGTATGAAGCGACCGATGCCGACATGGCCGCCCTGGCCACTGACAAGCCGGCGCTGGCCCATGCCTGGCTGGTGCGCGGCGCGGCAGCGTTTGACCGGGGCGACATGCCCGGCGCCATCGCCGGCCTGAATGCGTCGCTGGCGGTCGATGCCAAGCAGCCGATCGCGCAAGGGCTGCTGGCCTTTGCCTATGCCAGCCAGGGCGATGCCCGCGCCACCCAAACGGCCGATGCCGCACTGGCGCTGGACGACAAATACGACATGGCCTGGGCGGCCAAGGGGCTGGTCGCGCTCAAGGCGCAGAAGATGGCCGACGCCATCGCTGCCTATGACCACGCCATCGCGATCGATCCGCGCAACCCGCGCACTCTGGCCGGGCGGGCCAGCGCGCACCTGGCGATGGGCCACTATGGCCCGGCCCTGGCCGATACCGACGCCGCGCTTGTCCTCGCGCCCGATCTGCCGCTGCAGCCCGTGCGCGTGGTCGCGCTCTCGATGCTGGGCCGCACGACCGAGGCACTGGAGGGGGCCGACGCGCTGCTGGCCAAGACCCCCGACGCGCGCGACATGCGCCGCCTGCGCGCTGCCCTGCGCGCGCAGGAGGGAGACCGCACCGGTGCCCTGGCCGATGCCGACTGGCTGGTGGCGCATGACGGCACGGCGGCAGACCTGCTGACTCACGCGGCGATGCGGCCGGTGGGCGACAATGCCGGACGCATGACCGACGTGACCGCCGCATTGAAGCGCGATCCCGACAATATCGATGCCCTGCTGCAACGCGCCGCCCTGGAACGAGACGCTGCCGCCACTGACGCGATGGCCGCCGATGTCACCCACGCGGCCAAGCTGGCGCCCACCTCGCTCAAGGTGGCGGCCGCGCAGATGGACATGATGGCCGCGCAGGGGCGCACCGCCGCCGCGCTGCAACTGGCCGGCACCACGCTGGCCGGCCATGCCCAAGACCCGGAGGCGCACAACCTGGTGTGCTGGTTCAAGGCCACGCACAACCTGGCGCTCGACAGTGCCGGCGGCGATTGCGACAACGCCCTGCGCCTCGCGCCGGGCCGCCCCGATTTCATCGATAGCCGGGGTTTCCTGCGCCTGCGCCAGGGTGACAACAAGGGCGCGATTGCCGACTACGACACCGCGCTGCGCATGGCGCCGACCCTGATCGCCTCGCTCTATGGGCGCGGGCTGGCCTATGCCCGCCTGGGCGAGCGCGACCGCGCGCTGGCCGATCTGTCCCGCGCGCGCAGCCTGTCTCCGGGCGTGGACAAAACCTGGGCCGAATATGGCATGCAACTGCCCGTCGGATTTGCCCCGAGCAGCCAGCCTTAATCCACCTGGCGCCACTCTCCGGGCGCGAGGCCATCGAGCGTCCAGGCGCCGATGGCCCAGCGGACCAGGCGCAGGGTGGGGTGGCCCACGGCCGCCGTCATGCGCCGCACCTGGCGGTTGCGCCCTTCGCGCAGGATCAGCTCCAGCCAGCAATCGGGCACGCTCTTGCGAAAGCGCACCGGCGGCACGCGCGGCCACAGCGCGGGGGGATCGATGCGGCGCACCCCGGCCGGCAGCGTCATGCCGTCCTTGAGCCGCACCCCGCGCCGCAAGGCGGTGAGCGCCGCCTCGTCCGGCTCGCCCTCCACCTGCACCAGATAGGTCTTGGGCGCCTTGAACCGGGGATCGGCGATCCGCGCCTGCAGGCGGCCATCGTCGGTCAAAAGCAGCAGCCCCTCGCTATCGAGATCCAGCCGCCCGGCGGGATAGACGCCCGGCATGGTGATGTGATCGGCCAGGGTGGGCCGCGCCGGGCCCGTGCTCTCGTTGGTGAACTGGCACAGCACGCCATAGGGCTTGTTGAAAGCGATCAGGGCCATGGGCGCTCAATCCGCCCAGTCGCCGTCTTCGTCGTCCTCGCCATCATCGCAAGCGAGCGTGCCTTGGTCGATCAGCGCGGTGACCAGCGCGGCGGTGCCCGGCGCGCCGGCCAGGCCCGGATCGAGCAGCACCAGCGCCCCACCGCACAGCGCCTGGGCCAGGGCCACGTCGGCGCAGGGCCACGCCTGTCCATCGGCAAACAGCACCGTGCCGGCCCCCTCGCGGATATAGGTCAAGCGGTGGGCCGGATTGCGGCGCAGCGCCACGCCCTGCGCCAGCAGCGCGGCGACATCGGCCGGGTCTGCCGCCGTTTCGGGGCGCCAGTCGGTATCGGCGTATTTGGCCTGGGTGTTCATCTGGCCAAACCAGCGGGCAAAGGCCGCGCGATCGCCCAGCGCTTCCAGCGTCATGGCGTGCAGCCGGTCGAGCGCGGCCGGGGTGATCTCTCCGGGGTGATCCTGCAGGACAAGATCGGGATCGGCATAGCGATCGGCCTCGTGATCGGGCGCCGCTTCCAGTTGGTCGGCCACATGGGCGCCCCAGCCCTCCACCAGTTCGGCGCGCGAGGGGGCGCGAAACCCGATCGAATAGGTCATGCAATCATCGCCCAGCGCCACGCCATCGTGGGCAAAGCCGGGCGGGACATAGAGAATGTCGCCCGGTTCCAGCACCCAATCGCCGGTGGCGGCAAAATCCGCGATCAGGGCCAGATCGGCGTGCTGCTGGCGCGGCGTGGCGGCATCGCAGCGCGGACCCACGCGCCAGCGCCGCCGGCCCAGCCCCTGGATCAGGAACACGTCATACTGGTCGAAATGCGGCCCCACCCCGGCCCCGTCGGTGGCATAGCTGATCATCACGTCGTCGATCCGCCAATCGGGCACGAAGCGGAACGGCGCGATCAGATCGGCCACCTGCGGCACCTGCTGGTCCACTGCCTGGACCAGCAGCGTCCAGGGATCGGCGCCCAGGCTGGCAAAGCGGTCTTCGGGCAAGGGCCCGTGTTCCAGCACCGGGCCGCCCGCGCCGCGCACGATCAGGCGCGATTCCACCCCGGTTTCGCAGGCCAGGCCGGCCAGTTCATCGGGATCGAGCGGATTGTGCCACGCCCCCCACGGATTGCGGATCAGCAAGGGCTGCTTTTGCCAGGCAGTGGCGAGGAACCGGGCGATGTCGAAGTGGGCAAGGTGCATGGCGCCGCTCATGCGCCGATGCACCGCCCCTTGTCAAAAGGTGGCCCGTCACCCGGGCTGCCAAGCTTGAATTTGCCGTGCCGCCGTTCCATGCAGGGCCAGCAGGAGACGATATGGCCAAGCGCGCAAAAGCCGAACAGGCAGAGCCTTCAGAAGCAGTTATCGAACAATTGACCACCGGATCGGGCGCCCCCAGCAACGATCCGCGCGCGCTGGAAAAGGCGCTGGGCCTGCGTGTGCGCCAGTTGCGCCGCCAGCAGGATCTGTCGGTGGCCGATCTGGCCACCGCTGCCGGGCTTTCCACCGGCATGCTCTCAAAGATCGAGAACGGGCAGATTTCCGCCTCGCTCACCTCGATCCACTCGCTGGCCCAGGCGCTCAGCGCGCCGATCTCGTCGCTGTTCGCCCTGGCCGAAGAGCGGCAGGACTGCTCGTTCGTGGCGGCAGGCGAAGGCGTGAAGATCGATCGGCGCGGCACCAAATCGGGCCACGTCTATCAATTGCTGGGCCACCTGATGCGCGGCGACCTGGTCATCGAACCCTACCTGATCACGCTGTCGGACCGGGCCAGCCCCTATACCAGCTTTTCCCACGCCGGCACCGAACTGATCCACGTGCTGGAAGGCGAACTGTCCTATCGCCATGGCGACCGGCGCTATGACCTCAAGCCCGGCGACACGCTGCTGTTCGACAGCCAGGCCCAGCATGGTCCGGAAACCATGGGGCCGGGCACGATCCGCTATCTGTCGATCATCGCCTATCCGCGCGGGCAGGCGGGGGCCTGACGCGCCCTCGCTCTGCTGGGTAACCGCCGGGCAGGTTAGCCCAGTTCGCTGCGCAGCACGGCGATGTGTTCGGGCCCGATGCCGCAGCATCCGCCCAGGATCGTGGCGCCCTCGGCCGCCCAGGCGCGGGCAAAGGCGGCATAGCCCTGGGGCGTGAGATCGGCGCGGATCGGGCTCAGGCCATTGTTGGCTTCGGCATCGGCGCCCTGCGGCGGGAAGGCATTGGCATAGACGCCGATCGCCACCCCGCTGCCGGCCAAGGCGGCCTTGGCCTGGGCCACGGCGGCGGCCATCACTTCGGGCTGGCTGCAATTGAACAGCAGCGCCTGGGCGCCCAGCCGCAGGGCGGCGGCCGCAGCGGCTTCGACGCTTTCGCCCGAGCGCAGCTGCGGGGCTGCGGCCGGGTCTTCATCGGCCAAGGTGAACGAGAGCCACAGCGGCTTGCCCGTGGGCGCGATCAGATCGGCGACCAGTTCTGCCTCGGCAATCGCCGAAAGGGTTTCGGCCTGCCAGTGATCCACATGCGGCGCCAGCGCGGCCACCAGGACCGCCAGCACCGCGCGGCTGCGCTCCAGGTCGATCAGGTCGGGGCGGTAAGACCCCGAAACCGGCGGCAGCGATCCAGCCACCTTCACGTCCCGCGGCGCGGCATCGGCCACAGCGCGCGCCAGGCTGCCGGCCAGTGCCGCCCACTGCGCGCCATGGGCATCGAAGCGGTCCTGCCCGATGTGGAACGGCACCACGGCATAGCTGTTGGTGGTGATCACATCGGCCCCGGCATCGACATAGCGCTGATGCACCTGGGCAACGAACTCAGGCGCCTCGATCAGCGCCAGGGCCGACCATTCGGGCTGGCGGAACGGCGCGCCGCAGCGCGCCAGCTCGCGGCCCGTGCCGCCATCAAGGATCACCAGGCTCACAGGTTCACCGTCAGGCGCAGGTAATACGATCCGCCGTTGATGCCATAGGGCGCCACGTGGGAATAGCGATCATAGTTGAGCGCCTGGCCGATCGCGGTGGGGATCATGCGCGGGTGCACGTCGAACAGGTTGTTGGCGCCCACGCCCACGCGCACTTGCGGGGTGACGCGATAACCGATGTCGAGATCGGTGATCACGCGCGCGCCGGTATCGATGATGTAATAGGGCTCGGCATAGCCCTGCGCCTGGCGCGCATTGCTGTAGAACGTGTTGCGCAGCGTCAGATCCAACGGGCCGCTGGTCCATGCGGCAGCCAGCGAGGCCTTCCACGATGGCGTGGCGTTGGTGAGATTGGTGCGCTGCACCGCATCGACCAGCGCCAGACCGGCATCGGCCAGGACCGCCGGCGCGGCATGCACGCGGCGGATCGTGGTATCCACGTAAGCCAGCCCCGCATCCCAGCGGATCGTGCCCAGCGCGCCGGCCGGCATCACCCAGCTGGCGGTCATGTCCACGCCCTGCGTGCGGGTATCGACGCCGTTGGTGAAGAACACCGCACTGACATTGCCCGGATCGAGCCCGGCGGGAATCGTGGTGCCGTTGGCAGCAATCGCCGCCTGGGCCAGATCGCCATAGAGATAGGCGCTTTCGATGATCCGGTTCTTCACATCGATGCGATAGGCATCGACCGTGATCGACAGGCCATGGACCGGCTCTGCCACAAAGCCCAGGCTGGCGCTGGTGGAGGTTTCCGGCTTGAGCGCGGGCGCGCCCAGCAGGTTGGCGCCGGGCGAGCCGAGCGGCAGCTGGATCGAGGCATAGCCGGTGGTGACGGTGGTGGCAGAATAGTTCTGCTGGGCCAGGGTCGGCGCGTGGAAGCCGGTGCTGACGCTGCCGCGCAGGGCAAAGCGGTCGGTCACGTCATAGCGGCTGGCGAGCTTGCCGTTGAGGCGGCTGCCCACGCCGTTGTAATGCTCCCAGCGCAAGGCGCCCGAAAGCTCCCACGCCTTGACCGGGCGCAGCGTCAGGTCGGCATAGCCGGCCACGCTGTTGCGGTGGACATTGGCCGCGTCGCTGGGGCGGAAGCCCGGAAACGCCTGAGGCCCGCCGCTGTAATACGAGGTCGGCTCGCCGGCACGGATCTCATAGGTTTCATAGCGGTTTTCCGCGCCGAACGCGAACGTCGCCGGACCGGCCAGCCCCAGGTCGAACTGGTGCTTCACATCGAGGTTGCTGGTCCATTCCGACGCGGCAAAGCCACCGACGTTGAAATCGGTCTGGGCATTGCCGGTGTCGGCCAGCAGATCGGGATTGATCGTGCTGATATTGCGCAGCTTGACCGTGTCGCGGCCATAGGTGGAGGAAAGGTCCATCGCCCAGTCGCCATGGCTCTTGATGCCGCCGGTCACGCTGAAATCGTGTTCGTTCAGCGTTTCCTGCGGAGTGAAGCCTTGGGGATAAAGCGCATCGACCGCATCGGAAAACCAGCCGGGCTGGCGCGGGTTTTCGTTGGCCCGGGCCTTGCGCCAGGCATAGGTGCCAAAGCTGTAGAAATCGAGGGTTTCGCCCAGCGGGCGGGTATAGTCATAGCCGCCGCTGACCACGACCGAGCGCGGCATGCCCTGCACCTTGGCCGGCTGCACGCCGCCGCTGTCGCCGCTGCGGTTGGTGAAATCCTGATAGCGATAGCCGGCCGACAGATGCAGCACGCCGCCATCCTTGAGCGCAACGCCCTTGTCGGCATTGGCCTGGATCGAGGTGCCATCGCCGGCATAATACTTGCCGCCCTGCACCGAAACGCCGCCCGAATTGGCATCGTCCTTGAGGATGACGTTGATCACCCCGGCAATCGCGTCAGACCCATATTGCGCCGCCGCGCCATCGCGCAGCACTTCCACGCGGCCCACGGCGGCCAGCGGGATCATGTCGAGATCGACGACATTGGACCCTTGCGATGGATCGCTGTCGGCATAGATGCTGGACGACAGGTGCCGGCGCTTGCCGTTGACCAGGATCAGCGTCTGGCTGGGCGACAGGCCGCGCAGCGCAAAGGTGCGCGCCAGGGCGCCCACGTCATAGCCCACGGCCGGGGCATTGAACGAGGGCAGCACGCTGCGCAGCGAATCGACCAGGTTGGACTGGCCCGTGGCCGTCAGGGTATCGGCCTTGACCACGTCGATCGGGGTGGCGCTCTGCCGGGCCAGGCGGCCGCTTTCGCGCGTGCCGGTGACGATGATGGCATCGCCGCTGGTGCCGATGTCGGCAGCCGGCGCATCGGTGGCTGGTGCCGGTGCCTGGGGCGCGGCCAGCGCCATGCTGCTGGCCGAGAGGCCAAGGGAAACCAGCGCCAGACGCAGCGGCGCGCGATAGGAAACGACGGAAAGTGCCACGAAAACCCCGGATCGGTTGGACGTCGGAAAAATCCACCTAATGACTTGAGTATTATTCGGTCAAATGAGCAGTTCGAAACATGCCAATCCTTGCACGGACTGTGGCAATCGCGCACTAGGTGCGCTGCTCGTGGCCCCCAGCCTGCGGAAAGTGCCTGCTTGACCGATCTGCCCCCTTCCAGCCCCCTTACTTCCGGCCGTTCCACTTCTGGCCCACGCGCCCATCTGCACGTCGGCCATGCCATGCTGGTGGCACTGGGGATGGTCATGTCGACCGACAGCCTCAAGACCGCGCCGACCGTGGCGGCCAATGCGCCGGGCGGGCATGTGCTGCTGCTGTGGGTAGCCGGCGCGCTGGTCACCATGGTGGGCGCGCTATGCTATGTCGAAATGGCGGCGGCCTTTCCGGATTCGGGCGGCGAATACAGTTTTCTGCGCCGGGCCTGGGGCGGCCGCGTGGCGGCGCTCTATGCCTGGTCGCGCTTTGCCATCATGCACACCGGCTGGATCGCGCTGATGGCACACCTGTTGGCCGACTATGCCAGCGCGCTGTGGCCGCTGGGCCATGCCGGGCGGACCGTGCTGGCGCTGGCGATCGTGGCGGCACTCACCGCGCTCAACCTCGTGCATGTCAGGCTTGGCTTTCTGACCCAGGCGCTGCTGGTGGCGCTGGTGGCGGCCGGCTTTGCCTGTGTTACTGCGGCCGGCCTGCTCGTGCCCGCGCCCGCCGCCGGCGCGCCGCTGGCTAGTGGCGGCAGCGTGGGCGTGGCGCTGATCTATGTGTTCCTGGCCTATGGCGGGTGGAGCGACATGGCGACGCTGTCAGGCGAGGTGCGCGGCGGGCGGCGGGCCATGCTGGTGGTGGTGATCGGGGCGCTCGCCCTGCTGATGCTGATCTATTGCGCGATGAACTGGGCGCTGCTGCGCGGGCTGGGGCCGGCGGGCCTGGCCGCGAGCACCGCGCCCGGCGCCGATCTGGCGCGCACCGCGTTCGGCCCGGCCGGCGCGTGGCTGACCGTGGGGATCGTGGCGATCTCGGCGATCAGCAGCATCAATTCCACGCTGATCGTGTGTTCGCGCGTCACCGCCTCTGCCGCGGCAGACCTGCCGGCACTGTCCGCGCTGGGCAACTGGCACGATGCGCGCGGCACGCCGGCGCGCGCCACGCTGGCGGTGGGCGGATTTTCCCTGCTGCTGACGGCAGTATCAGGCCTGTCGCAAAGCGGCTTTGGCGCCATGGTCGATTACATGACCCCGGTGTACTGGCTGTTCGTGATCCTGGGCATGGCCGCGCTGATCCGCCTGCGCCGCACCATGAAGGCGCACGACTGGCCGGTGCGCACGCCGCTGTTTCCGCTGTTCCCGCTAGCCTTCATGGCGCTGTCGGCCGCCATGCTGTGGTCTTCGCTCACCCAGCTGGGGCCGGGTGCCTTGGCCGGGGCCGCCGTTCTGCTGCTGGGCCTGGTGCTTGGCCAACTGGTGCAGCGGCGCGGGAGGACTGCCCAAGCCGTCCAACAAACCTGAACAATTCGACCAGCCTTATCGGTATTTCCTTGAATAGCTGCGCGCTTTAAACCGGCCACATAGCCCGTCACGGGCGCCAGCTTTGGGAACACCGCCATGACCATCCGCACCCCCGATGTGCCGGGCATCGAATTTGCCCTCCTGCCCCCGGTCCGCGATCTGGGCGAAGGCTTCAAGGTGCGCCGCGCGCTGCCTTCGGCCCACCGCCGCATGGTCGGGCCGTTCATTTTCTTTGACCAGATGGGCCCAGCCGCCTTTGCCGGTGGCGAGGGGCTCGACGTGCGCCCGCACCCGCATATCGGCCTCGCCACGGTGACCTATCTGGTGGAGGGCGAGATCCTGCACCGCGATTCGCTCGGCTCGGTCCAGGCGATCCGCCCCGGCGAGGTCAACTGGATGACCGCCGGGCGCGGCATCACCCATTCCGAACGCACCGGCCCGGAAATGCGCAGCAGCGGCGGCCCGCTGTTCGGCCTGCAGGCCTGGGTTGCCCTGCCCACCCATGCCGAGGAAACCGATCCCGCCTTTGCCCACCACAAGGCGGATGAAATCCCCACAGGCGAGGTCGATGGCACCCGCCTGACGCTGATCGCCGGGCAGGTTGATGGCCTGACCTCGCCGGTCAAGACCCTGTCGGACCTGGTCTATGCCGAACTGGTGATCGCGCCGGGCGGACGCTATCGCGTCGCGGCCGATCACGTGGAGCGGGCGCTCTATGTCGTGAGTGGCGAAATCAGCGTGGGCGGCCAGACCGGCGGCTTTGCCACCAACGAACTGATCGTGCTCAAGCCCGGCGCCGAAGTGGTGATCGAAAGCACGACCGGCGCGCGGGTGATGCTGATGGGTGGCGAACCGTTTCCCGAAAAGCGCCACATCTTCTGGAACTTCGTCTCGTCGCGGCCCGATCGCCTGGAACAGGCCAAGGCAGACTGGAAGGAAGACCGCTTTGCCCATGTTCCCGAAGAGCACGAGTTCATTCCGCTGCCCGAATAAGTGGCTGTGACGTAAAAGCCACAGCAGAAACACAGCAATACTTCGTTGCATAAGGGAAAAGGAACAGACAGCATCGCAGCCTAACCCCGGTCATCTCGGCGCAACCTGCTGCCGGAGATGGCCGGGCTTTCCCTTGCCATCGTCCGAGACGGGCAGGCGCCGAGACGCAGGCGGAACCGTTTCTCGATGACCGTGAGGGAAGGACAGTTCCGATGATTCAACGCTCTGCACGCCGCCGGGCCGGCCGTATCGCCTTGGCCGCCACGCTGGCCGGCGCATCCATGGCCCTGGCCAGCGCGGCCAAGGCGGAAGACACCGCGCCGCCTTCGGCCATCACCATTTCCGGCAGCGCCGCCGTGGTGACCGACTATCGCCTGCGCGGCGTGTCGCAATCCAACAACGGCTTTGCCCTGCAGGCCGGCGTCACCATCGCCCATGAAAGCGGCTTCTACGTCGGCACCTGGGGCTCCAACCTCGCCGGCTGGGGCACGTTCGGGGGCCCCAACCTGGAACTCGACGCGATCGGCGGCTTCAAGAAGTCGTTCGGCCCGGCAACGCTCGACGTTGGCCTGACCTGGTACATGTATCCGGGCGGCGCGGCCAAGACCGACTTTGCCGAACCCTTCGTCAAGCTGTCGGGCACCGTCGGCCCGGTCTCGGCGCTGGCCGGCGTGGCCTATGCGCCCAAGCAGCAGGCGCTGGGCCAGTGGTATGATTCGGGCGCCAGCTATGTGGCGGGCACGCCCGAACATCCCGGTGCCAAGAACGACAACCTCTATGTCTGGGGCGATGTGAGCGGCGCAATCCCGACTACCCCGGTCACGCTCAAGGCCCACCTCGGCTATTCCAAGGGCAACCCCGGTCTCGGCCCCAACGGCACCAGCGTGGCGCCGACCGGTTCCTATGCCGATTGGCTGCTGGGCGCAGACCTGGCGCTGGGCAAGGTGGTGCTGGGCATTGCCTATATCGACACCAACATCAGCGATGCCGATGCCGCCTATCTGCGGCCCAACTTCACCAAGTACCAGGTCCAGGACGGCGCCTCGATCTCGTCCTCGCGCGTGGTGCTGTCGGCCACCGTCAACTTCTAACCCACCCTTTCCACCAGGTACGCACGACTGTCCCTCGCCAGCCCCAAGCTGGCGGGGGACTTTTTATGTGCCGTTGTCGGCCGGTTCCCTCAACGAAACTGCCCCCACAGGCCAGAGGCCGTGGGGGCAGCGGCGCGTGGTGCGCCATCCATGAGCCGGGATGGGGGTGGGCTCAGGAGTTCGACAGGGGCTCTGCGCGATCAGGCGGCGTGGGGCACCGCGCGCAGGATCGGCTCGGGGCCCGAGACGGTTACCGCGTTGCCCTGCTGGCGGCGGCGGGCGAGCCATTCGCGCAGGGTTTCGGCAGTGGTATGGTCGATCGCCTTGACCCGGCCGAGATCGAGGTGGACACGGCGGTCGGCCGGCAGGTCTTCAAGCACGGCGTTGAGCTTGGTCAGCCGCAGGAACGTGGCCGCGCCCTTGAGTTCAACGTTGGTGGCGTCACCATGGTCGTGGGCATGAACACCCAGGTTGAGGTGCTTCACGTGGGGCAGCAGCTCCACCAGCGACAGCGCCATGCCCACCAGCACGCCGGTCAACAGGTCGGTCGTCACGACCAGGGCAAAGGTCACCGCCCAGATCGCGGCGGGCAGCGGGCCATAGTGGGTGAACAGGTGCTTCACATGCTTGAGGCTGACCAGCTTCCAGCCCGTCACCACCAGCACACCGCCCAGCGCCGCCATCGGCACTTCGCGCAGCAGCCAGGGCAGCAGCGCGACAAAGCCGAGGATCCACGCGCCATGCAGCACGGCCGACCAGCGGGTTTGCGCACCGGCCTGGACGTTGGCCGAAGAGCGCACGATCACGCCGGTCATCGGCAGGGCGCCAACCATGCCGCACAGCAGGTTGCCGATGCCCTGCGCGCGCAGTTCCTTGTTGTAATCCGTGCGCACGCCATTGTGCATGCGATCGACCGCGGCGGCAGACAGCAGCGTTTCCGCGCTGGCAATAAACGCGATGGCCACGGCCGAGACCAGCAGCGCCGGCTTGGCCAGCAGCGGATCGAGGAACGCGCCGCCCGGCGCGGCAAACGCGGCGCTGAGCGAATCCGGCACGGCAATGCGCGCCACCGGCAGGCCCAGCACGGCGGCGAGCACGGTGGCAGCGACCACACCGATCAGGGCGCCCGGCACCAGGGACAGCGCCTTGGGCTTGAGCTTGTCCCAAGTCAGCATGCCCACGATCGTCACCAGGCCCAGCACCAGCGCCATTTCGCTGGCGCGCCAATCGAACGGCGAAAGACCCAGCACGCGCGCCGGGATCATCGACAGGTTGGCAAGGCCATTGGACATCGGCTTGGCATCGAACAGGATGTGGAACTGGCCCACCACGATCAAGGCGCCGATGCCGGCCAGCATGCCATGCACCACCGCCGGGGAAATGGCGCGGAACACGCCGCCCAGGCGGGCAATACCGGCCACCAGCTGGATCAGCCCGGCAACCAGCAGCACTGGGCCCAGCGCGGACAGGCCATTGTCGCGCACGAATTCGAACACGATGACGGCAAGGCCCGCCGCCGGGCCGGAAACCTGCAAGGGAGAGCCGGCGAGCAGGCCGACGACGATGCCGCCGATGATGCCGGTCACCAGGCCCTTTTCCGGTGGCACGCCCGAGGCGATGGCAATGCCCATGCACAGCGGCATGGCCACCAAGAACACCACGATCGACGCGGTGAAATCGCGAACGAGGCCACCCCTTGCGGGGGCAGCCTCGGGCGATGCAGCGACTGCTGCCTGGCTCATTCGGCCGCCTCCGCCAGGGCCGGTTCGCGCGCAAAGCGCGGTGCGGCCGCCAGGGCAACCGGCAGCGGGCGATCTTCGCGCAGCGGCACGAATTCGCCGGTATCGCCATCCAGGCCCAGTACCTGGCCAGCGCTGATATCCACGAACCAGCCATGGAGCGACATTTCGCCGCGCGCGATCGCCGCCGAAACCGAAGGATGGGTGCGCAGATGATCGATCTGGGCGATGATGTTCTGCAGGCTGACCGCGCGCACGCGCTCGCTGCCGTGCAAATGCGGCGAACAGCTCGACACGACATGCTCGGCCGCAGCGCCATGGCGCAGCCAGGCCACCACGTTGGGCATGCCCTGCGGCGGCTCGGGCGCGGCCAGCGCCTTCATCGCACCACAGTCAGAGTGGCCGCACACGATGATGTCCCGCACGCCCAGCGCCACCACGGCATATTCCACCGTGGACGAGACGCCGCCGTTCATCGTTGAATAGGCCGGCACCATGTTGCCAGCGTTGCGGCACACGAACAGGTCGCCAGGCTGGGCCTGCATGATCTGCTCGGGCACGATGCGCGAATCCGCGCAGGACACCATCAGCGCCTTGGGCGCCTGGCCGTGGGCAGAAAGCTGGCCATAAAGCTCGCTGCTCTGCGGAAAGACGGTCTTTTCGAAACGGAAAACCCGGCCGATAAGTTCGTTCATGGGGAGGTACCTCCTCTTGAATATCTGATGCGCGGGGCGAATGCCGTTGCGCTTGATGCAAGAGGTACGCGGATGTCTTTGCCCGCAGCCGTCGCAACTGTAAGGAACTATTTCCCTGGCTTGGCAGCGGGGTAGCCGGCCTTGCGCGGCAGACGAACCGTGGCGACAAGGCCGCTGACCGGCCCGGCCTCGCCCGGTTCGGGGCGGCGATTGGCGAGAATCAGCGTGCCGCCTTCGGCCCGGATCGCGCGCTTGACGATGGCCAGGCCCAGCCCCATGCCCGGCGTATCGCGCCCGCGCGCCGCATCCAGGCGCACGAACGGCTGGGTCACTTCATCCAGCCGGTCCACCGGAATGCCCGGCCCGCGATCGGCCACCACCACTTCGGCCCAATCGCCATCGGCGCGCACGATCACTTCCACATGCCCGGCATAGTGCAGCGCGTTTTCCACCAGATTGCCCAGTGCGCGGCGCAGCGACACCGCGCGCGCCTGGATCACCAGCCGGTCTGGCCCGTCATAGGTGGCATCGCCCCCCTGGTCATAGGCGTTGTCCACCAGCGTCATCGCCATGGCCGCCAGGTCCACCGGCTCTGCCGGGATCTGCCGCCCTTCCCCTTCGACATAGGCTTGCAGCGAGGCGAGCAGGTGCATCATCTCGTCAATGTCGTGGACCATGTCGGCCTGGGTTTCGCGGTCGATGCCGGCATCGTCCAGCCGCAGCCGCAGCCGCGCAAGGGGTGTGCGCAAGTCATGACCGATCGCCAGCATCGACTGCGTGCGATCGAGCATCTGGCGATAGATGCGGCTTTGCATGCGGTTGAACGCGCGGATCAGGCGGCGCACTTCGTCCGGGCCGCGCTCGGTCAGCGGTTCGGGCGGGCCGGCGCCAACCCGCCCGGTGGCGGATACCAGCGCCTTGAGCGGGCGGATCGTGGCGCGAAACAGCACCCAGGCCAGAACCACCAGCAAGGGCGTTGGCACCAGCAGCACCGCCAGCCGTCCGGCATTGAGCGTCCAAGCCTCGCTTGCCTGGGTGCGGAACACCACGCCCGAGCCATCCTTGAGCAGCATCGCCCCGTTTACCGATCCGGGCGAGGCGAGCGATTTCAGCGAAAAGCGCGGATCGCCCGAGGCCAATTCGGGCGCGGCATCGAGCACCTGCGCGCGCAGCCGGTCGAGCGAAAGGGCATCGTCGCCGTGGGCCAGGCGCGGTTTCCACGCCAGGGAAAAGCGCGGTGAAGACAATCGCTCGGCCAGCGCCGGGCGGTCGGCGGGCTCTTCTGCTTCCAGCGCGCGGCTGGCGATTACCAGGTTTTCGGCAATGCGCGCCGCATCATCGCTGCGCAGGGCAAAGTTGCTGGCGCGATCGAACAGCACGGCGTTGGAGCCGAAATCGATCGCCGCCATCAGCACCAGAATGGCCAAAAGCCGCTCCGGCAAACCGAAGCGGCGCATGGCCCGGCGCAGCGACAGCCGGCGCCGGGAAATCATGAGCGGCGCTGCATCACGTGCGGGTGACTTGCGCCTTGAACATGTAGCCAACCCCGCGCACCGTCGCGATCGGGGCTTCGCCCCCGGCCGCCGTCAACTTGCGGCGCAGGCGCGACACCAGCACGTCGATGCTGCGGTCTGAACTGTCACCCAGGCGGGTGCGCGACAGCTCGATCAGGCGTTCGCGGCCCAGCACGCGCTGCGGCTGCGCCACGAACGTGGCGAGCAGATCGAACTCCGCCCCGGTCAGGTCCACCATCACACCATCGGGGGCATGCAGTTCGCGGCGGGCGAGCGAGAGCGTCCAGCCGTCAAAGCGGATTTCGCTGGCGCGTTCGCCCGGTTCGGTCGCGGCCAGGCTATCGCCACCCTGTGCGCCACGGCGCAGCACGGCACCGACGCGGGCGACCAGTTCGCGCGTGCCGAACGGCTTGGCGAGATAGTCGTCCGCGCCGAGTTCCAGGCCAAGCACGCGGTCTTCCTCGCTGCCACGGGCGGAAATGAAGATGATCGGCACGTCGCTCAACCGCCGCAGCTTGCGGAACAGCTCGATCCCGTTGGTGCCGGGCAGCATGATATCGAGCACGACAAGGTCGGCCGGCGCGCTATCGAGCAGCACCCACATTTCCGCGCCGGTGGCGGCCGGGCGCACTTCATAACCATGCTCGCGCAGGGCGCGGGCGGTCAGCGTGCGCAGGGGGCCATCGTCTTCGACAAGCACGATGGAGGGGGCAAGACGAGTGGCCAGCATGGCTGTGCTACGCAATGGCGCTCCTTTGGTTCCAGGCTCGATCATACCGCCGCCTCAGCGCGCATCCTCGCGCACCACGGCGTTCTGGGCAAGGGCAGCATCAGTGCCGATGGCGGTGCGGCGGAAACAGCCACGGTTCTTGCCCGGATCGGGATGGCAGGCCACCACGGCGACACGGCCAGCGGCTGCATCGGTGCGCTCCGCCACCGGCGCGGCGACGGCAGCCGGGCGGCACAGCGCGGGACGGCCAGGCGCGCCCCGGCACACCGGGGCCGGGTGAGCAGCGGCAGTGGGAGCGGCCAGCAGCGGGGCAGCCGGAGCCGAAAGCGTCGCCAGGGCGAGGAAGGAAGCGAGGATCATGAGGGGGACACTCCGCAAGTAATTGGTCGTGAAATTGGTCGTGTCCGGGGTAACACCATGCCTTTTGCGCGATGGGTGCGGCTTCGTGAAGAAGTGTTGCTGCGCAAGAAAAGATTGCGCCTTCATGTCCACCCTGCGCGCCATGCCGCAGCAAAGTGCCGGTGCGGCATGGCGCCGGCATAGGGACGAAGCTGTTAAAGCAATTACGTTTCGTTGCGCGGGCGTGTCTCGATCGCGGCGCTTTCGCGCGTCGACGCAGCGCCTGGCGCCAGGGCCTTGCCCGGCGCTGCGGCAAAACCATGCAGCCCCAGCCACCATTGCAGCGCGATCACCGCGCCCTTGGCCGGTTGCAACAGGCCCAGCACCATCGTCACCGTCATGGTCAGGCACACGCCCATCATCACCGGCCATGACAGCGTGGTGTGCAGGCCCAGCGCGATGATCACCGGCGCCATGACATGGCCGGTGATCAGGATCGCCACATAAGGCGGAAAATCGTCGGCGCTATGGCCGCGCCAGTCCTGCGCGCAGGCCGGGCACTGTGCCACCGGGCGCAGCCAGGCGGCAAACAGGCGCGCGCCGTCACAGCGCGGGCAATGGCCCCGCGCCCCGCGCCACAGGGCATCTGCCAGGCGGCGCGGGGGGTTGCGGGTCATTTCTTGGCGAACGGGTTGGTGGGGCTGCGCAGGGTCAGCCGGATCGGCACCGCCTCGAACCCCAGCGAGCGGCGGATGCCGTTGACCAGATAGCGGCGATAGCTTTCGGGCAGCTGATCGAGCCGCGTGCCGAACATCACGAAGCTGGGCGGGCGCGTCTTGGCCTGGGTGATATAGCGCAGCTTGATGCGGCGGCCGCCTGGCGCGGGCGGCGGGTTGGCCGCCAGCGCATCGTCGAACCAGCGGTTAAGCGCCGCAGTCGGCACGCGCTTGCTCCAGGCATCGCGCAGCGTAAAGGCGGCCGACAGCAGCGTGTCCAGCCCCTTGCCGGTGCGGGCCGAAACCGCCACCAGCGGCACGCCGCGCACCTGCGCCAGGCCATCGTCGAGCGCCTGGCGCACGCCGTTGAACAGGCCGCTGGCATCTTCGGCCACGTCCCACTTGTTGATGGCAATCAGCAGGGCGCGCCCTTCTTCCAGCACCATCGAGGCGATCTTGAGATCCTGGTGTTCCAGCCCGCGCGTGGCATCGAGCAGCAGCACGACCACTTCGGCAAAATCGATCGCGCGGCGGGCATCGGCCACCGACAGCTTTTCCAGCTTGTCGACCACCTGGGCCTTCTTGCGCATGCCGGCCGTATCGATCAGCCGAATCGGGCGTTCTTCTCCGTCCTTGGGATCGGTCCAGTTCCAGTCGATGGCGATCGAATCGCGGGTGATGCCCGCTTCCGGCCCGGTGAGCAGGCGGTCTTCACCCAGGAAACGGTTGATCAATGTGGACTTGCCGGCATTGGGCCGGCCAACGATGGCCAGCTTGAGCACGGCCTTGGGATCGTACTCGGCCTCCTCGTCGGTGGCTTCTGCCTCGTCCTCGGCTTCCTGCTCGGCAAAATGGGGCAGCAGCGCCTCGAACAGGTCGCCCAAGCCTTCGCCGTGCTCGGCCGAAACGCCCACGGGATCGCCAAAGCCCAGCGAGAACGCCTCGAACAGGCCATGATCGCCGGCGCGGCCCTCGGCCTTGTTGGCCAGCAGGATCACCGGAATATCGTGCCCGCGCAGATAGCGGCCGATTTCCTCGTCCAGCGGGGTGATGCCGGCGCGCGCATCGATCACGAACAGCGCCACGTCGGCGCCTTCCAGCGATGCTTCGGTCTGCATCCGCATCCGGCCGGGCAGGCTGGAGGGATCTTCGTCTTCCCACCCGGCGGTGTCGACGATGGTGAATTCAAGGCCCAGCAGCGACGCATCGCCAAAGCGACGGTCACGGGTGACGCCGGGCTGGTCGTCAACCAGCGCCAGCTTCTTGCCGACAAGCCGGTTGAACAGAGTGGACTTGCCCACGTTGGGCCGTCCGATGATGATAACCTGGGGACGCATAGCCCCCGTTGGCCCGGCTTGGCGCCAAAGGCAAGCGGGCGTTGCATACCAGGCCCGGTTGGTCGCGATTCGTAAAACCGCCATTAACCAAGCCGGTCAGGCGGGCATTGACCATTTGCCGGCACAACAGCGCCATGGTGTGGTGGACAAGAACAGGGCCGTTGGGCCTGGCCGCGGGGGCGGCACTGATCGCCGGGATGATCGCTCCAGGGGCTGCCATGGCCGCCCCGATCGCCCTGATTCCCGGCCCGGATCAATCCGATGGCGCACCGGCCGATACCGCCGGCGCGCTGCCTTACCTGCAATGCGTGCCCTATGCCCGGCAGGTTTCAGGCATTCAGCTGTTCGGCGATGCGCATACCTGGTGGGACCAGGCCGAGGGCCGCTATGAACGCGGTTTCACGCCCAAGCCCGGCGCGGTGATGAGCTTCCATCCCTATGGCGCGATGCGCCTGGGCCATGTCGCCATGGTCAGCCGGGTGATCGATTCGCGCACCGTGCTGCTGCGCCATGCCAACTGGTCACCGATCAACGGCACGCGCGGGCAAAAGGAAAACGATGTACGCGCGGTCGACGTGTCCGACGCCAACGACTGGAGCGCGGTGCGCGTGTGGTATGCGCCGATCCAGGGCCTGGGCACCACGCATTGGCCGGTCGACGGCTTCATCTACAATCGCCCGCCCGCGCGCCACCTCGGCACCGCCACGCCGCTGCGCCTGGCGAGTGCGAGCGCTGCGCCGCGCAGCATGACGCAGCCGGCCGTGCAGCGCCAGGTGTTGATGGCCACGCGCGCCACGGCCCCGGCGCGCAGCCCGATCGATGGCGATTTTCTGAGTGGCGTTGCGGTGGAAACGGCAGCGCCAAAACCGGCCGCGCCCGTGCGCACCACGGCGCGGATCAGGATGGCGCAGGCCACCATTGCGGCCAGTGCCGCGCTGCCGGCTCCGGCGCGGCGCGATCAGGCCAGCCTGGCGCGCGACGATGATCCCATCGGCCGCATCATTGCCAGCCGCACCGGCGGCGCCGGGATGGGCAGCGCCGGCATGGGGATCGGGCGCCTGCGCTAAACGCCGGCACCCGAACAACCCACAGATCAGGCCTTGGCCACCGGGGCGTCTTCGCCCAGGTCTTCATACCATGCCTCGACCGGGCCGGAGAGCTTGAGCGTCAGCGGGTTGCCCTTGCGGTCCATGGTCTTGCCGGCCTGCACGCGCACCCAGCCTTCGGAAATGCAATATTCCTCGACATTGTTGCGCACGGTGCCCTTGAAGCGGATGCCCACGCCACGGCCCAGCTTGTCTGCGTCAAAGAACGCGCTGCGCGGGTTGATCGCCAGGCGATCGGGCGGCACATCGGCGCCGGACGTGGCAGGTGCGGTGGAAGGAGCGGCGACGGCGTCCGCGTTTTCGGGCGTTTCGATTGGATCGGTCATGGGGAGCGAAATATCTTCACATGCCCACTTGTCAACGTTGCGCAACGCCGTTAGAGGCCGCCTCCACACCCCGGGGCCGACACGATCGACCACCGCGGGACGCCATTTCGGCGGGCGCGTAGCTCAGCGGTAGAGCACACCCTTCACACGGGTGGGGTCACAGGTTCAATCCCTGTCGCGCCCACCATAAAATCCCAACAGATCCGGATTTTATGGTCACGGCAGGTAATGTCCTGCATCACACTTGCTCGCCTTCTCGCACGCCAGCCGGCGACCGCCCAATTCATGCCAATCTGGATGCATCGCGCAGGGATTTGCGGCGCCCTGCGTTTGGCACAGGGACAAGCGCGCGCCTGATGCGGCAGCGGCGGCGCAGGGCCGGGCGGGCTGTCCGTTGTTGTGGCCAGACATCACCGGGTTCCTGCATGCGCATACTGCTTGTCGAAGACGATGCCCCCCTCGCCCGTGCGCTGGAAGCGTGGCTGGCCGGTGCCGGGCTGACTGTCGATCATGCTGCCAGCAGCGAGGAGGCGGAGCTGTTCCTGGCCGCCAATACCTATGCCGCGCTGGTGCTCGATCGGGGATTGCCCGATGGCGACGGGTTGGCCCTGCTCGCCCGGTTGCGCCGCGCCGGGCATGGCCTTGCGGTTGTCGTGCTCACCGCGCGGGGCGAGGTGCAGGCGCGCATCGCCGGACTGGACGCAGGCGCCGACGATTACATGGCCAAGCCCTTTTCGCCCGACGAACTGCTCGCCCGCCTGCGCGCCGTGCTGCGCCGCAACGGCACGTTCCAGGGCCGTGAAATCGCCTGCGCCAACCTGGTCTTCGATCTCGACAATCTCTCGCTCAGGGTCGGGGGGCGCGTTGTGGCGCTTTCGGCGCGCGAAGCCGGGCTGCTCGGCCTCCTGCTGCGCCGCGAAGGACAGGTGGTGACCAAGCGCCTGGCTGAAGACCAACTGTTCGGCGCCAACGATCCGCTCGGCTCCAACGCGATCGAGGTCTATGTCCATCGCCTGCGCCAGAAACTCGATGCCGCGCAGGGCGAGGCGGAGATCGTGACGGTGCGCGGCGTGGGCTATATCATCAAGCCACGCGCATGAAGCGGCTGGTCCGCCGCGCGGCGACCTCGCTGCTCACGCGCATCCTGCTGGTAGAGGGCATCACCATTGTGGTGGCGAGCCTTGCCATGCCCTTTGCCGCGCGCACCGTGCTGGAAAGCAGCGTCCGCGCGATCGAGCGCGATACCTTGCGCCAACAGGCCGAACTGGTGGCGCGCCATGTCATCCCCGCACCAGGCGGCCATTGGCAGGTGGCCCTGCCGCGCGAGGAGATGGCGATCTATGCCACCGGCTATGACGGGCGCGCCTTTGCCGTGATCGATGCGCGCGGGCAGGTTCTGGCCCACAGCCCGTTCTTCCTGCCCGATATCTGGCCGCAGCCGCCCCGGGCCTGGCACGAACAAGCCCTGACCAGCGGGCCGCTGGTTGGCCTGAGCGTGCCGCGGGCATTTGCCAACCACAACGTGCGCATCCTCGTGACCCAGGACCAGACCCGCCCTGGCGCCGTGGTCGACGATGTGGTGCGCAGCTTCCTGGCGCATTACCTGGTCTGGCTGGTGGGGCTGCTGCTGCTGATGCCGCTGGCCAATATCACCATGCTGTGGCCATTGCTGCGCCGGATGCGCCACACGGCGCGGGCCGCCACGCAGCTGGCCCCGCAGGACCCGGGCGCCCGGCTCGATGCGGCGGGCCTGCCGGCCGAGGCGACCGCCATGGTCAGCGCTATCAACGGCCTGCTCGACCGGGTGGAGGCAGCTCTGGCGCTGCAACAGGAATTTGCCGGCAACGTGGCCCACGAACTGCGCACCCCGCTTGCCACCCTGCGGCTGGAAGTGGGGCGCATGGCCGCGGGGCCAGCGCGCGACGAGGCGCTGGCGCAGATCGCGCGGATGGCGCACGTGCTCGACCAGTTGCGCGATCTGGCCAGCCTGGAGCACGATGCCGCGCCCGCGTTCGAGCGGTTCGACCTGGCCGGGCTGGCCGTGGCCGTCGTGGCCGAACGCACGCCCGATGTGCTGGCGGGCGGGCGCAGCATTGCCCTGTTCGGGGCGGAAGAGGTGATGATGATCCATGGCAACCCCGGCCTTGTGGCCATGGCCATTGCCAACCTGCTCGACAACGCGCGGCTGCACACCCCGCCGGGCACGGCGATCGAAGTCAGCGTTGCCCGCCCGGCGCAGGTCAGCGTTGCCGACAATGGCCCCGGCGTGACCGAGGAAGACGCCACGCGCCTGGCGCGGCGGTTCTGGCGGGCCGACCATCGCCGCAGCGACGGCGCCGGCCTGGGCCTGTCGATCGTGCAGCGCATCGCCCACGTCCATCATGGCCGCCTGGTGATTTCCCGCGCCGCCAGCGGCGGGGCGTGCTTCACTCTGTCGCTGGCAGAATACGCTTTGCCGTAAGGTTGATGTAAGCGAGCCTGCCTAGGCCCGGCCCGATTTCAAGATCGAGGCCTGCCATGATGGATCATCTTCCCTCCGACGAGCCGGAACGGCCCGTGCCAGTTCTGTCGCGCCGCATGCAATGGCAATTGGCCGCTGCGCTGGTCGTGCTGGTCGCTGCCGGGGGCTGGCTGGCGCCGCGCATGCTCGGGCTGGATGGCGACCCTGACCCCACGCCGCCCCCGGCCAGCAGCGACGGCAGCTTTTCCGCCACGCAGGCGCAGTGGGATACCTTGCGCTTTGCCACGGTACAGACCGGGCCGCTGGGCGATGCGACGCAAAGCGATGGCAAGATCGCGGTGGACGATGACCTGACCACGCCGGTCTTTTCGCCGTTCACCGGGCAGGTCACGCGCGTGTTCGCCAAAGCGGGAGACCGCGTGCGCGCCGGCCAGCCGCTGTTTGCCGTGGCCGCCAACGAAGCCGCGCAAAGCGACGCCGACATCATGACGGCCGCCGCCGCGGTCAAGGTGGCGCAGGCCAATGCCGCCCGCCTGCACGATTTAGCCGCCAACAAGGGCGCCGCGCTCAAGGATGCGCAGCAGGCCGATGCCGATCTTGCCGCCGCGCAAGGCAATCTGCTGGCTGCGCAGGGCCGCCGCCGCGCGCTGGGCAGCATCAACCATGGCGAAGGGATTGTCCGCGCGCCAGTGGGCGGCGTGGTCACCCAGCGGTTGATCGGCATGGGCCAGAACGTGGCCAGTGCCACCGGCGGCGCGGCCACCCAGGCCTTTACCATTTCCGATTTCTCGCGCGTGTGGCTGGTCGGCAACCTGCGCGAGGAAGACGCCGGGCTGGCCCGCCTGGGCCAGATGGCGCTGGTGCGCCTGCCCGATGGCACCACCTTGCGCGCGCCGCTGACCTATGTGGCGCCGATGATCGACCCGGCCACGCGCCGGCTGATCGTGCGCGCCCAGATCGCCAATCCCGATGAACGGCTCAAGCCCGAAACCTATGTCAGCTTTGCGCTGGAAACGGGCGGCGCACGCCAGGGGCTGATCGTGCCGGAAGAGGCGGTGATCTTTGAAGGGGACACTGCGCGCGTCTGGGTGGCCGACATGCGCCGCCACAGCCTGATGCTGCGCCCGATCGGCACGGGCCAGGTGGGCGGCGGCATTGTGGAGGTGACGAGCGGGCTTAAACCGGGCGAAACGGTGGTGACGGCGGGCAGCCTGTTCATCGACCGTGGCGCCAAGGCGGATTGAGGGAGCGCGACGCATGAACCCTGTCGTTGCCCTGGCCCTGCGCCATCGCGTGCTTGTGCTGGTCCTGCTGGCGCTGTTCCTGGTGGGCGGGGGCATAGCCTTCCGCCTGCTCAATATCGAGGCCTATCCCGATCCCGTGCCGCCGATGGTGGAGGTGGTGACGCAGAACCCCGGCCAGTCTGCCGGCGAGATCGAGCGCACCGTCACCATGCCGATCGAAATCCAGCTGGCGGGCATCAAGAACGTCAAGAAGGTGGAGACGATCTCGCTGTTCGGCCTGTCGGACGTGCGCGTGCAGTTCACGTTCGATTATGACTATGACCAGGCCAAGCAGCAGGTCATCAATGCCCTGTCGCAAGTGCCGCCGCTGCCCGGCGGGGCGCAGCCGGGCATTTCACCGACCAGCCCGATCGGCGAAATCTATCGCTATCGCATCGTCGGGCCCAAGAACTATTCCGTCACCGATCTCAAGACCATCCAGGACTGGATCCTGCAGCGGCGCTTCAAGGCGGTGCCGGGCGTGATCGATGTCAACGGCTGGGCCGGCAAGAGCAAGACCTATGAGGTCACGATCGATCAGCGCAAGCTGGTTGCCTATGGCCTGTCGCTGGGCCAGGCGCTCAACGCCATCAACAATGCCAACGGCAATGTCGGCGGCCAGACGATCAACCTGGGCCCGCAGTCGGCGGTGGTGCGCGGCGTGGGTCTGATCCATTCGATGGACGATATCCGCGATACGCTGGTGGCCACCCCGGCGGCGGGCAAGCCGGTGCAGGTCAAGGACATTGCCACGGTAGAGGTGGGCAACCAGCCGCGCCTGGGCATCGTCGGCCAGGACAATGACGATGACATCGTCCAGGGCATCATCCTGATGCGCCGCGGCGAACAGAGCCTGCCCACGCTCAAGGCGGTGGAGGCCGAGGTCGACAAGATCAACAACGAGGGCATCCTGCCGCCCGGCGTCCATCTCGAAAAGATCTATGACCGCACCGACCTGATCGACGTGACGACGCATACCGTGCTGGAAAACATGGTGTTCGGCATCGCGCTGATCTTTGCCGTGCAGTGGATCTTCCTGGGCACGTTCCGCAGCGCCCTGGTGGTGGCCGCCACGATTCCCTTTGCCCTGGCGTTCTCGATCCTGATCATGGTGCTGCGCGGGGAATCGGCCAACCTGCTGTCGGTCGGCGCGATCGATTTCGGGCTGATCGTCGATGCCACGGTGATCATGGTGGAAAACATCTTCCGCCATTTGGCCCAGCCACCGCGCGCGCGCTTTGCCGCCACTGGCGCGCTCGATCACCAGGGGGGCATCGCCAGCTTCTTTGGCAAGCTAGGCATCATCGAAATGTCGGCCACCGAGGTGAACCGCGCGATCTTCTTTGCCGCGGCGATCATCATCGCCGGCTTCCTGCCACTGTTCACGCTGACCGGGGTGGAAGGGCACATCTTCGGACCCATGGCCAAGACCTATGCCTATGCCATCGTCGGCGGGCTGATCGCCACGTTCACTATCGCTCCGGTGCTTTCGGCCTTCCTGCTCAAGGACGAGGAGGAAGAGCGCGAGACGCCGATCGTGCGCGCGATGCGCCGCGTCTATGATCCGGCGCTGCGCTTTGCCCTGGCCAACCGCGTGGTGGCCTTGGGCACCATGGCGGCGCTGCTGCTGGCCGCGGGCATCGCCATGCATGGGCTGGGCCTGGAATTCCTGCCCAAGCTGGAAGAGGGCAATTTCTGGATTCGCGCCACCCTGCCGCCCTCGATCAGCTTGGAAGAGGCGCAGGGCCAGGTGAACCGCATGCGGCACATGCTGATGAAGTATCCCGAGGTGAAGACCGTCATCAGCCAGCTTGGCCGCCCCGACGACGGCACCGATACCACCGGCTTCTTCAATGCCGAATTCTACGTGCCGCTCAAGCCGGCCAGCCAATGGCCCAAGGGCGTGACCAAGGACGCGCTGACCCGCCAGGTGAACGCCGAACTGGCCGCGCCCTTCCCCGGCGTGGAGTTCAATTTCAGCCAGAACATCGAAGACAATGTCGAGGAAGCCGCGAGCGGCGTGAAGGGCGCCAATTCGATCAAGCTCTATGGCAACGATTTGCAGGCGCTGGAAAAAACCGCCTATCAGATCAAGGTCATCATGGCCAAGATCCCCGGCATTACCGACCTGTCGGTGTTCGATGCGCTGGGCCAGCCCACGCTGAACATCAAGATCAACCGCGACAAGGCCGCGCACTATGGTCTTGCCCCCGGAGACATCAACGCCGTGGTCCAGGCCGCGATCGGCGGGCAGGCGGCGGGCAACCTCTATGAATATGGTTCTGACCGCAATTTCCCGATCGTGATCCGCCTGGCGCCGCAGTTCCGCCAGGATCTGGCCGCGATCCGCGCCATCCCGGTGGCGGTGCCCAATGCCACCGGCGGTGTCAGCCAGATTCCGCTCTCGACCGTGGCCGATGTCAGCCTCGTCTCGGGCTATTCGTTCATCTATCGCGAAAACCAGTCGCGCTACATCCCGATCAAGTTCTCGGTGCGTGGGCGCGACCTGGGCAGCGCGGTGCTGGAAGCGCAGCACAAGATCGCCGCCGAGGTGAAGCTGCCGCCCGGCAGCCGCATCGAATGGGTGGGTGAATTCGGCGATCTCCAGGCTGCGCTCGCCCGGCTGGAAGTGGTGGTGCCGATCAGTCTGGCGCTGATCGTCATGCTGCTGTTCCTCAACTTCGGGTCGGTGCGCGACACCGCCCTGGCGGCCAGCGTGATGCCCATGGCGCTGGTCGGTGGCGTGCTGATCCTGGCGCTGACCGGAACGCCGTTCAGCGTTTCGGCGGCGATCGGGTTCATTGGCCTGTTCGGCATTTCGGTGATGGAGGGCATTCTCGTGCTGGCCTATTTCAACCAGTTGATCGGCAATGGCATGGACCGGGCGCAGGCCGTGCTGCATGCCGCACGCACCCGCTTCCGCCCGGTGATGATGACCTGCATCGCGGCCTGTGTCGGCTTGCTGCCGGCGGCGGTATCGACCGGCATCGGCAGCCAGGTGCAGCGCCCGCTGGCCATGGTGGTGGTGGGCGGCATCCTTCTGGCGCCGGTGCTGATCCTGATCGTGTTGCCGGTGATGATCGATCTGTTTTCCAACCGCTCGGTTCGCCCGGCCCAGGAACCGGAGCAGGCGGCATGAGCGCGCGGCAAGTCCTTTCAGCGGCCGCCTGCGTGCTGGCAAGCGGGTGTGCCGTGGGGCCCGATTTCCACGCTCCCGCGCCGCCTGTGCAAACCGCCTATGCCCCCGCCACGCCCACGGCGATCACTGCGCCTGGAGGCGTCGCTGGCGGCACGCAGGTGCTGTCATCGGGCGAGGTGGCGGGCGAATGGTGGCACGCCTTCGGCTCGCCCGCGCTCGATGCGCTGATCGACCGGGCGCTGGCAGCCAATACCGATCTGGCCGCCACGCGCGCCGGGCTGAGACAAGCGCGCGAGCTGTGGCTGGCGCAGCGCGGGGTGCTGTTTCCCACGGTCGATGCCGGGGCCACCACCAACCGCGTCAAGGGATCGCAATACCTGGCCCCGGTGCCCAACAACTCAAGCTTCACCTACAGCCTCCAGACCGCGCAGGTGAACGTGGGCTACACACTCGATCTGTTCGGCGGCAACCGCCGCAGCGTGGAGCAAGCGCGCGCGCAATACGATGCCCAGGCCTATCAGGCGCAGGCCGCGCGGATCACTCTGATCAACACCGTGGCGGCCACCGCGTTTCAGCGCGCCGCCCTGCAGGAACAGGTCGATCAGCAGCGCCAGGTGATCGCCCTGCAACAGGAACTGCTGGCGATCACCCGCCACCAGCTGGCCGTGGGCCAGGCCGCCGGCGTCGACCTGATGGCGCAGCAGGCGCAACTGGCGCAGGCGCAAGGCGCGCTGCCGCCACTCGAACATGCCCTGGCGCAAAGCCAAGACCTGCTCGCCTATCTCACCGGACAGGGCGCGGCCGATGGACCGCTGGCCCCGGTTGCATTGTCGCAGGTAACGTTGCCGCGCGAACTGCCGCTCAGCCTGCCGGCGCAGCTCGTGCGCAACCGGCCCGATATCCGCGCGGCCGAAGCCAACTTGCACGCCGCCAGCGCCGGGGTGGGCATCGCGACCGCCAACCGCCTGCCGCAGATCACCATCGGCGCCAGCGCGGGCGGCAATTCTGCGGGCTGGTCCAGCCTGCTGTCGGCCGCCAATGCGTTCTGGTCAGCCGGGGCAGGCCTGACCCAGCCGATCTTTGCCGGCGGCGCCCTGCTCCACCGCCAACGCGCGGCGCGCGCCGCCTACGACCAGGCCGACGCGCAATACCGCTCCACCGTACTGGCCGCCTTCCAGAACGTCGCCGATACGCTCGCCGCGCTTGCAGCCGATGCGGCGGGCCTCGCCGCCGCGCAAGATACGCGCGAGGCGGCACGTGACACCCTGGAAGCAACGGCACGCCAGGCCCGCGATGGCGCCGTGGCGCCCACGGCCGAACTGCAAGCCCGCATCGCCTTGCTTCAGGCCGACCAGGCCTTGGCCCAAGCGCAGGCCGCGCGGTTGAGCGATACCGCCGCCTTCTATGAGGCACTGGGCGGCGGGTGGCATTCTCCGGCCGGCTGATCTAGGTGCCGGTCATGTCCGTTGCATCACACAACCTGCCCGATCCGGCCTCGATCGCCGCGCTGTTCGATGTCGATCTGGTCGGGCTGATCACCAGCCTGATCTGCCTGTCGACCGCGTTCGTGCTGGGCACGCTGATCGGGCTGGAGAGGCAATGGCGCCAGCGTACCGCCGGGCTGCGCACCAATGTGCTGGTGGCAGTGGGCGCGGCCGCGTTCACCGATCTTGGCCTGCGGGTTGCCGGGGTGGATGGCGGGGTGCGGGTCATTTCCTATGTCGTATCGGGCATCGGCTTTCTCGGCGCCGGCGTGATCATGAAGGAAGGCACGCAAGTGCGCGGGCTGAACACAGCGGCCACGCTGTGGGCCAGTGCCGCGGTGGGCAGCTTTGCTGGCGCGCGCAAACCGGCGGAAGCCGTGCTGGTTGCCGTGTTCGTGCTGGCCGGCAACACGCTGCTGCGCCCGCTGGTCGATGCCGTCAACCGCCGCCCGCTGACGCCGGGCGAGACCGAGGCGCTCTATCGCGTGCACGTGGTCTGCGCGGCGGAAAACGTCGCCACCGCGCGCGATCTGCTGTTCGAGGAACTCGACATGCACCACTATCCGATCCGCGAGATCGAGACGCTGACCGATGGCGATACCCAGGTCGAACTTGGCGCGATCCTGGTGCCGACCACCGCCAACCCGGCCGATCTCGATGCGATCACCGCCCATATCGGCCGCCACGCTGCCATTACCAGCGCCACCTGGACGGTCAGCACCACGCATTGATCGGGTGCCGGCAGGCATTGCGGTTACCAGCGCGTGGCATATATGGTCGCGCCCGGCCGGAACAGGAATTGCCCCCATCGCCGCGGCTGCTGGAGTAAGCGGGAATGAGCCTTGTCGTGCGCACGCTGGCCGATCGGATTTTCGATCTCGTGCGCGAGAAAGTGGTGTCGGGCGAGTTGGCGCAGGACCAGCCGATCCGGCAGGATGCGCTGGCCGCCGAATTTGGCGTGAGCAAGATCCCGCTGCGCGAGGCGCTGGCCCGGCTGGAGCAGGAGAACCTGCTGGTTTCCCATGCCAACCGTGGCTACTTCGTCCGCGCGATGAGCGCTGACGAGGCCGAGGAAATCTATGCCCTGCGCCTAGCGATCGAACCGGCGGCGGTTGGCCTGGCGGCACTGGCCGCCACCGACGCCGAACGCGCCGCCGCCACCGCCGCGATGGACGCGCTGGACAAGGCCGCTGCCGGCCAAGCCGAGCAGGTGGCCATGCGCAACCGCGAGTTCCACGTTGCGCTGGCCCGGCCCTGCCGCCGCGTGCTGACCGTGCAACTGATCAAGCGGCTGCAGTTCCTGTCGGAACGCTATACCGTGGCCCATCTCGCCCCGGCCGGACGCGGCGACCGCGCCCATGACGAGCATAGCGGCCTGTTGCAGGCCTGGCTGGCCGGCGATGCCGCACGGGCCGAGGAACTGGCCGCCGCCCATATCACCGGCACGTTGCAAGACCTGCGCCAGCAATTGCACCAGACCTGATCCCGCCTGGCCAACGCTGCCGCGGCGTCACGCCCCGATAAAGCGCGCCGGCCGCCGCTCGAACACGGCGGCCACGCCTTCGGCATAGTCGGCCGTATCGCGCAACGCAGTCTGCCGCGCCAGTTCGTGGTAGAGCGTGGCGGCAACTTCCTGCGCCAGGCCGCGCGCCAGGGTGGCCCGCACGTCGACCAGGGCCAGCGGCCCGTTCGCGGCCACGGTGCCGGCCATGGCCAGGGCCGCCGTATCGAGTTCCTCTGCTGGCACCAGGCGATCGACCAGGCCCCATTGCAGCGCCTGCTCTCCCTTTACCCGCTCGGCCGAGAGCATCATCCACGCCGCGCGCTGTTCCCCCACCACGCGCGGCAGGGTGTGGCTGATGGCAAAGCCGGGGTGAAAGCCCAGCGCCACGAAATTGGCGCAAAAGCGCGCTGCCGGGCTGGCAATGCGGAAATCGGCGGCCAGGGCCAGGCCCAGCCCTGCGCCCACCGCCGCGCCGCCCACTGCCGCGATCATCGGCTTGCGCCGGCCAAACAGGCGCAGCGCCTGGTCATAGAGCCGGCGGATCGCGGCCAGCCCATCGGGCCCGCTTTCCCCGGCTGCGCCGCCAACCAGGTCTGCCCCGGCGCAGAACGTCTTGCCTTGCGCGCGCAGCACGATCGCGCGCACCCCGGGATCGGCATCGCAGGCCTCCACCGCATCGGCGATCTCGCCCAGCAATTCCACCGAGAGGAAATTGAGCGGCGGATGGGCAAGCGTGATGATGCCAAGATGATCGGCAACCTGAAGAGCGAGGCGGTGCGGGGTCTGCGTCATGCGCGCCTTGTTCCTGATCTGCCCTTTTCCGGCAAGTCTCATCGCATCGGGCCGATTGCATCCGCGCAGCCTTGCGGGCATAGCCCGGCAACCATGCATGATATCCGCCTGATCCGCGAAAACCCGCAAGCCTTCGACGCCGCCCTCGCTCGCCGTGGCGTGGCCCCCGTCTCTGCCGACATCCTGGCGCTCGACGCCCGCCGCCGCGAGGTGGCCACGCGGATGCAGGAGGCGCAGGGCCGCCGCAACGAAGCCTCAAAGCTGATCGGCGCGGCCATGGCCAAGGGTGACAAGGACACTGCCGAAGCGCTCAAGGCCGAAGTCGCCACGCTGAAAACCACGCTGCCCGCGCTGGAAGAGGAAGAGCGCCAGCTTTCCGCGCAAAGCCTGGCTGCGCTGGCCGCCCTGCCCAACCTGCCCGCCGATGCCGTGCCCGAGGGGGAAGACGAAGCCGGCAACGTGGAAGTGGCCCGCTGGGGCACCCCGCGCAGCTTTGCCTTTGCGCCCAAGGAACATGCCGATCTGGGGCCGGCGCTGGGCCTGGACTTTGAAACCGGCGCGCTGATTTCCGGCGCGCGCTTTACCTTCCTGCGCGGCCAGATGGCCCGCCTGCAACGCGCGCTGGCGCAGTTCATGCTCGATCACCAGACCGGCGTGAACGGCCATGTCGAATGCGCCCCGCCGCTGCTGGTCAAGGACGAGGCGGTGTTCGGCACGGGCCAGTTGCCCAAGTTTGCCGAAGACCTGTTCCGCACCACCGACGGGCGCTGGCTGATCCCCACGGCCGAAGTCTCGCTGACCAATGCCGTGCGCGAACAGATCCTGCCCGAAAGCGCGCTTCCCCTGCGCATGACCGCGCTGACCCCGTGCTTCCGCAGCGAAGCCGGTGCCGCCGGTCGCGACACGCGCGGCTATATTCGCCAGCACCAGTTCGACAAGGTGGAGCTGGTCACGATCTGCAAGCCCGAGGATTCGGCCGCCGAGCACGAACGGATGACGACGGCGGCGGAATCGGTGCTCCAGGCGCTGGACCTGCCCTATCGCAAGATGCTGCTGTGCGCCGGCGACATGGGCGCCACCGCGCGCATCACCTATGACCTGGAAGTGTGGCTGCCGGGGCAGGATGCCTATCGCGAGATTTCCTCGTGCTCCAACTGCGGCGATTTCCAGGCGCGGCGGATGAACGCGCGCTATCGGCCAGACAATGCCAAGGGCACCGAATTCGTCCACACGCTCAATGGTTCGGGCCTGGCCGTGGGCCGCACGCTGGTGGCCGTGCTGGAAAACTACCAGCAGGAAGACGGCTCGGTAGAGGTGCCGGCGGCGCTGGCACCCTACATGGGCGGGCTTACCCGCCTGGTGCCGCAGGGCTGAACGCCATGGGGCGGATGCAACGGCGCGGCCTGAGCTTGCTGCTCGCGCTGCTGCCGTCGGCATCGCTGGCTGCGCCGCCCGCCCCGCCCGCACCGCCGCCGCCGCCCTATGAAAGCCCGATCATCGCCTGGACCTACGTGGTCCAGCCGGGCGATACCTTTGCCGCGATTGCCCGCCGCATGGGCGTTTCGATGGCGGCGCTGGCGGCGGAAAACCGCGTGCCGCTGCCCTATCTGATTACCCAGGGGCAAGTGTTGCGCCGGCCGTCGCCAGCAGGTGACGCCGTGCCGCCCTCATCCACCCGTGCTTCACGCCCGGCGCCAGTGCCTCGGCCGGCACCCCGCCCGGCGCCCGTCGCACGCCCCGCGCCGCCGCTACGCCCGGCCCCCGAAACGGCCCCGGCACACCAGCGCGAAACTGGCGCCCCGCGCCTGTCCTGGCCCACATCAGGCACGATCGTGGCGCGCTTTGGCGTGCGCCAGGCGCAGGGGCGGGCCAACAACGGCATCGATCTGGCCGCGTTTACTGGCATGTCGGTCCACGCTGCCGCCGCTGGTCGCGTGCTGTTCGCCGGCACGGAGCCGCAGCGCTTTGGCCAGTTGATCGTGATCGACCACGGCGGTGGCTGGGTCACCGCCTATGCCTATCTCGGCCGGGTTGACGTGGTGGAGGGCCAGCGCGTGACCGCCCGCCAGCCGATCGCGCGGATCGGCCGCAGCGGCGAAGCGCAAAAGCCGACGCTGCATTTCGAACTGCGCCGCGACAACGTACCGCGCGATCCGGCACCCTATCTGCCGGTGCGGTTGTAACTGCAAAGATTGTGCGGGATTCCACCACCCCCAACCCCCTCCTCTAAAGAGGATGGGGCTTTAACGCTGCTCTCCCCATCCTCTTTAGAGGAGGGGGTTGGGGGGTGGTGCGAGGCCTTATGCCGACTCTAGAATATCAGAACCGGCCCAGCAGCCAGAACACCGTGCCCATGGCCAGATAGCACAGCATGACGCAGCCGGCATCGATCATCGCCAGGCGCGTCGAGGTGCGCTGCTGGGTATAGCCGATCCACAGGCCGGGAATGACAAAGGCACCGGCCAGGCCGCCCGACATCATGAAGAAGAGCCAGGGCTTGGCCGCCAGGGTGGCCGCGCCGACGCGGGCAAACATGTGCCCCATCATCGTGGAACTGACCAGCAGCAGGCCCGCGGTGATCGCCAGCGTGCGCCAGGGCGCCATGCGCAGGCCCAGCCCGCCCGGCCCCACTTCGGCCAGGCGTGCCCGGCCAAAGAGCGGGCCATACCACAGGCCCTGCACCGCCAGCGCCGCCAGGACGGCCAAAATCACTGCAAACCAGTTTACCGGACCCATTGCACCTCTTTCCCGTGCCACGCCCCCGTGTGTGCCTGTGCCTAGACCCAGCGCACGCAAAGCGCAAACATGTGACAGGAAATCATCGTTTTCCTTCCACGCTCCGTCGCAGCGATCGGCGCCCAAGCCCAGCAAGGCCGGGGAAAAGCCATGATGAGGTGACGCGCGCGCCTTTTGCGCGTATGGGCGCGCGCACAATGGCCACATTTCCCCCCGATTCCCGCGACACCACCCCCGCCCCCGAGCCCAAGCGCATCGGCATGGTCAGCTTGGGCTGCCCCAAGGCGCTGGTCGATTCCGAACGCATCCTCACCCGCCTGCGCGCCGATGGCTATGCCATGAGCCCCGACTATGCCGGGGCCGATGTCGTGCTGGTCAATACCTGCGGGTTCCTCGATTCGGCCAAGGAGGAAAGCCTGGCCGCGATCGGCGAGGCGATTGCCGAAAACGGCCGCGTGATCGTGACCGGCTGCATGGGCAACGAGGCCGAGGTGATCCGCGCGCGTTTCCCCGATGTGCTGGCCGTGACCGGCGCGCATCAGTACGAAGCCGTGGTGGAAGCGGTGCACGAAGCCGCGCCGCCGGCCATGGGCCCCTATTTCGACCTGATCCCCCAGGCGCTGGATGACATGGGCGGGGTCAAGCTCACCCCGCGCCATTACAGCTATCTCAAGATTTCAGAGGGCTGCAACCACGCCTGCTCGTTCTGCATCATCCCCGACCTGCGCGGCAAGCTGGCCAGCCGGCGGATCGATGCCGTGCTGCGCGAGGCGGAAAAGCTGGTAGCCGCCGGCACGCGCGAACTTCTGGTGATCAGCCAGGATACCTCGGCCTATGGCGTGGATGTGCGCCACGAGACACGGACCTGGAAAGGCCGCGAGGTGCGCACCCACATGACCGACCTGGCACGCGAGCTGGGCCAGCTGCGCACGCCCGATGGCCAGGTGCCGTGGGTGCGGCTGCACTATGTCTATCCCTATCCGCACGTCGACCAGGTCATCCCGCTGATGGCGCAAGGGCTGCTCACGCCCTATCTGGATATCCCGTTCCAGCACGCCAGCCCCAAGGTGCTGCGCGCGATGAAGCGCCCGGCCAACGAAGCCAAGGTGCTCGACCGTATCAAGGCCTGGCGCGAGATCTGCCCCGACCTGGCGATCCGCTCCAGCTTCGTGGTCGGCTTCCCCGGCGAGACCGAAGAGGATTTCCAGTACCTGCTCGACTGGCTCGATGAAGCCCAGCTCGATCGCGTCGGCGCTTTCCGGTTCGAGCCGGTCGAAGGCGCGGCGGCCAACAGCCTGCCCGATGCCGTGCCCGAAGCGGTCAAGGAAGAGCGCTATGCCCGGATCATGGCCAAGACCGAGGCAATCAGCGCCGCGCGCCTGGCGGTCAAGGTGGGCCGCACTATCCGTGTGATCATCGACGACGTCGGCGAGCCGGACGAAGACGGCGATATCGGCGCCACCGGTCGCAGCCAGGCCGATGCCCCGGAAATCGACGGCGCGGTCTATCTGCGCAACGTGCCAGCCAGCCTCAAGGCCGGTGATTTCGTCGACGTGGTGGTGGAAGAGGCCGATGCCCACGACCTCTATGGCGTTATCGCCTGACCACCTGAACGCCCCGCTGTTCAGCCGTCGAGGGCCTCGGTCGCGCTGTCGCGCGGGCGAACATAGACGCGCGCCACCAGGGGAAAGCGGCTCGATACCTCGGTCTCGATCGCCAGCACGATGCGCTCCACGTCGCGCGCGGTGATCGTATCGTCGAAATCGGCGCTGATGATCACGGTCACCATCGTTGGCGCACTGTGCACGGTCAGCACTTCGTGCACGCGCACCACCCCGGTGTGGGCAGCTGCGGTGGCGCGGATCGCCGCGACCAGCTGGGGATCGGCGCTTTCGCCAATCAGCAGGCCCTTGGCTTCATAGAGCAGGATCAGCGCGAGCGCGCCCAGTACCAGCCCGATCACCACCGAGGCCATCCCGTCCCACAGCGGATTGCCGGTCAGCAGGCTGAGGCCCAGGCCCAGCGCGGCGACGACCAGGCCGACCAGCGCGCCTGAATCCTCCAGCAGGATGACCAGCGTGGGCGCATCCTTGGTATCGCGGATCGCGGCCCAGACCGTGCCGCGCCGCCCGCGGTTGAAATCGCCCAGCGCCGCCAGGATCGACCAGCCTTCCAGGCCAAAGGCCACGCCCAGCACGGCAAAGGCGATCAGCGGGCTTTCCGCCGGCTCGGGATGCAGGATGTGCATCACCCCTTCGAATACCGAAACCCCCGCGCCCAGGGCAAAGACCAGGATCGCGACGATGAAGCTCCAGAAATAGAGCTCGCGGCCATAGCCGAAGGGATGCAGCGCATCGGCCGGCTTCACCGCGCGCGAGCGGCCGTGCAGCAGCAACAGCTGGTTGGTCGAATCGACCATGCTGTGCACGCCTTCGGTCAGCATCGCGGAAGAGCCGGTAAAGGCGGCAGCCACGAACTTGGCCACGGCAATCCCGAGGTTGGCCCCCAGGGCAATCAGAATGGTGCGTGTCGATCCACCGGCCATGCGCGGTCAGGTCCCCTGTTGTCGTGACGAAGCACGGGGCTAACGCGCAAGGACGGTGAATGTCACCCGATTAGTTGCGCCGGTCGCTCAGGCCGCCAGGCGGGTATGGCCGGCGGGGGCATGGCCGGTGCCCAGGTCGAACTGGCCGACCAGCTGGCCCAGGGCATTGGCTTCATTCGACAGGCTGCGCGAGGCGGCCGTGGCTTCTTCCACCAGCGCGGCGTTGGCCTGGGTGATGCGGTCCATGTCGGATACCACGGTATCGACCTGGCCGATCGCGCCGGCCTGCTCTTCGGCCGAGCGGGCGATCGCCTCGATCATTTCCGACAGGCGCGAGGTGCGCTCCACGATCTGGCCCAGCGCGCTTTGCGTTTCGCCGATCATCTGCACACCATTGCCCACGTCGCGATCGCTCTCGCGGATGATCGCGGTGATTTCCTTGGCCGCTTCGGACGAGCGCTGCGCCAGGCTGCGCACTTCGCTGGCGACCACGGCAAAGCCCTTGCCAGCGTCTCCGGCGCGGGCCGCTTCCACCCCGGCATTGAGCGCGAGCAGGTTGGTCTGGAACGCGATGCCTTCGATCAGCGCGACGATTTCCTGCATGCGGTTGCTCGACTTGGCGATGTCTTCCATGGCCGAGACGGCCTGGGTCATCGTCTCGCCGCTGGCACGCGCCTCATGGCGGGTCTGCCGCGCGGTGTCGCTGGCGTCCTTGGCGGTCTGCGCGGTCTGCGCCACGGTGGTGCTCAGTTGGCGCACGGCAGCGGCGGATTCTTCTAGCGCGGCGGCCTGGTTTTCGGTGCGGCTCGACAGGTCATGGCTGGCCGATGCGATCTCGCTGGCACCCACGCGCACGCCCTGCGCGGCCTGGGTCACCTGGCCAAGGGCATCGGCCAAGGTCGCCATCGACTGGTTGAAATCGACGCGCAGCTGCTCGTAATCGCCGGGGAAAGTTTCGGTGATGCGGTGCTGCAGGCGCCCTTCGCGCAGCGAGGCAAGCCCCGCGCCCAACGCGCCCACCACCTGCTGCTGCACCGCCATGCGTTCTTCACCGGCACGCGCAGCCCGCCGCGCCACGAAATCCTTGATCCCTTCCAGCGCACGGGCAATGTCGCCCACTTCGTCGGTCAGCTCATGCCCCGGGATGCTGCGATCGATCTGCCCCGATGCCATGTCCTGCATCGCCTCGGACAGGCGCATCAGCGGGTTCGACACGCGCAGGCGGAACAGCAGGGCGACGCCCAGAGCAACGATCACGGCCAGCACACCCGCCCCCACGGCCATGGACCGCAGATGGTCTGCCTGGGCCACGCCCGCTGCGGTGTCTGCCTTGGCCAGCGTGGCATTCCGCGTGGCCAGGCCAGCAATGCGCTTGCCCATGGTCAATCCCAGGGGATTCATCCGGTCGCGAAACTGGTTATAGGCTTCGTCGTTGCGGTTTTGCAGCGAATAGTCGCGCACCGGGCGGGCTTCCTTGACCCAGGTGTGGAAGATCTGCTGCAGTTCACCCACGGCGTTCAGCTCGTCCTGATCGCCGGTCGGCTCCTGCAAGGCGCGATAGTCGTTCAGGGCCTTGTCGAAATCCGCCACGCGCTGGTCGAACTCGGCATCGAGGCGGCGGGTTTCGGTCAGTTCGTTCGACAGGATGTGCTTGGCGATGGTCAGCCGCAGATCGCCCAGCATGCCACGCAACTGCGTCAGCGCGGTGAGCGTCGGAACCGTGTCGGTTGACATTCCGGTCAACCGCCCGCCCAGGCTGCTCGTGGCCGAAATGGCCATGGCCGCACTGCCCACGGCCGCCAGGGCCAGCAGCAGCGTGCCCAGCAGGGAAATGGTGCGAATTCGCAAAGACCCGAAAACAGACATGTGAGAGCCACCCTTGCCTTGCATCATCCCGCGCGACACATGGCGCGGCGTTTCGCAGTGCATGGACCATGCCGCGTTAAGCCTGCGCCGATGCCGGCATAGGGGATTATGCGAGAGGGGGGCGATGCGCGATGCGGGCCGGAATCAGCCGGTCACAGCCAGCCGATCCGGCGAAAACGCCAATAGAGCCCGCCGCATATCGTCAGGATCACGCCCCAGACGAAGAAATAGCCATAGTGCCATTTGAGTTCGGGAATGTACTCGAAGTTCATCCCATAGATGCCGGCAACGGCGGTCGGCACGGCGAGCAGGCCCGCCCATGCGGCCAGTTGGCGAGTCATTTCCCCCTGGCGATGCTGTTCGAGCAGGCTGGCGGTTTCGACGATCGCGGCCAGCGTTTCCTTCAACCCGCGCAGGCGCGCCATGGCGCGGCGCACATGGTCGAGCACATCGCGAAACCAGATGCGCGCGGTGGGATCGATCAGCGCCACGTGGGATTCGGCCAGGCGCTGGCACACTTCCTCCATCGGGCCGATGATCCGCTCGAACCGGCGCAATTGCCGGCGCAGGCGGAAGATGCGGCGGATCGTCTGCTGTTCGGGAAAGACGTCGATCGCCGATTCTTCCATGGCATGGGCCACGGCTTCCAGGCGCTCCATGATCGGCAGATAGCCATCGACGATGAAATCGAGCACGGCATGCAGCACATAGTCGGCGCCTTCGGCCAGGCGCTCGGGATCGGCCTCGAGCTTGTCCCGCAGGCCCAGATGCGCCCGGCTGGAGCCGAACCGGACCGAGATGATGAAGTCGGCGCCCAGGAAAAACGCCGTCTGGCCATAGGCCAGCGTCTCACCCGGCTCCAGCGTGGCGGTGCGCGCCACCACGAACAGGTGCTTCTGGTACTGGTCCAGCTTGGGCATCTGCTGGGGGTTGAGGGCGTCTTCCACCGCCAGGGGATGCAGGCCATAGTGGCTGGCGACCTGCGTCATCTCCTCGAGCGAGGGCTCGCACAGGCCAATCCAGTCGAATGCCCCGTCGGGCACGGCGGAGAACCTGTCGTCCAGGGCAAGCGGGCCAGGTATGCGGACGGCCGAGCGGCCAGTGGGATCGGGCACATAGCGGCGCGCGGCAATGATCGTCATGGCGGCCTATGTGGCAATGGCGCGGGAAAAGCGCAATCGTGCTGGCAAATGCCGGGCAAAGCCTTACGTCCATGGCCATGACGATACACACGCCCGACCTGGATGTGGCGATCATCGGCGCGGGCATCAGCGGCATCAGCATGGCCGCCCACATCGCCCGCGATTGCCCCGGCCACCGCTTCGCCCTGCTGGAGCGGCGCGCCAGCCTGGGCGGCACCTGGGATCTGTTTCGCTATCCCGGCGTGCGATCGGATAGCGACATGCACACCCTGGGCTTCGGCTTTGCCCCGTGGCGCGGCGCCGATGCCATTGCCGATGGCGCGGCGATCCGCGATTATCTGAACGAAACCGTTTCATTGTTCGATCTGGACCGGCACATCCGCCGCAACACCCGCGTGACGGCGGCGGATTGGGACAGTGCCGCCGGCTGCTGGCGCCTGGTACTGACCGACGCAGCGGGGGCGGAGCAGCGCCTGACGGCGCGCTTCCTGGTGCTGGCCGCGGGCTATTACGATCACGATGCCGCGCACGATCCGCCGCTCGCTGGCGAGCAGGACTTTGCCGGGCCGATCGTGCTGCCGCAGTTCTGGCCGCAGGATCTGGACGTGGCGAGCCGGCAGGTGGTGGTGATCGGATCGGGCGCCACGGCGGCCACGCTGGTGCCGGCACTGGCGCAGCGCGGGGCGCAGGTCACCATGCTGCAACGCACGCCCACCTGGTTCATTGCCAGCCCACGGCAAGACCGGCTCGCGCAGCTTCTGCACCGCGTGCTCCCGGCCCGCCTCGCCGCGCGGCTGGTGCGGGCGCGCAACATCCGCCTGGGTGCCTGGTTCTACAACCGCGCCCGCCGCGCGCCCGACAAGGTGGGCGCCTGGCTCAAGCGGCGGGCAGCCCGCGCGCTCGGCCCGGCCTGGAACGAAGCGGCGTTCACCCCGCCCTATGGCCCGTGGCAGCAGCGGCTGTGCCTGGTGCCCGATGGCGATCTGTTTGCCGCGATCCGCGCCGGACAAGCCAGAGTGGTCACTGGCCACATCGCCCGGATGGAGGCCGGCGGCGTGGTGCTGGCCGATGGGCAGCGCCTGCCGGCCGACGTGATCGTCAAGGCCACCGGCCTGAAACTGGCCGTGGCCGGCAAGATCGCGCTCAGCCGCGATGGCGTGGCGGTGAACCTGGCCGATCACGTCAACTACAAGGATTGCATGCTGTCGAACCTGCCCAACCTGGTGCAGGTGTTCGGCTATCTCAACGCCTCGTGGACGCTGCGCGCCGATCTGGTGGCCACGTTCACCACGCGGGTGCTCGCCCACATGGCGCGCACCGGGACGCACGTGGCCACCCCTGTGCTGGGGGCAGACCATGGCCTGGAAATGGACGATACGCCCGCGTTTTCCTCGGGCTATCTGCTGCGTGGGCAAGCCATGCTGCCGCGCAGCAGCACCGACCGGCGCTGGCGGCTCAATCACGATTACCTCGCCGATCGCGCGTTTCTGGCCAAAGACCCCCTGGAGGATGGCGTACTACGCTTTGACCGTGCGCCCCAGCCGCTTGCGCCCGCGCCCGATTGCGTTATCGATACGCCCCGATGAGCGACGCATCCCGCATAGACCCCGCCCGCATCTGGACCGCAGCCCTGCTGGTGATCGGCGATGAAATTCTCTCTGGCCGGACCCACGACAAGAACATCGCCCAGGTTGCCACCTGGCTCAACGTCCAGGGCATCCGCCTCAAAGAGGTACGCGTGGTGGCCGATGACATGGCCGCGATCGTCGAGGCGGTGAACGCGCTGCGCGCGCGCAACGACTACCTGTTCACCACCGGCGGGATCGGCCCCACCCATGATGACATCACCGTGGACGCGGTGGCCGCCGCGCTGGGGGTGGAGGTGGTGATCCACCCGGCCGCCCGCGCGATGCTGGAAGACTATTACGGCCCGCGCGGCGGCGTGAACGAGGCGCGGCTACGCATGGCGCGGGTGCCGGCGGGCGCCACGCTGATCGAAAACGCGCTGTCGGGCGCGCCGGGCATTGCCGTGGCCAATATCCACCTGCTGGCCGGCGTGCCGCACATCGCGGCAGAGATGCTGGCGGCACTGACCGGCACGCTGCAAGGCGGGTTGCCGGTGCTGTCTGGCACGATCGGCTGCTGGGTGGCCGAAAGCGAAGTGGCCGATCTGCTGCGCGAAACCGAGCAGGCCCACCAAGGCTGCCAGATCGGTTCCTACCCGTTTTTCCGCGAAGGCAAGGTGGGCGCCAATTTCGTCATCCGCGCCACCGACCAGGACATTATCGATGCCTGCATGGCCGATCTCATGACTGGCCTTGCCGCGCTGGGCCGGCAGGGCGTGACCGGCGGGATCTGACCGCAAGCGACGGAAATCTCTCTAGACTTGGCTGGCGCTTGGGGCATTATTCCCGCCGATGGGCGGCGCATGGCGCGCCGCATGGGGGGAACGGCGTGAACATATCCAGGGGCTTGGTCATTGCGGCCGGGCTGTCAACGGCGTCTGCCATGGTCCTGGCAGCAAGCCCCACCTGCGCAGCCGCGCGCAGCACCACGCGCGAGGTGATCGTGGCCGATCCGGCACCCTGGGTCTTGCCCCCGCCACAGCCGGCCACCGCCACGCCGCCTGCCACCGATGCCGCGCTCGCCGCGATCTATAGCGACACGCAATACATGGCCGGCCCCGATGGCCTGCAGGTCTACAACGCGATGCGCTATCGCATCGTCAAGCCGCAAGGGTTGGCCGCCGGCAACCTTACCCTGACCTGGTCACCCGATGCCGGGCGCATGGTGCTGCACCGCCTCCGCGTGTTCCACGCCGGGGCGATGCGCGATCTGACGCATACCGCCACCTTTTCGGTGATGCAGCGCGAGCAGAACCTGGAACTGGCCACGCTGGATGGCCGGCTGACCGCCGCCTATCAGATCCCCGGACTGGAAGTGGGGGACGAGGTGGAACTGGCCACCACGCTGACCGCGCGCGACCCGACGCTGAGCGATGCGCGCGGCGATCTCTATATCATGCCGCAGGCCAGCGCCACGGGCACGTTCCGCCTGCGCGTGTCGTGGCCGCAGGGCCAAGCGATGCACTGGCAGACAACGCCCGATCTTGCCCCCACCCCGCTGCCCGGCGGCGGCAAGCTGGACGGCATCGCGCTGGAACTGCACGATCCTGATCCGCCGGCCGACGTGCCGCAGGGCGCGCCGGCACGCTATGGCTTGCGCCGCCTGGTGGAATTCACCAACTATGCCAGCTGGCCCGATTTTTCACGCCGGCTGTTCCCTCTCTATGACAAGGCCGCGCGGCTGGCCGTCAATAGCCCGCTCAAGGCCGAAGTGGCGCGGATCGCGGCCGCATCGCCCGACCCCGCCCGCCGCGCCGAGGCCGCGCTGCGCCTGGTGGAAGAGCAGGTGCGCTATGTCTATGTCGGCATGGATGGCGCCAACCTGACCCCGGCCGATGCCGATACCACGTGGCAGCGCCGCTATGGCGATTGCAAGGGCAAGACCGCCCTGCTGCTGGCGCTGCTGCGCGAACTGGATATCGAGGCGCAGCCGCTGCTGATCCAGACCAAGGGGGGCGATGGCCTGGCCGATCGCCTGCCCAATGCCGCGCTGTTCGATCATGTCGTGGTGCGCGCGACCATCGCCGGCAAGCCCATGCTGCTCGACGGCACGCGGCTGGGCGATCGCTCGCTGGCGATGATCCTGCCGCCGCCGTGGCGCCAGGGCTTGCCGATCACGGCCGAAGGCGCGCCGATCCTGTCGCTGCCCACGCCGCCACCGGTGCTGCCGCGCATGGTGGCGGTGCTCGATATCGATGCCAGCGCGGGGCTGTCTGCCCGTGCCAAAGTGCGCGCGCGCCATATCCTGCGCGGTGACGAAGCGCTGATGATCCGCAGCTATCTGAGCAGCCTGCCGGCCGTGGACGCCGAACGGGCGCTGCGCAAGTATTGGGAAGCGCAGGAAAACTGGCTGGTTGCCGACAAGGTTTCGTGGGAAGCAGACGAAGCGCATGGCGCCGTGGTGCTCAGCGCGCAAGGCCTGGGCGACATGGATTGGGAAGACATGGGCGATGGCGCGCATCGCTATTACCTGCCGGGCGCCGGCTTCAGTCCGCCCGATCGCCTGCGCCGCCGCGCCGACCAGGACCAGACCCTGCCCTATGCCACCGATTACCCGGCGTTTCGTTGCTGGGCCACCACGGTGCGCCTGCCGGCACCGGCCGCCGCGCACGACTGGACCTATTACGCCAAGCCGGTGGACCGTTCGCTGGGCGGTGTCGCCTATTGGCGCAAGGCCGGGCTCACCGGCACGGTGATGCGCACGGTGATGAGCCGGCGCGTGCTGCTGCCGGAAATCAGCGCGGCCCAGGCGGCCGAACTCAACCGCCAGATTCCCAAGTTCGACAACGACATGTCATCAGTGTTCGAACAGACTGCGGTGAAAGGCGTGGCCCCGGCCAACCACGACGCCGCGCCGTTTGCCGACGATACCGACTGGCTGGCCGCCAAGACGCCATGCACTGCGCCATGATCGTCGGTCGCACCTTGGCGGTAACCGCTTTACTGGGCACCACGCTGGCGGGCTGCGTGCCAGCGCGCCTGCCGGCGCTGGAGGCGACGCTCGCCGCCCAGCCCAGCGCCACGGCGGCCCTGGCGCAATGGTGCGCGGTGCAGCACCTGGCTGATCCGGCCACGATCCATGCCGCGGCCGATCGCACGCCGCGCGCGGCGCCTGCGGCCGTGCGCGCTGCGCTGGGTGTGGGGGCGGATGCGCCGCTGGGCTATCGCCATGTGCGCCTGTCGTGCGGCAATGTCGTGCTGTCTGACGCGCAGAACTGGTTCGTGCCGGCGCGGCTGACCCCGGCGATGAACCAGACCCTGGCCAGCAGTGATACGCCGTTCGGCACCGTGGTGGCGCCGCTGCATTTCACGCGCCAGCGCCTGGCCGCGCAGCGCGGCCGCATGGCCGAATGCCCGGCCGGCACCGTGCTGTCACACCGCGCCGTGCTGCGCCGCCCCGATGGCGCAGCGATCAGCCTGGTGGTGGAATGCTATACCCGCGCCAGCGTTCAGACCCCGCCTGCCTCGCTGCGCTGATTGGCCGGAACGACCGCCGTGCGCACCCGCGAAAGCGCTGCGCCCAGCAGCAGCACCGGTTCGAGCACGGCCATACCCACCAGGATGCCGACCAGGCGATCAAAGCCGGGGGCGATATGCGCCGCTTCCCAGCTATCGGGCACCAGCACGACCAGCACCGCCAGGGTGAACTGCGTGCCGACATAGCCGCGCCCGTGGTTGCCGTTTTCCAGATGGCGGCCCAGCGCCACGCCCATCGCGGTGCCTGCCAGCATCAGCGCGGCCCGCGCCGGGCCATGCAGCAGCGCGGCCAGCCCCAGCACCAGCGCCGCCAGGGCGCCACCCGCCAGGCAGCCGAGCAGGCGATACCACAGCCGCCGGCTGACCTGCCGCAGGCCATTGGGGCCATCCACCGCCGTCACGGGAATCAGCATCACCGCCATGATCGTGATCGCGCCCGATACCAGCGAGGGCAGATCCCACAGCGTGGCCAGACCCAGCAACAGCGCCAGGGCCAGGCCGCCCCGCGCGCCGTGGAGCAGCGCATCGGGACGCCAGCCCACGCCCTGCGGCTTGGGTGCGCGGATCGCCGGCCAGCGGCGGCGCAGCGTCCAGGCCGACGCCAGGCTCACCACCATGCAGGCGGCCGTGCCGGCCAGGGTTTCGATCATGCGCATCACCGCAAAGGCCCGCGGATCGGCCAGCGGCATGGCCACGCGATCGTAGAGCATCATGGCAAAGGTCAGGCCCAGGAACAGCCAGGCATAGGCATGGCGCCCGGTGATCGCGCCATAGAGGCTGACCGTGCCGGCCAGCGCCATCGCTATGGCCAGCACCACCATGTTGCCGCCCAGCGGGCTTTCCAGCACGGCGAGGCACGCCAGCGCGCCCAGCGCCGTGCCGATGATGCGCAGCAGCGCACGGCGCAGCGTTTCCAGCGGATAGCCGCGCATGACCATGTAGCCGGTGAAAGCCGCCCACGAAACATGGGTGGCACCGATATGGTGCGCCACCAGGATCGCCAGCAGGACCGAGGCGACGCATTCCGCCTCGTCCACCAGGCGCGGCGCCAGCGGATCGCTATCGGGATCTGGCGCTGCGAGAGAGGCAGAAGACACGGTCACAGCCCTGTGATTAGGCGAGGCGGGCACGCGCGCCTAGAGCATTTTCAAGGCAGGTGGAATCACCTGCCGACTCGGAAAATGCGGAAAATCAAAAAGCTAGAGCGCCGGCTTTGACGCAGTCAAAGTCGATCGCGCTCTAGCCCCAACGGAAAGGGGCCGGGAAGGCAAACCCTCCCGGCCCCGAAATCTTGTTTGCCTTGACGGCGTGCGGCTTAGCTGCCGTGCACCTGGGCAACGTCGATCTTCAGGCCAGGGCCCATCGACGAGGACAGGCCGACCTTGCGGACATACTTGCCCTTGGCGCCCGACGGCTTGGCCTTGACGATCGCATCGACGAAAGCGTCGAAGTTGGCGCGCAGCGCTTCGTTCGAGAACGAGAGCTTGCCGATGCCGCCATGGATGATCCCGGCCTTTTCGACGCGGAATTCGATCTGGCCGCTCTTGGCCGACTTCACGGCGTCAGCGACGTTCGGCGTCACGGTGCCCAGCTTCGGGTTCGGCATCAGGCCCTTGGGGCCCAGCACCTTGCCGAGGCGGCCAACCAGGCCCATCATGTCGGGCGTGGCGATCACGCGACCGTAGTCGAGGTTGCCGGCCTGCATGTCTTCCAGCAGGTCTTCGGCGCCCACGCGGTCAGCGCCGGCGGCCAGAGCCGCTTCGGCCTTGTCGCCACGGGCGAACACGGCAACCTTGACGTCCTTGCCGGTGCCCGAGGGCAGGCTGACCATGCCACGGACCATCTGGTCGGCGTGGCGCGGGTCGACGCCGAGGTTCAGCGACACTTCGAGCGATTCGTCGAACTTGGCGCTCTTCAGATCCTTGAGCAGCTGGATGGCTTCATCCACGCCGTAGATCTTCTGGTTGTCGCCGAGCTTTTCGACGAGGGCCTTCTGCTTCTTGGTCTGCTTTGCCATGGTATCAGCCCTCCACAACCTGCAGGCCCATCGAACGGGCCGAGCCCTCGATGATCTTGGCGGCCTGTTCGATGCTGTTCGCGTTCAGGTCCTTCATCTTGGCCTGGGCGATTTCTTCCAGCTGCGAGCGCTTGATGGTACCGGCCGAAGCCTTGCCCGGGGTCTTCGAACCCGACTTGATACCCACGGCCTGCTTGATGAAGAAGGTGGCGGGCGGAGTCTTGGTCACGAAGGTGAACGAGCGGTCCGCATAGACCGTGATCACGGTCGGCAGCGGCGTGCCCTTTTCCACTTCCTGGGTGGCGGCGTTGAATTCCTTGCAGAAACCCATGATGTTGACGCCGCGCTGACCCAGCGCGGGCCCGATCGGCGGCGAAGGCTTTGCTTCGCCGGCCTTGATCTGCAGCTTGATATAGCCTTCGATCTTCTTGGCCATGATGGCCTCCTTTCATCCTGTTGGGGCATGTGCCCCGCAGAGTAAGCGGTGATAACGAGCGGCCGAAACTGCTCTACCGCGCGGAATCGGGCGGGCACGAAACCCGCCGCGAAGTGGGCGCCCTTAGCAGGCAAGGCTGGAAACGCAACCAGAAACGGCCGCGCCCGGCAAAAGCTGGTGCTTACTTGACCAGTTCGACTTCGTCGAAGCCGAGTTCCACCGGGGTGGCACGGCCGAAGATCGACACCGAGACCTTGACGCGGTGCTTGTCGAAATCGAGCTCTTCCACCACGCCGTTGAACGTGGCGAAGGGACCGGCGTTGACCTTGACCGAATCGCCGATTTCGTAATCGACGGCAACCTGGCGGGCGGGCTGGGCAGCGGCCTGTTCGCGCGCGCCGAAATAGCGTGCGGCTTCCTTTTCGGAAATCGGCTGCGGCTTGCCATTGTGGCCGAGGAAGCCGGTCACCTTGGGCGTGTTCTTGACCAGGTGATAGATGTCGTCGTTCATCGCCAGCTTAGCGAGAACGTAACCGGGCATGAACTTGCGCTCGACCGAGATCTTCTTGCCGCGCTTCACTTCGGTCACGGTTTCGGTGGGCACTTCCACCGCTTCGACCAGCTGCGACAGGCCGATGCGCTCGGCTTCGGAGATGATCGATTCGCGGACCTTGCTTTCAAAGCCGGAATAGGCGTGAATGATGTACCAGCGGGCCATAAGTGGGTCTCTTGTACGAAGGTTTGTGGATCAGGCCAGCTTGAGCAGCCACTGCACGATCATGCCGAACACGCTGTCGATGCCCAGGAAGAACACCGCCAGGATCAGCATCATGATGCCCACGAAAATCGCGGTGGTGGTGGTTTCCTGGCGCGTGGGCCACACCACCTTGCGCGCCTCTGCCTTCACCTGATTGAAGAATTCGCCGGGGCTGGTCTTGGCCATAGCCGTGCTGCCTTCGCTGCCTGAATGAATCTCGTCCCTTCCGCCTAGGGGCCATCGCCGCCCCGGACAGGTCCGGGAGGGGCAGGTCAGGGCTCCGATGTCGGAAAGTTTGCCGTATCTAGGGCCAAGCGCGCCGCTTGGCAAGGGTGCAGGCTGGCTAGGCGGCGTGGACCAATTCCACAACGCCACGGTTGCCCTATAAAAGGCCCTGGCGAGGCGTGAGGACGAAGCAAGAGTGGGCCTCTTGCAAGGCCGAGCAACGCTGCCAGGGCCTTTTATAGGGCAACCCCTTTGGGGCTGGACCAAAAACCGCCATTCCCGCATCGGCTCGTCGCGCAATATTCCCGATATTCCGCCTCCTCGCCTCCTTGAACTGGCGGTTTTTGCCTCCAGCCGTGGCGCTGTGGAATTGGTCCACGCCGCCTAGCACCCAAGGCGCCTGCTGCGCGCCAGCGTAAAAGACTCGGATACGAGCGGGCATTGATCCGTTAAGGTGAGCAAACGCATCCTCAAGGAGTGCCCGACCATGCGCGCCATTGCCGCAACCGCTGCCCTGATCCTGGGCACCGCCATCAGCCTTCCAGCCATGGGCCAGCAGGCCACCACCGACACCACTTCGCGCACGCCGCTGCCGGGCACCCCGCCGGGGGTGAGCAGCCGGGCGACGATCGGCGCCGGCATCGGCCCGATGACCGGGGTGAGCCCCGCCATCGGCCCAGTGCGCTCTCCCGGCGGCGACGGTACGGGCCGGCCCCAGCCGGGCACGCCTGCCGATCCGGCAGCCACCAGCCTCAACAGCACCGGCATGGCCGGCGGCTTTGGCACCAGCCGCCGCACCACGATCGGCCAGGGCGGCGCAACCGGCACAGCGCAAAGCGCGCTGGGCAGCACGCTGCGCAGCCCGGTCGATCCGATGGGCCGGGCGATGACCGGCGCCACCGGGGGATCGACCCTGGGCGGCGGCGCGGCGGGTAGCACGGGAAGCCGGGCCGGCCACGCGGGCACCACCACGGGTGGTGCTGCCAGCGGCACCACGGGCGGGCTGTGAAACGGCGGTGAACCAATGAAAAAGGCCGCATCCCAAACGGGTTGCGGCCTCTTTTCAACACATGGCCATCACGCGGTGGTGATGGCAGGAGCGGGGGGACTCGAACCCACGGCCCTCGGTTTTGGAGACCGATGCTCTACCAACTGAGCTACGCTCCTGTGCTCGTGACGGCCCCTTAATGGGTTGACGCGGGCAGCGCAACCGGCGGATGAAGATTTTCAACGATCATGTTGCAACCTGTGAATTCCATCATTCCGCCCGATCTGCTGCTCAGGGCCTATCGCGCCGGGATCTTTCCCATGGCCGATAGCCGCGACGATCCCGATGTCTATTGGGTGGAGCCGCGCCTGCGCGCGATCCTGCCGCTCGATGGCTTTCATTGCTCGCACTCGCTGGCGCGCACGCTGCGCCGGGGGCGCTTTACCGTCACCTGCAACGCCGCGTTCGATGCCGTGATCGATTCGTGCGCGGCCCCGCGCGATGGCGCGCAGGACAGCTGGATTTCGCAGCGTATCCGCGAAAGCTATCGCACGCTCCACACCCTGGGCCATGCCCATTCGATCGAAACCTGGGCAACCGGGCCAGACGGCCAGCGCACCCTGGTGGGCGGGCTTTATGGCGTGGGCTTTGCCCGCGTATTCTGCGGCGAAAGCATGTTCAGCCGGCAAAGCGATGCGTCGAAAGTGGCGCTGGCCTGGCTGGTCGCGGCGCTGCGCCATGCCGGCGTGGTCTTGCTCGATTGCCAGTTTTCCACCCCGCACCTGGCCTCGCTGGGGGCGGTGGAAATCCCGCAGGCCGATTATCTTGCCCGGCTGGACGACGCGGGGCGTTACTGCGTGGGCGAATCGGCAGGCGTGCCGCCGTCTTCCATCACCGGGGCATCATCGGCCGGGGCGTTGTCATCGGGCTCTTCCGCAGGGGCGGCGGCGGGCTTGCCGGCAGGCTTTGCCGCGCTCTTGGCCGCAGCGGCCGAGGCTGGGCTGTCTTCCTCGCCGGGGAACTTCATCGCGCAGTTCTTGACCCAGACATCATAGACCGGATGCTCGACGACGTTGAGCGACGGCGAATTCTTGAACAGCCAGCCGGAAAAGACCTTGTGCCAGGTCAGCTTCTGTTCGGTTGTGGCGCGTTCTTCGACAAACAGCTGAACGAAAGCGCCGGTTTCGGCCGGGTCTTCCCACGGCGCGGTGCGCTCGCACGTGCCCAGGCGCACGATGGCATTGCCGATGCGCCGCGCCTCGCCCGAACGCAGCACGATGTCCTGCGTGATGTTGTTGCGCTTGTTGAGGAAGCCCAGCGTGGCGACGCGGTCTTTGACCGGGGTGCCGTAATCGCTTTCGGCCGCGCCGCTGGCCGCCGGCATCGGCGCGGCGGCTGTCGCCTCGCCCGGAGGGGCGGTTTCGGCCGGCTCGCGGTGGTTGCAGCCGGCCAGCAACAGCGTGCCGCCGGCCAGCAGGACCGCAACCGACAGCGCGCGGCGGGCAGGCATCAGCCTTCGGGCGACCAGGCTTCGTAATCGCCGGTGGCAGCGGCGCGATGGCCACCGCGTTCCAGCGCGCCCTGCGGGCGATAGGCCGCGGCCGTGCCCGTGGCGTTGGGGGTGAATTCCACTTCCCAGATGCGCGGCGGCGGCAGGTTGCTTTCCGGCACGCCGTCGAGCGTGCCATGCAGCCAGCCATGCCATTCGGCCGGCACGCGGCTGGCGTCGTTGGCACCGTTATAGATCACCCAGCGACGCTCGCGGCCCTGGAACGGATGTCCCTTGGGATACGGCTTCTTGGCCCGGTAATACTTGTTGCCCTGGGCATCGTGGCCCACGAGTTCGCCATTGCGGGCGCTGTCGAGCAGGGTGCCGAAGGTGGCGCCGTCCCACCAGGTGAAGATCTTGCCGAGAATGCTCATGAAGCTCTTGTTCCAGTTGCCGCCCGCCGCAGCGGGTTTCCTTGCCCCTAGCCCCTGCAAGGGGGAGTCGGCAAGGGTGCTGTTGCACCTGCGTTGCCGACGATCCCTTCAGGCGTTTACCAGGCGATCTTGTCACCGGGCTTGAGCCCGATCTGCGCGGCGCGCCCGCCATTGAGTTCGAGCACGGCCGCCGCCGGCCCGGTGGAGGGTAGCGGGCTCAGGTCATAGGGCACGGCGTTGGCCGCCACGTTGAGCACGCGGTGGTTGGGGCCGATGAAGATGATGTCGAGCGGGATCACCGTGTTCTTCATCCAGAACGCGGCCATGCGCGGCGGGTCCATCGGAAAGATCATGCCCTCGTCCGCGCCCATCGCGGTGCGGAACATCAGGCCCTTTTCCTGTTCCTCGCCGGTCACGGCCACTTCCACGCGAAACTGGTGGGTGCCGCCCTTGGTGGCGATCGCCAGGGGAATGACCTTGAGGCCCGAGATCGGATGGACGCCAACCGCGCCGGTGGGCGCGGGCATCGCATCGGACTTGTGATGGCCGGCGTCGGCCGTGGCCGGGGAACAGGCCATGATGCCCAGTGCCAGGGCGAGTGCCGCGCCCATCATCCCGGTCTTAATCGTCTGCGTCATAAACCCAATCTTCCGCTTCGCGTTCGCCCGCTGCATTCACCAGCGCGCGCGCCATGGCAAGGGGGTGCCCTGCCCTGAGGAACACGGCCACCTGCTTTTCCCGCACGGCCGGGTCGATCCGCCCATCGTCATCGCGCGGGCCGAACGGGCCCAGCCGCCGCTTGCGCGCCAAGGCGAGCGCGGCGGCGCGGGCCTGCTGGGCCGAACCCATCGCCTCTTCGCGCAGATCGGGCGCGATGCCTGCCTGGCCCAGATCCTGGGCAATGCGCCGCGCCCCCAGCCCGCGCCGGCGCAAGCTGGCGCCGCGCATGCGCGCATAGCCTTCATCGCTGACATAGCCCGCCTCGGCCATGCGCGCGATGATCGCGGCCACATCGGGCGGGCTGGGCGCATCTTCATCCCAGCCGCGTTCGCGCAGCTTGCGGTTGAGATAGGCCGACAGCTTGCCGGTACTGGTGGCAAAGCGGGCGACGTAACCCAGTGCCAGTTCATCGAGCAGCGCCGCATCGAGCGGACGAGGAGGCCGCCGTGTGCGACGATCTGGTACATCAGGGCGGTTCACGCCATATTCGTGCCACACTCCGGACTAAATGAGAACCTCGGGTTACGGTTTCTTGACCATGGGGGCTTGCGCCAAGGCGCTGCCCACGCAAGGAGCCGCAGCCAGTCAGCCACCATTCACTGCCTTGGGCGGAAGTGGCGGCACAGACCGACTGTTTTAAGACCGATATCTTGTTCCATACCTGGGGTACCGCATGACCGTTACGGCCGCCGTCGCAGAGAAGATGGCTCTTGTTCCAACGCCAAACGACGATGCGCAGCCGCGCCGTTATGCGGATTTTGCCACGTTCTGTGATGCGCTGGACTATGCCGCCCAGGGCGAGCGCGGGTTCAACTTCCACGATCCGCGCGGCACGCTCACGCAGGTCTATCCGTTTTCCCAGCTGCGCAGCGATGCGCTGGTTGCGGCCCGTCGCCTGGTGGCGCGCGGGGTCAAGCCGGGTGACCGGCTGGCGCTGATCGCCGAAACCGGCCCGGAATTTGCCGCGCTGTTCTGCGGCGCGGTCTATGCCGGTGCCTGGCCAGTGCCGCTGCCCCTGCCCACCAGCTTTGGCGGCAAGGAAAACTATATCGACCAGCTCGCCGTGCAGCTGGCCAGCTCGGATCCGTGCCTGCTGGTCTATCCCGGCGAACTGGCCGAGATGTGCGGACAGGCCGCCGCGCGCCAGGGTTGCCCGGGGCTGAGCTGGGCTGCGTTCGACGAAGGCGCGCTGGCCGATGGCGAACTGCCCACCGCCGATCCCGACGCGATCTGCTATCTGCAGTATTCCAGCGGCTCGACCCGCTTTCCCCATGGCGTGGCCGTCACCCACCGCGCGCTGCTCGCCAACCTGGCCGGCCATTCGCATGGCATGGACATTGGCGACGGCGATCGCTGCGTCAGCTGGCTGCCGTGGTATCACGACATGGGCCTGGTCGGCTGCTTCCTCTCGCCGATCGCCAACCAGGTTTCGGTCGATTACCTCAAGACCGAGGATTTCGCCCGCCGCCCGCTCGCCTGGCTCGACCTGATCAGCCGCAACCAGGGCACCACGCTGTCGTATTCGCCGACCTTTGGCTATGACATCTGCGCCCGCCGCATTTCCAGCCAGACCAGCGTGGCCGACCGGTTCGACCTGTCGCGCTGGCGCGTGGCCGGCAACGGCGCCGACATGATCCGCCCCGACGTGATGCAGGGCTTCGTCAATGCCTTTGCTGATGCCGGGTTCAAGGCCAGCGCCTTCCTGCCCAGCTATGGCCTGGCCGAAGCGACGCTCGCCGTCACGGTCATGCCGCCGGGCGAAGGCATCCGCGTGGAACTGGTGGAGGAAGAGCGCCTGTCGGGCAGCCCGCGCGACCTGTCGCGCCCGGCCCGCTATCGCGCCATCGTCAACTGCGGCGTGCCGGTGCTGGGCATGGAAGTGGCGATTCGCGGCGAGAATGGCGAAGAACTGGCCCACCACCACATCGGCAAGGTGTGGTGCCGCGGCTCCTCGGTGATGCACTCCTATTTCCGCGATCCCGAATCGACCGCGGCCTGCATGGTCGACGGCTGGCTCGACACCGGCGACATGGGTTACGTCAACGCGCAGGGCTACCTGTTCATCGTTGGCCGCGCCAAGGACATGATCATCATCAATGGCAAGAACCACTGGCCGCAGGATATCGAATGGGCAGTGGAACAGCTGCCCGGCTTCCACCAGGGTGACATTGCCGCGTTCTCGGTGGAAACCGAAAATGGTGAGGAAACCCCGGCCGTGCTGGTGCACTGTCGCGTGTCGGACCCGGAAGAACGGGTGAAGCTGCGCGACCAGATCCGCGACAAGGTACGCTCGATCACCGGCATGAACTGCGTGGTCGAACTGGTGCCACCGCGCACCCTGCCGCGCACCAGCTCGGGCAAGCTGAGCCGCGCCAAGGCCAAGAAGCTGTACCTGTCGGGCGAGATCGAGCCCTATAGCCTGGCGGCTTGATCGGTTTTTTGGGGGGAACATGCCCTCCCCCAACCCCTCCCGCAAGCGGGAGGGGAGCTTATGGTTGCCTCCTTCCCGCAGGCGGGAGGGGAGCTAGACCTTCTCCCCCTCCCGCTTGCGGGAGGGGGTCGGGGGGAGGGCTTGTAGCTCAGCTCAAAACGGAATTTCCGCCCCATCCCACGCCCACAGCTTGCCGCTGTCGGCCGGGCCGAGCCGCTCCAGCACATGCAGCAGGGCACCGGCCGAATAATCTGGGCTAAACAGCTTTTCGGGCTTCACCCCGCGCTGGAACGGGGCAGACAACGCTGTATCCACCGTGCCGGGATGAAGCGCGGCGGCCACGGCCTGCGGATGGCTGCGGGCCAGTTCGATCGCCAGCCCGCGCAGCAGCATGTTGAGCGCCGCCTTGGCCGCGCGATAGCCGTGCCAGCCGCCCAGGCGATTGTCGGAGATCGAACCAACCCGCGCCGAGAGCACGGCAAAGACCCCGCGCCGATCGCGGGACAGCAGGGCCGGGACATGGGCCATGATCAGCGCCGGGCCGATCGTATTGATCGCAAACTGTTGGGCCAGCGATGCCTTGGCCAGGGACCGCACGCTCTTTTCCGGCGCGGTACCATCAGGCAGCGTCAACTGCCCGCTGGCGACGAGCACCAGGTCCAGCGGGCCGTGCCGCGCCAGCGCGGTGCACGCCTGGGCCACGCTGGTTTCTTCTTCATAATCAAAGGTGAAGGGGCGTACCTTGGGAGTGGCGGCAACGGGGCGGCGGGCGCCGGCATGGACCACGGCAACATCGTCTTTCCGCGCCAGCGCCGCCACCAGTGCGGCGCCGATGCCGCCCGATGCGCCGAACACTGCCACATGGCGGCCCCGCGCTTGCTCATCGTGTACTGTCATGGGCAAAGCCTGCGCGGCATGGCTCTGGCTGTCGAGCGGGCAGAAAGGGCACGCCTGCGCCGCCGGGCGAAACGCATGGGCCGTTCATCGGAATAGCGCCTTGCGCAGCGCGCGGGCCGGGGCCATCTTCCACGCGCGGAGGGCAAACACCCGATCCGCAGAGGAAAAGACAGGACCGCGTCATGGCATCGACCCCTTCGACCACCACCGCAGAGCAGGCGCCCGGTATTACGCTGACCCCGCCCGATCCCGTGCCGGTGGTTGCCCCGCAGCAGGCCGCCGGGCTGGTTCCCGTGGCCGAGGAAACGCGTGGCAAGCTGGAAGCCAAGGCCGACGCCTTTGTCACCGAACTGTTGGCCCAGGACGCGGCCAGCCCCGAATTCGGCAAGCGGGTGGACCAGTTGACGGCGATGGGCCGTAAGGAAATCGCCCAGGCGGCGGGCATGTCCAACCGCTTCCTCGATCGCCCGATCCGCGCGATGGACAAGGATTCGGGGGTCGGTGCCGATCTGGCGCAGCTGCGCCGCACGATCGAAGAGCTTGACCCGGCGCGCAAGGGCAACCTGTCTTCCGGGCGCAAGATCCTGGGCATCATCCCCTTTGGCAACAGCATGAAGAAGTATTTCGATGGCTATGTCTCGGCCCAGGGGCACATCAAGGCGATCCTGGAACGCCTGGCAGCCGGCAAGGACGAGCTGCTGATGGACAATGCCGCGATCGATGTGGAGCGGCAGAAGCTGTGGGAGGGGATGGGCCAGCTGGAGCAGATGATCACCATCGCCCGCCTGCTCGATACCAAGCTGGAAGATGCCGCCGCCGATCTCGATCATACCGACCCGGCCAAGGCCAAGGCGATCCGCGAGAGCGCGCTGTTCTATACCCGCCAGCGTTTGCAGGATCTGCTGACGCAGATGGCGGTGACCGTGCAGGGCTATCTGGCGCTGGACCTGGTCAAGAAGAACAATGTCGAACTGGTCAAGGGCGTGGACCGCGCCAGCACCACCACGGTGGCCGCGCTACGCACCGCCGTGACCGTGGCGCAGGCGATGACCAACCAGCGCCTGGTGCTTGAACAGATCACCGCGCTTAACACCACCACGGCCAACATCATCGATTCCACCGGCAAGCTGCTGCGCGAGCAGACCGGGCGCATCCACGAAATGGCGGCGTCGAGCACGATCCCGCTGGAAACGCTGCAGCGCGCGTTCCAGAACATCTATGACACGATGGACACGATCGATACCTTCAAGCTCAAGGCGCTCGACGCCATGAAGCAGACGGTCGACACGCTGTCGGGCGAGGTGGAAAAGTCCAAGGGCTATATCGCCCGGGCCGAAGGCGCGGCCAAGAACACCACCCAGGCCAGTGCACCCTCGCTGCTGAGCCTGGAGGGGTGATCATTTCGTACCTTGCCGGTGGCATCCACCACCCCCACCCCCCTCCTCTGAAGAGGAGGGGGCTTTTGCGTCCTTTCTCCCCGTCTTCGTCAGAGGAAGGGCTTTTACCGTTCTTCTCCCCCTCCTCTTCAGAGGAGGGGGTCGGGGGGTGGTGGAAACCCAGAACCCATACGTCCTCAACACAGGCCAAACCATGACTGCATCGCAATCCGACCAAATCCTGCGCGCCGCGCGCGCCAGCCTGGCGCACCAGCGCGCCGGCGGACGGCGGCGGTCGATCGGCTTGCGCTCGGCCGAACTCAAGCGGCAGCATGTCGCCAGGAAAGCCGCGCGCATCGCGATGGCGGTAGGCGTGGTGCTGGTGGCTGCCATGGCGCTGGGCCTGGTGATCGACGGGATCGGCCTGGTAGGGCTGTTGCTGACGGTGCTGGCGGTGATCGGCGTGGTGGGGTTCTTTGCCACCTATCCCCGGCTCAAGGTGCCGGACCTTGCCACGATCAACCGGGGTGACGTGCGCACCATGGTGGGCCGCACCCAGCTCTGGCTGGAAGCGCAGGCACCGGCCCTGCCCGCCCCGGCGGTGCGGCTGGTGGATCAGATCGGCGCGCAGCTCGATGGGCTGGGCGCGCAGCTGGAAGGGATCGATGCCAGCCAGCCGGCCGTGGCCGAAGTGCGCAGCCTGGTGGGCGAACACTTGCCCGGCATGGTCGAAAGCTGGCGGCGCATCCCGACCCATCTGCGCCAGGAAGAGCGCGGCGGCCGCAATGCCGATCAGCAACTGGCCGATGGCCTGGCCCGCATCAGTGGCGAGATCGACCAGATTACCCGCCAGCTTGCCGCCGGAGACATCGATGCCCTGGCCGTTCGCGGCCGCTATCTTGACTATCGCTATGGCGATGCGCTGGAAGGCGATGCTTTGGCCGACAACGGCGCGCTCCCCGTGCGCCTTGTTCCGCCAGTGGAGAAGACATGATGCAAATTGCCCTGCCCCATTCCCTTGGCAAGGACGAGGTCCGCGCGCGCATGCAGGCCCGCCTGGGCGATGCCTCGGGCAAGGCCAGCGAATTGATCGGCGGCATGGCCCAGGTCGAAACGCAGTGGAACGATGCCGATCACCTGACCATGACGGTATCGGCCATGGGCTTTACCATCCCCAGCCAGGTGACGCTGGAAGATACCCAGGTGCTGTTCGACGTGGACATTCCCGCCGGGCTTGGCTTTGCCCGTGGCATGATCGAGGGGATGATCCGCGAAAAGGGCGAAAAGCTGCTGGCCTGATACGGGGCCAGATCGCTGCCGAACCTCGCGCGTTCGGCAGCGATTGTTCACAGGTCCTTGCGTTCCAGTTCGAGAAACTCGGGCGGCAGGCGCAGGGTGCTGGCGACCAGCCGCGTTTCCAGCAGCAGATAGATCAGCGCCACCATCAACAGCGCAATGGCGATGAAGAACGTGGTGGCCGTGACATCGCCCAGATGCGCGATGCCGGTGATCTGGTTGAAGAACAGCGAACCCACTGTCACCCCGATGCCCAGGCCCGAGAGCACCAACAGCAGGAGCGCGCGGCCGATGAGCTGGATGCGCCGATCAACATAGCGCATTTCCACCACCACGGCATCGTGCGCCACGCCGGTCGTCTCGGCATGCAGCTGCTGCAAGTGGCGTGACCGATCGACGATGCGTCCCAGCCGGGTGGTCAGGATGTTCATGATATTGCCGATCGCCACCAGCACGAAGACTGGGGCGAGCGACAGCTGGATGGTTTGCGCGATCATGCCGTCCCTCTTGCGGCCAAGAACGCGGCACTGGCAAGCACGGTCATTCCATCAGATCGAGGATATCATCCACGCCGATCGTGGCAAAACCCACCGCGCTATCGGAAATACCGTAGGGCACCAACAGGTTGTCCTCCACCATCAGCGCACCGCAGGTATAGACCACGTTGGGCACGTAGCCGTAGCGATCGGCATCGATGGCGGTAAGCAACGGCACCTTGCTGCGGGCAATGACGCGGGACGGATCATCGCGATCGAGCAACGCGCAGCCCAGCGCATACTTGCGCATCGCGCCCACCCCGTGGGTGAGCAGAAGCCAGCCCTGATCGGTGAGGATCGGGCTACCACAATTGCCGATCTGCACGAATTCCCACGGGAATTTCGGCTCCATCAGCAAGACGCCATCATCGTCCCAGCAATCCAGCCGGTCTGAGCGGAGCAAGAACAGGTTCTTGCCATCCTGGCGGCCGACCATGGCATAGCGCCCGTCGATCGCCTGGGGAAACAGGGCCATGCCCTTGTTACGCCCGGCGCGGCCCTGGATCGGCTCAAGCCCGAAGCGGCGGAAATCGCGCGTGCGCAGCAGCTCCGAGCGGATCGAGCTGCCCGAATAGGCGGTGTAGGTGCCGATCCATTCGTAGTCGCCGCCGCCATGATCGAACCGCACCAGCCGCAGGTCTTCCAAGCCGCCGCGCTGCTGCTCGGTCACGGGGAAGATCACGCTGTTCGACAGCGTGCTTTCGGAATGGCGATGCAGGGCCACTATTCCGTCATCGGTGGGCGGAGTGCTGGCATCGGGCAGCAGCGCGGTGGCAAACGCGCTTTGCGGCCACAGCTGGAAGCTGCCATCCGCATTGGCCACGCCCTCGCGGAACACGATCGAGCTGATGTGCCCCTCGCCCACCGCGCGCAGGCTCATGACAAAGCGCACCGCGCCATCGAGCATCCCCGATTGATCGGGATGGGGCACGATCGACGGGTTCATCAAGGCTGCCGCAGCATAAGTATATTCGTGGCAGAAATAGGCGCCGATCAGGCGCCGGCGCACGGGCGGAATGGCATCATCGTCAAGGTCGAGCGCCTGGCGCACTTCGGCATAGCGTTCCTCGAACAGCTGCTCCGTCTGCCAGTGGCGTTCCTCGAAATCGTGGAGGACGCGGGCATATTCCTCGGCCGCCTCGGCCTCGCCCAGCGACAGGACATCCTCTACCAGGCGCGCCGCACGCGAGCCGCCGCCCGCGCCGCCCTGCCAGCCCAGATGAAAGGGCCGCAGCACGACGCGTGACGGATCGGCATGAAGCCGTTGCTCAAGAATGCGCAGGCCATTGCCCACCCCGTCGGGGCGCGTTCCCACAGGGTTGGCCGCCACCGTGTCAGCTGGCGTGAGACTGGGATTTGTAGGCTCGGTCGCCAAGGACACTCCTTACCTTGCTGGATGGGCCAAACGATTGGCCAAGGGCTGCGGTTTCGCTGCCAACGCGCGGGCCGCTGGCCCGTTCCAACTCGGCAAGCGCATAATGTGCCAGCTGGAATGCCAGGATTGATTCGGCACCGCAATTGGCATTGATGCCGCGCGGGGTAATGCCATCGCGACACCGCCCGCTAGCCAGATCACCGAGCGGCTGGGCACGGTCGTTTGCGCCCAGGAACCAGCGATAGGCGGCCTGGGCGTGGCTGCGCCACAGTGCTTGCGACGCGCCGCGCGCGCCGTGCCCGTCCCGGCTGGCTTCGGCCTGCCAGGCTGCCGCGCATGCTTCCACCGCGGCCCAGGCTTCCAGCGGCTGCTGGTCGAATGGCTTGGCTTCATAAGATACGGCATGAGGCGGGGTGAAGGTTTCCGAACCAATCGCACGAAACTGACCTGTGGCAGTGGTCTGTTGCGCCACGATGAACCGCAAGGCTTCCAGCCCGCTTTCCAGCCAGTCTGCCCGGTTCATGAGATGGCCTGCACGGATCAGCGCTTCGGGCAGGCGCGGGTTGTCATAGCCCAGCATGGCTTCGAACCACGCCCAATCGGGGCGCCGCCCTTCGGCCAGCAAGGCATGAAGCACCGCGCCGCCGCGTTCGACCATCGCACGGCTGGGACGGTGATCGGGCTCCACCGCCAAGACCTGCGCTGCGCCGAGCACAGCAAAGGCGATGCTGCGCGGATATTCCACACTGCCCAGCGGGTCGAGCACGATGTCATACCACTGCCGCGCCCATGCGCGCAGGCCGGCGTCCGGCGCGTGGGCCACGGCATGGCCCAAGGCCCACAGGGCGCGGCCATTGCTGTCTTCCGAGCCGACGTCTTCGCACCACGAGCGATCGAACGCCATGAAGTTGCGGAAGCGGCCGGCCTCGGGATTCCAGGCGTGCTGGACGAACGAGGCGAAAACCGTGGCCCAGCGCTGGCGCTCGGCCAGGGGAATGCTATCGGCCACACCCATCAGCATCAGCGCGCGGACATTGTCATCCAGGCAATAGCCATGGCGGCGATCGGGCACCACGCCGATTGCATGTTGCAACATGCCGGTGCTGTCACACATCGCCCAGACCCCGCTGGTGCCCGGCGTGGCGGTCAACGGCGGCAGCTGCGGCGCGGTGGCGGCCACGGTGTTGACCAACTGGGCGCAGCTTTCGGCAAAGCGCGGCCAGATCGTTTCGCGGCCACGCGCATAGGCGCGGCGCTGCATGGCATCGAGCGCGGCAGGATCACCGAGCAACGCGTTGACGGCATCCGCCAGCGCCTGCGCCGAGCGCGGCGGCACCAGCGCGCCGACGCCATCGGCGAGAAGTTCACGCGCGTGAAGATAAGGGGTGGAAACCACCGCCTTGCCCAACGCCACGGCATAGCTGAGCGTACCCGAGGTGGACTGCTGCAGGTTGGGATAGGGCGTGAGGTAGATGTCGCATGCTTCCAGCTGATCGAGCAGTTCGCCAGTTTCGAGGAAGCGGTTTTCCCACAACACATGATCGGCCACGCCCAACTTGCGCGCCAGGTCCATCAGGCTGTCGCGATAGGCTTCGCCTTCTGCGGCAACCAGGTTGGGATGCGTCGCGCCGACAATGCGATACACCGTGTTGGGGTGTGCCGCGACGATCGCCGGCAAGGCCTCGATCGCGGTTTCCAGGCCCTTGCCCTGGCCCAGCAGGCCAAAGGTCATGATCACGTTCTTGCCTTCAAGACCGGCGCGGGCCTTGAACTGGGCATGGCGCCCGAACGGGCGATCGGGTGCGCCGTGGGCAATCACGGTAACCCGCTTGGGATCGACGCCATAGACCGCGGCCAGGACATCGCGGCCATGTTCGCTCATGACCATGACGCCGCTGGCGCGATCGAGGATATGATCGAGCACCGCGCGCTGCTCGGCAGAAGGGCTGGCCAGCACGGTGTGCAGCGTAACGATCAGGGGGGCAGCGACGCGATCGAGCAGTTCGAGCACCATGGCGCCAGCTTCGCCGCCAAAGATGCCGTATTCGTGCTGGAGCCACACCGCATCGACGGCATCTTCGTTGATGCGTCGCGCGGCAATGCGATAGTCTTCGGGCTGATCGGCCCGGATCACGCTGCGCGCATCGGGATAGGGCAGCGGCTCGGTCGGGCTGTCGATGACATGCAGGTCGACCGACAGCTCGGGGTGATGCAGCCCCAGCTGCTCGAACACGTCAGTGGTAAACGTGGCAATGCCGCACTTGCGCGGCGCGAAGCCCCCAATCAGCGCCACGCGGCGGGCGGGTGCACGGGAAGCTGCATCGGTACCGAAGAAATCAAGCACGGCCCCTGCAACAGGGGTGGCGCGCCGCAAGGAAGTGGAAAGGTCACGTGTCATCTGGCTGGCTCGCCCCGAATATGTCTGTTCGATGAACCAACGATGGAACCGGGATAAAGTTGCATTGCGCCGCAACGTCATCGTCACGTTACGTGCTGATTTTGTCGCTGAAAAAAGGCGACTCACAGGTGCGGCGCTGCAAAAACACCAAGGTTTCCGCGCCACGCCAACACATGTTAGGGCGCCCACCAGCGTTGGCGCCAGCCATATTCGGCTTCTATCGCCTGGCCTTGCGCATCGCGCGCCGGACGAAAGCGGAAGCGCTGCATAGCCAGGCGGCAGGTGATGGCATCGGCTTCATCGTTGCCGCTGGCCTGTTGCACGCGGCACGCCACCGGATTGCCCTGCGCATCCACCCGCAGCACGATCACCACCTGGCGGCCGGCACGATCGGCGCGGCCGGCGGCGGGATAATCGCGGGCGGCGGTGATGTCTCCGGCGATCTTGGTCACGCGCTGCGCCGCGCCACCACCATCACCATTGCCGGCAGCGCCGCTACCCGTTCCCGAGCCCGCGACGGCGCCGCCGCTGCCCGTGCCAGTGGGGCCGGCGCCCGACCGTGCCGCGTCGCCAGTCCCCGCCACCGGGGCGGCGGGCAAGGCCGGGATAATGATGCGCGGCGGTGGGGCCATGATTTCTTTGGGCCGCGCCTTGCGCCCCATCGCCCCGGCAGCCCCCGAAGCGGCATGGCTTGGCCGCATGCTGCGGCTGGGCGGCGGGGTGGGCGTGGGTGTGGGTTCGGGCGGAGCGTAGAGCACGAATGCCGGATCGGGCAGGCGCAGCGCAACAATGCCCCCAGCCAGGCCGTGCACCAGCGCCAGAATCAGGCCGACATGGAGCAGCGCAACCACGCCGCCGATCAACAGCTGGCGCTGCCAGCGGACATCCAGACCGGGGGTCTCGTAAGGAAAACGAATCGCGCGCGGGGCCATGGCCAAGCCATAATCCCTGGCGCATCGCGCTGGTTCCCAAGGGCATGATCCGGGCGAAAAACGGGCCAAAGCGTTGCAATCAGGGGATAGACCCCCTGGATGCAACCTTATTCGTATCATCGGCAGTTTCGCGTATGCCGCAGATGGGGTAGGGTTTTGTGGAATTGGCGTTGTGCCGCGCCTTCGCGCCCGGCACCAACAAACGCCACCAAGGATTGCAATGATGAGAATTCTGGTTGTCGAGGACGAGCCCCTGCTCGCAATGCTGCTGGAGGAAAACCTGGCAGACCTCGGCCATGACAAGGTAACGGCAGTGGCCACGGTGGACCAGGCGCTATCGGCGCTGGACGAAGGCCCGGTCGATGCCGCCCTGCTCGATTTTTCACTGGGCAGCGACACGACCTCGGTGCCAGTAGCGCTGCGCCTGCGCGAGGAAGGCACGCCGTTCTTTTATCTGTCGGGGCATGCCTCGTTCGATCCCGATGCCGGCGCGCCCGAAGCGCCGATGCTGCCCAAGCCGGTCAGCCTCGAAGCGCTGCGCGAGGCGCTGTCCACGCTGGCTGACGCGCGCTGAGCGCAAGCGCCAGCCCGCTCAACTATCCAGAAAACTGTCATCTCGCGCCAGGCTGACCAGCCGCAGCCCGTGCGTCTGCGCGCGCGCAGCGGCGAGGGTTGAGGCGGCCGATACGGTAACCAGCAGCGGCACCCCGGCGATCACCGCCTTCTGCACCAGTTCATAGCTGCACCGCGCCGTCAGCACGACAAAGCCGCTGGCCGGATCGATCCCGGCACGCGCCATGGCGCCGACCAGCTTGTCGAAGGCATTGTGGCGACCAACGTCCTCGCGCAGCGCCACGATCACCCCATCACGCGTGCAGAACGCGGCGGCATGGGCCGCGCGGGTGGCCCGGCCCAGCGTCTGGTGATCGCCCAGCGCCGCTGTGGCACGAAAGATCGCCGCATCACTAACAGCCAGTGCCGCGCCTACCTGCGGCAAGGGGCGCAAGACCTGCTCAAGGCTTTCGATCCCGCACAGGCCGCACGATCCTTCGGACAGGCGCAGCCGCGCGCGCTCCATCAGCGGGGCAGCATCGGCCATGGCCAGCGTGATGCGCAGAATCCAGCCGCGCCCCTCGATCTCGGCAGCCTGCGCTGCCACGAACCCGGAAGGATCGGCGATCAACTGTTCCGACAGGCAAAAGCCCAGCGCATAGTCTTCAAGATCGGTGGGTGTGGCCATCATCACGGCATAGCCCAGGCCATTGATCTCGATCGCCACGGGCGCTTCCTGCGCCAGCGCGCGGGCGCGCGGCACGGGCGGGCGGCCATCGGCGAAATGTTCGACAAAGGCGTGGTCGACCGCGCCGGGCGGCAGGTCAGCCGGCATCGGCGCCATGGTGCGCGGGGTCGGTCGCCTTGGTTTGCGGTGGCGGGGCGTGGCCGGCGGCCAGTTCGGCCAAGGCCGTGCGCGCGATAGGATCGAGCCCATCCTCGCCATGGGCGGCAAGGTGGGCAAAGATCTGGCGCAGCATCGCCGGCGTCCAGAACGCGTGCAAGTGATCGGCCAGAGCCGCCGCCGGGTGCGGCTCGTGCACCAGGTTGCGGGCGATCTGGTTGGCCATGTAGACCAGCTTGGCTTCGGTTTGCCCGCTCATTCGGCCGGCTCCATCGCGCTGCCGGCGATGCGCCGCGCCTGGCGGCTTTGCGCGGCATAGTCTTCCTGCCATTCGCTCGGCCCGTTGGACGGGGTGATCTGAACTGCCGTCACCTTGTATTCCGGGCAATTGGTGGCCCAATCGGAATAATCAGTGGTCACCACGTTGGCTTGCGTGGCGGGGTGGTGGAACGTGGTATAGACCACGCCGGGCGCCACGCGATCGGTCACCGTGGCGCGCAGCGTGGTTTCGCCCGACCGGCTGGCCAGGCGCACCCAATCCCCGCTGTTGATCCCGCGATTTTCCGCGTCGGTGGGGTGAATTTCCAGCACGTCTTCGGCATGCCACACGCTGTTTTCGGTGCGCCGGGTCTGCGCGCCGACATTGTATTGCGAGAGGATGCGCCCCGTCGTCAGCAGCAGCGGGAAACGCGGCCCGGTGCGCTCGTCAGTGGGCACATAGTCGGTCACCACGAACTTGCCCTTGCCGCGCACGAAACCATCGACATGCATGATCGGGGAACCATCGGGCGCGGTGTCGTTGACCGGCCACTGCAGCGAGCCTTCGGCATCGAGGCGGGCATAGTTTACCCCGGCAAAGCTGGGGGTGAGCCGCGCGATCTCGTCCATGATCTCGCTGGGATGGGTGTAGTTCCAATCGAGGCCCATGGCGCGCGCCAGTTCCTGCGTCACTTCCCAGTCCTGATAGCCATTGAGCGGCTCCATCACCTTGCGCACCGGCTGGATGCGGCGTTCGGCATTGGTGAAAGTGCCGTCCTTTTCCAGGAACGAGGAGCCCGGCAGGAAGACATGCGCATAGTTGGCGGTTTCGTTGAGGAACAGGTCATGCACGATGACGCAGTCCATCGCCGCCAGGCCCGCCGCAACATGCTTGGTATCCGGGTCTGACTGCAGGATGTCTTCGCCCTGGATATAGAGGCCCTTGAACAGGCCATCAGTGGCGGCATCGAGCATGTTGGGAATGCGCAGCCCCGGTTCGGGATCGATCCTGACGCCCCATTCGGCCTCGAACAGCGCGCGCGTGGCGGCATCAGACACATGGCGATAGCCCGAAAGCTCGTGCGGGAAGCTGCCCATGTCGCAGGCGCCCTGCACGTTGTTCTGCCCGCGCAAGGGGTTAACCCCCACCCCGCGCCGACCGATATTGCCCGTCGCCATGGCGAGGTTGGCAATCGCCATCACGGTGGAAGAGCCCTGGCTGTGTTCGGTCACGCCCAGGCCATAATAGATCGCGCCGTTGCCGCCCGTGGCATAGAGCCGCGCCGCCCCGCGCACGAGGTCGGCGGGAACGCCAGTGACGGGTTCGAGGAATTCGGGGCTGTTGCGCTCTTGCGCCACGAATTCAGCCCAGTGCTGGAACTCGTCCCAATCGCAGCGTTCGCGCACGAAGGCTTCGTTGACCAGGCCCTCGGTCACGATCACGTGCGCCAGCGCGGACAGCACCGCGACATTGGTGCCGGGGCGCAGCGGCAGGTGATAGTCTGCCTCCACATGCGGGCTGCGCACCAGATCGGTGCGGCGCGGATCGATCACGATCAGCCTGGCGCCCTGGCGCAGGCGGCGCTTCATCCGGCTGCCGAACACCGGATGGCCATCGGTGGGATTGGCGCCGATCACCAGGATCACGTCGCTGTCTTCGACCGAATCAAAATCCTGCGTGCCGGCAGACGTGCCGAACGTGGTCTTGAGGCCATAGCCGGTGGGCGAATGGCACACCCGCGCGCAGGTATCGACGTTGTTGGTGCCAAAGCCGGCGCGCACCAGCTTCTGCACCAGGAAGCCTTCCTCGTTGGTGCAGCGGCTCGATACGATGCCGCCCAGGGCATTGTTGCCATGGCTGGCGGCGATCGCCTTGAAGCGGCTGGCGGCAAAGCCCAGCGCCTCGTCCCAGCTCACCTCGCGCCACGGCTGATCGATGCTGTCACGCACCATGGGTTTCAGGATGCGGTCCTGGTGCTGGGCATAACCCCAGGCAAAGCGGCCCTTGACGCAGGAATGGCCACGGTTGGCCTTGCCGTCTTTCCACGGCACCATGCGCACCAGCTGTTCGCCGCGCATTTCGGCGCGGAACGTGCAGCCCACGCCGCAATAGGCGCAGGTAGTGACGACGGCACGCTCGGGCTTGCCGATTTCGGTCACCGCCTTTTCCATCAGCGCCGAGGTGGGGCAGGCCTGGACGCAGGCGCCGCACGATACGCATTCCGACGAGAGGAAATCGTCAGACTTCACGCCCGCCGAAATCTGCGAGCCGAAGCCGCGGCTTTCCACCGTCAGCGCCAGGGTGCCCTGCACTTCATCGCAGGCGCGCACGCAGCGCGAGCAGACGATGCACTTGGTGGCGTCAAAATCGAAATAGGGATTGCTGGCGTCGGTCTCCGCCTCCAGGTGATTGGCCCCCTCATAGCCATAGCGCACATCGCGCAGGCCCACGGCAGCGGCCTGGTCCTGCAACTCGCAATCGTTGTTGGCGCTGCAGGTAAGGCAGTCGAGCGGGTGGTCGGAGATATAAAGCTCCATCACCCCGCGCCGCAGCCTGGCCAGCTTTTCGCTTTGGGTATGAACCTTCATGCCATCGGCCACCGGCGTGGTGCACGACGCCGGCGTGCCGCGCATGCCGTCGATTTCAACCAGGCACAGGCGGCACGAGCCGAATTGCTTGAGGTTGTCGGTGGCGCACAGCTTGGGGATCGACCCACCCGATACGGCCGCCGCGCGCATGACGGTGGTGCCGGCCGGCACGGTCACGGCGCGGCCATCGATTTCCAGCGTCACCTGGCTGTCGGAACGAACCTCGGGGGTGCCGAAATCGGCCTGGCGTTCATAGCCCATGGGGAAGCTCCTGCACGGCGGCGAGATCCGCCGGGGTGTTGATATTGTGGGGAATAGTGGTGAGCGCAACCGGGCGCGCGCCTATCGCTTGGGCAAACGCGCGCAAGCTGTGCTTGGCCGGGCTGGCCAGCAACGCATCAAGCGCAGGCGCGGCGCTGGCCGGCCACAGCCCGATCACCGGCTGGCTTTCGCAAAAGGCAGGCGCGGGGGAAAGCTGGGCAGCCGTATCGGCGGCAAGGCCAAAACTGTCGACCGGGACCGTGAGCACGGTATCAAACCCGTGGCCAGCGGCATGGTGGAGCGCGGCGGCGATGCCACCCAGCGGCCCCATGCCGGCACGCGGGCGATCGGGCAGACAGGGCGCCGGCGCATCATCCCGCCCCACAACCACGACCGTGTCGCACTGCTGCTGCAGGGTATTCACGGCATGAGCGAGGAGGCTTTGCCCTGCCAGTTCGGCCACAGCCTTGTCACTGCCAAAGCGGGTGGATTGGCCCCCGGCAAGGACGGCGCCCAGGATCATGGGCGCACCCCTGCGCTGTCGTCAGCGCCCTTCGACAGGCTCAGGGCGAACGGGATTTGGGCTTTCACACCCTTGAAACCCGTTCGGGCTGAGCTTGACGAAGCCCCTTGGCAGCAAGGCGCCATCACTCCGCTGCCTCCGCGTCAGCAGACACCGCACCGAAATCCTCGGGGAACCGGCGCAGGGCCGAAAGCACGGGATAGGGCGTGAAGCCGCCCAGCGCGCAAAGCGAGCCGAACTTCATCGTTTCGCACAGGTCTTCAAGCAGGGCGATCTCGTCGGCCAGGCTGCGCGCGCGCTTCTTGGCGTTGTGGATTTGCGGCAGGCTCTCCACCGCATCGGCACTGCGGCCCTGGCGGGCGCGGATGCGGTCGATCACTTCGACGCCGCGCGTGGAGCCCAGGCGGCAGGGCGTGCACTTGCCGCAGGATTCAGCGGCGCAGAACTGCATGGCAAAGCGCGCCTGCGCGCTCATGTCCACGCTATCGTCAAACACGGTCAGCCCGGCGTGGCCGATCAGGCCATCGGCAGCGGCAAAGCTTTCATAATCGAACGGCAGGTGGAAATCGGCCGGCGGGTGATAGGCGCCCAATGGCCCGCCCACTTGCACCGCGCGCACTGGCCGGCCCGAGGCAGTGCCGCCACCGACCACCTCGACCAGTTCGCCCAGCGTGATGCCAAAACCGACCTCGTACAGCCCGCCATATTTCACGTTGCCGGCGATCTGGATCGGCATCGTACCCTTGGACCGGCCAAAGCCGACATCGGCATAAGCCGCGCCGCCGTTCGCCAGAATCCACGGCACCGCCGCGAGAGTCAGCACGTTGTTGACCACGGTGGGCTGGCCAAACAGCCCTTCCAATGCGGGCAGTGGCGGCTTGGCCCGCACTTCGCCACGCTTGCCCTCCAGGCTGTTGAGCAGCGAGGTTTCCTCGCCACAGACATAGGCGCCCGCGCCCACGCGCACTTCCACCTCGAAAGGGGCGATATGCGGACGTGCCGCCTGGGCCGCTGCCTGCATCTTGGCGATGGCATGGGGATATTCGCTGCGGATATAGACATAGCCCTTCGCCGCGCCGACGGCATGGGCGGCAATCGCCATGCCTTCGATCAGCATGAAGGGATCGCCTTCCATCACCATGCGATCGGCAAAGGTGCCGCTGTCACCCTCGTCGGCGTTGCAGACGATGTATTTGGGCGTGGCCGGCGCCTTGGCCACAGTGGTCCACTTGATCGCGGCGGGAAAGCCCGCCCCGCCCCGGCCGCGCAGGCCCGAGGCCATGACTTCCGCAATCGTCGCTTCCGGCCCCATTTCGCGCGAACGGGCAAGGCCCGCCCAGCCGCCATGCGCCGCGTAATCCTCCAGGCTCAACGGCCGGGTCTTGCCGGCGCGCGCGAAGGTAAAGCGCTGCTGGCCGGCGATGAACGGGTGATCGGCGATCGGGCCGATGCCCTTGTCGCTGGTGCCGGCCAGCACGGCAGGTACGTCAGCCGGCTCCAGCGGGCCGAATCCTTGCCCGTCGATTTCGGCCATGGGCTCAAGCCAGTGCATGCCCCAGCTCGATACCCGCTCCACCGTGCAGCCCGCCGCTGCGAAGGCGACAGCCACGGCATCGGCGCCACAGGCGAGGGCCAGTGCGTCGTCGGAAATGCGCACGGTCGTGCTCATGCCCACGTCCTTCATGCCAGGCCTCCCACCAGAACATCGAGCTTTTCAGGCGTAAGCCGGGCGTGGAGCGTGTCGCCCACCATCGCGTTCGGCCCCACGCTGCACAGCCCCAGGCAATAGACCGTTTCCACCTTCACCGGCCCATCGGCGCGAAGGCGCGCGGCCAGTGCCTCCACGCCGCGTGCCTGGCAGCTTTCCGCGCGGCACAGCTTGACCACCGGGCGCGATTCGGGCGCGGTGCGGAAATCGTGATAGAAGCTGACCACACCATGCACTTCGGCGCGGCTGAGATTGAGCGCGTGGGCGATCGCTCGTTCGGCCGCCTCGCTCACATGGCCAAAGACGGCCTGCACATCATGCAGGATCGGCAGCAGGGATCCCTCGCGCCCGGCGTGCGCGGCAAGGATCCGGTCCAGTTCGGCAGGTTCGGTCATGGCGCGAAATGTCGCCCCGTCGACGCGCGCGGTCAAATCGAATTGCGCAAAGTTTGATAGAATTTCTCTATCACGCCGCCAGAGCGCGCGCCACGTCGAGCGCAGCCAGCGCCAATGGCCCCATCGGCTGGCGATCGAGCACGACCAGCCCCAGCCGTCGCGCGGTTTCGACGCCCTCCATCGGCTGGATCGCCGCCCAGTCCAGCCCGGTCAACAGCGCGGCATAGCTATCGGGGATGATCGTGGCAAAGCGGCCCGACTGCACCAGCGACAGCAGCGCGACATAACTGTCTGCCACGGCACGCGGCGCCAGGGCCAGGCCACGGGCGGCGAACTGCGCGTCGAGGATGCGGCGATACTGCATGCCCTGGTGCAGCAGGCACAGCGGCATGGCAGCCGCCTCTGCCCAATCCATCGCCGCGCCGCTTTCGCGCGCGGCATCGCCATGGGTTACAAAGAGATAGCGTTCCTGCGCCAACGGCACGGCGATGACGTTGGCGGGTGGTTCGTGATCGAGATAGGTCAACCCGGCATCGCACGACAACGCCTGGAGATCCTGTTCGATCACCCGGCTGGTGGCCTGGTGGACGGCGAGGTGCAGTCCGGGATAGCGGCCCAGCAGCGCATCGCCAAAGCGGCCGACGAGCGGCAGCGCGGCGGGAATGGCGGCAAGGCGGAACCGCCCCGCCAGTGGTGCGGCGGTGGCCGCCACGGCCTGGGCCATGCTGCCCATCGCGCCCAGGATCTGTTCGGCCCAGGGCAGCATGGCCTGGCCCTGCGCCGTCAGGTCGATAAAGCGCCGGTCACGCTCTACCAGGCGCTTGCCCAGATCCTGTTCCAGCGCCACCAGCCCGGCCGACAGCGTGGGCTGCGACACGCCGCATTCCGCCGCAGCGCGGGCGAAGTGGCGCTGACGCGCCAGGGCCACGAAATAGCGCAAGTGGCGCAGCTGCATGAGTGGGGCAAACTCCCTCGAAAATTGAGAGGCTGTTTCTATCACGAAACGCACGGGCAGGCATGGCCCAAAGCCGCCGCCAGAGCCAGCGGCGACGCGGTTATCGCTTCATTTCCGTGGGAACAGGCGCCGCATGGCGATCCAGTAGGGATTACTAAGGGCCATCCCGATGGGCGGCGGCACGGATCGCGCTGACGCCCGCACATGGGGCAGGCATTCGGGACCGGCGCAAGGGGGACGGTGATTTCATGAAGCCAGAGGGCCAGATCGTTGCACAACCCGCGCCGGGCGCGATGCCGGCGGTGGACCTGCTGGCGCGCGGGCGTCGGGTGATCCAGACGGAAGCCGACGCGCTCGATCGCCTGGCGCGCACGCTCGATGCCCGGTTTGCCGATGCGGTGAACCTACTCCTGGCCACCAAGTCACGCGTGGTGGTGAGTGGCATGGGCAAATCGGGGCATGTCGGGCGCAAGCTGGCGGCGACGCTCGCCGCCACCGGCACGCCGGCCTTCTTCGTCCACCCGGCAGAGGCGGCGCATGGCGACCTGGGCATGCTCACGCCTGACGATCTGCTTTTGGTGCTGTCCAATTCGGGCAACACCCCCGATCTGCGCCCGATCCTGGCCCATGCCGCGCGGCTGGGTTGCCCGCTGATCGGCATTAGCGCTGTGGCGGATTCGATCCTGATGCGCAGCGCGGATATTGCCCTGATCCTGCCCCCGGCGCGAGAGGCGTGCCCGGCCAACATGGCGCCCACGACCTCCTCCACGCTGATGCTGGCGCTGGGTGATGCGCTGGCGATTGCCACCATGGCCGCACGCGGCACGACGCATGCGCAGTTGCGCCAGCTTCATCCTGGCGGCGCCATCGGCGCCAGCCTGGCCACGGTGGCCGACATCATGCATCGCGGCGATGCCGTGCCCCTGGTGCCCATGGCCATGCCGATGCGCGACGTGCTGCTGGAAATGACCGAAAAGAGCCTGGGCATTGCCGGCGTGGTCGATCGTGCCGGCTGCCTGGTGGGGGCGATCAGCGATGGCGATCTGCGCCGCCATGTCCATGGCCTGCTGACTTCCTGCGCCGAAGACGTGATGACCCACGCCCCGCGCACGGTGCGCGCCGATGCCCGCGCCGCAGACGCGCTGGCCGTGATGAGGCAGGCCAACGTCACCGCCCTGTTCGTGGTGGAAGGCGCAGGCGCCCCGCTGCCCGTCGGCGTGGTGCGCATGGCAGACTGCGCCACGCTCGCCGCTGGCCCGGCGCCCGACTGCGCGGCAGCGGTGCCTGCGCGCCCTCGGAACCCTCAGGCGCTGTTTGCCTGGGATCGTCCGGCCCAGGCGGCATCGGCGTAACGGCGATGCCCTTACCCGTCTTGCCGCCTTCTCCTGATCTTGCCGGCCCGGCCGCCCCGGCGCGTTCGTCGCTGGCGGTCACCTGGTCGGTCTGGCGCGCCCTGATGCTGCGCGAGGCACTCACCCGACTGTTCGCCACGCGTATTTCGTGGGCCTGGGTGCTGTTCGAGCCGGTGTTCCACGTTGCCTATCTGCTGGCGCTCTATTCCGCCGTGCGGGTGCACAGCGTGGGCAACCTCGACACGCCGGTGTGGATCATGGTCGGCATCCAGACCTTCTTCCTGTTCCGCAAGACGGCCGATCACGTGGCCGGCGCCCCGGCCGACAATTCCGCCCTGTTTGCCTATCGCCAGGTCAAGCCGGTGGACACGCTGGTGGCGCGTGGCCTTCTGGAAGGAGCAAGCTGGCTGGTGATCACCCTGCTGCTGATCGCGCTCCTGGCGCTATGGGGCCACCCTTTTGCCCCGCAGTTCCCATTGGCGATGATGGGGGCCTGCGCGGCGATGTGGCTGCTGGGCGTGGCGTTCGGCATGGTGGTTTCGGCCTGCACTACGCTGATGCGCGAAACGCGCCAGGTGCTGCACATCGTGCTGCGGCCGCTCTACATGATTTCGGGGGTAATGTTTCCACTTGGCTCGCTGCCGGCCGACTGGCGCGCGCTGCTGATGCTCAATCCCCTGGCCCATGGCGTGGAACTGGTGCGCATGGCCTTGTCAGACAGCTATCAGGCCGTGCCCGAAACCGATGCCGGCTATCTCTTTGCCTGGGTTCTCGGGCTGCTGCTGCTCGGCCTCGCGCTGCAACTGCGCCTGGCGCACAAGGTGGGTGCGCGATGATCGTCGGGCGCGGCCTGTCCAAGCGTTACATGACCGCGCATGGCGCGGGGCCCTGGGTGCTCGACAACGCCAATTTCGTGATCCCGCCACGGGTCAGTGTGGGGATTCTGGGGGCCAATGGCGCGGGTAAGTCCACCCTGCTGCGCATTCTGGCGGGGGTGGACAAGCCGACGCGCGGCGCGGTGGAGCGGCATTGCCGCGTATCGTGGCCGCTCGGCTTTGGCGGCGGGTTGCAAGGCACGCTGACCGGGCGCCAGAACGCGCGCTTTGTCTGCCGCATCCACGGGCACGAGGATGACATTCCCGAACGCCTGGCGCGCATTGCCGAATTTGCCGCACTGGGCGACCGCTTCGACCAGCCGATCCGCACTTATTCCACCGGCATGGCGGCGCGCCTGCGCTTTGCCATTTCGCTCGCGTTCGATTTCGACGTCTACATTTCCGATGAGGCGACCTCTGCCGGCGATGCCAGCTTTCGCGCCCGCGCGGCCGAGGAGTTCCGCCGCCGCGCCAACCAGGCCAGCGTGATCATGGTCAGCCACGATCCCGGCACGCTCAAGCGGTTCTGTACTGCCGGCATGCTGCTCCACCAGGGCAGGCTGACCTGGTTCGACCGGCTGGGAGACGCCATCGCGGCCTACAAGGACACCCTGCCCGCATGAGCACCGACCTTGCCTATCCGCCTGCCCCCCCGGCCCCTGCCGCGCCGATCGCGCGCCGGCGGCGCCCCCCGGCCGATCTGCCCGAGCAGGACGCCGGGCCGGGAGAAGCGCCAGCCCTGCCGCTGTCGGGCCCGCGCGAAGCCCCTGGCGCCACCACGCTGCCGCCCGCCCGGCGCCCACGCTGGCGCGCGGCGCGGATTCGCCATCTGGTGCTGGGCCTGGCCGGCGCTGCCAGCCTTGTCGCCAGCGCCTATTGGTGCCTGATCGCCTCTGACCTCTATGTTTCCGAAACCGACGTGGTCGTGCAGCGGGCCGACATGGGCGCGATCGATCCGGGCGGGCTGGGTGGCCTGCTGTCGGGCCTGGCTGGCGCGGGCGGTGGCAACCGCAATGACCAGATGCTGCTGCGCAACCACTTGCTTTCGCAAGACATGCTCGCCCGGCTCGACGCCCGGCTGCATTTGCGCGCGCACTATGCCGATCATCGCCACGACTGGCTGTCGCGCCTGGGTGCCGCCAACGCGCCGATGGCCCGCTTTCGCGATTACATGAAAGCGCGCGTCCGCGTCGATTATGACGACAATGCCAGCGTGCTTCATGTGGAGGCCAGCGCCTATGACCCCGCCACGGCGCAGGCGATCGTGGCGGCCATGCTGCACGAGGGCGCCGCCTTCATGAACGCCAACGATCACCGCCTGGCCCAGACCCAGGTGGATTTCCTGGCCAGCGAGGCAGCGCAGATGGGCAAGCGCAACCAGCAGGCGCGCCAGGCCGTGCTCGATTTCCAGAGCCGGGAAGGCATGGTGTCGCCCGATGGCACGCTCGATGCCGTGGCCGGCACGATTGCCCAGCTCGAAGCGCGCAAAAGCGCCTTGCAGACGCAGTTGGGCACGCTGGAAGCCTACCTGGTTTCGGCCCATCCCGACGTGGTGGCCGTGCGCCAGCAGATCGGCGCGATCGATGCCGAACTGGCACGCGAACGCGCCCGCGCCGCCGCGCCCGAGCCGGGCGCGCTCAACCGCCGGGCTGATGCGTTCCGCCAATTGCAGCAGGAAGCGCAGTTCAGCCAGTCGCTCTACCAGACGACGCTGGCCGCGCTGGAAAAGGGGCGGATCACCGCGATGCAGGCGATGAAGCAAATCTCGGTGGTCCAGGCGCCAACCCTGCCCGAATATCCCGCGCGCCCGCGCCGGCTCTACAACGCCCTGGTCTTCACGCTCGCCGCGTTTCTTGCTGCGGCCATCGCACTGCTGCTGGTGTCGGTGGTGCGCGACCACGTCGACTGATCTTTCCCACCCTTCGGTTTGCCAAAAAGGAGCGCCTACCCATGCGCCGCACCTGCCGCCCCCTGCCCAGCCCTGGTCGGCTGGCGCTGGGCCTTTCGCTCGCCTTCGCCGCGCTGGCCGCGCCTTTGCCAGCACCGGCGCAGGGATTGCCGCCTGGCGTGATGGGCCAGATGCTGCAAAGCGCCGATCCGGCAACGCTGGCTGCCATTGCCAATGCCATGGGCAATACCGGCGGCAACGGCGCCAGCCTGCCCGCCATTCCGCTTGCCGTGCCGACCGCCAGCCCCAATCCTGCGCAGCCGGTGCCAGTGGACGGCGCGGCCCCGGCGGTGGCGCCAGGCAATGCGGCCGCCTCCGGGCAGTATGTTGCCAACGCGATCAGCCCGGTGTTCGGTGCGCAGCTGTTCACCGGCGCGTTTGCCCGCGCGGGCGCAGCGCATTTCAACCCGGATTACGTGATCACCGCGGGCGATCAGGTCGTGCTGCGGCTGTGGGGCGCATTCCAATATGCCCAGGTCCAGACGGTGGACCCGCAGGGCAACGTGTTCCTGCCCAACATCGGCCCGATCCATCTGGCCGGGGTGCGCAACCAGGATCTGCAACGCGTGATCACCGGGGCGGCGGCGGGCACGTTTCGCAGCAATGTCTATGTCTATGCTTCGCTGGCAGAGGCGCAGCCGGTGCGGGTGTTCGTCGGCGGCTTCGTGCGGCGACCGGGGCTCTATGACGGGACGAGCATGGACGGGCTGCTGCACTATCTCGATGCCGCCGGCGGCATCGATCCCGATCGCGGCACGTTCATCGATGTGGAGGTCAAGCGCGGGGAGCAGGTGCGCGCGCACGTGAACCTCTACCAGTTCCTGTTTCGCGGGGTGATGCCGCCCTTGCCGCTGGCCGATGGCGACGTGATCTTTGTCGGCCCGCGCCAACAGACGGTGACGGTGCTGGGCCTCGCCAACAATGCCAATGTCTTTGAATTTCCGCGTAATGCCCATCCCACCACGGCCGATGTCGCCCTGCTCGCCGGGCCGCAGCCGGTTGCCACCCACATGCGCATTACCCGCGCCACCGGGCCGATCCGCAATGTCGACTATCGCCCACTGGGCGAGGCCGGCGCTTTGCCGGTGGGCAATGGCGATACCATCGAGTTCACCTCGGACCAGAAAAACGGCACGATCACCGTGCGGATCGAGGGAGAGCATGAAAGCCGGCAGGAATATGTGCTGCCCTATGGCGCGCGCCTGGGCGACTTGTTGCGCCAGATCCGCTTTTCCGAGCGATCGGATGCCACCAGCATCCAACTGTTCCGGCAAAGCGTGAAGGACCGCCAGAAAACCATGCTCGACGCCAGCCTGCACAGCCTGGAGCAGGCCGCGCTGACCGCGCGATCGGGCACCAATGATGAAAGCCAGTTGCGCCACAACGAGGCTGACCTGATCCTGCAATGGATCGACCGCGCGCGGAAGGTGCAGCCCCTGGGCCAGGTGGTGATCGGGCAAGGCCCCGCGCGCGATGACCTGCTGCTGGAAAACGGCGATCTGCTGCGCGTGCCGACGCGCGATGGGCTGGTGCTGGTGAGCGGGGAAGTGCTGTTCCCCAATGCCGTGGCCTGGCAGGCCGGGCTCGACGCCACCAGCTATGTCGAGCGGGCCGGCGGCTTTACCCAGAAAAGCGCCGCCCGCCGGATCGTGGTGGCCCATGCCGATGGCAGTTTCGAGGAAGTGGCCGCGCAAAGCCGCGCGGTGCGCAGTGGCGATGATCTGCTCGTGCTGCCGCGCATCGACACCAAATCGCGCCAGATCCTCAAAGACATGACGCAGATTCTCTATCAGATCGCGGTTAGCGCCAAAGTGGTGCTAGGGCTTTGATCCGCTGCGCGTTTTTTGCTGTTCATGACTGGCGCGCGGCCCCTATGCTGGGTGCCTCAGCCCGCCGGAGACCGCATGATCGCCGCATTGCCACCGACGATCGAACCGGCCGTTCCAGCAGCATCGGCCACGACGCCGGTGCCGCCCGCGGCCGACGTGATCGAGGTGACCGCCGCGCGCACGCCCGCCACCCTGCATATCGACCGGCGCACCTACCAGGTGCAGCAAACCCCGCAATCGGCGCAGAAGGATACGCTGCAATTGCTGCGCGGGCTGCCCGCCGTGACGGTAACCCCTGATGACCAGATCCTGTTGCTGGGCGCCGGGAACGCCAGGATCTATGTCGATGGGCATCCCTACGCCGGCGATGCGCGGCAATATCTGCGCACGCTGCACGGCAGCGATATCGCGCGGATCGAGGTGATCACCAACCCTTCGGCGCAGTTTTCCGCCGAAGGCACGGGCGGCGTGATCAATCTTGTACTGCGCCAGGCACGGCACGCGGGCTGGTCGGGCAATGCCAGCGTGGAAACCTCCAGCTATGGCCATGGCCTGATCGATACCACGCTGCATTACCGACGCGGGCGGTGGAGCTATGAACTGAAAGCAGGCGGCAATATTGGCACGATGGTGCGCGCACACGATGCCGCCAGCCGCCACGTCGAGTCCGATGGTGGCGGTGCGGCCACGGCCTATACGCGATCGGGACAGAGCGATAGCGGTGGCACGGACGGCCGGCTAAGCGGCAAGGCGACCTATGAGATCGACGCCAAGACCACCGTGTCGCTGGGCCTGGGCGGTGGAGGCGGCCACGATATCACCCACACCCGCGCCAGCTATCAGGGCCTCACCCCCGATTTCAACAGCTTTGCCGAAACCCGGCGGTTGAGCAGCGTGGCCAGTTTCCTGACCGGCGAACTCGATGTCGATCATCGCGGCACGCGCGAGGGGGAAACGCTGACCGCCACGGCGCAGCTCTATACCAACCCCATGGTGCGGGACGAAACCGTGGCCCGGTTCAGCAACGGCGGTGGCTTTGCCACGGTCTTGCGCACTCCCACCACCACGATCGACGGGCAGGTGGACTGGAAGCACCCGATCGGCGCGCACCAGTTGCTTTCGCTGGGCACCAGTTGGCACCGCGACAGCACATCGCAGGCCTATTCCCTGAGCAGCGAGGCAAGCGACGGCGCACCGGCACCCCTTGCCAACGATCGCTTTGCCGGGCGCAGTATCACGCTGACGGCCTATGCCAGCGTGCAGCAGACGCTGGGCAAGCTGACCATCGCCCCGGGCCTGCGCGCCGAACGCAACGTGCGGCGGATTGACAGCCCGGGTGAAGACCGCCTGGTGCTTGGCCGCACCGCCGTTTTTCCCAGCCTGCATATCCAGTTCGCGAGCAGCAAGATGCTGACCCTGGCGGCCAGCTACAGCCAGCGGATCGAGCGGGCACCGCTCGACTATCTGCGCCCCTATACCGTGGTCGAAGACCCGCTCACCCTGTTCCAGGGCAGCCCTGCGTTGCGGGACCAGACCACCGCATCGTGGGAAGGCAGCCTGCAATACCGGCGCGGTGCGATCGAAACCAATCTCACTGCCTATTGGCGCACCACCAGCAACGTGTGGAGCACGACCTATGCCGCCACTGCGGCAGGGGCGAGCATCTATGGCTATGTCAATGCCGGCCGCAGCCGCAGCGCCGGCGCGCAGTTCGATCTGAGCGCGCCGCTGCTGCGCCATGTCAAGCTCAGCGCCAGCGCCAACTTGTTCGACCAGCGCAACCCGATCGATGTGCCGGGCGGGCAGCAGTTGCTGCACACCATGCGCGCCAGCACCAACGGCACGCTGGAATGGAGCGGCACCGCCCGGGGCGACGTGCCGGCTGACGTGGCGCAGGTGCAATGGTCCTACAACAGCCCGTCGCGCGCCTGGCAGGTGCGCGACGCTGCCTGGGGCGAAGCGAGCATGATCATGACGCACAGCTTTGATCGCACGCTGTCGCTGTCGGCCACGCTGCGCGTGCCGGGCCGCACGCGCCAGGAACTCTCCGCGCCGTTGATCCAGGGATCACACTGGCGCCAGCGCACCACGGAATTTCAGCTCAAGCTGCTCAAGACATTGGGCTGAACCGTGCCGGCGTCAGGCCAGGTCAGGCAGGGCGCGATAGCGGAACGCGCGGAACACCACCTGCCCCTTGCCGGCGGCAAACAGCGCGGGACGCAGGCTGAGCAGATTGTCGAGCGTGTTGGCGTTATACCCCTCGACATAGCTGCGCACGCCATGGCGCGTCCAAGCCTGGCCATCGAGGCTGTAGTAGAAGGTCACCACCTGCCGTTCGTTGGTAATGCGCATGTGCAGGCGGCGCGTGGGCGGCGCCGGTTCCTGCCAATAGGTCGGCTTGCCACCGCGATAGCTGATCATGCGCCGTCCATCGATGCCCATGCCCAGGAACAGCCGGTCATCGAAGAACAGCAGCAGGCCACCCTGCGTTTCGCCTTGCAGTTCGACGTCCACCTCGATCGCATAGGCGCGGTCCCCCACTTGCTGGGTCAGCACCGTGGCATCCTGCGGGCTGCTGCCCTTGGCAGCCAGCGCCAGGCTGTTGCCCGACACCTGGACGCGCGCGCTATCCGAAGGCGCGCTGGCATAGAGCGACCACAGGCGACCGAGTCCATCGGCGGCAAAGTCGTCGGAATGCGCAAGGCCATGAGGCAACGCCTGGCCGCCAGGCTTGGCCAGCGGCTGTGAAAGGTCACCCCCGGTGGCGCGGAACCAACCATCGGCGGTCCATTCGATGGGCTCGAGCAAGGTTTGCCGGCCCAACGTGAGATAGCCGTTTTCATACCCGTGATAGACCATGAACCAGCGCCCGCCCGGCCCTTCCACAACGGTGGCATGGCCGCGCGACCACCACGGGTCGGCATCCGATGCGGCGTGCACGATCGGGTTATGCGGGCAATTCTCCCAGGGTCCATTGATCGATCGCGACCGTGCGACCGCAACCATGTGCCCTGTCGCCGGGCCACTGGTGCCACCCACCGCATTGACGAGGTAGAACCACGGCCCGCGGCGAAACAGCTTGGGGCCTTCGGGAGACCACGCCTCGGTGATCCAGTCATCGGGATAATGCCATGCCTGGTAGGCGGTTTCGACCGGGCCAGCGGTAGCCAAACCATCGGCAGTCAGGCGCACCCGCTTGCCACCATTGAAGAACAGGTAGCGGTGGCCATCCTCGCCCACGACATGGCCAGGATCGATCAGTTCGCCGATCCCAAGATCGATGGGATCGCTCCACGGCCCCTCCATCGACGGCGCGTGGATGACGTAGATATTGGCAAAACTCGCGAGCGGCGGTGACCACGGCGCCTTCATGAACGGGATGTAGATGAAATAGCGATCGCCATGCTTGGCAATATCGACCGCGAACACGGTGCCCAGCGGCTTGGTCAGGGCCGGGCCGAGCGGGCGCCAGTTCACCAGATCGCGCGAATGCCAGATCAGCAGCCCGGGCGCTGCATCGAACGACGAATGCGTCATGTAATAATCATCGCCGTCCTTCAGCACCGAAGGATCGGGATAGTCGCCCGCCAGGATGGGGTTGAGGTAGCGCCCATCACCCATGTCGGCCTTGCGCTGACCCTCAATGCCGCGCGGCCAGGCAGGCCGGAACGACTGGCCGCAGGCACGCCGGTCGTCGGTTGCCAGCGCCTGCCCCGACGCCGCGCCCGCCCCGACGCCCGAGCCTGCCACGGCACTGGCGAGCGCGAGCTTGATGGTTGCGCGGCGGGTTTGCATTGGCCTCTCCAAATTAGAATTATCATACCTGTATGAACTGGGCGCTGGCGCATGGCAAGGTGGCACCAGGCGTGGCTGGCCGGAGGGGCGGGCCGGTATAGCGGCCATGACCAAATTGTCATGGAACACATCCTCCACCCCGCGCTTTATCGCCGCAAAGGAGATTTCTCGATGCGCAAGGCTCTGGTTCTGATCGCTGCGATGGCTGCCACTGCGACCGTTTCGGTCCAGCCGGCCATGGCCAAGGGATGCATCCGCGGCGCCATGGCGGGCGGCGTTGCCGGTCACTTCGTTGGCAAGGGCCATGCGCTGGCCGGTGCTGCGGCAGGTTGCATCGTTGCCCATCACCACTATGCCAAGAAGGCCCGTGAAGCCAAGGCCGCTGCGCACGCAGGCCATCCGGGTTGAAGATCACCCCGGAACGCCGGCATGCCGCGCTGGAGGCGCGCCGGGCGCTGAAAATGGCGCGCTCGGTGCACGCCTATGTGCGCGGCAATACGGCACAATTTTATGAATGGCTGGAAGCCTCGCCGGCTATGGCCCAAGTGCCGGTGGGGCCGAAGGTGTGGATCTGTGGCGATTGCCATCTTGGCAATCTCGGGCCGCTGGCCGATCGGCACCACGATTTTGCTGTCCAGATCCGCGATCTTGACCAGACGGTGATCGGCAATCCGGCGCTAGATCTTATTCGCCTGGGCCTTTCGCTGGAAACGGCGGCGCGCAGTTCAGACCTACCGGGCATTGTCACCGCGCAGATGCTGGCCGCGATGATCGACGGCTATTCCCGCGCGCTTTCCCCCGAGCCCGAAGACGATCCCACCGAGCCAAAGGTGGTGCGCGCGGTGCGTCGCCGTGCGGCCGGGCGCAAATGGCGTCATCTTGCCAACGAGCGGATCGACGGCCCCACGCCCAGCCTGCCGCTGGGCAAGCGTTTCTGGCCCTTGGCGGCGGCCGAACGCGACGCCATTACTGCTCTTTTCGACGATCCAACCGTGCGGACAAAGGCGCTGGCCCTGGCCGGGCATGCCGGCGAAGGGCGGGTGCGCGTGCTGGATGCGGCCTATTGGCGCAAGGGATGCAGTTCGCTGGGCCGGCTGCGCTATGCCGTGGTGCTTGGCGTTGGCGCGCAGGACAAAGGCCCGGAATACCTGGCGCTGGTGGATATCAAGGAAGCGGTGCATTCCGTGGCGCCAGCTGCCGATGGGGTGGCGATGCCCAGCAACCCGGCCGCGCGCGTGGTTGCGGGGGCCTGTGCGCTGGCGCCCAATCTGGGGGAACGGATGATCCCGGCCCATCTCTTGGGCAAGCCCGTGGTGCTGCGCGAACTGGCGCCGCAGGACCTCAAGATCGAGGTGGAGCAGTTCTCGCGCCGCCAGGCCGTGTCGGCGGCCTCCTATCTCGCCTACATCGTCGGCATGGCCCATGCCCGGCAGATGAGCGACGATGTGCGTCGTGCCTGGCAAGACGCATTACAACCGGCCCCTGCCGACGACCAGGCACCATCGTGGCTGTGGCGCAGCGTGGTCGATCTCGCCGCCCGGCACGAGGCCGGCTATCTCGACCATTGCCGCCGCCTGGCGTGATGCAGCCCGACTGACGGGCTCCAGGCGCCCGCCGGAAATCCGAATCTGCAGCGATTCCCGCCCTGTGGCGCGGGTGAAATCGTGCGCCAGCGTTATGCGCGCGGCGGGTCGCATCCGAAACGAAGTTAAATACTCAGTATTTGTGCGGATGGCGCTTTAGCCGCGTCCGCGATTGATTGCTTCCGGAGGTTTCTGGGCTCGCGAGGCGGGCGGAACTGGGGAATGATCCTTTCACCGGCAGCAACACGCCGCCGATCACTCGCAATACGGTCGCCCGCGCGGCGGTGGCTCCGGTCTGCCATCCACTGGCCGAACCACCGCCCGCCATGGCGGCCCACTGCGCACCGGTTTCGCGGCTTTGGCCGGGCGTGCCGCAACAGGCATTCCGTCCAAAGCCCGGGGCTCTGCAATCTTAAGGCTTTTGCCACGGGATATCACGTAGGAAAGGGGGCATGCGCCATGGCCACTGCGGCGCCTTTGAGGGATGAAACCGAAGAGATGATGACCCCAGCCCACCGCTTCAAGCGGGTTTCCGTGATCGGCCTTGGCTATATCGGCCTGCCGACGGCCGCCGTCTTCGCCTCGCGCGGGATCGAAGTGATCGGTGTGGACGTCAACGAAATCGCCGTGCAGACGATCAACAAGGGGCGCATCCACATCGTGGAGCCCGATCTTGACATGGTCGTCCACGCCGCTGCCCGCGAAGGTCGCCTGCGCGCAACCTTGCGGCCAGAGCCGGCCGACGCTTTCCTCATCGCCGTGCCCACGCCGTTCCGCGATGGGCACGAGCCGGACCTTTCCTATATCGAGGCGGCTGCCAACGCGATCGCCCCGGTTTTGGCCAAGGGCAACCTGGTGGTGCTCGAATCCACCTCGCCGGTCGGCACGACCGAGCAGATCGCCGCGTGGCTGGCGCAGGCACGGCCCGACCTGACTTTCCCGCAAGATGCGGGCGAGGCCGCAGACATCGCCGTGGCCTATTGCCCCGAACGCGTGCTGCCCGGGCATGTCCTGCGCGAACTGGTGGAGAATGACCGCGTGATCGGCGGCCTCACCCCGCGCTGCTCGGCCGAGGCGGTCTCGCTCTACAGCACGTTCGTGAAGGGCGAATGCGTGGTGACCACAGCGCGCACGGCGGAAATGTGCAAGCTGACCGAAAACGCCTTTCGCGATGTGAACATCGCTTTTGCCAACGAACTATCGATCATCTGCGACAAGCTGGACATCAGCGTGTGGGAGCTGATCCGGCTGGCCAACCGCCATCCGCGCGTCAACATCCTGCAGCCCGGCCCGGGCGTGGGCGGACACTGCATCGCGGTGGACCCGTGGTTCATCGTCAACCGCAGCCCGGAAGAGGCGCGGCTGATCCACACAGCGCGCCAGGTTAACGACAGCAAGCCACACTGGGTGGTTGAAAAGGTGCTGGCCGCCGCCCGCGCCGTCGCCGCGCGCAAGGGCTGCACGGCCGATCAGGTGCGCGTCGCCACCTTCGGCCTCGCCTTCAAGCCCGATATCGACGATCTGCGCGAAAGCCCGGCGGTTGATATCGTGAAAGACCTGTCCACCCATTTCACCCGGCCCTTGCTGGTCGTGGAACCGAACATTGCCGTGCTGCCGCCCGCGCTGGCGGCCTGCGGCGTGGAACTGATCGATGGCTTCGCCGCCCTCGATCAGGCCGATGTCTGGACCCTGCTGGTTGACCATCGCCCGTTCAAGACCGTTTCGCCCAAGCGGCGCGACGGGGTGGAGATCGTCGACGCGCGCGGGATCTGGACAGACTGAGCACCCGATCCGCCAGGCCTGCTGTCTTATACGCAGCCGGGCCGGCGGATGACGCGGCCGAGGTGGCGCATTGCCACCGGCGATGCGTTTCGGATCGGGTGTTCGCCACAGCTATGCTCGCCCCGCCTGGCCGGGGCGCCGTGGGGAGCCGATGACCGACACGCAAACCCTTGCCCATGCGCTGCCCGCGCCATCATTCCCTGCGCCCGCGCTGGCAACTGCATCGGCACTGGCCCTGTCACCAGCGCTGGGCCAGGAAAGCGGGGTCATGCAAGGCGGCAATGACGGCGCCCGTATCTCCCCCGGCGATGACGACCACAGCGACGCTGCCGCAGATGCCGCCGCCGCTCCGTGCGTCAACCGTGGCGACAGCGCGGCACTGCTCGCAGCCGATCTCGCCGCCCATGCCGCAGAGGCGGCAGCGTGGCGCGCCGCCGCCCAGCACGCGCGCCTGGCCGCGGCGCAGCAGGCCGAGCGGCACGAACGCGCCTTGGCCAGCTACGAAACACGCGTGGCGGCGCTGGAAGATTCGCCGGCCTATCGCCTGGGAGACGCGCTGTTGCAGCGCTGGCGCAAACCGCAGCGCTGGCTCGGCATGCCTGCCGCGCTGCTTGCGCTGCGCCGTCCGGCAACGCGTCCCTCCCCCGCCATCCCCGCCTTGCCCGAAGCCACCCCGGCGCAGGACGATGCCTTGCCACAGGTTTCGCCGCCCGCCGCTCTCCCGCCTCTGCCGCGCCTGTCACCCACGGCCCTGTCACGGGCAGAGGCCCAGGCCGCGCGCAAGGCCCAGCAACACGAACGCCGCGCCCGGATCGCGCGGGCCGACGCCCATGCGGCACGGGCACGAGCGCTGCGCCAGTCTGATCCCGTGGCGGCCGCGCAGGCCGCGCAAGAGGCCCATGCCGCCGATCCGCAACCGTGGCGGGCGAAATGGCTGGCATTCCGGCTCTATGATGCTGGCGAACTGACCCGGCCCGCCGCGCTGCTGGCCGGCCTGCCGGCCGATACCGCGCTGAGCGGATCGGAAAGCAGCCGCGCGCAGCAGATCCAGGCCCTGGCTGCCATGGCGCAAGCGCTGCCAGACCTGCCGCCCGTGGCTGCCCCGGCCTATGACCCGCGCCCGCAAAGCCTGCTCTATTGCGCTGCCAGCGCCCTGCCCTGGCACACCAGCGGCTATACTACCCGCACCCAGGCCCTGTTGCGTGCCCTGCTGGCGCAAGGCGTCGATCTGGTGGCCCTGACCCGCGCCGGCTATCCCTGGGACCGCGCCGACAGCAGCGGCACGCCAGAAGCCATGGCCAGCAGCCACGAGGGCCTCGATTGGCAGCACTTGCGCCAGCCCAGCCAGTCCCTGCCGCTCGACATCTATATCGAGCGCGCCAGTGTGGGCATTGCCCGCCTGGCCAAGGCACGCCGCGTCGCCGCGATTCACGCCGCGTCCAACCACGTCAACGCCCTGCCCGCGCTGATCGCGGCGCGGCGTCTGGGCATTCCCTTCCACTATGAACTGCGCGGCCTGTGGGAAATGAGCCGCGCGGCCAATGTACCCGGCTTTGCCGGCAGCCAGCGCCATGCCCTGGGCCTTGAGCTGGAAGCCTTCGTGGCGCGCCATGCCGATCGGCTCTTTGCCATCTCGGCGGCGCTTGCCGATCATGTCATCGGGCAATGGGGCCTCGATCCTGCGCGCCTGGCCTTGCTGCCCAACGGCATTGATGCACCCGCCTTTGCCGGGATTGCCGCCGCGCGCCACGCCACCACCACGATCGGCTATGCCGGCGCGCTCGTCGCCTATGAAGGGCTGGACCTGTTGCTCGATGCCCTGGCCATGCTGCATGCGCAGGGCCTGGCCATCGACTTGGTGATCATGGGCGATGGCCCCTTGCGCGACAGCCTGGAAGCGCAGGCCGCGCGCCTGGGCCTGGCGCAGGCCGTCACTTTCACCGGGCGCCTCGAACCCGATGCCGCGCGGGCACGCATGGCCGCCTGCCACATCGCCTGCCTGCCGCGCCGCCGCAGCGCGGTGACCGAACTGGTGCCGCCGATCAAGCTGGTCGAGGCCATGGCCCTGGGCCTGCCCGCCGTGGTGCCCGATCTGCCGGTGTTCCGTGCCGAGGCGCAGGAGGGCGAAACCGCGCTGTTCTTCACCCCTGGCGATGCCGCAGACCTGGCGCGCGCCATTGCCGCCCTGGCCCGCGCCCCCGCCATGGCCCACCGCATAGGCCAGGCCGCCCGCGACCATGCCACCGCCCATCGCGACTGGGCCAGCATCGCACAAGTCATTGCCCAGACGCTGCGCGAGCCGGAACCTGCGCCCGCCCCCCTGCCCGAGCCTGCCCTGCCGGCCACAACTGACGGCGATGCTGCGCGCCATGCTGCCGAACAAGCGCTGGCCCAGGCTGCAACATGGACACGCGAGGCGCGCGCCCTGGCCGCAACAAACCTGCCAGCCGCGATCGCCCTAGCGGAACAGGCGCAGGCCATCGATCCACAACCTTGGCGCGCCAAGTGGCTGGGCCTGCGTCTGGACGAGGCCGGTGAGACAGCACGGGCGATAGACCTGTTGCAGTCGCTGCCCACAGACCTGCCACTCAGCCGATCGGAAGCGCGGCGCATCCAGCAGATCCTGCATCCCCCCGCGCCCGAACCGGCCCCCGACCCGGCGGAACTGGCCGCCGCGCAGGCCGCGCGGGAACGGGCCCATGCCCAGGCCCTGGCCCGCACCCTGACCGAACAGGCGATGCAGCTTCAAGGCCGCGATCCACTGGCGGCGGCCCGGCTGGGCGAGCAGGCCTATGCGATCGATCCGCAGCCCTGGCGCGCCAAATGGCTGGGCCTGCGCCTGCACGAAGCCGGCGAAACCGCGCGGGCGATAGGCTTGCTCCAGGCCCTGCCCGCTGACCTGCCGCTGAGCCGATCGGAAGCGCGGCGCATCCAGCAGATCCTGCATCCCCCCGCGCCCGAACCTGCTCCCGATCCGGCGGAACTGGCCGCCGCGCAAGCGGCGCGGGAACGGGCGCAGGCCCAGGCCCTGGCCCGCACCCTGACCGAAGAGGCGCGCCAGATTCAGGACAGCGATCCGCTGGCGGCCGCCCGGCTGGGCGAGCGGGCTTATGCCGCCGATCCGCAACCGTGGCGGGCGAAGTGGCTGGCATTCCGGCTCTATGACGCTGGCGAACTGACCCGGCCCGCCGCGCTGCTGGCCGGCCTGCCTGCCGATACCGCGTTGAGTGGATCGGAAAGCAGCCGCGCGCAGCAGATCCAGGCCCTGGCCGCCATGGCGCAGGCCCTGCCAGACCTGCCGCCCGTGGCCGCGCCGGCCTATGATCCGCGCCCGCAAAGCCTGCTCTATTGCGCTGCCAGCGCCCTGCCCTGGCACACCAGCGGCTATACCACCCGCACCCAGGCCCTGCTGCGCGCCCTGCTGGCGCAAGGCGTCGATCTGGTCGCCCTGACCCGCGCCGGCTATCCCTGGGACCGCGCCGACAGCGCGGGCACGCCAGAGGCCCTGGCTAGCAGCCACGAGGGCCTGGAGTGGCAGCACTTGCGCCAGCCCAGCCAGTCCCTGCCGCTCGACATCTATATCGAGCGGGCCAGCATCGGCATTGCCCGCCTGGCCAAGGCACGCCGCGTCGCCGCGATTCACGCCGCGTCCAACCACGTCAACGCCCTGCCCGCGCTGATCGCGGCGCGGCGCCTGGGCATTCCCTTCCACTATGAACTGCGCGGCCTGTGGGAAATGAGCCGCGCGGCCAATGTGCCCGGCTTTGCCGGCACCGAGCGCCATGCCCTGGGGCTGGACCTGGAAGCCCTGGTGGCGCGCCAAGCCGATCGGGTCTTTACCATCTCGGCGCCGCTGGCCGATCATGTCATCGGGCAATGGGGCCTTGATCCCGCCCGCCTGGCCTTGCTGCCCAATGGCATCGACGCGCCCGCCTTTGCCACGATTGCCGCCGCGCCGCTTGCCACCACTACCATCGGCTATGCCGGGGCGCTGGTCGCCTATGAAGGGCTGGACCTGCTGCTCGATGCCCTGGCCATGCTGCATGCGCAGGGCTTGCGCATCGACCTGGTGATCATGGGCGATGGCCCCTTGCGCGAAAGCCTGGAAGAGCAGGCCGCGCGCCTGGGCCTGGCGCAGGCAGTCAGCTTTACCGGCCGGCTCGAACCCGATGCCGCGCGGGCACGCATGGCCGCCTGCCACATCGCCTGCCTGCCGCGCCGCCGCAGCGCGGTGACCGAACTGATCCCGCCGATCAAGCTGGTCGAGGCCATGGCCCTGGGCCTACCCGCCGTGGTGCCCGATCTGCCGGTGTTCCGTGCCGAGGCGCAGGAAGGCGAAACCGCGCTGTTCTTCAACCCCGGCGATGCCGCAGATCTGGCGCGCGCCATTGCCGCCTTGGCAAATGATCCCGCCCTAGGCCGCCGTATCGGCCAGGCCGCCCGCGACCATGTCACCGCGCATCGCGACTGGAACACCATCGCACAAGCCATCACGCAGACGCTGCCAAGCCGCGATATCGACGCGCAGGACGAGGCGGCAGACCTCGCCGAAGCGAGCGACAGCGGCTGGATCGTGGCCGATGCGCCCAAGCTGATTGCCGCGCTGGGCAACGATGACTTGGCCAGCGTGAGCGCCGCCATGGCTGCCACCGCGTTTGCCGATGCGGCGCAAGCCGCGCGCGAATGGCTGCGCCTGGGCAAGGCGGCAGGCGAAGCGGGCCAGCTTGCCGCCGAATGCCGCGCGGCGCAGGAAGCCGTGGCACTTGACCGGGGACTGGGCACCCTTACCGGCGCCTATGCCGCCGCACAGCGCGCGGGGGCATTTGACCATTGCGCGCGCTGGATGCTGGAAATGCGCCACCATCCTGATGTGCGCGCCAATCCTGCCGCCCAGGCGCGGATCGAGCGCTTGGGCCAGGGGCTGGCCGGGCAGTTGGACCTGCTCGCGTTGATCGCCCCGCGCGGGCCACGGCTGCTCGCGCCGGTGCCGGGGCGGATCTGCTACATGCTGCACAACAGCCTGCCCTATGCCACCGGCGGCTATGCCACGCGCACCCATGGCCTGGCGGGCGGACTGATCGCGGCGGGTTGCGATGTGGTGGCAATGACGCGGCCGGGCTTTCCCCATGATGCGCTGCCAGACCTTGCCGACAGCGCCGTGCCCGAGGCTGACGTGATCGACGGCGTGCCCTATCTGCGCACGCCCACGCCGGCCCGCACCGATCTGCGCTATGTGCACTATATTCCCGCCGCTGCCCGCGCGCTGGAAGAACGCTATCGCGCGCTGCGCCCGGCACTGGTGATGGCGGCATCGAACCATCTCGTGGCGTTGCCCGCGCTGATCGCGGCGCGACGGCTGGGCATTCCCTTTGCCTATGAAGTGCGGGGTTTTTGGGAAGTGACCAAAATGTCACGCGAGGAAAGCTATCGCGCGACGCCGGCGTATCAGGTGCAGGAACGGCTGGAGGCCGCGATTGCCCAGGCGGCAGACCAGGTGTTCACGCTGACCGAGCCGATGGCCGAGGAACTGGCGGCACGCGGCGTGGCACCGGGCCGCATCGCGCTGCTGCCCAATTCCTGCGATCCGGCGCGCTTTGCCCCACGCCCACGCGATGCTGCGCTGGCCCGCCAGTTGGGCATTCCTGCGGACGTGCCGGTGATCGGCTACATCGGCACTTTCGTGGATTACGAAGGGCTGGACGATCTTGCCGCTGCGTGCGCGCTGCTCAAGGCGCAGGGCTGCGCGTTCCGCCTGCTGCTGGTGGGCAGCGAGAATACCAGCAGCACCATGGACGGCCCGATTGGCGCAGCGATTGCCGCCATGGCCGAGAACAGCGGCTTTGCCGACTGGCTGATCATGCCCGGCCGCGTGCCGCATGAAGCGGTGGAAAGCTGGTATTCGCTGATCGATATCTGCCCGTTCCCGCGCAAGCCCTGGCCGGTCTGCGAAATGGTGTCGCCGATGAAGCCTTTGGAAGCGCTGGCGATGGAAAAGGCCGTGGTAGTTTCCGACGTGCGCGCGCTGGCCGAGATGATTGCCGATGGGCACACCGGGCTGGCCTTTGCCAAGGGCGATGTGCCTGCCTTGACTGAGACGCTGGCGCGGCTGATCGCTGATCCAGCCTTGCGTGCCTGGCTGGGCCGCCGGGGCCGCGCATGGGTTGCGGCGGAGCGCACCTGGCGCGGGGTGGGCGAGAGCGCGGCGCGCCTGTTGCACCCGCTGCTGGCACTGGATCATACACCGCTGATGCTGGAGGCGGCGCAATGACCAACATGAGCGCCTTTGTCCGCAGCCTGCGCCGCAAGCTCGCCACGCTGCGCCCCGGTGACAACCGCTTCAACGTGCGCACCCACACACTTCTGGCCCCACGCGGCCGGGATACGGTGCCGATCGCATTCCGTGTGCGCCTTGTTCCGCAGGCGACGCGCATGGTAGTGAGCCTGCACGGCGCGGCCGATCCGGCGCGACGCCACCGCGGGGTGTTCAACGGCTTCAATCCCGATCTGGCCGATTGCATTCAGGTGTCGGTGAGCGATCCCTCGCTGCAGGTGCCGGGCGATTTTGCCATCGCCTGGTATGCCGGGCACCAGGGTTTCGACACGCCCGCGCTGCTTGCCCGCGCCTTTGCCGAAATGGCCAAGGCCTGGGGCATCGAACGCACGATCTTTTTCGGCACGTCGGGCGGCGGATTTGCCGCCCTGGCGCAATCGCACGCCATGCCCGGATCGATTGCCGTGGTGGGCAACCCACAGACCCGCATCGCCCGCTATCACGCTCCGCTTGTGAGTGCCTATCGCGCGGCGTGCTGGCCTGCGCTGGCCAGCAATGCTGCGCTCGATGGGGTGATCATGGCCGATTGCACCGCGCTCTATGGCGCGGGCTTTCGCAACCTGGTGGTCTATATCCAGTCGCTGGGCGATCGGCACCATCGCCGCGCGCACATGCTGCCATTTGCGGCGGCGATTGCCGGGCTGACCGAGGCCGATCGCGTGCTGTTCCACAGCGATTTCCATGGCGTTCACGGCCACAGCCTGCCGCGCGATGCCTATGCCGACTGGTTGCGCGCCGCCGTGATCAGCCCCACCGCCACGCCGGCCGATCTGCTCGACACCTGGCATGCGCTGCGCCAGCGCCCGGCCCCGCCCACAGTGCCGGGCGGCGGCAAACCGGCCAAGGCCAAGCCCGGCCAGGTCGATGCCGCCGCGCAAGCCGCCGGCACGCGGCTGGAAGCCTGGCTGCGGCACCAGTTCACCAGCGCCGATGCCGCCACGCCTACTACGTCATTGCCTGCACCAGCCAAGGAACCTGCCTGATGCGCAACCCCTATCGCGGCCTGCCGCCGCGTGCCTTTTGGACGAGCGCCGTGGCCGAGCGCCACTTGGCAGACATTGCCGAACTGTGGGACCCGATCGCGCTCTCGCCTGAAGACCGCATCGCCACGGCCGGCAGCTGCTTTGCCCAGCATATCGGCCATGCCCTGGCCGCGCGCGGCGCGCACTTCCTCGATTGCGAGCCGCCGCCGCCGGTCTTTGCCGATGCGGATGAAGCGCGCCGCTTTGGCTATGGCGTGTTTTCGTGCCGCTATGGCAACGTCTATACCGCGCGGCAGATGCTGCAACTGGCGCAAGAGGCGCTGGGCCGCCGGCGCCCGGCCGAGGTGGTGTGGGAGCGCGAGGGCCGCTTTTATGACGCGCTGCGCCCTGCCGTCGATCCCGCCGGGCACGCCACCGCCGATACCGTGCCGCTGGCGCGGCGCCTGCATCTGGGGGCGGTGCGCACCATGCTGGAAACCATGGATGTCATGGTGTTCACCCTGGGCCTGACCGAATGCTGGGAAAGCCTGGCCGATGGCACGGTCTATCCCACGGCGCCCGGCACTCTGGCGGGCAGTTTCGATCCTGCGGCCCATGCCTTTCGCAATCTGCGCCATGCCGAGGTCTTGGCCGACATGGCCGCGTTCTGGGCCCTGGTAAAGGAGGTGAACCCTGCCGCGCGCATGCTGCTGACGGTTTCGCCCGTGCCGCTGATGGCCACGGCCAGCGCGGAGCATGTGCTGCCGGCCACGGTCTATTCCAAATCGGTGCTGCGCGCCGTGGCGGGTGATCTCGCCGCCGATCATGACGATATCGCCTATTTCCCCAGCTATGAGATCATCACCGGGCACCCCAGCCGGGGCATGTTCTTCAACCCCGATCTGCGCACGGTGAACGCAATGGGAGTTGATCTGGTGATGCGGCATTTCTTCACCGGCCCGCTGGCCAGCGCCTTTGCCCCACAGGGCCACGCTCCCGCAACCGAGCCGGAGGCCATCTGCGAGGAAGGCCGCATTACCGAGACGCTGTGACGCTTCCCTCTTGGCCAAGGACCATGACGCCCGTGCCCCCATCCCAGCGCCTGCCGCTTGAAACCTTCATCGTGCTGTGCGGCATGCCCCGCTGCGGCACGCGCCAGTTTGCCGATTTCCTCAATGCCCATCCGCGCCTGTGCCTGCAGGGTGAGATCCGCAGCGGCCTGATCCAGACCATTCGCGCCACGCTGGCCGCAGGTGATCGCGCCTATGCCACGGGGTATGCCGCCAACTATTACCGGCAAAAGCGCGCGCAGGGCGTGATCGACCTGTTTACGCTGCTGTCCAAGGCGCGGCGGATCAGCAAGCCGGGGGCCGATCTGCACGGCTTCAAATGCCCGCAGATGGAACGGCAGAGCGCCGCGATCCATGCCATCGTGCAGCCGGCGTTTGCGCGGCTGGTGTGGTTGCACTGCATCCGCAACCCGGCCGATTGCTGGCTCTCGCTCAAAGCCATGCCGTGGTTTTCCGACGATATGGACCAGTTCGTGGAGCGGTATTGCGACAGCCTGGACCAGGCGCGTGCGATTGCCGATGCGCCGGCCGCCGAGGGTCTCGACACCCGGATCAGCCCGCTCGATCTCGATGCCTTCATCGCGGCGGCAGACAAGCCTGCCTGGCTGGGGCGCCAGCTGTTTGCGCCGCTGGGCCTGGCGCCTTCACCCGAAGACCTCACTCGCATTGCCACCACGACAGACAACCGCAACGCCACGGCGCGCGCCACCGGCAGCGCGCGGGCGACGGCGCTGGACATGGCCGACCACGCGGCGATGGGGCGCCATGCGCCAAGGTTGGACCAGGCGATTGCCGCCTACAATGCGCGGTTCGGCACCGCGCTGGCGCTGCGCCTGCCGGTGGCAGAGGCGGTGGCGGCATGATCCGCCCCGGGCTTGTCGCCTTGGCCTTGCTGGCCCCGATCGCCGCACACGGGGCCACGCTCTATCTGGCGCCTGATGGCAACGATGCGTCCGATGGCCGCAGCGCCAAGACGCCGCTGGCCACGCTGGGCGCGGCCATCACCCGTGCGCAGCAGGCACCGGCGGGCGAGGAAACCCGCGTGATCGTGCTGCCCGGCGTCTATCGCGGGCAAATTGCGGATATCGACGGGCGCCGCCTGCATGGCCCGTTGACCCTGGCCGGGAGCAACGCCGATCCGGCTGCCTATCCGGCGTTTGTGGGCGATGGCAGCAGCACGTGGCTGCACTTTCGCGGCGCGGAGGGGCGCGACAGCGGGTTGACGGTGCGCGCCTTGCGTATCGCGCACTATGCCACGGCGATCAGCCTCAACGGCAATCGCAACGATCCGGCCGCGTTCAACCGGGGCACCGTGCTGGAAAACCTGGTGCTGGCGCAGATCGGCACGGACACGGGCTCCGCGCCAGGCCTGGCCCTGTCGACCGCCGCGATCCGCCTGGTCAATGCGCGCGATACCGTGGTGCGCGGGGTGTTCTTCCACACCATCCGCAATGCCCCGCGCGATAAATGCGGCGGCCTCCACGCGATCTATCTGGCCAGCCATTCCACCGGCGCACAGATAGAGGGCAACACCTTTCAGGATTTCTGCGGCAGCGCGATCAAGCTGCGCGATGCCTCGGGCGGGGCCACGATCCGCGCCAACCATTTCCGCGATGCCGATGGCGCACCGGCCATCGAGGAGTGGTTCTGCGACATGGCGCGCACCGATGCCTGCACCAAGGCGGGCGGGGAATGTCCCTCCACCGGCATCCGCGTAACCGGCAACGATTTCGACAATCTGCCGGAAGACCGCCGCGTGATCGTGCGCGGATCGCGCGTGGCGCTATCGTGGTGTCCGCCGGGCAGCGCCACGGCGCCGCGCTTTCTGCTCGATGGCGGGCAGACGCTGCCGTGATCCTCGCGCCCTTTGCCCGGCTCAAGATCGCGCTGGTGGCCGATGAGTTGACACGCGCCTGCCTGGCGCCGGAATGCCAGGTGATCGATGTGCCGGCACTGGCCACGGCCTATGGCTTTCACCGCCTGCTGGCCGCCGCGCGGCCCGACATGCTGCTGGTGGAAAGCACCTGGGCCGGATGGGCGCAGACCTGGCAATATCGCGTGGCAAGCTATCCCGACCATTGGCTGCGTTCCAACCGGCGGCTGCGCGTGCTGGTGCGAATCGCCCGCGACATGGGCATTCCCACGGTGTTCTGGAACAAGGAAGACGGGGTTCATTTCGACCGTTTCATCGCCAGTGCGCGGCTGTTCGATCATGTCTTTACCGTCGATGCCAATTGCCTGGCGCGCTATCGTTCGGTGATGGGCGCGGATGCTTCGGTCCATGTGCTGCCGTTTCCGGTGCAGCCGGCCTATCACCGCTTTACCGGGTTTGCCTTTGCGCGCCGCCAGGCCAATTTCGTCGGCAGCTATTCCACCCATGTGCACCCGGCGCGGCGCGCCTGGCAGGACATGGTCTTTGCCGCCGCGGTAAACAGTGGCCTGGGGCTGACGGTCTATGACCGCAATTCGGCGCGGCCATCGCCGATCTATCGCTATCCCGCCAGCGCCGGGTTGACCGTCCATCCGGCCGTGGCCCATGCCGAAACCGCGCGCATCTACAAGGAAAACCTGGTCTCGCTCAACGTCAACACGGTGACGGATTCGGCCACGATGTTTTCCCGCCGGCTGGTGGAGATCCTGGCCTGTGGCGGCATTGCCGTCACCTCTGCCGCGCGATCGGTGGATACGCTGTTTGCCCGGTACTGCCACGTGGTGCGCGATGGCGCGCAGGCGCAAGACCTGTTTGCCCGGTTGTGCCACGGCCCGCAGCGGGATGACCTGGAACGCGCCCGCGCCGGCGCGGCGCATGTCGCCGCGCACCACACCTGGGACCGCCGCCTGGCCGAAGTGGCGGCGGTGGCCGGGGTCTGATCCCCACGGCCGGCACGCCACTGGCGGTGGATGGCTCCATATCGAACAGGCTTTGCGCCGCCTAGCTTCAACGCTGGACGGCGGGCACCGGCGCCTTGCCGCCCGGTGCGATCCACCCCTACCACCACACGCCTCGCACCGTCGGACATTGCGCGTTTACTGCCTGCGAAACGGTTGTTTCCGCGCTGGTGACAAGGCGCGATCGCGATCACCCATCATTGGATTGGCACGACCATGATGGAGCGGAGACGCACGGTGCACGAAGGCAGCGAAAGCCGCGATGCCCGGATTGCCACAAGCGCTGGCGGGCATGGCCATGCGGCAGACGGGGGATGGGCCAGCTTTGCCGGCAAGCGCATCTTGCTGTTGCAAGGGCCGGTGGGGCCGTTCTTTTCCCGTCTCGCGCGCGATCTGCGCCGCGCCGGCGCCCATGTGCGGAAAGTGAACTTCCATGCCGGGGACCAGGTGTTCTTTCCGCGCGGCCATACCTGGCGCGGACCGACGGCGGAATGGCCAGCCTGGCTGGAGCGGCACCTGGCCGCCTGGCAGATCGATTGCGTGATGCTGTTCGGCGATTGCCGCCCGGTGCACCAAGCCGCGCGCGCGGTGTGCCAGCGCCACGGCGTGCCCGTGGGCGTGTTCGAGGAAGGTTATCTGCGGCCCAACCATGTCACGTTCGAATGGGGTGGGGTCAACGCCAACAGCACCCTGCCCCGTGATGCTCAGGCGCTGGTTGGCGCGGCGCCAGACGGGCCGTCCTGGCCACGGCCGGAAGACGCTGCGCCGGCCGTGCCGGTCCCGCCCACGTTCTGGCGCATGGCGCTGTGGGCAATGCTCTATTTCGCGGCCGGGGCGCTGTTTGCCTGGCGCTTTCCCCATTATGTCCATCATCGCCCGCTCGAACTGGCGCAGGCCCTGCCCTGGCTGCGCTCTGCCTGGCGCAAGCCGCTGCGCGCGCGGGCGCAGCGGGCACTACTGCCACGGCTGACCGGGGCGGAGAGCGGACGGTGGTTCCTGGTGCCCTTGCAGGTGCACAACGATTCGCAGGTGCTGCACCATGCCGATACCGGCGGCGTGGCCGGGTTCATCGCATCCACCATCGCCTCGTTTGCACGCCATGCGCCGCCCGATTGCCTGCTGGTGATCAAGCATCACCCGATGGATCGCGGGTATCGCGACCATCGCGCCCTGGTGGCGAGCGAGGCCGGGCGACACGGTTGCGCCGAGCGGGTGCTGTGCCTGCACGATCAGCCTACCCTGCTGCTGTTACAGCATTGCCGGGGGGTGATCACCATCAACAGCACCGTTGGCTTGAGCGCGCTGGGCGCCGGCCGCGCCACCAAGACCGTGGGCCGTGCGTTTTACGACATGCCGGGGCTGACCTATCAGGGGCCGCTGCACCGGTTCTGGCACGAAGCACCGCAGGCGACGCCGAGCCGCGCCTTGTGGCTGGCGCTGGAACGCACGATCATGGCGAGGGCGCTGCTCAACGGCAGCTTTTACCGCCGCGTGGTGCGCGGCAGCGCCACTGGCCTCGCCATGGCGCCCCCACCGATTCCCCCGCATATGCCAGGCAGCCCGGCGGCTTGGGCGCCCGTGCCGCTTACAGACTCCAGTACTGCACCTCAGCCGGCAGCGCTTGTGGCGTAAGCGCGGATTTCACGTCGATCAACACCCCGCCGGGGCGCAGCATCGCGGCAATCGCCGCGCCGCCCAGCGCCGCATATTCACGGTGCGACACGGCGTAGATAACGGCATCGAGATCGGCAAAATCATGGAGCGAACTGAGCGTGATGCCAAATTCGTGCGCCGCTGCGGCCGGCTCTGCCAGGGGATCGTGCACCAGCGGGGCGATGCCGAAATCGGCCAGCTCGCGCCAGATATCCTCGACCTTGGAATTGCGGATATCGGGCACGTTCTCCTTGAACGTCAGCCCGAGGATGCCAACCCGCGCCGACTTGAGCGCGCATCCCGCCCCGGCCAGCATCTTGACCGTGCGCTGCGCGATATAGGCGCCCATGCCATCGTTGATGCGCCGCCCCGCCAGGATCACCTGCGGGTGATAGCCCAGCTGTTCGGCCTTGGCCGTGAGGTAATAGGGATCGACGCCGATGCAGTGGCCGCCGACCAGGCCGGGATAGAAGCGGAGGAAATTCCACTTGGTGCCAGCGGCGGCCAACACCTCGCTGGTGCGGATGCCGACCAGATCGCAAATCTTGGAAATCTCGTTCATCAGGGCGATGTTGATATCGCGCTGGGTGTTCTCGATTACCTTGGCGGCTTCGGCCACCTTGATCGAGCTGGCCTTGTGAATGCCCGCTTCCACCACCGCGCCATAGAGATCGGCGAGCAGGTCCAGCGTTTCGGCGTCTTCGCCGGCCACGACCTTGACGATCTTTTCGAACGGATGCTCCTTGTCACCCGGATTGATCCGCTCGGGGCTGTACCCCAGCTTGAAATCGACGCCGGCCTTCAGGCCCGAAACCCGCTCGATCGTGGGGGCGCAGACTTCCTCGGTGGCGCCGGGATAGACGGTCGATTCGAACACGATCACGGTGCCCGGACGGATCACCTTGCCCAGCGTTTCGCAGGCCATGCGCACCGGGGTGAAATCGGGGCGGCGGCTTTCGTCCACCGGCGTGGGCACGGTCACGATGATCACCGGGCAATCCGCCAGGGCAGTGGCATCGTCGGTCACCACAAGGGTGGATGCAGCCAGATCCTCGGCCGAAACCTCGCCGGTATAGTCATGCTGGGCGCGCAAGGTGGTGATACGATGGGCGCTGACGTCAAAGCCCACCACGGCAAACTTGCGGGCAAAGGCAATCGCCAGGGGCAGGCCCACATAACCCAGCCCGACCACACCGATCCTGGGACCGCCCGTTTGCGAAAACACCCCGTTGCCCTGCACGCCTGTTCCATTCCTGCTGATGCCAATTGCCTTTGGCCATAATCCCATGGCGTTACCAATCCGCAAATGGCCCCTGCCCTGCCCAAAGGACAGCAAAGCGCGCGTTCACCCCGTGCAACGGTGGGCCTTCCCCTGTCCGCGCTCTTTGACTAAGGGCACGATTAAACCGCTTTCATCCCGTCCCGCCACAACGGAGTCGCCCGATGTCCGACCTTGCCACGCTCGAAGCCCCCGTCACCAATCCGACGGTGCGCACCGACTGGAGCCGCGAGGAAATCGCCGCATTGTTCGACCTGCCGTTTACCGAGCTGGTGTTCCGTGCGGCGGCCGTGCACCGCGACCATCACCGCGCGGGTGAAGTGCAGCTGTGCACGCTGCTGTCGATCAAGACCGGCGGCTGCCCGGAAGATTGCGGCTATTGCTCGCAAAGCGTCAAGGCCGACAGCGGCGTCGCCGCGAGCAAGCTGATGGATGTGCAGGCCGTGTTGCAGTCGGCGGCCCAGGCGCGCGATGCCGGTTCCAAGCGGTTCTGCATGGGCGCAGCCTGGCGCAACCCCAAGGATCGCGACATGGACGCCATCGTGCAGATGGTGAAGGGCGTGCGCGAGATGGGGCTCGAAACCTGCATGACGCTGGGCATGCTGACCCCCGATCAGGCCGGCAAGCTGGCCGAGGCGGGCCTCGACTATTACAACCACAATATCGACACTTCGCCCGAACGCTATAACGAGGTGATCACCACCCGCACGTTCCAGGACCGCCTCGATACCTTGAGCGTGGTGCGCGAGGCCGGGATCAACGTCTGCTCGGGCGGCATTGTCGGCATGGGTGAAACCCGCGCCGATCGCGTCGGCTTTGTCCACGCGCTGGCCACGCTGGAACAGCACCCCGAAAGCGTGCCGGTCAACGCGCTGGTGCCGGTCAAGGGCACCGTGCTGGGCGACATGCTGGCCGATACGCCCATGGCCAAGATCGACGATATCGAGTTCGTGCGCACCGTGGCAGTGGCCCGCATCACCATGCCGCTGTCGATGGTGCGCCTGTCGGCCGGCCGCGAAAGCATGAGCGAGGCCACCCAGGCGCTGTGCTTCCTCGCGGGAGCCAACTCGATCTTCACCGGCGACAAGCTGCTGACCGCGCCCAATGCCGGCGACGACAGCGACGCGGCGATGTTTGTGCGCCTGGGCCTGAGGCCCATGGAAGGCGAAGAGCCGCTGCGCGCGATGAAAGCCGTTGGCGGCTGCTCGGGCGGCTGCGCGGCCTGATCGCATGGACAGCGTGAACGCCACGGATTTGTGGCAGGCCCAGTCCGCCGATCTGGCGGGGTTGCAGGCGCGCGCCCGCCTGCGCGCGCTGGCCCCGCGCGCCGGGGTGGATTTTGCCAGCAACGATTATCTCGGCCTGGCCCAAGCCCCGCGCTTGCGCGCTGCCGTGGCCGATGCCCTGGCGCGCGGCGTGGCGGTGGGGTCGGGCGGATCGCGCCTGCTGCGCGGCAACGATCCCGAGCACGAGGCGCTGGAGGCGGAAGCCGCCGCCTTCTTCGGCTGCGAAAGCACGCTGTGGTTCAGCGCCGGCTATGCCGGCAACGTGGCGTTGATTGCCACCCTGCCCCAGCGCGAAGACCTGGTGATCTATGACGAACTGATCCACGCCTCGGTCCACGAAGGCCTGCGGCTGACCCGCGCGCGCACCGCCATGGCCGCGCACAACGATGCCGATGCCTTTGCCACGCTGGCGGCGCAATGGCGCGCGCAGGGCCATACCGGGCGCCTGTGGCTTTGCGTGGAAAGCCTCTATTCGATGGATGGTGACCGCGCCCCGCTGGATGATCTTGCCGCTGTGGCGCAGCGCCATGGCGCGATCCTGGTGATCGACGAGGCGCACGCCACCGGCGTGTTCGGCCCCGATGGGCGCGGCCTTGCCACGCATCTCGATGGGCGCGAAGACGTGATCGTGCTGCGCACCTGCGGCAAGGCGCTGGGCTGCGAAGGGGCGCTGGTCTGCGGCCCGCGCGTGGTGCGCGATTTCCTGGTCAACCGCGGCCGCCCGTTCATCTTTTCCACCGCGCCCAGCCCGCTGATGGCCAGCGCCGTGCGCGAGGCCTTGTGCATCTGCGCCGACGAGCCAGAGCGCCGCGCCGCACTGTCCGCGCTGATCGACCATGCCGCACGCCGGCTGGGCCCGCTGGGCGCCAGCGTCAGCGGCAGCCAGGTCATGCCACTCATCCTGGGCGATGACGCGCGCACCATGGCCGTGGCCGCACGGCTGCAGGTCGCCGGGTTCGATGTGCGCGGCATTCGCCCACCCACCGTGCCGGCCGGCACCAGCCGCCTGCGCATATCCCTGACGCTCAACGCCGCCCCCGCCGATGTCGATGCGCTGGCCGCCACCCTTGAGGAGATCCTGTGATGACCCGCTATGTCGTGACCGGAACCGATACCGGCATCGGCAAGACCGTGTTCAGTGCCGCCCTCGCCGGTGCGCTGCGCGCGCATTACTGGAAGCCGGTGCAATCCGGCCTGGATGACGGGGCAGACCGCGATGCCGTGGCCGCGCTGGCACAGTTGCCGCCCGAACTGATCCTGCCCGAAGCCTATCGGCTGACGCAGCCGCTTTCGCCCCACCGCGCGGCAGAGCTGGACGGACTGCAGATCGATCCGGCGCGGCTTTCCCCGCCCGATCATGAACGCCTGGTGGTAGAGGGCGCCGGCGGCGCGCTGGTGCCGATCACGCGCGGCACGCTCTATGCCGATCTGTTTGCCTGGTGGAACCTGCCGGTGATCGTGGTGGCGCGCACGGCGCTGGGCACGATCAACCACAGCCTGCTGACGCTCGAAGCCCTGCGCGCGCGCGGCGTGCCGATCCACGGTATCGCCTTCGTCGGCGCCGAGAACGCAGACAACGAACAGACCATCGCCGCGATGGGCAAGGTGCGCCGCCTGGGCCGGCTCGACCCGCTCGATCCGCTGACCCCGGAAACCCTGGCCGCCGCCTTTGCCCGCGGCTTTGCGCTGGAGGATTTCGCATGACCGGCTCGCCCGTCTGGCATCCGTTCTGGCAGCACGGGCTGGGCCTGCCCATTCCCAAGGTGGCGCGCGGCGAAGGGGCGGCGCTGATCCTGGAAGACGGCAGCCGCGTGATCGATGCGATCTCGTCGTGGTGGGTGACCACGCATGGCCACAACAACCCGCGCATCATGGCCGCAATCCGCGCCCAGACCGAGCGGCTGGACCAGGTGATCTTTGCCGGTTGGACGCACCAGCCCGCCGAAGACGTGGCGCGCTGCCTGGTGGCCATGCTGCCCGAAGCGCTGACCCGCGTGTTCTTTTCCGACAGCGGCAGCACTTGCGTGGAAGTGGCGCTGAAAATGGCGCTGGGCTTTTGGGCCAACCGTGGCGAGGCGCGCCACCGCATCCTCGTGATGGAGCATTCCTATCACGGCGATACCATCGGCACGATGTCGGTGGGGGAACGCGGGGTCTATAACGCGGCCTATGCGCCGCTGCTGTTCGATGTGGGCACGATCCCCTTTCCAATCGGCGATGGCGCCAACACGATCGAAGCCCTGGAGGCCGCCTGCCGCGAAAACCCGGCTGCGCTGATCGTGGAGCCGCTGGTGCTCGGCGCGGGCGGCATGCTGTTCTATCCGCCCGCCGTGCTGGCCGCGATGGCCGAGGTGTGCCGCCGCCATGGCGTGCTGTTCATTGCCGACGAGGTGATGACCGGGTTTGGCCGCACTGGCACGATGCTGGCGTGCAACCAGGCCGGCGTGGTGCCCGATATCCTGTGCCTGGCCAAGGGCCTGACCGGCGGATCGATGCCGCTGGCGGTCACCGTGGCGCAAGAGCCGATCTTTGCCGCGCACTGGTCAACCGACCGGGCCAAGCTGTTCTACCACTCGTCCAGCTACACCGCGAACCCGATCGCCTGCGCAGCGGCGGTGGAAAACCTGGCGATGTGGCGTGAAGAGCCGGTGCAGGCGCGCATCGATGCCCTGGGGCAGAACCAGCAGGCCCTGCTCGATCGCCTGGCCGCGCTGCCCGGCGCGCAACATCCCCGCCGCTGCGGCACGATCATCGCCGTGGATTTCGCCACGCCCGATGGCGGCTATCTTTCCGCCCTGGCGCCACACCTGATGGCCTTTGCCCGCGATCACGGCGTGCTGCTGCGCCCTCTGGGCAATACCGTCTATGTCCTGCCGCCCTATTGCATCAGCGCGGCAGACCTGGCGCGCGTGGGCGATGTGGTGGAGGAAGGGCTGGCCGCCCTGCCGCGCCCCGAGCGCCCCATCTAGCCAGGCGTTGAAATCAATAGAGGTGGCGCGTCGATGCACCCATGAACGGGAAACGCACGACGCGGCCGGTGGCCAGCGATGACTTGAACAGGATGCGGGCCTTGTCGGCATCCTCGATCGTCACGAACACCAGATGCGTGCCGCCAGACTTGAGCGGCTCGATCGAACTGATGCGCAGGGCATTGGCCTTGCACCGCTTGGCGGCATCGCCCTCGTCGATCGACAGGTTGAGCGCGCGCGTGGTGGTGATGGTTGTCATGGGAAAACCTCGTGCAGGGGGGAGGCGGGGGGCGCCGGTTGATCACTCGCCCGTGCGTGGTGCACAGGCGGAAGGAAGCGGGGCCGAAAAATGGGTGACGTGCTGTCCCGTCAGCCTGCCTCAGGCGGCAGCGGCTGACCCGGCCGCAGGCAGCGTGCACCATTCCGGATAGGCTGCCACGCCCAGCTTCTGGCGCAGCCGCGCAATGCGGGTTTCATAATGCCGCACGAGATCATAGCGGCTGCCGGCGCGATGGTCCTGCCGCGTCTGGGCATCCATCACCGCAACCTGATGCTGAAAAAGAAGATGATTGAGGTCCACGGCCGTTCTCCTGCCAGATGCGGGAGCACGATGGTCTCTCAGGCGCCGATTGCATCCAAGATTTTGCATCATGACGGGGGGCGATGCGCAGCCTATGCAGAATTTCTACAAAAAAATCAAGTGAAAATTTCAAAATTCAGCAATGATATAATTCAAAGTCAATTTGCATAATATCATTCACTCCCTCGCCATTTCAGAATTATAAATACCTATTACAGATAATATTCAGTGGTAATTTATTCGCGATGGCAGATTTTACTTTCCTCCCAACTGCACGCACTGCCTAAAAAACCGCATCGGCCTTGCCGGCAACAGCAAAGCCGGTGCCCGTTCCCCCGCCGTGATCATCACCTGATCCAGCGGCACCGCATCAGCGGACGCGCCAGCGGGGAAAGCCTGGACAAGGCAGCGGCCATGCCGGGGCCTGAACGCGGCAGGAACCGGAACCGGTCTCGCGCCCGAGGCCGCAAGCCATGCCGGGCGGCCAAAGCGGTAGCGCCGGGCAGGATGGATCACCTGAAGGTCCACCGCGCCGGCATATTGGCCCAGCACCAGTGGCTTGCCCTGTTCGAACAAGATGCCAGGCCGCCCACCCAACAGGCGCGCTGCCGCCACCTGCGCCGGGCGCGCGCCGGCATCAAGGTCGGTCACCGTAGCCTGATCGATCGTCAAGGGATCGATACCGGTCATGCGTTTGAGCCGCGCCGCCATCCAGTCAATCTTGGGATTGCCTTCGCCGGTCTCGTCGATGGCGGCTTCGGCGACATGGCTATGCCCGACATAGATCAACACCTTCTGGCTCGGAAAGCGTGCCATCAATGCCGCCAGATTTTCGGCCTGAGCCTGTTCACGCGCCACGATGTTGGCCTGCCGATCCGCAGGATGGGCGGCGGCAGATTGTTCCTCGGTCTGCTCATAGGCGGCGGGAGTATAACCCATGGCGAGCGCGGTGCGGACGAACCGCGCATAGACTGGGTCAAGGGTGTAAAAGCCGGTTCCACGGCGGACAAAGCCATCGTGCCTGAGCCGCGCCATGATCTTTCCAGCCGGGTCGTTGTAGAACGCCTCCGCCGCCAGGACGCCGTAGCCCAAAGGACGCAGGGCGCGGGCCACCTGCAAGGCGAACATGCGATCGCGCGGGCTGCTGTGCGCTTCGTTCAGGATGACGATGCGAGTATCTTTCGCCCGCTTGACGATTTCGGCAATCGCATCGTGGGCAACCGCCTGCTGAACGCGCGCGATCCAGTCGCGCTGGATCAATGGGGCTGAATGCGCCCGATCCAGCGTTGCCAAGTCGAGTTCGCCAGTCACCATGACGCTTTCTTGCTGCCACATCTGATAGGCATATTCGTCTTTCACCCGCCCCTGCGGATCGAACGCCAGCTTGGCCAGTTTGTCGCGCGCCGTAAGGTAATGCCCCTGGTCGAGCAGGGACATGGCCGCGTCGACCTGGGGCGGTGGCCCGGACGATTGCGCCATGGCCGGCGCGGCGATGAGCAGAGCCAGCGGGACGAGAGCTTTCATCGGTAGCGCTTCCCTCGACAGCAGAGACCTGCCCGGTTGTGGCATGGGCGGCTGGCGCTGCCAACCGCGGCACGGGGGTTTCGGAGCACGGCTCCGCTACGCATTTCCCCTTAATAGCCAATATGTTCCTGGCAAAGAAGACTGCGCCGGCGTCAACCGCGTCTGGAGCGGCTATGTTAAACGATTGCGGCAAGACTGTGCCTCTCGGGCGGCGAATCCCTGCCGCCTGTTGCTGGCAACGTGCAGGACGGCCGCTGATGGCGCTTATTAAGAACACCCGGTTTCGCCAGTCGCTGCTGGTCACGGCCGGTATTGTGGCGGCCCCCGCCCTGGCGGCGACGGTGATCATCACCACGGGCAAGGCCACCTCTTCGGCCAGCGCCACGCCAGGCGCTGCGCCGGTAACGCTGGCAAGCAGCGCCGGCGGCGTGGCCCCGGCGACCGCCACGACAAGCGCGGCCAAGGCGGCAGCGCCTGCCGTGAGCGCGCCGCTGCTGCTGGGTGCGCAAACCCATTTCAGCCAGGGTTGGCCGGCCGGGGTGAGCGATCTGGCCGCACAGGCACAGGCGCCGCTCTTGCGCGATTCGCTGCCCTGGGCGGCGGGGGAGACGGCCAAGGGGCACTACGCCCTGGGCGGCGCGGCGGCGCAGAACCTGATGGCGGCGTGCCAGGCCGGGCGACACCTGATCCTAACGGAAATTCCCGCCAACCCGCTGTATGACAACGGCCTGTGGGTTTCTTCCGAGCAGGGCCGCACGGCGTTTGCCGCCTATCTGGGCGCGCTGAAAGACAAGTTCGGCAACTGCCTGGCCGCGATCGAGCTGGGCAACGAGATCAACGGCAGCCGCGCCATGGTCTTTGCCGCTGGGATCGACAGCGTGGCTGCCTATGTGCGGATTGCCGCAGCAGCCCATACGCGGCTGGGCGGCAATCCGGCGCTGCTGGGTGGATCGACCAACATGATCGGCACGGGTTTCCTACGCCCGCTGTTCGCCGCCGGGCTGCTGACCCAGGTGGATGGCCTTGCTGTGCATCCCTATCGCAACCGCGCCGAAGGGCTGGACGTGGAACTCGCGCAGCTGACCACCGCCATGGACGGCGCCGGGCAGCGCGTGCCGGTCTGGGCCACCGAATTTGGCCTCGCCACCAGCGACCAGGCCACGGCGGCAGGCGAACTGGTCAAGCAGGCCACGATGCTGGCCGCCGGTGGCGTGGGTCAGGCAAGCTGGTATGCCCTGATCGACCAGGGCGGGTTTCCCACCATGGGGCTGTTTGCCAGCACCGCGATCAAGGACCAGGGCCGCGCGTTCCGCTTCATCCAGGCCAGCGTGCTGCCCAAGGGGCGCCCGGTGCGGCTGGATCTGGGCGATCCGCTGCTGTTTGCCTATCGCCTGGGCAGCGATACCACGGTGATCTGGGGCGCCCCGCGCGGGCTGGTGCTGGGCAGTGGCATGCGCGCCTATGGCCCCACCGGCCAGGCGCTGGCCACGCCGATGATCGGCGATCAGCCCATCGTGCTGGTCGGCACGGGCTATACCCTGGGCGCCTCGGCCGTGGTGGCCGATACCCTGCTGGGATGGGGCACGCCGGCCTGGCGCTATTTCGTGCGCAACCGGGCGGGCAGCGATACCGCGCTCGATTGGCTGGACGATACCTGGACCGGCTATTTCGGCAACAAGTTCAGCAAGCCGCTGCGCATCAACGCCACCAGCGCCGCGCCGGCCGGCGATGCCGCTGCGCCATTGCGTGCAGTGTGGCGCTATACCGCGCCGGCAGCCCAGGCGCTGGACCTGCGCGGCTGCTTTGCCAAGGCGCCGGGCGGCGACGGGGTGGACCTCGCCGTGCTGCGCAATGGCAAGGCGCTGTGGCAGGGCGTGCTGACCACTGGTCTGCAACCCGGCCCGCTGCCAGTGGACCTGGCGAAGGGGGATCGGCTCGACATCGTTGCCGGGCCGAACCAGGCTTTTGGCAGCGACGCGTTCTTCTATCGCGTGGTGCTGTTCCGCCGGGGGCAGAGCGCGGCGGTGGCCTGTCCCAACTGATCAGGGTGTCGTTGCTGGCGCTGGCGCGGGTACAGGCGCGGGCGTCTGGTTCGCCACGCGCCGCGCGGTGATCACTTTCACCGGCTGGGCCAGCATCTGCCCGCGCATGGCGCCTTCGCCCATCGTCGGCGAAATCGGCATGTCCCAGATCTTGCGCACCACATCCATGCCCGAAACCACATGGCCGAACGCGGCATAGCCCAGTTGCCGATCGGGATCGGCATTGGCCGGATCGGCATCCAGGCCGGGCATGTCTGACAACAGGATGGAAAAATCCGACGTGGCCGTGCCCGGCGCCAGCCGCGCCAGCGACAGCGTGCCGACCTTGTGCAGGATGCCGGTCTGGCTGGTCGGTTCATGGGCCACCGGCTTGAACAGCTTGGCCGCATCGCGGATGCCGCCCTGCAGCAGGCCATTGGGCTGCTGCCCCCAGGCAAGGTGCATGGCGCGATAGAACGTCATCCCGTCATAGCGCTTGGCATCGACGTAATGCAGGAAGTTGCCCACGCTGATCGGGGCATGCTTGCCATCGAGTTCCACCACGATGGTGCCTTGATCGGTCACCAGGGCCACAGTCGCGACATCGGGCACGGGCGCCGGCGCGGGGGCAACCCTGGCCGGGGCGGCCTTGCGTGCGGGGGCGGCGAGGGCAGCAGAGGCACAGGCGAAATTTGCGGCGGCAAGCGCCATCACGGCGAATCGAATCTTCATCCCGGCATCCTGCCCGATCAGGGCCGGGCCGGTAAATGGCCCGATGCACGGCATGGTTAACGCCGCGATAGCAACGATCCACAGGGGTATGGTTACCGATCCGTGAAGGCCCGCGCTCTAGTTTTCCGGCGATTGCCGCAAACCGCCGGAGCCAGCCGCCATGCTTCGTTTCAATATCTCTGCCAAGCTGATGTCAGCCTTTGCCGTGCTGCTGGCGGTGATGGCCGCGATCAGCGTCGTGGGCGTCAACCGCATTGGCGAGGTGAACGCGATCGCCACCGAAATGCGCGAGCGCTGGCTGCCGGCCTCGCAATCGCTGGGTGATCTGCACAGCTATCTCTCGCAATACCGCATCAAGCAGGCCGAAGTGGTCTATACCCCCGGGCCGCGTTCGGCCAAGCTGGCGCGCAACGCGCAAGTGGTGATCGACAAGACCATTGCCGATTACCGTAGCGAGATCGCCACGCCGCAGCAAAAGGCGCTGCTCGACCAGTTCGAGAAAGGCTGGCGCGATTTTACCGCCGATACCGATCGCCTGATCACCGTGGCGCTAAGCGATCCTGCCGCCGCCCATGCCGCGCTCAATGCCGAATCGCTCGACCACTATTACGCGCTGGAAGACCTGGTGCTGCAGCTGATCGATCTCAACGCCAAGGGCGCCGGGGCGATTTCGGAACAGAGCGCAACGATCTACACCTCGGCCCAGCGCTTCATGGTGGGGGCAGCCGTCGCCGCGCTGGTGGTGGCGGTGTTCATGCTGGTGGTGCTGATGGCCACAGTGGCGCGGCCGGTCAAAAGGATGAGCGCGGCGGTGGATCGCCTGGCAGCCGGCGATATCACGATCGACGTGCCGGGGCTGGCCCGCGCAGACGAACTCGGCCAGTTGGCCCGCGCGCTCGACGGGTTCAAGGCGCTGTTCGCCCGCGACGTGCAGCGCGCGCGCGAGGAACAGGCCCGCGCCGAAGAAGCCAACGTCACCATTGGCGCGATCGGCGGCGGCCTTGCTGCCCTGGCGCAGGGCGATTTGACCCACCGCGTGGCGGAAAACGGCCATGGCGCGATGGGCAAGCTGCACCTGGATTACAACGCCGCGCTGGGTGAAATGAGCCAGGTGCTGGGCCGCATCGTGGCCGGCTGTCGCACGATCAAGCTGGGCATCGACGAGATCGCCGCCGCCTCGTCAGACCTCTCGGCCCGGTCGGAACAGCAGGCCAATGCCCTGGCGCAGACCGCGCGCACGCTCAACGAATTTACCGGCACGGTAAAGATCACGGCCGACAACGCGCGGCAGACCAGCGGACGCCTGCGCGTGGCGCGCGATACCGCCGGCCAGGTGGAAACCATTGCTCACGATGCGGTGGGCGCCATGCGATCGATCGAGGACAGCTCGCGCCAGATGGCCGAGATCATTGCCGTGATCGACGGCATCGCGTTCCAGACCAACCTGCTCGCGCTTAACGCGGGGGTAGAGGCGGCGCGCGCCGGAGACGCGGGCAAGGGCTTTGCCGTGGTGGCATCCGAAGTGCGCGCCCTGGCCCAGCGCAGCGCCGACGCGGCCAAGGATATCAAGACCCTGATCACCACGAGTTCACAGCAGATCGCCGGCGGCGTGGCCCTGGTCGAAGGCAGTGGCGAAGCGCTGCGCCAGATCGTGGGCGAAGTGAACGCGGTCTCGGGCCTGGTCGAGGAAATTGCCGAAGCGGCCGAAAAGCAGGCCGACGGCATCGGCGAAATCTCGCGCATGGTGTCGGACATGGATTCGTTCACGCAGCGCAATGCAGCGATGGTGGAGGAAAGTACCGCCAGCACGCGCACCCTGTCGAGCGAGACCGACAGCCTGATGGAACAGCTGGGCCGCTTTCGCCTGGCAGGTGGCGATGCCACGCCTGTGGCCGCGCCGCGCGTGATGCCTATGCAGCCGGCCGAACCAGCGCCAGTTGTCGTGCGCCCGGCCTCACTCGCTCTCGCGACGCTGCCATCGGAAGAACCGGCCGCCCCGCCCGCGCGTCCGGCACCCGGCCGGGGGGCGGCCGCAGGCAACCTGGCGGTGGATGACTGGAGCGAGTTCTGACGCGCAGCCTGCGTAATTGTCCGCAGGGGCGGCGCATGGCGATGCTAACCCCACGCCGGGGATAACGGCAGCGTTGCGGAGGCGAGGCGAATCCTTGCGGCTGCAACGCCCCTTATTTCGTCACCCCTGTTCGACAACGAAGGACACCCCCGATGCATCATTCCCGTGTGCGCGCCGCGGCCCTTGCCGTTGCCTGTTTCGCTGCCGGCCTGGCCGGCGCCGCCCATGCGCAAAGCGCCGACTGGTATCGCCAGGTCACCCGCATCATCGCCTCCAAGCAGACCTACCCGCCCACTGCGCAGATGCGCGGCGAGGAAGGGACCGCCAAGGTGAAGGTCTATATCAGCGCGGTGGGCGCGATCGAGAAAACCGAATTGGTCGGCGGCTCTGGCTCGGCCACGCTCGATCGCGAGGCGCTGGCCCTGCCGCGCCGCGCCGGCAACCTGCCGGCCCCTCCCGGCGGGCCGACCACGCTGACCGTGCCGATCACCTGGCGGCTGATGTAAAGCTGAACGAGAGGCTTGCCCTTAAGGGCGAGCCTCTCGTCAACACCAGCAATCAGGATCAGAGCCCGGCTTCTACCGCCACGCGGATGGCATCGGCACTGGTACGCACACCCAGGGTGCGGATCACGGACGAGCGGTGCATCTTCACCGTGCGTTCCGACAGGCCGAGTTCGTAGGCGATCTGCTTGTTGAGCTTGCCGGCAGCCATGTGCACCAAGATTTCGCGCTGGCGCGGCGAGAGCAGCGCCACGGCATCGCGCGCCGCCTGGGCGCGGGCAGCGCCAGCCGTATTGCCGGCCTCAAGATCGGCAGCCTTGCTGACATCCACTTGAGAACCAAGGAAATATTCCAGTTCCCCCTGGGCGTCGAAGATCGGCGCGACCATCACGGCATTGCGGAACGGCGTGCCGTCCTTCTTGTAGTTGATGATCTCGACCAAGACCGGCCGGCCTTCGCGGATGCCGGCGCGCAGCTCTGCCGTCAGGTCAGGCTCGGTGCCTGGCCCGCGCAGAAAGCGGCAGTTGCGGCCGATGATCTCGTCCCGCTCATAGCCGGTCAGTGCTTCGAACGCGGCATTGCATTCCACGATCGGGTTATCAGGCAAGCGAGGGTTGCTGATGACCGCAGCGACCGGGCTTGCCGTTATCATCTCGGATATCAGCATGTTTCCTCATGTGGCACGGCGCGCGCTTCGCTCCAGTGTCCTTTCGGCCATGTTGTAGCGGCCCGCTGCCAACTGCAAGTCCGAAGTGCATGCCCGGTCTTGCTCTGATGCGCATCTGCGCGCAGCCTCCCCGGGCCGGAGAATTCCGCCATGAACCTGATGACTCTCGATTTCGCCTCCGCGCAAGACAGCCACGACGGTTGCGATGACGCCAGCCACAACCACGCTGCCCACGACAGCAGCGCACACCAGCATGCCCCGGCGGCCAAGCCTGCCGTGCCCGAGCCGGTGCAGGAAGCGATCCGCACGCTGCTGCGGTTTGCTGGCGAAGATCCCAGCCGCGAAGGCCTGATCGATACGCCGGCGCGCGTTGGCCGCGCCTGGCTGGAATATTGCCAGGGCTATCGCGAAGATCCCAGCGTGCACCTGACCCGCACGTTCGAGGAAGTGGGCGGCTATGACGAGATCGTGTTGCTGCGCGACATTCCGTTCCAGTCGCACTGCGAACACCACATGGCGCCGATCACCGGCAAGGCCTCGATCGCCTACCTGCCCAACAACCGCGTGGTCGGCATTTCCAAGCTGGCGCGCGTGCTCCACGGCTATGCCCGCCGTCTCCAGGTTCAGGAACGCCTGACCGCCGAAGTGGCGCAGTGCATCTGGGACCATTTGCAGCCCCAGGGCGTGGCCGTGGTGATCGAGGCGCAGCACGGCTGCATGACCGGGCGCGGCGTGTGCACGCCGGGCGTGGGCATGGTCACCAGCCGCATGCTCGGCTGCTTCCTGCAAGACGCCAGCTCCCGCCGCGAGGTGATGTCGCTGATGGGCCGCGGCTGACGCGGACGGGAGGGGACATTGCATTTCGGGATCATCGGGGCGGGGCTTGCTGGCCTGACCTGCGCTGACCGGCTGGTGGGGGCCGGCCACGTGGTCAGCGCGTTTGACAAAGGGCGTGGGCCGGGCGGCCGCATGTCCACCCGGCGGATCGATACGCCGCTGGGCCAGGCGCGGTTCGATCATGGCGCGCAGTTCTGCGCCGCCACCACGCCCGGTTTTGCCCGGCAGGTGGCGCAATGGGCAGAGCGCGGCGTGGCCGCGCCATGGCCGGACGCGGGCCCCGATGCCTATGTCGGCGTGCCGGGGATGAATGCCCTGGTGGCCGATCTGGCACAGCGTCACGACGTGACATTCGAATGCCTGGTCAAGGGCCTGGTCCATGATGGCCGGCACTGGTGGCTGGTGCTCGAAGGCGAACGGCGCGGCCCGTTCGATGCGGTGGTCGTGGCCACGCCGGCCGAACAGGCAGCGCCGCTGCTCTCGCTTCACGCCTTTCCCATGGCCCGCGCCGCTGCCGGTAGCGCATCCCAGGCCTGCTGGACGGCGATGATGGCCTGGGCCGAACCCTTGCCGCTGGACTGGACGGTGTGGCGTGGCGATGGCCCGCTTGCCTGGGTGGCGCGCAATTCGGCCAAGCCGGGTCGGCCTGGCCCGGCCCAGGGCGCGCCCGATTGCTGGGTCATCCAGGCCAGCGCGGATTGGTCGCGCCAGCATCTCGAACAAACGCCGGAAGAGGTTATCGGCCAGATTGCCGATGCCTTTGCCGATCTTGCCGGGATTGCTCCGCCCGAGCCGCTGGTGGCGCGCGCCCATCGCTGGCGCTTTGCCCGGCCGGTGGGCGCGGGCAGCACCGCGCTGTGGGACGATATGCTGCGCCTGGGCGCCTGCGGCGATTGGCTGACCGAACCAACCGTGCAGGGAGCCTGGCTTTCGGGCGATGCGCTGGCGGGCCGCATCCTCGCCCGCAAAGCAGCCTGAACCGGCGCAAAAAAGAAGGGGCGAGCCAGGCTCGCCCCCCCTTTCTAACATGTCCCCCGCTTACTGCGGCAGTACCGGATGCTTGACGATCGGCGCTGGCTTGGGGAACTGCTGCGGCGGATTGGCCTTGAGCAGGGCCATCGCCTCGGCCACGGCGCGTTCCAGCTGCGGATCGTGGCCCTGACGGATCAGCGCCGGGTCCTGCTCCACCTCGATATCGGGCGGAATGCCGATCCCTTCCACTTCCCACTGGCCGGTGGTGCCATAGATCGCCCAGCGCGGCGCGGTGACACTGCCCCCGTCGATCAGCTGGGGATAGCCACCGATGCCGACCAGCCCGCCCCAGGTGCGCTTGCCCACCAATGGGCCGACGCCTTCCTTGTGGAACAGCCACGGCAAGGCATCACCGCCCGAGCCTGACATTTCGTTGATGATCATCACCTTGGGGCCAAAGATCGCCGCGGCCGGCTCGATCTGGTCAGCCCCTTCGCGGGTGTGGTTGATCATCTGCGGGGTGCGCTTCAACTGATCGACGATATAGTCGGCAATCTGGCCGCCATGGTTGAACCGCTCGTCGATCACCGCGCCCTGCTTGCCGACCTGGGCATAATAATAGCGGTTGAAGTTGGCAAAGCCGCCAGCGGCCGTATCGGGCACATAGACATAGGCCAGCTTGCCGCCCGACAGCCGGTCGACCGTGCGCCGGTTGCCTTCCATCCAGCTGCGCAGGCGCAACGCGCCTTCATTGGCGATCGGCACCACGGTAACCTGGCGCGATCCCGCGCCCGCTGCCGTGCTTGCCACGGTCAGCACGGTCTGCTTGCCGGCCGTGCCATCCAGCGCGCGATCGATCTCGGTCTGGGTGTCGACGGGGCGGCCATTGACCGCCAGGATGAACTCCCCGGCGTGCACGTCCACGCCGGGCTGGCTGAGCGGGGCGACCAGCTTGGGATTCCAGTTCTCGCCCGGCAGCACGCGGGCAATGCGCCAGCGCCCATCGACCGCCTCGTAATCGGCGCCGAGCAGGCCGCCGCGCGCGGTTTGCTGTTCAGGCAGGTCGCCGCCGTTGATGAAAGTGTGGCCAACCGAGATGTGCCCGGTCATTTCCTCCAGCAGCACGTTGAGATCCTGCCGCGCGGCAAGGCCGGGCAGGAAGCGGGCATAGAGCGCCTCGGCCCGCGCCAGATCGAGGCCGTGGTGGTTGGGATCGTAGAGGAAGTCGCGCTCGATCCGCCAGACCTCGTGATAGATCTGCTTCCATTCCGCCTGGGGATCGACCCACACGCGCACGTCGTCGAACTTGATCGGCTTGGCGCTTTCGCCGTCCTTCACTTCCTTGTCGGCATCGGCCACCAGCCAGGTGCCGCCACGCTGCAGCAGCATCTTGCTGCCGTCTGCCGAAAGGGAGAAGGTATTGGCAACAACACCCTGCGCCAGTTCCTTGTTCTTGCGCTCCTTGAGGTCGAAACGGAACAGCGTGCGCGGCGGGCCGGCCTCGTCGCCTTCCAGGTAATCGGCATCGGTCGCGGCGGGCGGGATGGTCAGGGTATAGACCACGCCATCCTTGCCGGCCTGCAGTTCCACAATATTGGCGCGCGGGATCGGCAGCGCCAGGATGCGCTGATCGAGTCCCTCGAAATCAATCCGCACCGGGGCGGGCGGGGTCGGCTTGCCGCCCTTCCCGTCCCTGCCACCGTCCTTGCCGCCATCCTTGTCCTCGTCCTTGGCATCGGCCGGCTTGTCGTCACTGGCGCCAGCGTCGGTCTTCTTGGTCTTGGCCTTGCCCGGCTTGTCACGGCCCGGCAGGGTATCGGCGGCGCTTTCCTCGTCGCTTTCCGGCGCGATCGGCGATGCGCTGTCCTTGCGCAGCACCATGACATAGGCCGCGCCATCGATCGCGCGCCCCATGCTCGACATGTCGAGCCAGCCGGCCGCCGGACCCGTGGCGGTGGTCGCGGCGAAGTAGAGGTACTTGCCGCCATGATCGAACCGGGGCGAGATCACGTCGCTCAACCCGTCGGTCACCTGGGTGTTCTTGCCGGTGGCCAGCGAATGCACCCAGGCGGCATGGAAATGGCTGGGCAGCTGGCGGGTATAGACGATCCACTGGCTGTCGGCCGACCACGCCGCGTCAAAGTTGCTGCCGGGCGCATCGAACAGGTTGGTATCGATCCTGACCGGCGCTGCGGCCGCGCCGGCGGCAAGGTCGATCAGCCACAGGTTCAGCCGCTTGTCCTCGAACACGATCTTCTTGCTGTCGGGCGACCAGCGCGGGTTGTAGAAGAACGAGGGCGGCGTCCCCAGCGCGATCTTGCGCACCGTGCCCAGGCCATCAGCCGCGCCGATGTGCAGCGCATATTCGCCGGATTCATCGGAAAACCACGCAATCTTGGTGCCATCGGGCGATGGCGCGGGATCGCGATCGGCCACGCCGGGCGAACGCGTAATGTTGCGCACGTCGCCCTTTTCGGCCGGGGCAGAGAGCACCTCGCCGCGCACTTCCATGATCACGCGCTTGCCGGTTTCGCTCAACAGCGCATGGCTGACGCTGTCGGCCTTGATCTCTTCGAAATGGGCGCGGCGCTGCGGCAGATCGGCATCGATGGTGACCGGCACCGGACTGACCGTGCCGCTGGCGATGTCATAGATTTCCAGCTTGCCGAAATGATCGATCACCACCCCGCCGGGGCCAGCGCCGATCGCGGCCATGTCGAACCCGGCGGAATTGTCGATCAGCCGGGCGACCGCCCCACTGGCCGGATCATAGCTGTAGAGCGTGACCGGGCCATCGCGGTCGGAAAGGAAATAGACCTTGTCCCCGATCCACAGCGGGTTGCGATCGTTGCTGTTGGGGCGCGGGATCGGCGTAACGGCCGAATCCGTCAGGCGCGCCACCCAGATGCGCGCGGTCTGCCCGCCGCGATACTGCTTCCACGCCGGCTGCCACTGCTCGATCGGGGAATAGGCCATGCGCGTGCCATCGGGCGAAAACGCGCCTTCCTCGCCCGAGGGCAAGGGCACCGGCACGGGCGCGCCGCCACTGGCCGGCACCAGGTACATCTGGTGCGCATCGCGCACGGCCATGCGCGGGGAGCGGAACAGCACCTGCTTGCCATCGGCCGACCAGCCCAGCGCCACGTCGGCACCGGGATGCCAGGTCAACCGGCGCGGCTCGCCGCCTTGCGCGGGCACAACATAGACATCAGTATTGCCATCATAGCGGCCGGTGAACGCGATCTGGCTGCCATCGGGAGAGAACACCGGACCCGACAAGGCGCCCTGCCCGGTGACCAGCCGCGTCGCCCGGCCACCGCTGCGCGGCACCACCCAGATTTCACCGCCATAGACGAAGGCGATCTGCGTGGCCGAGAGCGTCGGTTGTTGCAGCAGCAGCGGATCGGCGGCGGCCTGCGCGGCCGGTACGACAAGAGTGGTCGACGCCAGCAGCGCCGATGCCAGCAGGATAAGCTTGCCTCGCATGGTTCCCCCACGGGCCGGAAAGCGGCCGGTGGGCAGGCTAGCGCAGGCAAACATTCCTCACAATTGGCGAAACGCGGCGCAACGCATGGTTGATGCCGAATTAGGCCATCGTCATGCCGCGTCCGGCGCAGGATGCGTCAAGGTGCGGCGCAGGGCGTCGCGCCAGCCGGCGATCAGCGGCTCCCGCCGCTCTGCCGGCATGGCCGGTTGCTGCACGTCGCGGCCGCGCCAGGTGCGGGAAAGATCGTCCAGCCCGCTCCACACGCCGGTGGCCAGGCCAGCATGGAACGCCGCGCCCAGCGCGGTCGTCTCGAGGTTTTCCGGGCGCTCCACCGGCACCTGCAGCATGTCGGCCAGGAACTGGCACAGCCAGTCGTTGGCCGTCATGCCGCCGTCCACGCGCATCGCCGCCGGCGCGGCGCCGCTGTCGCGCGCCATCGCCTCGAGCAGATCCCACGATTGATAGGCCACCGCCTCCAGCGCGGCGCGCGCCAGATGCGCGGGCGTGGCGCCCAGCGTCAGGCCATAGATCGCCCCGCGCGCGTCCGGGTCCCAGTGCGGCGCGCCCAGGCCGACGAAGGCCGGCACCATATAGACCCCGTGGCTATCGGGCACCTGGGTGGCCATGTCGTTGGTTTCACGCGCGTGGGTGATGATGCCCAGCCCGTCACGCAGCCACTTGATCGCAGCGCCGGCTACGAAGATCGAGCCTTCCAGCGCATACGTGGTCTTGCCGTTGAGGCGATAGGCCGGCGTGGTGAGCAGGCGGTTGCGCGACACCGGCGCCGTCTCGCCCGTGTTGAGCAGCATGAAGCAGCCCGTGCCATAGGTGGACTTGGCCATGCCCCGCTCGAAACAGGCCTGGCCGAACAGCGCCGCCTGCTGGTCACCCACCAGGCCGGCAATCGGGATCTGCGCATCGAACAGATCGGGCGCGGTATGGCCAAAGATGCCGCTATTGTCGGTCACCTGCGGCAGGATCGCCATCGGCACGCGCAGCAACTGGCACAGTTCCTCGTCCCACTGCTGGCGATGGATATCGAACAGCAGCGTGCGCGAGGCGTTGGTGATGTCGGTGGCGTGTACCGCGCCGCCGGTCAGCCGCCACAGCAGGAAGCAGTCGATCGTGCCCATGGCCAGGCGGCCCGCCTCGGCATCGGCGCGCGCGCCGGGCACGTTGTCGAGCAGCCATGCCACCTTGGTGCCCGAAAAATAGGGATCGAGCAGCAGGCCGGTTCGGCTGCGCACCATGTCTTCCACGCCCTGGTCCTTGAGCGCCTGGCACGCGGCGGCGGTGCGGCGGTCCTGCCAGACAATCGCGTTGTGGATCGGCCGGCCGGTTTCGCGGTTCCAGATGACCACGGTTTCGCGCTGGTTGGTGATGCCGATGCCGGCGATCGCGGCGGCGCCCAGCCCGCTTTGGGCGATCGCCTCGCGCGCGGTTTCCAGCGTATCGCGCCAGATGTCTTCGGGATCGTGCTCAACCCAGCCGGCCTGGGGATAGTGCTGGGCAAATTCGCGCTGGCTGGTGGCGCAGGCCCGCGCCTGCGCATCGAACACGATGCAGCGGGTGGACGTGGTGCCCTGATCGATCGCAAGGATGTGGCGGGGTTGGGTCATGGGTCTTGTCCTGTGTGGCGCCGCATCACGGCGCAAGGAATGGGTCAGGCCGAAGCCGGCAGGAACGGGCGGATCGCGGCCTGGTAGAGGCCAGCGCCCACGATCCCGCCCAGGATCGGCGCGGCGATCGGAATCCACCAATAGTTGTCGGGCGACGGGAAGGCCGCCGGGCCCCATCCGGCAAAGAAGCAGAACAGGCGCGGGCCAAAGTCACGCGCCGGGTTGAGCGGCCAGGCTTCGAGAAAGCCACCACAGGCGCCGATGCAGGCCACCAGCAAACCGATCGCCAGCGCGCCGGAATTGGCCATGGGCGCCTGGGTATTGGCCTGGTCGGTGATGGCAAAGATGCCCAGCAGCAGGATCGCGGTGAGGATCACCTCGTCCCAGAAGGCATGCATCGGGGTGATGAACTGGCCGGGATGGGTGAAGAACACGCCAGCGGCGCCACCGTCCATGCGCGTCACCCCGTGCAGGGTGTTGTAGTGATCGATCACCGGCTGGAACAGTTGATAGACCAGCGCCGCCCCGACGAACCCGCCCGCGATCTGCGCCACGATATAAAGCGGCGCCTTGCGCGCCTCGAACCCGCGAAACAGCACCAGGGCCAGCGTCACCGCCGGGTTGGCATGGGTGCCGGAAACCGCACCGGTAACATAGATCGCCAGCGTGACCGCCAGGCCCCAGGCGATGCACACCCCCCAATAGGCCGTTGCATAGGGACTGGGATCATAGAGCGTGATCATCGCCGCCGCCGAATCGCCCAGCGTGATGATGATCATCACCGCGATGAATTCGGACAACAATTCTCCGATCAAGCGTTTGCGCGGGCTCATGGCTATCCTCTGTGCGGGGTGACCGGGCGGTTGTTGGCTTTGCCCGTCGTTACCGATCCAGGGTGGTACCGGCTTTGGCGGGCGCGTCAATGGGAAAGTTCGCTTTCGCGCCTGCAGCAGGGCAGCGCGAGAATCCTGCTTTATCGCGCACGGTGGAGCGCACCGTGAAATTCTATATTATTTCATGTTTTACAGTTGTTTGTATAAATACCAACTAGCCACACTCGATCCTTAGGCGCAGCCACCGCAGCGCGAAATGGCGCGATTTGCTTGTGAAATAGCGCGAAGTTACGCGAAACCTCTCGCTTCCGAATGCGTAGTGCAGTAAACGCAGACGCTCGAAGGCCTGCGCAACGCAGGCGACAAAGGCACAACCATGACGCACGACCCGTCCCTTTCGACCTATGACCTGCTGATCGTTGGCGGCGGCATCAACGGCGCCGGCATTGCGCGTGACGCCGCCGGGCGCGGCCTGTCGGTGCTGCTGGTGGAGCAGGACGACCTGGCCGCGCACACCTCTTCGGCCAGCACCAAGCTGGTGCATGGCGGGCTGCGCTATCTCGAATATGGCGAATTCCGCTTGGTGCGCGAAGCGTTGATGGAGCGCGAGCGGCTGTGGGCCATGGCGCCGCACATCATCTGGCCGCTGTCGTTCGTGCTGCCCCAGCGCGGCGCGGTGCGCCCGGCCTGGATGGTGCGGCTGGGGCTGTGGCTCTATGATCACCTGGGCGGCCGCAAGCGCCTGCCGGCAACCCGCTCGGCCGATCTGGCGCGCGATCATCTCGGCAACGGTCTGACCGATGCGGTCAAGGGCCGCGCGTTTGTCTATTCCGACTGCTGGGTGGAAGACAGCCGGCTGGTGGTGCTCAACGCCATGGATGCCAGCGCCCGCGGCGCCACCGTGCTGACCCGCACCCGCCTGCTGGCCGCCCATCGCGAGGGCAGTCACTGGCTGGCGACGATCCGCGATGCCGATGGGCAGGAACACCGCGTGCAGGCGCGCGGCCTGGTCAACGCGGCGGGGCCCTGGGTGGCCGAAGTGCTGGGCCGAATCGCCGGCGCGCCGCAGGATCGCGCCATGCGCCTGATCCAGGGCAGCCATATCGTCGTGCCCAGGCTCTATGACGGTGATCACGCCTTCCTGCTCCAGAACAGCGACCGGCGCGTGGTCTTCGCCATTCCCTATGAGCAGGATTTCACGCTGATCGGCACGACCGACGAAGTGTGGGACCAGGCGCCGGGCCGCGCCACGATCAGCCCGGCCGAACGCGACTATCTGCTCGACGTGGTGCGCCGCCACTTCACGCGGCCGGTGGGCGTGGACGATATCGTCTGGACCTATTCCGGCATCCGCCCGCTCTATGACGACAAGGCCAGCAATGCCTCGGCCGTCACGCGTGACTATGTGCTCGATCTCGATCACCGCGATGGCCAGGCGCCGCTGCTCAGCGTGTTCGGCGGCAAGATCACCACCTATCGCAAGCTGGCCGAGCATGCCCTGGAAAAGCTGGGCCCCGCCTTTCCCCAGGCGCGCGATGCCTGGACGGCGGGCGCGACCCTGCCCGGGGGCGATTTTCCGGCCGATGGCTTTGCCGATCTGGTCGATCGCTTCTGCCAGGAACGCCCCGCCCTGCCGCGCCCCCTGCTCACCCGCTGGGCGCGGGCCTATGGCACGCGGGCACGGCAGATCTTTGCCTCGGCGCAGACCCTGGCTGACCTGGGCGAGGATTTCGGCGGCGGGCTCCATGCCGCGGAACTGGCCTATCTGGCACAGCACGAATGGGCGATGACGGCCGAGGATGTCGTCGCCCGGCGCAGCAAACTGCTGCTGCGCCTGTCGCCCGACGCCCTGCCCCGGATCGATGCCTGGCTTGCCCAATGGTGGCAAGCGCGCCAAGGGTAGGATCACGCCCGAGCGGGCCGCACGGTGCGGCGCGCTGGCCTGGAGGAGCAGTTTTGGCCGATCTTGCCGCGATCAGGCACCGCAGCCTTGTCGAATACCTGCAAGGCGCGCGCTTTGCCGGGGTGGAGGAACTCGCCCAGGTTCTGGGCGTGACCCAGCAAACCGTGCGCAAGGATCTCGATCTGCTGGCCAGCCGGCGCCTGCTCACCCGCGTGCGCGGCGGGGCCATGCTTGAATCCCGGCTCGACAACATCGGCTATTCCACCCGCCGGGCGATCGCTGCCCATGCCAAGGACGCGATCGGGCGCAAGGCGGCGGAGCTGTTGCCCAACAATGCCTCGCTGTTCCTCAACATCGGCACCACGACAGAAGCAGTGGCGCGCAACCTGCTCGATCACGAACACCTGCTGGTGGTGACCAACAACCTCAACGTTGCCGATATCCTGGCCCAGAACAGCCGGATCGAAGTGATCGTGGCCGGCGGCCGCCTGCGCGCCAACGATCGCGCGGTGATCGGCAGCCTGACGGTGGATTTCATCAAGGGCTTCAAGGTCGATTATGCGGTGATCGGCACCAGCGCGCTCGATGCCGATGGCGATCTGCTGGATTTCGATATCAACGAGGTGACCGTCAGCCAGACGATCATCGCCCAGGCGCGCAAGGTCATGCTGGTGGCCGACGCAACCAAGTTCGAACGCCAGGCCCCGGCGCGGATCGGCTCGCTCTCGGATATCGACCTGTTCGTGACCGACACGATCGCGGATGACGAGCGCACCCGCCTGGTGCAGCGGCACAACGTGGATATCGTCACCGCGCTTTAGGCGGAATGGGCGGCGCCAGCGCGATCGCGATCGTACCAACGTTGCCCAAATAAGCCGCGCGCCTCTATGCCGCTGAAACCGTTGGCTTGGTGCTGAGCAGCACCCACAGCAGTGCCGCGCCGATCATGTCCATGAGCGACAGCGCGACGAACAGCGGGTTGTAGCCAAAGACGTCGGCGCTTTTGCCGATGGCGAGCGTGAACAGCATGCCGCCGATCCACGCGATCGATCCCGCCATGCCGCTTACCGTGCCGACGGTGCGGGAATTGAACAGATCGGCGCACAGCGTGATCAGCGCGCCGTTGAGCATCTGGTGGGCGAAACCACCGACGCAGAACAGCGCAATGGCCAGCCCCGGCGAACCGGCAAGGCCGATGCAGGCCGGGCCGATCATGCACAGCGCGCCCACGGCCATGGTCACCTTGCGCGAGGCCACCACGCCGGCACCACGCCGCATGAGGTAGCCCGGCAGGATGCCCGCGCCCAGCGATCCGAAATCGGCAGCCAGGAAGGGCAGCCAGGCCCACAGCGCAATCGCCTTGAGATCCAGCTTCCATACCGAGACGAGGTAGAGCGGGATGAAGAAGTTGAACGTCTGCCACGCCGGTTCGGCCAGAAAGCGCGGCAGGGCAATCGCCCAGAACGATCGGGATTTGAGGATATCGAACCGCGATGACACCATCTCGGTGGCAACGTCCGCGCCGGGATCATGCAACGGCCGCTCCTCGGGCCGTGGCGACCGATAGGTGAACCACCACAACAGCGCCCACGCCAGGCTGAGCGCCCCGGTAACCAGGAAGGCAGACTGCCAACCCCACCACAGGATGCAGAACGCCACCAGGGCCGGCGCAACCATGCTGCCAACGCTCGTGCCCATTTGAAAGCAGCTGGTGGCAAGCGGGCGCTTTTGCGCCGGAAACCACTCTGAAACCACCTTGGCACCGGCGGGAATGGCCGCCGCTTCGGTGGCGCCGAGGGCTGCGCGAAACACGGCCAGGCTGGGCCAGCCGGTGGCGAAAGCGTGCCCCATATTGGCCAGCGCCCAGCCAAGCGCGAAAATGAAGAACCCCAGCCGTGTGCCAAGCACATCAAGCACGGTGCCGGCCACGGTCTGCATCACGGTATAGCTTGCCTGGAACGCCAGGACCACCCAGCTGTATTGCTCGGTCGTCATGCCGAAGCTGTCTTTCAGCGTCGGCGCCGCCACCGACAGCGTCGAGCGGGCAAGATAGTTCATGATCGTGCCCAGCGTGACCAAGCCGATCATCCACCAGCGCAACTGACCTTTTGCCATGTGTCGATATCCCTGGTTCAGGCGCGGGTTGCCGGGGCCAGCGGCGCGTAGGCCGCCCGGTCCAGCTGCGGAATGGCGCCGGCCTGCTGAACCACGGCGGCGGCCAGGCGATGGCCGGCCAGGCCGCAGTCGCGCGGCGCCAGGCCTTGCAGCCTTGCCGCCAGGTAACCGGCGTTGAAGGCGTCGCCCGCCCCGCTGGTGTCCACTGGCCGCACCACCTGGGGCGGCGGCAGGATCGTGCCATCGGGCAGCCGGCACCCCCGCGCGCCCAGCTTGACGATCACCTCCTGGCACCCCAGACGCTGCCAGTGGCTGGCGCACGCCTCCAGGGTGGTGGGCGAGATATCGTCCTCGTCCTGCAGCGTGGGAAAGCCGATATCGGCCCGCGCGATCGCGGCATCGCGCCAGGACGCCGCTTCGCCGGCACTGGGCCACAGCCGCGGGCGATAGTTGCCGTCAAACGCGACAAGGCCGCCCCGCGCCCTGACTCTTGCTGCCAGGTCGAGCAAGGCGCGGCGCCCCTCGACCGGCAGGATGGCAAGCGAAATCAGCGAAAACACCAGGACGCGGGCCACTTCGGCCAGGGCAACGGCCGCTGCCATGCCCGGCAGGGCAAACATGTCGCGCGCAGCGCTGGCATCGCGCCAGTAGTGGAACGAACGCTCGCCATCGCCATCGGTGCGGATAGCGTAGAGGCCCACGGCGCGGGTGGGATGGGCCAGCACCAGCGAGACATCGAGCCCTTCGGCCACCCATCCCGTGCGCAGATCCTGGCTGAAGGGATCATTGCCCAGCGCCGTCAGGAAGCCGGTGCGCCATCCGCTGCGTGCCAGATGCAACGCGGTATTGAGCGCGTCGCCGCCCTGGCCAAAGCCACGCCCGGCCCCTGCGTCGGCAAGTTCGACCATGGCTTCACCCACGCAGACCACATCGAAGGCAGGTTCCACCATGGTTCAGCGACGCGGCAGGACAGTGATGGCAGAGACGACCGCCTCGCCCTTCACCGGCACGAAATCGATCGTCACCACGCCGTCTGTCGCCGTGATCGGAAACGAGCGCGTCACTTCGCCCAGCGGCCCACCTGCGGCGCCGGCAATGTCAAAACCCTTGAGCACGGTTTCGCCATTGGCCGCGACGTCAAAGATGCGGCTGCCCGGTTGTTCGGCAGGCTCGACAAAGGTCAGCGACACGGTGAACGCGCCGGGGCCGGTGGGAATGCGATAGCTGAACGCTCCGGCGCGGAACGTTGCAGCCAGATCGCGGTTGCGCGTGCCGGCAATCTCGGGGCGGACGGGCGCGCGGCCACGGGCGAAGACATCCACCGACCGCGCCGTTCCGCCGCTGAAGAACGCATCCGATCCGAACACGGCATCGGGCGCATGCGCCGCGACCAGGGCGCCCGCATCGATCCGGAATGCACCGGCCTGGGCGCTGGCCAGTTGCCATTCGATCCGATCCGCCACCGCGCCCGTCGCGAATTGCCCCGTGGCTGTCAGAACATTGGTGCCCGCGGCGAGCGCCACGCCTGACCAGACACAGACCCGGTTCGGGCAATCGGTCTTCCCCCCCAGGCTGCGCCCGTTGAGCGCCAGTTCGGTGCGCGGTGCATTGCTATAGACCCGCACGTCGGTGACCGGGTAGGCGCGCTGGGTATAGCGACGCCCGGTGATATGCACGGTGGGCGCGGCAGACCAGTTGGCCCGGTAATAATAGAACGCGTCCTTGCGGATCGTGCCATCATAGGTGACCAGGCCCTTGGTGTTGACGTCGACCGAGTCCCCCTCGCGCCGGACGGTCGAGCCGAAATCGAACGCATTCCACAGCCACGTCCCGAACAGCCATGGCCGATCCCGCAGCAAGGGCCAGGTCTGCTCGTGGACCCAGGCCTGATACCCTTCCGGTTGGCGCGGCCCGGCTATGTCGGCCGGGCCACCGGCGGGGTCATCGGTCTGGTAGGTCAGCGCGCCGCCGGCGCCATATTCGGAAAGGGCGAGCGGCTGATGGGGATACTTGGCACGAAGGCCATCAAGATAGGGGCCGATCCCTGCGGGCTTGCCATAATACCAGCCGTAATACCGGTTAACCGCCGTGGCTTGCGTCAAACCGACGATATCGGGGGCAGCCGGATCACCCTGGCAGCACGCCGCCATGACCGTCGGTCGCGAAGGGTCGTCCTGGCGTGCCTGCTGGTCGAGCAGACGGACCAGCGCCTTGGGATCGGCAATCGCCGCAGGTGGCTTGCCCAGGAAATCCGGGCGATTGGGCCCGAAATCAACCTCGTTGGCCACGCCCCAGAACGCCACCGCGGGATGATTGAAGTTCTGGCGGATCAATTCCGCGAGCTGCTGCTGCGCATTGCCCACCAGTGCCGTGGTGGGGTTGATCGCCTCACCCTGGGTCCATTGCGTGACCAGCGGAATCTCGTCCCACAGCACCAGGCCATAGCGGTCTGCCAGCGTGTGGATCGTCTCGCCGTGCTGGTAATGGGTAAGCCGTATGGTGTTGGCCCCCATGTCGCGGATGGTGGCGAACGTCCTGGCGATATCCGCCTCGCTCATCGCCCAGTCAGACGTTTCGGTATCCTGGTGCAACCCCACGCCGTGCAGGGCCAGCACCTTGCCGTTGAGCAGGAAACCGCGTTGCGGATCGATGCTGACCTGGCGGATCCCGAAAGGTTGCGCGACCGTGTCGACCACGCGGCCGCGTCCATCGACGACGTCGACGATCAGCCGATAGAGGTAGGGATCGGCGGTGCCCTGCCACAGATGCGGCCTGGCCACCGCCAGGTCCTGCTGCTGTTCCGATACCTGGGCCATCGGCAGGCGAAAGACCGCGCGGGCCTGGGCCGCAACGCGCCCCTGGGCATCGACCAGGCGCGCCACCACGGCGCCATTGGCCACGCGCCCGGTGTCGTTGGCCAGGCGGGTACGGACACGGACCTGCGCCAAGCCGGCGGAAATGCTGGTCGTCGTGGCATAAACACCCGGCCCGCCGTGGTCGAGCAGGTCGATATGCAGCGGATTGGTGACGATCAGGCGCACCGGCCGATAGAGCCCGCCGCGCACGAAGAAATCGCCGCTCAAGGGCAAAACGTCGGCCGTGGCGCTGCCGGCGACGGGCGCGCTGTTGTCCACGCGCACCGCCACGATATTGCTGGCGCCCGGGCGTAGGGCCGACGTGGCATCAAAGCGAAAACGGCTGAACCCACCGGCGTGGGAGCCGAGCCTGACGCCGTTCACCCAGACTTCGGCGATGCGGCTTGCCGCATCGAACTCCAGCCACACCTTCTCGCCGCTGGCCCGTGCCGGCGAGGGAAAACGAAGGCGATACCAGCCCACGCCCTGATACTTGGCGACCGTGCCCGCTGTGTTGGGCCCCACCCCGACCCGGGGCTCGTAATAGCCGATCCGGTTCCAGGTATGCGGCACCCGCACGGGCTGCCACGCGGCATCATCAAACGCCGGTTGCGCCGCGCCGGCCGGGTCACCCTGGATAAAGCGCCAACCATCGGCAAGGACAACGGCGGTGCGCGCCTCAGCGCCAGCCTGCGTTGCCGCGGCCGCAGCCCCCCCGTCCCTGGCCTGCGCCGTCACCGCAAGCAACGCGCCAATTGCCAGTCCTGCAAGCCAGTTTGCCTTCACGGTAGACCCTCTCGTTCGTTGTTATCGGCGGTGCTTCAGGCCGTCACCAGTTCCACATCGTGCCGTCTTCGAGGCGGGCGACCGGAAGATAGGCGGGCTTGTAGGGATACTTGGCCGCCAGCTTTTCATCGATATCGACGCCGTGCCCCGGAGTTTCGCCGCAGAACAATTCGCCGTGCTCGAAGTGGTAGTCATGCGGGAAGACCGCGTCGGTCTCGGGCGTATGGCGCATGTATTCCTGGATGCCGAAGTTGGGCACCCAGGTATCGAAGTGCAGCGCGCAGCCCATCGTCACCGGCGACAGGTCGGTGGCGCCATGGCAGCCGGTGCGCACCTGGTAGAGGCTGGCAAGATCGGCAATGCGGCGCAGGTGGGTAAGGCCGCCGGCGCCGACCACGGTCGCGCGGATGTAATCGATCAACTGGTTCTGGATCAGGTCCTTCGCGTCCCAGATCGTGTTGAAGATTTCACCCACGGCAAGCGGCGTCACCGTATGCTGGCGCACCAGCTTGAACGCCTCCTGGTTTTCCGCAGGCGTGCAATCCTCCAGCCAGAACAGCTGGTATGGCTCGAGCATCTTGCCAAGGTTGGCCGCCTCCTGCGGGGTGTAGCGGTGGTGGCCATCGTGCAGCAGGTGGTGGTCAAAGCCGTAGGTCTTGCGCAGTTCCTCGAACAGCTTGGGCACATAGTTCAGCGCCTTGCGCGTATCCCACCCGGTCACCGAGGGCAGCGCGGCATCGGCCGGCTCGTAATAGAGCTTGCCCCGGCCCACGCCATAGGCATCCTTGATGCCGGGAACCCCGGTCTGGGCGCGGATCGCCTTGTAGCCCAGGTCGATATAGTGGCCGACCGCCTCCACCGTTTCGGCAATGTCGCTGCCATTGGCATGACCATAGACCATGATCCCGTCGCGGCTGCGCCCGCCGAGCAATTGGTAGACCGGCATGCCGGCCATCTTGCCCTTGATATCCCACAGCGCCATGTCGACCGCCGCGATCGCGCGCATCGTCACCGGCCCGCGCCGCCAATAGGCGCCACGGTAAAGATACTGCCAGATATCCTCGATGCGGCGCGGGTCCATGCCGATCAGGCAGGGAATGACGTGCTCTTCCAGATAGGCCACCACCGAAAGCTCGCGCCCGTTGAGCGTGCCATCACCGATGCCATAGACGCCCTGGTCGGTTTCGATCCTGAGCGTCACGAAGTTGCGCCCCGGGCAGGTGACGATGACGCGCGCACCGGTGATCTTCATGTTCGTTGGGCCTCACAAAGCGATTCAATTGTGGTAAGACCGATTGATCGACCGATTTCGGTCTGTCAAGTTTTGAAAATTGGCATTACCAAAAAGAGGCGTCATGACGAACGGCAAAACCAGCGAGCGACTGTACCAGGACGTGGCCCGATCGCTGGTCGAGGAACTGGCCGCGGGGCGCTTTCCGGTGGGCACCCGGCTTCCGGCAGAGCGCGAACTGGCGCTGCGCTTCGACGTAAGCCGGCCCACCGTGCGCGAGGCAATGATCGCGCTGGAAGTGCAGGGCTTCGTGGAAGTCAGGCTGGGTTCGGGGGCCTATGTCCTGCGCCTGCCCAACGAGGGCGATCGCCCGGGTTTCGATGTCTCGGCGTTCGAGCTGACCGAGGCGCGCCTGTTGTTCGAAGGCGAAGCGGCCGCGCTCGCCGCCACCCAGATCACCGATGAAGAGCTGACCGAGGTTGCGCGCCTGGTCGATGATATTGCGCAGGAAAACAACGATCCCGCCGGAACGGAACGCGCCGATCGCGAATTCCACCTGGCCATCGCCCGCGCGACCCGCAACTCGGCCATCTACAATGCGATCGAGCAACTGTGGGACTTGCGCCAGACCTCGCCCGAAGCCGCCCTGCTGCACAGCAAGGCACGCACCGCCAATGTAAAGCCCGTGGTGGAAGAGCATTGCGCGGTGCTCGATGCCTTGCGCAGCCGCGATGCCAACGCGGCCCGCGCCGCCATGCGTGCCCACCTCGCCGCCGTGCTCGACGGCCTGCTATTTGCCACCGAGGAGCAAGCCCTTGCCCAGGCACGCCGCGCCACGCAGGCCAAGCGGGAGCGGTACACGCGGGCAACGGCATAAACTGCTCTACTCTAGGGTAGCGACCGCGGTTCAGATTGGGAGCCCCCTCACAGCAAATCACCGCCGGCTTGGCCTTCCGGAGCCACCCGCATGGCCCGCGTCTCGGCCCCCATGGCCAGACGCCATTGCATGGCCTCGTCAGCACCGGGTCCCGGCGCCACGCGCAACGGCGTTGCGCCGGTCGGCATCCCGGTTTCGGCATCGGCAAGCACCAGTTGCACGGGCCGCCCTGACGTGGCCTGCTCGATCCGCAGCGGCGCGTCCTGCCCGGCACGGCGGCGCCACGTATCCCCGATCTGCACCATCGCCTGGAGCAGCAAGGCCAGATCCTGCCCACGCAGCGTGGGCACATAGTCATGGCGGGGCGGGCGCGCCTGGTAGAGCCTCTTCTCGATCAGCCCGGCTTCTTCCAGGCTTTTGAGCCGGTCCGACAAGGTCGCGTTGGTTGCCCCGGTCGAGCGGCGTAGATCGTCATAGCGGGTCAGCCCCATCAGCACATCGCGCATGATCAGCAGGCCCCAGCGGTCTCCCACCGCTGCCATGACTTCGGCAATCGAGCAGGCCATGCCGTCAAAACTCTTGGATCGCATCGTCGGCGCCTTTCCAAAATTCCGTGACTCTTATTATTGGAGTTAATAGGCTCTCATCATGAGAGTCGGCTCTCTACCTTGCAACCCAGGAGTCACGCATGGATGAAATTTCCCGCATATTCGTCGTCGGTGCCACCGGCGCCCAGGGCCTTCCGGTGGTCCGCGGACTGGTACAGGATGGTCGCTACAGGGTTCTGGCGCTGACTCGTGACAAGAACTCGGCCCGGGCGCGCGCTTTGGCGCAATGGGACCAAGTCGATTTTCTGGAAGGCACGTTTGCCGATGAGGCCGTGCTGCGCGCCGGGATGCGCGCTTGCCAGGGCGTGTTCCTCAACATCGATGGCTTCAACACCGGCGAAAAGACCGAGACTTATTGGGCGATCCGCGCCTACGAAATCGCAATCGAGGAAGGTGTGCGCTTCTTCGTCTATGGCAATCTCGATTACACGCTCAAGCAGGCGGGCTACCGCTCGATGTTCCGCACCGGCCACTATGACGGCAAAGGCCGCATGGGCGAATGGATCCTGGCGCAGACCCGCGACAACGCCGGGCGCATGGGCAGCGCGCTGTTCACCACCGGCCCCTACATGGAAATGGCATTCTCGGCGCAGACGCCGATGACCCCGGCTGTGGAAGAGGGCGTGCTGACCTGGCGCGTGCCACTGGGCCAGGGCGCCGTTGTCCACGTCGCGCTGGAAGACTGCGGACACTACGTGCGCTGGCTGTTCGACCATCGCGACCGGGCCAACGGCATGGACCTGGCCGTCGGCATCGAGCCGGTGCGCTATGCCGATCTGGCTGCCGCGTTCACGCAGGTGACCGGCCATCCGGCCCGCTACGTCGATACGGACCTGGACAGCTATTTCGCGCGCTTCGGCGGGATCGCCGCGCTTCCCGCCGGCTACAACGCCGATCCCAAAGACAAGAGCACGATGAGCTTTCGCGACAACTTCACCGGCTTCTGGAACACGTGGAAGCACGAGATCATCACGCGCGACTATGCCCTGCTCGATGAAATCCACCCCGGCCGGATCAAAAGCGCACAAGACTGGATTTGCCGCCATGAGCAGCAGGCGGCAGCGTCAGGCGGGGAAAGTCTGTGGCAGCGGGTGCAGCCTGATACCCTGCCTGGCCGCCCGATCCTCAAGCTGAGCGAAGACCACCGGCGCGGCATCCTCTGAGCCTTGCGGGCGGCCCGAAGGTTTCGGGCCGCCCCGGCTTCACGCGGGGACCGGCGCGCCAGCCGCTGCGTGCGCGCGGCGCAAGGTGCCGAGCAGCACCAAGGCGGCGACCACGCCCATGATGCCAGCGACCACGAAGGCCAGGGCATAGCTGCCGCTCTGCTGACGGATCACCCCGGCGCCAAACGCGGCGAAAGCGGCGCCCAATTGGTGCCCGGTCTGGATCCAGCCAAATACGATCGGCGCTTCCTGTTCGCCAAAGGCCTCGTTGGCGAGCTTCACCGTCGGCGGCACCGTGGCGATCCAATCCAGGCCATAGAACACGGCGAAGACCGCCAGACTGGTGGTATCGAAGCTGAGGAACGGCAGCGCCAGCAGCGACAGGCCACGCAGCCCGTAATAGACGATCAGCAACACGCGCGGATTATAGCGATCGGTCAGCCAGCCAGACGCGGTGGTGCCGAACAGGTCGAAGAAACCCATGGTCGAAAGCAGCCCGGCAGCGGCCACCGGGGCAATGCCATGGTCCCCGCAGAACGCGATCATGTGCGTGCCGACCAGGCCATTGGTGGTCAGGCCACAGACAAAGAACGTGCCGAACAGCAGCCAGAACATGGGCTGCCGCGCCGCGCGCACCAACACGCCCAGCGCCAGGCCGGCGGTGCGCGCCTGGCGCGGCGCAGGCGGCGGCGGGCTGTCGGGCCTTTCGCCAAAGCGGCGCGTGCCGATGTCGGCGGGATGTTCGGGCACGACCAGGGCCACCAGCGGCACCAGCGCCAGGCAGACCAGGCTGACCGCCAGAACCACCGGCCGCCACGCGCCGTCGCGCGAAAGCCAGGCCAGCAGCGGCAGGAAAATCAGCGCGCCCGTGGCTGTGCTGGCACTCAGCAGGCCCATGACCAGCCCCTGCCGCGTGGCGAACCAGCGATTGACCACCGCCGCTCCCAGCACCGAGGCAACCGCGCCGCTGCCGATGCCAGACAATACCCCCCAGGTCAGCACATAGTGCCAGGGCAACCGCATCCACAGACTGGCAAAGGTGGCGAGCGACATTAGCATGAGCCCGGCCAGCATGGTGCGGCGGATGCCGAACGAAACCATCAGTGCCGCGGCAAAGGGGCCGACCAGGCCATAGAGAAAGATGCCGATTGCGGCGGCGAACGAGATCGTTGCCCGGTCCCAGCCGAAGTTGACCTGCAAAGGCACCATCAGCACGCCGGGCGTGGCGCGCAGCCCGGCCGAGACCAAAAGCGCCAGGAACGTCGCCGCAACGATCAGGATCAGGTGAAGGCGCGCGGGCACCAACCCGGTCTTGTGCAGCAGGCGGCTCATGCCTGGCTTCCCTGCGCCAGCGTGACAAGGTCACCCAGCGCCGCTTCCACGCCGGCCCAGCGCTCTGGGCCAAACGCGCCGATCATGCGCCGCTGCGCCTCTTCCCAGGCGCCTTGCGAATTGGCCACCGCGTCGCGTCCCTGCGCCGTCAGGCGCGCCTGCTTGGCGCGCCCCTTGCCCTCGGCAACAGCGATCCACCCTTCCCGCTCCAGCGGCTTGAGCGTGCGATACAGCGTGGTCCGGTCCATCACCAGCACGTGCGCCAGGTCCATCAGCGGCACCGGTTCGTGCCGCGCGATATTCCGCAAGACCGCAAACTGGGTGAGCGACAGGGCAGACCCTTCCATAACCTCGTCATAGAAGCGGGTCATCGCGCGCGCGGCCTTGCGTAGCGCGTTGCAGGCGCAAGCCATACCATCGATCGAAAGCGAATCATGATGCATATGCATCATCTAGCCGCAGCATGCCTCTCCGTCAACGATCGAGCCGCCTGGGGCTTGGCCGCTGACCAACAACAGCGCGTGCTCGCGAACATCCTTCGGCCATGCCGCCATCCTGGCCGCAAACGCGTCGCCATCACGGGCCAACAGCGCGCGGCATCATCGACCGCTGCTTGCCACCGGCAATAATAGTGACGTTCGGTGAGGCAAGAAATGGCTGTTTTCAGCCATTTGGCGATTTCTTGAGCAGCCCTGGGAGGGGTGCTGGTGCGGTCGAGAAGACTCGAACATTAGTTTAAGTCACTTATTTTTATTGATTATTTTTCATTTTTGAAAAATCAGTCCCCCTTCCAGTCCCCCGTCCTAACCACCCTGCAATTTGCTGCATGGCCGAGGCTTCATCACGCAGACCACAGTGCAGTTATAACGATTGCCACATGAGGTACACGTCATCGAAAAGCGGAATGTTGGGCAAGCTCCAGTCGGTGCCGCCCAACCAGAGAATCACGCACTAACGAAGCTCTAGTTACGCCAAATTTCGTTCGTATTGGCGTAATCTGGGACTTATCTGCCATTCCCGGCAGCGCCGGCGAACGACAGGTTTCGGCAGAAGCGGCCCCTCTCGCCTTTGGCTTGGCCGTAAGAGCGGACGCCCCAATAGCTATGATGATTGAGTCGAACGCAGAGTTAGCGGCCCTTTGTCCGGCAGGTCGTCAATCGTGAAGGCGGGGTCGTCCCAGTCGATCACGTCGCACAGTCGGCCAGCGACGCCTTTTCGGACGTTTTCTCCTCCAGACTTCGGACGATCATTGGCTTAGACACAAGCGCAACATTTTCCGTCGCTGACACGAAAAGGATCGCCATGACCTACAATCTTCCGGCCTTGGGGGGGCTCGCCGTCGGGCGCAGCACGGGTTTCGGTCATGACGAGATACCCGAAGCCGAACGTCAAGCACGCGCTGAAGCCGATCTCCTGCACCGGGTCGCCTCGGCGTATCGCCGGCTGGGTTATGTCGTCCATCAGGGGGTAGTGCTCGGCGGGATCCAGGTCGATCTCGTGATCGAGAAAGGCCCGAAGAAAACCCCCGTCGAGATTTCCGGTGAAGCGGGTTCCGGCCAGATCGACAAGCTACGCCGCGACCTTCTTCGCCTTGTGGCCCTGCGTGGACGCGACGCCTGGATCGACACGCCGGTCATCATCGTCACTGGCTTCGCAACGCCGGTTACCGCCCATTGGGCGCGACATCAGACCGAGGTCCGGATCATCAGGCTTGATGAGCTCGAGGCGGATGCGGATGCACAGGCAACATCAAGCCCGGACTTTACAACCCTATCCGCCGAAGACCTCGAGCGACAGCGCGCGCAAGCGCGCCTCGTGGAACGGGAGGCCCTGATCGCGCGGCTGCGTGCACATGATGCTGACGCAGGCCTGCTCACCCCCGCAGACTATGAGGATCTCTGCAAGCAAGTCTTCGGGTTCCTGTTCGATCCCAGCCTGTTCGGCTTCGAGTCACAGACAAGCACGAGCGACGGCGCGAACCGCTACGATTTCATCTGCCGCATCGGGACAGACCGCGCTTTCTGGAACTCGCTCAAAAGCGACTTCCGCACCCGCGCAATCCTCTTCGAATGCAAGAATTACACGGATCCGATCACAGCCGATCAGATCTACTCGACCGAACGCTACCTCTTCTCGAGCGCGCTACGCACGGTCTGCTTCCTGATAGCCCGCAAAGGCGGCGACGATAGCTGTCAGCGCGCAGCGCAAGGGGCGATGCGGGAAAGCGGCAAGCTGATCCTCGTCATCTCGAACCTCGACCTGATCGAAATGCTCGAATTCGGTGACGACATCGACAGCGCGGAAAACCATCTCGACGTGCTGATCTGGCGCTTCATCATCAGCCTCCCACGCTGACGTTGGCAGTAACAACGCTGCAATCCTTTGCGCGGATATCTCACCGGGTCACGGGTTCCGGTATGGCGCTCGATAGCGTCCTGCATCGTGATGCATCGCCTGTCCAATCCCGACCTATTGCATTGCGTGCCTGCGCTCGTATTTGCACTTGCCGATCACAAGATAGAGGCCGTGATGATAGTCATGGCGGGCGCATCGCCGTGCCTCGTCGAAATCATCATAAGACCCTTACCAGTTAATTGCGATCATTAGGTGTTTCGCGGTCGTATCTTTTCTCCTATCGCCTTCCTACAGGCATTAAAGCCGAGTCAAGAATCAACCCAGACCTTTTGGGTCTGTGGCTGGTCTGGGGGATCGATGGGGAAGCTTACCGACTGGTGCGGACAACAGCCCGCATGGGCCATCGACGCCCTACAACGGGCTGCTGTCGCGGTGACAACGCTCCCCGAAGACGTGACAGCGCTGATCGACCGGATCGCCGCTGCACACGGCCTAGGCGATGCGGGCGAGCATCCGTGCAGCGTCTTTGCCGAGGCGAGCCTCCGCAGCCCGGTCGATACTCCCGACGATCTCATCCTGCGGTCGATCGGACCGGTCACGGGCCTCGACCGTCTCGCGTGCGATCAGACGCTGGAGTTCGCCCATGAGGGCGTCACCATCATCTTCGGCGACAATGGCTCGGGCAAGAGCGGCTACACCCGCGCACTTCGAAAGCTCTGCAACGCCCGGCTCGACGCGGTGCTGCAAGGCAATGTCTTTGCAGAAGGCGCCGAAGCGCCAAAGGCGATTTCCTACAGTTATCATCTCGGCACCGGCGCGCCCAGTACGGAGATGTGGAACGACGGGCACGACAAGCCGGCCGTGCTGCGCGGCGTGACATTGCTCGATACCGACAATCTGCGCGTCTATGTCGATGGCAAGAACGAAATCCTCTACCTGCCCCCCGAGGTCGCCTGCATCGGACGGCTCGCGGACATGTACCAAGCGGCCGCGGGCCATTTCCGCGATCTGATCACGACAGCGACCGCGCGGCTCAGCAGACCGTTCGGCGGACATTATGCGCCCGGCACGACCGCACATGCTTTGATCAACCGGTTGCAGGTCACGACGGCACGTCGCGATCTTCCTAGCGAAGCGGCTATCGAAGCCGCTGCCGCCTGGTCGACGGACGTCGACACGGAATTGAACGGGCTCAATGCGCAACTCATTCAGGGACCGCTCGCAATGGCCGCGCGCTGCGACCGGATCGCGGTCGCCTGCAATGCCGCCGCCGCTGACCTCGAGCGTGTCGCAGCACCGCTCGATCATCTCATAGTCGGACTCGACTGGCCGATGATCGTGGCCAGACAGGAAAAGACGCTTGCAGCGGAAACGCTGGCTGCCGAACAGCTCGGCGGCCAGCCGATTGCGGCAACCGGTTCCGTCGTCTGGAAATCGCTGTATCAGCTGGCACGCCAGTTTGCGGCGGAGGCGAACGTCTGTCATCCGTCAGTGGCCTTCGATATCGGCGATCCCTGTCCGCTTTGCCAGCAGCCGCTCGGACAGGATGCGGTCCATCGCCTGACGGCTTTCGACGCTTATGTCGCGGGCAAGGCCACGCAGGAAGCAGCCGACGCCGCAGCAGCCGTGTCCACACGCCTAACGACGCTGCGGGCGCTGACGTTTCGGCCGGACACCGAACTCACGACGTTGCTCGCAGAAGCCGCCGCCGAGAGTGAGAGTAGTGCGTCGCTGGTTCACAATACCCTCGCCTACCATCGCATGCTGGCATTGCGCCGCGATGCGGTCGTGCTTCAGCTGACCAGCGAGCAACGCAGCGACTTCGCCCCGCTCGCGCCATCGCCCGCTGTCCGGCTCCGGGAATGGGCGACCGCCCTCACGGCACATGCGACGGTTTTACGATCGAGCGACCACGACACCGCGAGGATCTCGGCACGCGTCGCCGAGCTGACGGCACAGCGTCAGGTGCATGGGCAACGCACGGAGCTCCTGGCGAGACGTCTCGAGCTCGACACGCTGCACGCCTGGAAAGCCTGCGAAGCCGCGCTGAATACGGCCCCCTTGTCGCGGCTGATGTCGACATTGCGCAAGGAACTCACCTCACCAGCGTTGGAGGCGCGCATTCAGGCCGAGATCCAGGCCCTCGCGCTCCATCACATTCCGCTCAAATTCGCCGACAAAAGCGATCGCGGGGCGAGCATGTTCGAGGTCGAGCTGCGCACGGACAGGAAGGCCAGGAAGGCGCGTGTCCTAAGTGAAGGCGAGCAGCGCGCGCTCAGTCTGGCCTGCTTCCTTGCCGAGTCGCACGTTGCCGGCAAGCGCTCGGCGATCATTCTCGATGATCCGGTGACCAGCCTCGATCACGGCCGCGTCCGCCGAGTGGCACGGAGGCTGGTCGACGAGGCGGCCACCGGCCGCCAGGTCATCATGTTCACCCATAATCTTGTCTTCTACCATGAGATCATGCTCGCCTGCGTCGACCGCGACACCGCAGTGGGTGCCCTGCCCTGCCTGATCCAGCGGGGACCGACCGGCCAGTTCGGCATGGTCACGGTCGGCGACGAACCCTGGGTGGCCCGCAAGGTCAAGGACCGCGAAACGAGCCTGCGCAAGATGCTCGACGGTATTCCCAACACGCTGCCAACGAGCGATCAGGCCTATCGCTCTCTATGCACGTCCTTTTACGCAGCGCTTCGCGAAACCTGGGAGCGCGCCATTGAGGAGATCGTCTTGAACGACGTCGTCCGCCGATTCGGCTCGGATGTCGGTACGCTGCGGCTCGGCGGCGTCGAGGTCAGCGACGACGACTTCATGATCGTCTATCGCGCGATGAAGCGCGCCTCTGAGCATTCGGGTCACGATCAAGCCGCAGGCCGCCAGATCGAAACGCCCGACAAGGCGCAGATGCAGGCGGATCTTATGGAGCTGATAGGGTTCAGGACTGCAAAGACAAAGGCAAACAGAAACGCGGAGGACCGCCGCAAGACGATAGCGGCACGGCCACCAAAACCAGCCTTCGGCTAACCGCCGCAGCGACAATCGTCAAAATCAGTTTCGCGATCAACCCGCGAGTCGCTCGACGATCGCGCGGGCTGCGACGGACACCTGCGTTCAGGTCATCTCGAAATCGTACTGATCGGTACCCATCCGGCGTGACCCGCCTTGCGTGGCGCTGAGCGAGCGCTCTTAAGGACGCTCTTGAGAGCGCACTCAGGAGCGGTTGATGCGGCAGAT
>NZ_JBEPKW010000008.1:0-175200 GCF_040544855.1 Novosphingobium sp. 1529
ACGGGGCCGCAGCGCATCGCGGGGTGGAGCAGCCCGGTAGCTCGTCAGGCTCATAACCTGAAGGTCGCAGGTTCAAATCCTGCCCCCGCAACCATCTCTCAATCATGCCAAACCGCCTCAGGAATACCCGAGGCGGCTTTTTTGTGTCTGGCCCAGGTCAAAATTGCGCAGCCTGATAGGTCGCGCCTGCAATATCTTATCCCGGACACAGGCCGTCGGTGCTACGCGCCGGCCTGGGCAAACGTGCCCGAGCAGCCACCTGGATTATCGCAACGTGCCCTTGTCCATCCAGCCCCGCGTGGCGCCTGCCGCGCATCCGCTGTCCATTCCCGCCTATCGCCATTTCTGGATCGCGCGCATCTGCGCGATGCTCGCGCAGAGCAACCTGGTCGTGGTGCTGGGCTGGGCAGTTTATGATGTGGCACGTCTGTCGATGGACATGAAAGCGGCTTCGCTACGGATCGGGCTGATCGGCTTGTCGCAGTTCCTGCCGGTGCTGCTGATCAATCCTTTCGCCGGCCTGGTGGCCGACCGCCACGATCGCCGCCTGGTGGTGCGCCTGGCCTTGCTGGTGCAGATGCTGGCCGTGGGCGTGCTGGTGGCATTGCAGGCCATGGGCCGGGCCGATCTGCCGGTGTTCTACCTGGTGGCAGCAGGGTTTGCTGCCGGGCGTGGTTTCTATGCCCCGGCGATGAATGCGCTGGCCCCGGCGCTGGTGCCGGTAGAAATCCTGCCGCGCGCCATTGCCGTCAGTGCCATCGCTGGCCGGATCGGCGGCATTGTGGGCCCGGTCTTGGGTGGCTTTGCCTATGGCGTGGCGCCGGCATTTGCCTATGGCCTGACGCTGGCCCTGCTTGGCGCGGCGCTGGTGGCGCAACTCGCCATCGGGCCACATGGTGCCAATCGCCCGATGGCCGACGGCAAACCCCTGGCGCACATCCTGGAAGGGCTGCGCTATGTAGCGCGCAGCCGCATGCTGCTGGGGGCCATCAGCCTGGATCTGTTTGCCGTGCTGCTGGGCGGGGCAACCGCCATGCTGCCGGTCTATGCGCGCGATATCCTGCATGTGGGGCCGAGCGGGCTTGGCCTGCTGCGCTCAGCCTCGTCGGTCGGGGCGGTGTCGACGGCGCTGTGGCTGTCGTGGCGCCCGGTGGAAAATGGCGTGGGCCCCAAGATGCTGGCGGCCGTGGCGCTGTTCGGGATAGCCTCGGCCGTGTTTGGCATTTCGCGCTGGTTGCCGCTGTCGCTGGCGATGCTGGCCCTGGCCGGCGCCGCCGACATGATTTCGGTCTATGTGCGGCAGACGCTGGTGCAGGTGGTGACGCCCGACGCCATGCGCGGCCGCGTGGGAGCGACATCGGCCTTGTTCATCACTGCGTCCAACGAACTGGGTGAGATGGAAAGCGGCGTTGTCGGGGCGATCCTGGGGCCGGTTGGCTCGGTGGTATTTGGCGGAGTAAGCGCAGTGGCGATCGCGTTGGCCTGGGGACGGCTGTTTCCCGAACTGAAGCGGGTGCGGCGCTTTGACGAGCTTCTGCCCGAATCATGAGAAAAGCCCCTCGCTGCCTTGTCAGCGAGGGGCTTTTTTCGTTTCAGCCGTGCTTGGTTTCGCGGGTGGATTGCACCATGCCCGGCGCCAGGAAGCCGATGGTCGGGCTCGGCTCTACGGCGCGCTTCTTCAGTTCGCCCTTCATCCGGGCGTATTCCGCCTCCATTTCTTCGGTCACCGTGGCGCGGGAATCGGCCAGTGCATCGGCAAAATCCGCCGCATTGACCGATTGCACATTGCCGCCGGCGCGGCGGATGGCGTTGAGGCCAGCGCGGCGCACCACGTCTTCGAGATCGGCACCGGTAAACCGCGCGGTCTGGCGGGCGACATCGAGCAGATCGACGTCGGCCGCCAGCGGCATGGCGCCGGTATGAATCCCCAGGATATGCGCGCGCCCTTCCAGGCTGGGCGTGCCAACATAGACCAGTTCATCGAACCGGCCCGGCCGCAGCAGCGCAGGATCGACCAGGTTGGGCCGGTTGGTCGCGCCGATCAGCACGACCGACTGCAGCTCTTCCAGCCCGTCCATCTCGGCCAGGATGGTGTTGACCACGCGCGCCGTGACCTGCGGCTCGCCGACACCCGTGCCGCGGGCCGGAACGAGGCTGTCGATCTCGTCGATGAAGATTACGCACGGCGCGACCTGGCGGGCGCGGGCAAACAGGCGGGCGATCTGCTGCTCGCTTTCGCCAAACCACTTGCTGAGCAAGTCTGACGACTTGATTGCAATGAAGTTGGCTTCGGCTTCCTTGGCGACGGCCTTGGCCAGTAGGGTCTTGCCGGTCCCAGGGGGGCCGTAGAGCAGGAAGCCCTTGGCCGGGCGGATGCCGAGGCGGTGGAAGGCCTCGGGCGTCTTGAGCGGCAGTTCGACGCCTTCCTTGAGCTTGGCTTGGGCATCGTCGAGCCCACCGACATCGGACCAGCCGATGGTGGGGGCCTGAACCATGACCTCGCGCATGGCCGAAGGCTGCACGCGCTTGAGCGCCTCGAGGAAATCGTCGCGCACGACGCGTAGGTTGTCGAGCACTTCGGGCGGGATCGTCTGCCGTTCGAAATCGAGACGCGGCATGATGCGGCGCACCGCCTCGATCGCCGCCTCGCGGGCGAGTGCGGCCAAGTCGGCCCCGACGAAGCCGTGCGTAGTGCGGGCGAGTTCGCGCAGGTCGACATCCTCGGACAGCGGCATGCCGCGCGTGTGGATGCCGAGAATCTCGCGGCGGCCAGGTTCATCGGGAACGCCGACGACGATCTCGCGGTCAAAGCGGCCGGGGCGGCGCAGTGCTTCATCCAGCGCGTCAGGCCGGTTGGTGGCGGCGATGACGACAAGGTTGGAGCGGCTGTGCAGCCCGTCCATCAGCGTGAGCAGCTGCGCGACGAGGCGCTTTTCCGCTTCGCCGGAAACCTGGCTGCGCTTGGGCGCGATCGAATCGATCTCGTCGATGAATATGATCGAGGGCGCGTTCTGGGTCGCTTCCTCGAACACTTCGCGCAGGCGCTTTTCGCTTTCACCATAGGCCGAGCCCATGATTTCCGGGCCGTTGATGGTGAAGAAGCTGGCGTCGCTTTCGTTCGCCACAGCGCGGGCCAGGCGGGTCTTGCCGGTGCCTGGCGGGCCATGCAGCAGAACGCCCTTGGGCGGATCGACGCCCAGGCGGGTGAACAGTTCGGGATAGCGCAGCGGCAGTTCGACCATCTCGCGCAACTGGCGGATGGTGTCGCCCATGCCGCCGACATCGTCATAGTTGACGTCGGCGCGGCTGCTGCGCGGCTCTTCGTATTCCGCGCGCAGTTCCACCTCGGTGCTCTCGTCGATGTGCACCACGCCCTTGGGCACGGTGGAGACGACGGTGAGGCGAATCTGGGTCAGCGCGAAGGCCGGAGCATTGAGCATCTGGCGCAACTGGGCAGGCATGTCGCCCCGGTTGACCTGCTGCTGCCCCGCCGTCGCGACCAGATCGCCGGTGAGCAGCGGGCGCCCAGCAAAGTTACGCTTGAGCGCGGCAGCTGGCCCCTGCAGGCGCAGATCACGCTGCGCCGGGGCAAACACCACGCGCTGTGCCGGGCGGGAATCGATCCGCCGCACCTCGACATGATCGCCCGAGCCGACATCGGCATTGGCGCGCTGCAGGCCGTCGAGCCGGATCAGTTCGAGCCCTTCATCCTCGGGATAGGGCAGCATCACGCGCGCGGCGGTGCTGCGCTTGCCGATGATTTCGATGACGTCGCCTTCGGTTACGCCCAGCGTGCCCATCACGGCACGGCTGATGCGGGCGATGCCGTGGCCGGATTCCTCTTGCCTGGCGCCTGCGACCTGAAGACGGGCGATGCGATTTTCGCCCAAAGTTGCTGCCTCTGCCATTGGCCCTCTTTTCACCCTCGGCGTTGCGCATGTGGCATGGCGCCTCGGGAGGTTTGCGGATCGGGGCAGACCTGCCCCGCTTGCACCCTAGCTAGGATTGCGTGCCACGGTTTTCAAACGCCAGGCCGCAGCTTTCGTTCTCGGGAGTGATCGAGCGCGATGGTGCTGGGGTTTTGGCGGGATAGCAAGCCGGGCGCTGGCGCCGGCACAGACACAGAGCAAAAAAAGGGCCCGGCTGTTGCCAGCCAGGCCTTTGGAAGTTTGGGAGAGGATGCCTGAAAGGCAGGATTTGTATGCCTTGCATCCATGTTTTGTGCAAATGCGAAAGATGAAATATAAATTGCGTTTTGCGCAACTGTCTGCCGAATGTCAGGCAGGCCGGCGAAAGCGCAGGGCAAAGCGATCGGTCTTTCCGCGCAACGCTGGATCGAAAACGATTGCAGTGTGCGGATCGTCGTTGCGCTGCAATACGCTGCTCTCATCATCCAGCACAAAGCCGGCGGCAAGCATGTCGGCCTTGACCTGGGCAGGATCGATGCGGTGGAGCGTATCGGCCACGGTGGCAGGGGCGCCAGCCGGGCCGACGTGATCGACGATCACCACGGTGCCACCGGGACGCAGCGCGGCAAACCAGTTGGCGAGCGTGGCGGCCACCGGGCGGGCGGGCGTGGCACTGCCATGCGCCGCCGGCAGATAGAGATCGTGAAATTCGAGGTGGGCGAAAATCGCGTCGAGGCTGCCGGGCGCGAGTGTCATCGCGGCAGGCGGGGTAACGAGCATCAGCACGTTGGCATGCGCCTTGGCCACGGCGTCGAGCGTGCCGGGCTTGAGATAGGCGGGATTGGCCAGGGCATAGACACGACCCTTGGGGCCGACGACATCGGCGATCAGTTCGGAATAATACCCGCCGCCGGCGCCCCAATCGGCCACGACCTGGCCGGGCTTGAACCCGGCGAAGGCCAGGATTTCGGCCGGCTTGCGGCTTTCATCGAGGGCACGGTTGGCGGCGCTGCGCGCCGGATCGGCCAGCGCCTTGGTGATGGTCGCGGGGGTTGCCGGCACGGGAGTGGCGTGCGCCCCGGAACCGGCGAGGGCAATGCCCAGGGCGAGTGAGGCGAAAAAACGGTGGCGGCGCATCAGCATGAACTCCCAAGGTTGGCGGCAGCCCCTGTGCCACCACCTTGGGCGTGATCATGCCAGAGCGGCGCGAACGGGCAAGTGCCCGGCCGCAAACAATGCCTGTCTTAGTGCGCCAGCAACAGCGGCAGGGTGGAATTGTCGAGCATGGCGCGCGACACGCCGCCCAGCAGCAATTCGCGCAGCCGGCTGCGGCCGAAAAGGCCCATAACGATCAACCCCGCACCCAACCGCCGTGCGGTATCGACCAGCGTGGCGGCGATCGGCCCGGCGGCCTGGATTGCATGGGTTTCGGCATGAATGCCGTGGCGCGACAGGTAGGCTGCTGCATCGAGCGCCGGAAGCGCGTCGGGCTTTTCCTCGACCGCCACGATATGGACCATGCTGGCGCGGGTAAGCAGCGGCAAGGCGGCGCGCATGGCATGAGCCGCCTCGATCCCGCCGTCCCAGGCGATCATGGCCGGGCCGGTGAAATCGACCAGCGGCGCCCCCTTGGGCACGGCGAGCACCGGGCTGCGCACGCCGAGCACAAGTTCCTCCACCAGCGGATCGGCCAGGCTGGTGACGACCACATCGGCAAAGCGGGCGCTGGCATAGGCGGCGGGGATCGGCGCCTGCGCGGTTTCCATCACATCGAAGGGTACGTCTTGCGGGGCCAGGCGGGCATCGACCTTGTCGGCCAGGGCGCGGTCTTCCTCGCGCACCTGGGCGATCACTTCGGCTGTCAGCGCCGCGCCGCCGAAGGGCTCCCACACCGCCATTTCGGCAAAGGGGCTGGCGATCTGTACGCAGACATGGCCGTTGGTGACGCGGGCCAGGGCCAGAGCGGTTTCGAGGCGGTCATCGAGCGTCTTGGCGCCGTCGACCGGGCAGAGAATGGAGCGCATGGGGATCCTCCTTCTTCCAACAATGCCCGCAGTGTGGCACCGGGAAGCCGCAGCGCCATGACCTGAATCAACCGGCGTGGATTTCCTGCGAAAAAGGGGCGCCGGCCATGACCTATACCCTGATCACCGCCAACCGAAACTATTCCAGCTGGTCGTTGCGGCCCTGGCTGCTGATGAAGGCGCTGGGCGTGGCGTTTGCCGACCGGATCGAGCCGTTTGCCAAGCCGGTGAACTACGAGGAATTTCGCGCTTTTTCGCCCACTGGGCAGGTGCCGGTGCTGATCGATGGGGACACCACGGTGTGGGATTCGCTGGGCATCGCGCTCTATCTTGCCGATCGCCATGGCGGTGTCTGGCCCGAGGCGGGAGCCGCGCGCGCCTTTGCGCAAAGCGCGGTCTGCGAAATGCACGGCGGCTTTGCCGCCTTGCGCAACGATTGCACGATGAACGTGGGTGTGCGGGTGCGCCCGGTGCCGATGCGCGCCGAACTGGTGCGCGACGTGGCCCGCGTGAGCGCATTGTTCGAGGAAGGACTCGATCGTTTCGGCGGCCCGTGGCTGGCCGGGGCGGCGTTCAGCGCGATGGACGCGTTCTTTGCCCCCGTGGCGTTCCGTATCCGCACCTATGGCCTGGACGTGGGGCGCGGGCAGGCCTGGGTGGACCATATCCTGGTCCACCCGGCGATGCTGGATTGGGAACGGCAGGCCCTGGCCGAAGCCTGGCGCGAAGAAAGCCACGAGGCCGAACTGGCGCAGGCCGGCGTGATCCTGGCGGATTATCGCCAGGGCTGAGCCTGCGACACGCAGTTCTTGATCGCCCAGGCCTGTGATGAAAGGATCGCCAACGTGAACGGCGTGGGGGCCGGGTGAAGGGGGCGATGATGCGGCGGCGATGGTGGCTTGGCGCGGGTATGGTGGCTCTGGTTCTGGCGGGCGGCGTGGCGAGGGCACAGCAAGCCGCACCGGCGCCATCGACAGCACAGGTGGCAGAAGACCATTCCGGGCTGACGCGTGAGCGCTTTCGGCGCAATTGTCTGATGTGCCACAACCGCGCCGCGCCCGAGGGCATTGCGCCCGAGATCATGGCCGGGCTCTATCCCGAACCGGGCAAGGCGCCGCGTGACATGATGCCCGGGCTGGTGTGCTGGCGGCGCTGCACTGCGTGTCGCGTGCCCGATGCAAAGGCCAGCGCCAGCCGGCCGAGCCAGCCGGCGCAACGCCCAGGCGCTTAGGGCTCTTCGCGCTTTTCCATGCGCGCCCACAGGCCCTCGGTGCCGGCCTCGGTGGCCTTGTTCACGTATTGTGAGGCAACGAGCCAGCCCTTGAACGGGCGCAGCGAGCCGAGGCAGCCGATGGCCAGGATCGGCACCGAGGTGAGCAGGTGAACCCACCAGGGCGGGCTATAGGCCACTTCCAGCCAGACGGCGAAGAACGTGAGCGGAAAGGCGGTGAGGCACAGGGCGAAGAACGCCGGCCCATCGTCTGCCCGGGCAAAGCTGAGGTCTAGGTCGCAGGCCGGGCAGCGCTGTGCCAGCTTGAGCCAGCCATCGAACATGCTGGCCTTGCCGCAGCGCGGGCACAGCCCTTTCCACCCGCAACGCAAGATCCAGCGGAATTTCGGATTATCCAGCAGCGCCATCGCCCGTGTCTCCCTTGGCATGTGCCTAGGACTGTGGCGACGGCGCTGCAACCCGTGAGTGGGTAGGTAATCAGTGTGCAACCAGAGTGACGCGATCCTCTGACGGAACCTGGCGCACCGGGACGGCGGCGATCCAGGCCTGCAGCGCGTCAAGATCGGTCATGCCGGTTACCGCGTCGGGCTTGTCGGCCAGGTCGGTGAAGGTATCGCCCCCCAGCGCGAGGAAGTTGTTGACCGTCACGCGGTAGGTGGCGGCAGGCGCAACCGGCTTTCCGTTGACCGTCAGGCCCACCACGCGCGCGCCGACGGGGCGGGCCAGGTCGATGGCAAAGCGCACGTTGGCCGATACCGCCAGGCCCTGCTTGGGCCCTTGTTCATCCAGGCCCTGTTCCAGCACGGCCTTGAGCTGCGCACCGGTGAGCGTTTCGGTGACGAGCGTGTTGCCGAAGGGCTGGACGCGGTAGATATCGCCGAACGTCACTGTGCCATCGGCTGCCGGCACCAGGCTGGTGCGGATGCCGAAGGGGTTCATCAGGGCGAGCTGCGCGCCGGCGCTGCGGGTTGCGGCCAGTTGCGAATCCGCGATCAGATTGCCCAGCGTGCCCCCGGTGGTCACCGCGCCGTTCTCGCCGCGCTGCGCCGGGCCGGACAAGTGGCCAACCGGCTTGGCGGCATAGACCTTGGCCGCATCGACATAGCGCTGGACATAACCGGCGACATCAGGGCGCGGGGCAAAGACCGGGAAGCGATCATCGTGGCCGACCAGCCGCGTGGCCGATTGATAGGGATCGGACTGGACAATGACGTTGTGCGCCTGGGCCGTTATCACTTTGTGCGTGGCAGGATCGATCTGCAGGGCAATATCGGTGACCATTTCGCCATAGAGGCCCGCGCTGGTCAGCAGCAGGGGATGCGCCGCGCCGGCAGCAGGGAACTGGCAGATATAGGCCGCGTGGGTGTGGCCCGAAACGATCAGGTCAACGCCCGGGTTCAGCTGCTTGATGATGTCGAGGATCGCGCCCGACATGCCGTTGCAGCCCTGCGGATCGGGGCTGCCCTGCTGCTTGCCGCCTTCGTGGATCAGCACGACGATGGCATCGGCGCCGGCGGCCTTGAGCCGGGGAACCTGGGTATTGATCGTGGCGGCTTCGTCTTCGAACGTCAGCCCGGCGATACCGGCGGGATTGACCAGCGTGGGCGTGGTGCGCGTGGTCAGGCCGATCACGCCCACGGTCACCTTGTCTACGCCGCTGCCAAACGTCTTGAGGCCGGTGGCCGGGAACAGGGTGTGCCCATCCTTGTCCACCGTACTGGCGGCGAGATAGCGGAAGCTGGCGCCGGGAAAGGGTTCGAGCTGGCACGGCTTGTGCGCGGTGAACTGGGTGCAGCCGCCATTCTGCATGCGCAGCAGTTCATCACGGCCGCGGTCGAATTCGTGGTTGCCGACGGCGTTGAAATCCACCCCGATGCGATTCATCACCCCGATCGACGGCTCGTCGAGATAAAGCGAGGAGGCCACCTGGCTGGCGCTGATCATGTCACCGGCCGACAGCGTGAGATGGTTGGGATAGCGATTGCGCACGCTGTCGACCGCGCTGGCCAGCCACGCCGCGCCGCCGGCGGGAACCTGGGCCGTGCCGCCATGGTCATCGGGCACCAGCACCGATTGGTGCGGCGGTTCGAGTTGGCCGTGAAAATCGTTGAACGCGGCAATGCCGACGGTGACCAGGTGCGGGGCGGGTGCAGCGGCCGGAGCCTGCACCACGCGGGTTGGCTGGCCCGCACAGGCCGCCAGGGCCAGGAACGAGGAGAGGATCGCGCCACGCAGGGTAATGCGCGGAAACAAAGGGAAAAGCGGCTTGGTCAAGGCGGCGGCTTTCAGCAACGGGAGATGCCCGCCCATAGCCGCTTGCCATTACAACGGGAAGGCGCCTGGTTTCACCTGCACCAATTTCCGCGCCGGCCCTGCCAGTGTTCGGCCAGGCCCTCTGCCTCGAGCCGGGCACCCAGGCTTTGCCCCTTGCGCACCACCACGCGCAGCGCGCGGCCATAGCGATCGACCGGGCGGCCCTGGGTGACCAGCGAGAAATGACCAGCGTTGAGCAGTTGCGTCAGCCGTTCGGTGGCCTTGGCGCCCAGGTCCGCTTCTTCGGCGCAGCCGGGGTGGCTGACTTCCGGGGCGTTGATATCGGCAATGCGGATCTTGGTGCCCTGATACCAGAACGTATCGCCATCGACGACGCAGGTTACCCGGCGATCGCTGCCGCAGGCGGCAAAATGGCCGGCCTCTTCGTCCACGCGGGGCATCGCCGCTTCGGGCGGCATGGCAAAGGGCGTGGGCGAGGCCAGGGCCAGTGGACCGGCGCCGAGCAGGACCAGAATGGCGGAAAGGGCGATGGCACGGCGTGCGGGAGGGCGTTTCATGGGGGGAGCATGACCCGTTTGTTGTGCCGTAACGAAGCGCAAATACTACTTAAAGTACGAGTGCTTAGCGAGGTTACGGAGCCTTGATTTGTGCGCCGCAGCAGGGCGCCAGACCGCGTTAACACAATTGCTCCAAAATGGAAGAATGTTGAGGCTGCGCCCTGCGCCCTGCGCGCTCTTGGCCAGCCGCACAATTGGTGCGGACGGGTTGCGCTGCGCGGCTCAGCTGGCGCTGCGATGGCGGCGATGTGGGAAAAGGTACTCCGCGCGTCCGTTGGCGACGGGCAATGGGGTGCGCTTGGGGAACGCGCGGAGCCTTATGGTTGTCCCTTGCAGCAGACGCGGCGGCAATTCGCACCCGCGCTTAGGACGAGTGCGTAGGCTTGCCGCGATCAGCGCGGGCGGCGCAGCACGATATAGACGGCGCCGGCGCCACCGTGACGGGGCTGGGCCGGGCGCACCGCGGCGATGCGATCGGCATAGGGGCTGGCCGCCAGCCAATCGAGCAACTTGGCGCGAATCGCCCCGCGCCGTTCACCGCGCAGGTCATGATCGCCATGGGGGCGTGGCTTGCCGGTCACCAGCAGGACGACCCGCGCGCCGATGGCCAGGGCCTGGGCCAGGCTGGCGAGCAGGCGGCCGTGCGCCAGGTCGAGGTTGAGGCCGTGGAGATCGATCGAGACATCGGGCGAAATCGTGCCACGCGCCAGCTTGCGGTCCCAACTGGCGTCGAGCCCTTGGCCATTGGCGTGGAGCGGACGCGCGGGCTGCGCCGGTGCCGGTGGAGCGGGGCGCGGCGGTGGCACGCGGCCCTTGAGCTTGCGCGGCGGTGGGCTGGCTGGCTCGTTCGCGGCGGGCAGGGCTGCGACAGGCGTTGGCGCCGCCGCACGGCGTGCCGGAGGATGCAGCGGGGTGACGGTATCGGCCACCTTGCGCCACAACACGAGTTCATCGGCACTCAGGCCGCGCGGACCGCGCCTCATCGGCCGAGCCGGGCCAGCGTGCCCTTGGGCAGCAGGACCAGGGCCTGGCCATGTGCGCTCATGCCGCCGGCGGTTAGGCGGGCATCGGCGCCCGCACCCCAGAAGCTGTCGAAGCGGTTGGGGCCCTTGATGGCGCCGCCGGTATCCTGCGCCACCCACAACCCGCTGACCTGTGGGCGATCAACCTGGAGCCAGACGGGGGCACCCAGCGGCACGAACGCCGGATCGGCCGCCACGGTGGTGCGCGGGCTGACCGGCACGCCCATCGCTCCGATCGCGCCGGGCTGGGTGTTTTCGCGGAAGAACACGTAGCTGCGGTTCTGCCGCATCAGCGCGTCGCCTTCCACCGGGTGATCGTGGATATAGCGCAGTATGCCCTGCATCGATCCGGGATACTGGCCCGGGCCGGTGCCAATCAGGCCCTGCTGCGCCATGACCGTGCCGATGCCGGTGTAGTCCCAGCCGTTGATGGCGCCATAGCCCAGGCGGATGACGCTGCCATCGGGCGCGCGCAGCCGGCCAGACCCTTGCACCTGCAGGAAGAACAGCTCTGCCGGATCGGCCGCCCAGGCGATTTCCAGGCCCTTGCCGGCAAGGGCGCCGTCCTCGATCTGGCCGCGATCGAAATAAGGCACGAACTGCCCGGTTTCGTCATAGCGGCCAAGTGGCTGGCGCCCATCGGGCAGTGGCGGGGCATCGCCCGGCCGGGCGCGCACGAGATCGGCCGGCACGCCATAGACCGGCACATCGAAGCCGGGCTGGTGCGTGCGTACACCAGCGATCTCGGGCTCGTAATAGCCGGTGACGAAAGTACCACCATCGCCGACGCGGGCGGTTTCGAAATAGCCGTCGAAAAAGGCGGCGGCATTGTCGCGCGGCCAAGTGCGCGCGGCCGCACAGGCGAGGGCCCAATCGGTTGGCTGGGTCAGGCCGCTGCTGTCGCTGCGCCGGGTCAGGCCAGGGCATGAGGTGATGAACGCGTTGAGCGCCGCACCGGCATTGCCCGGGGCAAGGCCCAGTGCGGACGGTGCCGGCCCGCGCGCCAAGCCGGCGCTGACGGCCGTGGCGAGCGGCGCAGCGGCAGTGCCCGAGGGCGTGCGCGGTGGGGCAGGCTGGCGCCCCGGCGGCGTCGCGGTGGGAACGCAGGCGGCCAGCAGCGAAAGGGCCAGTGCAAGACCGGCCCTTTGCGCAAGCGAAATTCGGGAGAGGGGGCGACCGGCGCAGGCCACGGGATCAGTGCCCAAGCCGGTCAGCCCACGTATGCCTTAGGCTTCATCGGTTTCGTCGAGCAGCCAATCGGGATCGCGCGAAGTGAGGTCGCGCGAGAACGTCCACAGGTCGCGGCTTTCGATGGCATCGTTGAGCGAACCGGCAACGACCTGTCCCTGGGCATTGCGCGTGACGGTGGCGATATCGGCGATGAAGCGCACGGTGACTCGCGCCGTGGAGCCGGCGAGTTCGGCGCCGACGATGCGGGCTTCCTCGATGCGGATGAGGCGCGCGTCGAGCGTTTCACCAGCAGCTTCGCGGGCGTCGAGCGCATCGGCAAAGCCGGCAAAGACATCGCCATCGCACAGCGCCTTGAGTTCCGAGCGATTCCCGCGCCAGAACGCCTCTAGCACCATGCCATAGGCGCTCTTGGCGCCAGCCATGAACAGGCCCACGTCAAACCGGCGATCGGCCGCGATGATGGCGCGGATGCCCGGTTCGGCATCGGCATCGAAATCGCGCGTCTCGGGCACCGGGGGCACCAGGCGGTTGGCCGGCGTTGCCATGGCTTCGGGCAGGCGCGGCGCCATCGGGCGGGAAGCGCCTTGCGGATCGGGTTGTTCGATGCGGCGGCGGACGGGCTCCTCGTTCTGTTCGGGGCGACGGCCCAGAACCGAATAGAGCCTCAGGCCCAGGAAGGCCGCGATCATGGCCACAATGACGATCTCAACAATCACACGCACATGTCCCGCAAAGGTAGCCTTGGAATGCCGATCCACGTTTTGCGCAGCGCGGCCGGCCACCGGTTGATCGTGCATCAAATAGGTACGAATTACAAATGAACAACGCGTGGACGGCACAATGGCGGATTCCCGCGTTGTGACGTTGCCCACCGACGAAGTCGCCCGGATTGCGCCCGTGCGCTGCCTGATCGCTGCAATCGCGCAGGCGCGCAGTTGGTTCCCGTCCTTTGGTGCAATGACCGCTAGCCTGGATGATTGGCGCGCCAGACGCAGTCTGTTGCCGGGCGTTGCGCACAATGCTAGGCGCCGGGCACGTTTACCCGGCGCATTCCCTGCGCCCCATCCGAACGAAAGCATGCGACCATGGCCGACGAAGGCAACATCATCAGCAATCTCTCCCTCGATGGCGCCGAAGGCGTGGTTTCAAACGGCGAAGACAACTCGCCGGCGATCGGGCTGATTTCCCAGTATATCAAGGATCTCTCGGTCGAGAATCCCAATGCGCCGGAAAGCTATCAGTGGACCGAGGCGCCCGAAATCCATGTCGATTTCAACATCGCCGCCCGTGCCCTGGCGCCCGAAGTTCACGAGATCGAACTCAAGATCAACGTGACGTCGAAGGGTGCGCAGGGCACCGCCTTCATCATCGAACTGGCCTATGGCGCGCTGATCGGCATGCGCAACGTGACCGACGAACAGGCCCACCCGTTCCTGTTCGCCGAAGGCCCGCGCCTGGTCTTCCCGTTTGCCCGTCGCATCGTGGCTGATGCCGTGCGCGACGCCGGCTACCCGCCGCTGCTGCTCGATCCGATCGACTTCAACGGCCTCTACATGGCGCAACTGGCGCAGGCCCAGGCCACGGCGACCGCCGAACCGGCCGGCCACGCCTGATTCGCTGATCGCCCGAGTCGCACCGGTCGCCTGAAGGACACCGCATGAACCTCCTCAAGGCGACCGGCACGATCGGCGGGCTTACCCTGGCCAGCCGCGTGCTTGGCCTGGTGCGCGACAGCCTGTTTGCCCGCTTTGTCGGCGCAGGCTTTGCCTCTGACGCGTTCCTTATTGCGTTTCGCCTGCCCAATCTGTTTCGGGCGCTGTTTGCCGAAGGGGCATTCTCCTCGGCGTTCATCCCGATGTTCAACAAGAAGGTGGGCGATCCTGCCGGCCAAGGGCTGCCCGATGGGCTGCGCTTTGCCGAAGAAGCGCTGGCGGTTCTGCTGCCGGTTCTGATCTTGATGACCGTGGCACTGGAAGTGCTGGCATGGCCAGTCACGCTGCTGCTGTCTGGCGGGTTCAACGGCGTTTCGTCCGAACAGTTCGCCTTTGCCGTGTCGCTCTCGCGGCTGACGATTCCCTATCTCATGCTGATCAGCCTGGTTTCGCTGCTGGGCGGGATTCTCAATTCGCTGCACAAGTTCTGGGTCAACGCGGCCGCGCCGATCCTGCTCAACATCACGCAGATCGTGGCGCTGTTCGGGTTCCACAATAGCGATCCGCTACTGACCGCGCGCAACCAGGCGATTGCAGTGTCGGTTTCGGGCGCATTGCAACTCGCCTGGCTCTACTGGTCGTGCCGGCAAAATGGGATCAGCCTGCGTTTGCGCCGACCGCGTCTGAACCCTGACGTGAAGGCCTTCCTCGCGCTGATCTGGCCGGCTGCAGCCGGGGCCGGGGCGGTGCAGATCAACCTGGTCATTTCCACCGCGCTGGCGGCCAAGCTGCTGGCGCATGGCAGCGTGACCTATATCTACATGGCCGATCGGCTGAACCAGTTGCCACTCGGGCTGATCGGCATTGGCCTGGGCACGGTCCTGTTGCCGACGATCTCGCGCCAGCTCGGCGCGGGCGAGGATGCCGCGGCGCAGGAAACCCAGAACCGCGGCATGGAACTGGCCCTGCTGCTGACGCTGCCGGCGACCATGGCGCTGGTGCTGTGCGGCGAACCGATCGCCGCCGCGCTGTTCGGCTATGGCCGCTATACCGCCGCTGATACCCACTTTACCGCGCAGGCCCTGGCCGCCTTCTCGATCGGCCTGCCCAGCTATATCCTGGTCAAAGTGCTGACCCCGGGCTTCTATGCGCGGCACGATACCAAGACGCCGGTGCGTTATGCCACGATCTCGATGGTGGTGAACCTGGTGGGCAACCTGGTGCTGATCGTGCCGTTGCAGCACATGGGGCCACCGCTGGCCACCGCGATCGCCTCGACCGTCAACGTCGGCATGCTTTATCATACGCTGCGCAAGCGCGGGCATTTCACCCCGGATGCGCAACTGCGCCGCCGCGCGCCGCGTCTCGCGCTGGCCGCCCTGGCCATGGGGCTGGTGCTGTGGGCCGGGCAGGGCGTGTTGACGCCGTATGTGCATGGCACCTGGGCCTTGCGCATCGGCGCGCTGGCCGTGCTGGTCATGGCCGGCATGGTCGTCTATGGCCTCGCCACCCTCGTTCTGGGGGCGTTCACGCGCGAAGACCTCGCGCTGCTCACTCGCCGCCGTCGCGCGGCACCCGCCAACAAATCGTAAGGCAAGACGTTCCATGCGTATCGTTTCCGGCATTCAGCCCACCGGCAATCTTCACCTCGGCAACTACCTGGGTGCGATCCGCAACTGGGTGGCGATGCAGGACGAATGGACCGCCAAGGGCGCGACCTGCCTCTATTTCCTGGCCGATCTGCACGCCATTTCCATGCCGCACGAGCCGGCCCAGCTGGGTGCCAACACGCGCGAAATGGTCGCCGCGCTGGTATCGTGCGGGATCGATCCGGATCGCTCGATCCTGTTCAACCAGGCGCAGGTGCCGGCCCATGCCGAGCTGCAATGGCTTTTGAACGGCACGGCGCGGATGGGCTGGCTCAACCGCATGACGCAGTGGAAGGACAAGGCGGGCAAGAACCGCGAAGGTGCCTCGGTGGCGCTGTTCACCTATCCCGTGCTCCAGGCGGCTGACGTGCTGCTGTACCAGGCCACGCACGTGCCGGTGGGCGACGACCAGAAGCAGCACCTGGAACTGGCGCGCGACATTGCGCAGAAGTTCAACAACGACTTTGCCAGCGAAGACGCGCCCGTCTTCACGTTGCCCGATCCGATCATCCCGCCCGAAGCGGCGCGGATCATGAGCCTGCGCGATGGCACGGCCAAGATGAGCAAGTCCGATCCTTCGGACATGAGCCGGATCAACCTGGTCGATGACGCCGACACCATCATGCAGAAGGTGAAGAAGGCCAAGACCGATCCCGAGCCGCTGCCGAGCGAGGCGGCGGGGCTGGAAGGCCGGGCCGAGGCGCGCAACCTGGTGGGCATCTATGCCACGATGGCCGGCACCGATGTGGCGGGCGTGCTGGCGCAGTTCGGCGGCCAGGGCTTTGGCCAGTTCAAGCCGGCGCTGGGCGAACTGCTGGTAAGCAAGCTGGCGCCGATGGCCGAACGCTATCGCACGCTGCGCGAAGACCGCGCCGCGCTCGACGCGATCCTGGCGCGCGGCGCGGAAAAGGCGCGCAGCCTGGCGGTGCCGACGCTCGACGCGGCCTATGCCGCGCTCGGCCTGGTGCGCTGAACCACCACGCGGCCCAAGGCTGCCAGATGAACAGGGCGCTTCTCTCACGAGGGGCGCCCTTTCGTTCATCTCCCTGGATTTCGGAGCATTTCACCGCCCTGTGCGTTATTATTCAAGCTCCATTCAGCCCCTCGCAGGCATCATTTCGTCGTGCTAACACACGACCGGCGCCGGGGATTGGGGACACCGGTGCGCATAAGGAGTCGATAGTAATGACCAAGATGCTTCGGGCCGGCAAACTTGCCTTGCTGGCTGCTCCCCTTCTTCTGGCCTTGTCGGGTTGCGCCACCAATTTCGACGCCAAGGTTTCCCGCTTCCAGCGCGAACTGCCGGCTCCTGCCGGACAGACCTTTGCCGTGGTGGCGGAAGATCCGCGCGACCAGGGCGGTCTCGAATTCTCGCAGTACGCCAGCCTGGTGGCCGCCAAGATGGCCAGCCTGGGCTATGTCCCGGGTGATCCGCAGACCTCTGACCTGGTGGTCAAGTTCGGCTATGGCGTGGACCAGGGCCGCGAGCACGTGCGCTCGACCGGCGCCTATGATCCGTTCTGGGGTCCGTGGTATGGCCCCGGCTTCTATGGCCGCCCCTATGGCGGTTTCTGGGGCCGGCGCGGCTGGGGCTATGGCTGGTATGATCCGCTGTGGGGTCCCGGCTTTGGCGGCGTTGACGTGGTCACCGTCTACACCAGCGGCATCGACATGAAGATCGAGCGCCGCAGCGACGGCAAGCGCCTGTTCGAGGGCAAGGCCCAGGCGGCCTCCTCTTCCAACCGCCTGCCCTATCTGGTGCCGAACCTGGTGGACGCGATGTTCACCGATTTCCCCGGTCACAACGGGGAAACCGTGCGCATCTCGGTGGCGCCCGAAAAGAAGAAGTAAGGCGGCCAGGCAGCCGGCTCGGCTTCAACCAGCCGGCGTGGCACCCGGAACAGACCCCGTGCCGGCAACGGCGCGGGGTTTCTGTTTATGCGGCATCGGGCGCGCACTCCCGGGTCCACGGGCCAGCACCACCGCGAGCGCGAGCGCCGCTGCAGCGCCTGCCCAACTGGCCGAAGCCACATGCCATCCTGTCGCCGGGGCGAGCATCACGGCGAGATGCAGGATCGGCACATGCACCGCATAGAGCGGAAAGGACACGGTGCCGAGCGCGCGCAGCACGGCACCGGCCCCAGGCGTGGGCAGAGTCGCTGTTGCTGCCAGCCACAGCAGCAGAGGCAGCAGCACCAACGCGCACAATGAATCAGCATAGGCAGCCGTTGGCGGCAGCAAGCCTACGGCCAGAACCAGCGCAAGGGGAAGCAGGACGGTCAGTGGCCAGGGCAGCGCATGCCAGGGGCGATGGCCTGCCTGCCACTGACGGGCCATCCAGCAGCCAAGGGCATAGGGATAAAGCGTGCGCGGAACGGCCATGAGCAGTGAATCGGCACTGGGGCCAAAGCCAACACCGGCGTTGAAACCGATCATGATGGCCAGCACCAGCCCGGAAATGGCCACCACCACCAGCAGTGCTTGGTTTGACAGGCGGCACAGGAGCAAGGCGTGGACGGCATTGGCAAAAAATTCAAGCGTCAGGCTCCACTGCGGGCTGTTGAGCGGATAGCAATTACCGTTGCCGCGCCACTGCGGCACGAACAGCAGCGCCATCAGGAGCAACCTGGCCGTCGTGCCAGCATCGGCCGCCGGCCCTGCCAGTGCCGCCGCGCCGCCGAGCACCGTGCCAAGCGCCGCCAGTGGCCAGAGCCGGCGCACCCGCATCCCCATGAACCGCCACGCCGCCAAATTCGTGCCCAGCGCGCGATCAAACCGCAGTGCCAGGACAAAGCCGCTGAGTAGGAAAAACAGATCGACGAACAAATACCCCCGCATCAGCATGTGCAAGGCGCCCGTGCCAGCCCAGACATCGGCCCAGGGGAGGGGATTGCCATGGGCAGAACCCAGAATCTGGCGCGGCTGGGCCACGGCATGGTGGGCAAGCACGGCCAGAGCAGCCACCATCCGCAGGCCGTCGAGTACGGCAAGGCGCTGCGGAGCATGACCTGGTGCAATGGCCAAAGCAGGTGAGGGGGTGATAGCAGGCGCTCCTAACGAGTAGGCCGCAGGCTTGCCGTAAATGCTGTAAAATTGGGTAAAGGCCGCGCGTCTGTCTGACTGTCTGACGCGCGCCGGGTTCAGTGCACCGGCGGATCGACCGGCGGGATGGCGGCGATCGGCGCGACGGGTTCGCCCGGCTCGCGCGGAGGGAGCGCGTTTTCGGGGACGTCTTCGATCTGCATGGCGGGGGTGGGCACCGCTTCGAGGTTGCGCACGGTCACCTCGATATCGCCGTTGCGCAGGACGAGGTCGTTGAAGCTGGGCGGGGTGGAGCGGGTGCGCAGCGAGAGCGTGCCCGCCCCGATCATGCGCACTGGGCCATGCGGGGTGGGCCGGATCAGGTCGAACGCGTCGTGGACATGGCCCGAGAGCACCGCCATCACCTGGCGGCGGGCAAGTTCGGCCAGGGCCTTGTTACCATTGCGGGTCAGCGCCTTGCCGCGCGTGCCGGCCTCGACCAGCGGGTGGTGGCACGCCACGATCGCCCGCGTGCCGGCCGGCAGTGCATCGATGCGCGCGAGGCAATCGGCGAGGGCATGGTGGCCGACGTGGCCCTTGGACCAGTTGAAGCGCCACTGCGCCCGTGCGGTGGTCTTGAGCGGGACGATCGCCACGCTGGGCAGATTGAGCGGCCGTTCCAGCACGTGTTCGATCGCGCGAAAGCGGCGGTAGGGATCAAAGAACCGCTCGATCGGATTGAAATAGGGCAGGTCGTGGTTGCCCACTTCGACTGTCACGGGCACGTCGAGCGCGCGAATCCATTGGCAGGCTGCGGCAAATTCACGGTGCCGGGCGCGCATCGTCAGGTCGCCGGTAATGGCCACGGCGTCGGGCCGTTCCTGCGCCACGCAATCGACCAGCCAGGCCAAGGCCCGCGGGTCTTCCAAGCCGAAGTGGATATCGCTGATATGAAAGATGCGCGTCATGCCGGGCGGGTTCCTTGGGGCTGCCGGCCGGCTTTTCCCGCGCGGCGCTGCCCGGTCAAGAGGTCGCTGCCGCGCTGGCGAGGAATTCGACCGGCAGGGTGACGCAGCGGAAGGTTTCGCGCTGCGCGCCATCGCGGCGTTCGCCATCAATCATCAGCGCGATGGGTTCGTCGCTGGCACAGGTCACGGCTTCGGCCTGGCCCAATTCTTCATGCGGACCCTGACGGAAATCGCGCTTGACCAGCATCGATACGCCATGGGCCGCGAGATCCGCCCAATCCTGCGCGTCATAGCCATCAAGCGTGAGCGTGCCATCATCGGCATCGATGCGGACGGCGCGATAGCCTTCGGGCTTGCCCAAGGCGGGCTCCTCCACGCGCACGGCAGCGCCGCCGGCGGTGCTGCGCACGGCTTCGCCCAAGGCGCTGGCAATGCTCGACAGGTCCATGTCGCGCACGCCCTCGCGCACATCGGCCCAGGTGGCGCCGGGGCCGGCAAGGACTTCGACCAGGGCGTGGCCGGCCGATGTTTCGACCGCGTGGCGGCGCATCGCATGGAGTTCACCCCGGCCCAGCCGCGCCGCGATCGTGGGGGCATCGACATCACCATGCAGTGACTTGGCCAGGAGATTCTGCGTGCCGCCCGGCAGGATCAGCACTTGGCCTGACCAGCCGTGCAGACGTGCAACCTGGGCGTTGACCGTGCCATCGCCGGTGAAGATCGCCAGCGTGGCGACATTGGCCGCCTCCAGCGTGGCGCGGGTGGGCAGATCGTCGGCCGGGATACGCAGCACGCGCGAGGGCGCGTGGCCGCCTTCGGCCAGGGCGGCGGTGAGCGCGGCAACGGCAGCTTCGGAATTGCTGCCGCTCGCCGGATTGACTATAAGCCAGAGCGGAATGGTGGTCATGAGCAAAGGGTCCTCCCCCCGGCCAATGCGCCGGGCACCGCGCGGTTCCCCGCCATGGCCTTATGGTCAGACCCGGCCCGACAAGATCATCCAGGCGGAAAAGCCGTTCATCATGCTGTAGAGGCCATAGCCGATCGCGCCCCAGGCCCAGCCCTGCGCGGCGAGCAGCATGCCCGCCACCAGCATGAGGAACTCGATCAGCAGCGAAAAGCGCTGGTTCATTGTCTTGAGCAGCGGCGGCATCTGGCGCAGCAGCGGATGGTTGCTGGCCATCACCGCGCGGTTGAGCGCGAAGTTGACGATGCCCAGGACAAAGATGACGGCCACTGCCATTGCGCCGCGATAGTGCGCCTTTCTTGCCGCAGGGCAAAGGCTTTGCTGCGCAGTGACACGCAGTTTCGGACGAATCGAGCTGGAGGTCTCCGGTAACGACGTTGGTCGGGTGGCGGGGCGTGTCCCCGTGTCGTTGGCCGGTGCTGCATGGCGGTTCGTCGGGGACGAGCGGCGCTGGTCGGGATGGGGCCGTGCCTGGTCGAGCAGGGCGCGCAGGGGCGCCAGGACCGGGTTAAACCACTGACATACCGCAAGACAGACAGCCCAACGGGCCAACAGACGCCCTGCGGGATGCCACAGAAACCCGACTGATCCATTCGATCCGCGCTTTTGTTCCACCACACAAAAGGAATCGACCCATGTTTGCCACCACCACCGCTTTCCGCCCCGCCTTCCGCCCCCTCGCTCTCTCGCTTGCCGCGCTGGGCGCCCTGTCGCTGGGCAGCATGCCTGCCGCCGCACAGACCACCGCCGCCGTATCGGCCGAGTCGAACGCCGACATGGGCATGACCGTGACTCGCGTGCCGGTGAAGCTGTCCGACCTTAACCTGATGACCGTGCAGGGCCGCGCCGTGGCCGATCGCCGGGTGCGCGCTGCCGCGCGCCAGGCCTGCGGCATCGGTATCGGCAAGGTCACGCTCGACCAGGCGCAGGACCAGCGCAATTGCTTCAGCGTGGCGACGCGCCAGGGCAAGGTGCAGGTTGCGCTGGCCCGCGAACAGGTTCTCGCCGCGCGCTGAGCAGTTCGCCGCATCCATGAATTTGCGCGAACGAAACCGTTTTGGCTCCATTCATCAAACAACGTCCAGACAAGAGCTTGCCGCACGCGCAGTCCCCCGTGCGGTTGGCGGGGCAGGGTCGCCGTTTCCACCGGCGATCCTGCCCCGAATACTGTCAGGCCCGTTCCTTGGACTTTGCGGCCGGCGCTTGTTCCCCACGATCATGATCGGCGTTTTCGGCCGGTGCCGGCGCATCGATTTCTTCCCGCGGGCGCCAGGCAAGATCTGCCGGGCCAAGCGGGCGGCCATCATGCGCGCGCAGCACGATCGGCGCGATCGGCTGGCCATCGCGGGCATCACACAGCACCGGGTTGCAGGAAATGCCCGCGCCCCACTTTTCCCCCCACTGGCGCAGCGCCAGCATCGCCGGCAACAGGTCAAAGCCCTTGGGCGTCAACCGATATTCCACGCGCCGGCGATCGTCGCAGCAGGGAATGCGGGCGAGAATGCCATGATCGACCAGCCGCGACAGGCGGTTGGACAGGATGTTGCGGGCAATGCCCAGTTGCGAGAGAAATTCCTCGAAATGCGAGATGCCGGTGAATGCGGCACGCAGGATCATGAAGGACCAGCGCTCGCCCATCACCTCCAACGCCACGGGGAGGCTGCACTGGGCAATATCGGCCAGAGGCTCTTGCAATTTTTCCATCACGCATCGGTCATAGCGCATAATGTGGCGGAATTTAAGCGACGTGCGACAGGAAGTGGCACAAGGCGACAGAGGACGCCCCAGAACGCGCGCCATCCGGTTGTTCCGCCAGCGCCCGCACCCCATATTGCGCGGCAAAGGAGATCCCATCCATGACCGACAAGTTGAACCTGACCGAGGCGGAATGGCGCGAACGCCTGAGCCCGGAGCAGTATCACGTCCTGCGCCAGGCCGGGACCGAGCGCGCGTTCACCGGCAAGTACGACAAGAACAAGGCGCGCGGCGACTATACCTGCGCCGGCTGCGGGCAGCCGCTGTTCACCTCTGCCACCAAGTTCGACAGCGGCTGCGGCTGGCCCAGCTTTACCCATCCGATGGATGAAACCGCGGTGGAAGAACTGCGCGACACCTCGCACGGGATGATTCGCACCGAGGTGCGCTGCGCCCGCTGCGAAGGGCATCTGGGCCACGTGTTTCCCGATGGGCCGGCGCCCACCGGGCTGCGCTATTGCATGAACTCTGCCGCGCTCGACTTCACGCCGGAAGAATGATGCGTTAGGGAGCGAGCCAAGGCGCCGGGTTGCCTGTTTCATTAACCCTGCGTTACGGATCGCCCGTGCAAGGGCGGCCCTTGGCTCGCAATCACGGCGCGCTCCTGCGCCTTCGAGGAAACCGGTAACCACTAATGGCCAGACGGGACGTTCCGCGCCGCGGACAAGACGGCGATGACCCCGCGCAGCGCAGCCGCGCACCTTCCATGATCGGACGATGGCTGCGCCGCCTGCTGGTGTGGGGCACGGGCCTGGCGCTGCTGGTCGCGCTGGGCATTACCGGCGCGGTGTTGGTCACCGCCCGTTCGCTGCCCAGCTATGACAAGCTCAAGTCCAGCCAGGCCGGCCAGATGATCGTGGTGCGGGCCAACGACGGTTCGGAAATCGTCACGCTCGGGCCCAGCTACGGCAAGTGGATTCCCTATAATCGCATCCCCCAGCCGATGAAGGATGCGCTGGTTTCGGTGGAAGACCGCCGGTTCCGCGAACACTGGGGCGTGGACCCGGTGGGCATCGTGCGCTCGCTGATGGTGCGCGCGCAAAGCGGGCACTGGCGCCAGGGCGGCTCTACCATCACGCAGCAGTTGGCGCGCAACATCTTCCTCAACAACAGCCGCACGTTCGATCGCAAGATTCGCGAGGCGATCCTGTCGCTGGCCCTGGAAAGCAAGTTTTCCAAGGACCAAATCCTCGAACTCTATCTCAACAAGGTCTATTTCGGCGGCGGCGCCTATGGCGTGGATTCGGCCGCGCGCAAGTTCTTCGGCCATTCGGGCGAGCAGCTTTCGCTGGGCGAGGCGGCGATCATCGCTGGCCTGGTGAAGGCGCCATCGCACTATTCCCCGACGGCAGACGCCCAGGCCGCGGTCGATCGCGCCAAGGTGGTGCTGGAAACCATGGTCGATGCTGGCACGCTGACCCCGGCCCAGGCGGGTGCAGTCGATCTCAAGGCCGTGCATCTCGCCGCCGAGCAGGGCCAGAATTCGGCCCGCTATTTCACCGATTGGGTGCTGCCGCAGCTTGACGTGCTGGTGCCCGATAATGACCAGCCGATCGAGGTGTGGACCACGCTCGATCCCGTGGCGCAGCGCGCCGCCACCGATGCCATCAGCTCGCAAGTGCCCAAGGGCGCGCAGGGCGCGATGGTCAGCGTCGACCGCGATGGTGCGGTCCTGGCGATGGTGGGCGGCACCGACTATGTCACCTCGAACTACAACCGCGCCACCAATGCCGTGCGTCAGCCCGGTTCGGCGTGGAAGCTGTTCGTTTATCTCGCGGCGCTGGAGCGGGGCTATCGCCCCGAAGACCGCGTAGTGGACGAGCCGGTGACGATCGACGGGTGGAGTCCGCGCAATTCGGGCGGCAGCTATGCCGGCCAGATCGACGTGCGCACCGCCTTTGCCTATTCCAAGAACACCGTGGCGGCGCAGCTGGGCAACGAAGTGGGCTTTAGCGCCGTGGCCAACATGGCCCGCCGCTTTGGCATCACCACGCCGATCAACACGATGCCTTCGATGGTGCTGGGCACCAGCGACGTGCGCGTGATCGACATGGTGCGCGCCTTCGCCTCGGTCGAGGCGAAGGGCCGGCTGGTGACGCCCTATGGCATCCGCAAGGTGACCACCACCGACGGCGAAGTGCTCTACAGCCACCGTCCCGATGCGCAGCAGCAGCTGGTGCCCGATTACGTGGCGGCAGAGATCACCGATCTGTTGCAGACGGCGGTGAACATCGGCACGGGCCGCGCGGCGCAGATCGGCCGCCCCGTGGCGGGCAAGACCGGCACCACCAGTTCCAACAAGGATGGCTGGTTCCTGGGCTTTTCCAGCGGGATCACCACGGGCGTGTGGATGGGCCGCGACGATGCCCACCCCGTTCCCGGCCTGCAGGGTGGCACTGCCCCGGCGCGCGCCTTTGCCGCCTATATGCGCGTGGCCACGGCCAAGCGCCCGGTCGAGCAGTTCGACAACCAGCTCAAGCTGCCCGAATGGCAGCTGGAGCCCGATGACGAGGCGATGCTCAACAACCCCAACGACTATTACTATACCGACGAAAACGGCAATACGGTCAACGGCCAGCAGGGCGATGGGCTGGAAGGCGGCCAGAGCGGCGCTCCCAACGGCGGGCCGCAGGGCCGCACGCCCGACGATGCCATTCCGGTGGACCAGGATGGCCTGGGCACCGGCCCGGCAGCGCCGGCGCGCCAAGGCCCGCGCAATGCGCCAGCGGCGGCAAGTGACGATCTGCTTGATCGCGCCACTGGCCGCACCCGCCAGACGCCCAGGCCAGCCCAGCCGGCAGTGCCCCGGCCGCCGGCCACCAAGCCGCCGCCAGATCGTCGGGCGCAGGATTGGCAGGGCTATTGAAACCTGTGACAGCATGAAAATGCCACCGGGGCGCGAACCATTCGCGCCCCGGTTCGTTTGTGCCCCATGATCGGCGGCCTTGCTGGCTGCCGCAGATGGAGGTTGAGCGATGAGCATATTCCATTGGGCCGCCGCCGCAGTGGCGGGGTACGTCATCTATCGCAGCGTCCGCAACAAGGACGGCGAGAGCGCCGCGCCGGCCGCCTTTGCCCATGGCGAAACGCCGGGCGACAATTTTGCCAAGGTGCGCTCTGCCGGGGTGGAGGGCATGCGCTCTGATCCGCCCAAGTGGGACAAACAGGATCAGGTGGTGGACGAAAGCTTCCCGGCCAGCGACCCGGCAGCCAACTATTGATGGCTTGCTGACGGCAGGGTGAGGGCGCCCGGTGCGCCCCACTTTTCACAAACAAAAAGGCCGGCATCCCGCGTGGGGATGCCGGCCTTTTTATGCTTGCCTAAGCGGTCTGGCGATCAGCGCAGGCGGATCGGCAGATAGATCGCCGGCTGGCCGGCGCGCTGCACGCGCAGGAGCACGGCCTCGCGGTTTTCGGCCTTGGCCTGGCGCACCACGGCTTCCAGATCGGCGACGGTCGCGAGCATGCGATAGTTGGCCGAGAGGATGATGTCGCGGCGCTGCAGGCCCTTGGCCCCAGCGTCAGACGAGCTGTCCACCCCCGTAACGACCACGCCGCGCGTGTCTTCGCTCACGCCCAGCTGACGGGCGATCTGCGGGGTCAGCGGCACAGCGCCGATACCCAGCGACTTTTGCAGCGCGCCCGTTGCCTGGGCCTGCTTCTGCTGCTGCTGGCCATCGCTGTTGTCGCCCAGGCCGTTGTCGTCCTGCTGGTCCTGGTCGAAGCTCTGGTTGGCCAGCTCTTCCTCGGTCGGGCGCTTGCCGACCACGGCGTTGACGGTCATCGGCTTGCCGTTACGCACCAGGTCGATGGCCACGGTCTTGCCCGGGGCGGTGTTGGCAACGATGAACGACAGCGTCTGGTCGGGCTTGACTTCCTTGCCATCGACGCGGGTGACCACGTCGCCCGCCTGGATGCCGGCCTTGGCCGCGCCAGCGCCCGGTTCGACCGACTGGATGAATTCGCCACGGTTCTTGGGCAGGCCCAGCGAGGCGGCAAGATCATCGTTGATGGGCTGGATGCGCACACCCAGATAGCCACGCTCGATCGCCTGGCCGTTCTTGAGCTTTTCCACGATCGGCGCGGCGATTTCGGCGGGAATGGCAAAGCCGATCCCGACGCTGCCGCCGGTGGGCGAATAGATCGCGTTGTTGATGCCGATCACGTTGCCGGCCATGTCGAACATCGGGCCGCCCGAGTTGCCGCGGTTGATCGAGGCGTCGGTCTGGAGATAGCGGTCATAGGCGCTGCCCGAGCCGGTGGCGCGATAGACGGCCGAGATGATCCCCTGCGTTACCGTGCCGCCCAGGCCAAACGGGTTGCCGATGGCGATGACCCAGTCGCCCACGCGGGCCTTGCGCGAGTCCCCGAACTTGACGAACGGGAACGGCTTGTTGCCGGTGATCTTGAGCACGGCGAGATCGGAGGCGGCATCCTTGCCAACCAGCTTGGCGGGATATTCGGTGCCATCGGGCGTGGTGACCGAGATGGATTCCACCTCACCCTGGCCGTCGGCGGTGATCACGTGGTTGTTGGTGACCACATAGCCATCGGCCGAGATGATGAAGCCCGAACCGAGCGACTGCGCCTCGCGCGTGCTGCCGCCACCCTGGCCGCCCTGGCCACCGCCGAACAGATCGCCAAACGGCGTGCCGGCAAAGGGGTTGTTGTTCTGGACCTTGACCCGCTGGCGCGTGGAGATGTTGACCACGGCGGGCTGGAGCTGGGCCGTCAGATCGGCGAAGCTGGACGGCGCACCCTGGCGCGGGGTGATCGCCTGAATCTGCGAACTGTCATTCTGCGCTACCTGGGCGCCGGCCGGAAAGCCCGTTGCCAGCGTGAGCGCGCTGCCGGCGAGAAGCAGTGCCGTAGTCACTCCATAAGCGTATCGCACGAGGGTTGATCCTTTATTCGCTTGTTGCTTGACGCGGCGTGAGGGAAAACCGCGCCCGATCCGGGAGCCGTTTCACGCTTCGTCGCATGAACGGACTTTGAATGGAACAGGTTCCGATCAGTCGCCCTTGAAACGCTTCAGATAGCGGTTGTCGGGCGAAAGGATGATGCTGGTATTGCTGCCTTTCTGGGTGAAGGTGTAGTCATAGCTCTGCATGGCACGGTAAAAGTCATAGAATTCAGGATCCTTGCCAAAGCTGGCCGCATAAATACGGGCTGCTTCCGCTTCGGCCTGGGCGCGAATGATCTGCGCATTCTTTTGCCCTTGGGCGGCAATCGTGGCCGCTTCCTGGGCGCGGGCGGTCGCCATGCGGGCAAAGGCGGATTCCAGCGGCGTGCCATCGGGCAGGTCGGCGCGCTTGATCCGCACGTCGATCACCTGGGCGCCGTATTCGCGCGCCTCGCGATCGAGCCCTTCGCGGATGCGGGCCATGGCCTGGCCGCGTTCGGGGGTGAGCAGCGAGGCAAAGGTGCGCTTGCCCAGTTCCTGGCGCAGCACCGAATTGAGGATCGGCTGCAGCTGCTGTGCCACGCGGTCGACCGTGCCGGCGGTCTCGTACATCTTGATCGGATCGATCACGCGAAAGCGGGCATAGGCATCCACTTCCAGGCGGCGCTGGTCGAGCGAGGTGACCTGCTGGCGTTCCATATCGACATCGAGCACGCGGCGATCGATGCGCACTGCCTGTTCGAGGAATGGGATGCGCCAGACCAGGCCGGCTCCGGTGCGGCCGAAATCGGCATTGGGGGCATAGCGGTTGATCACGCGCACCGGCTGGCCGAGCCGGACGATCACCACCTGTTCGGTTTCAGGCACGGCGATCACGCACATCATGACCAGCACCGCCAGCGCGACCAGCCCGGCGATGATGCGCTGGTTGAGCGAGATGAACGGCTGCATCAGCGTTGCCCCCCCTGGCGGTTGTCATCCGGCGCGGGCGGCGGCGATTGCCGCAAGGCGGGAAGCGGCAGATAGGGCACCGTACCGGGTGCTTCCACGATCACCTTGTCGGTCTGGCCCAGAACGCGCTCCATCGTTTCATAATACATGCGCCGCTTGGTCACTTCCGGGGCCAGCTTGTACTGTTCATAGACCTTGTCGAACGCGGCAGCTTCGCCCTGGGCGGCCGCCAGCTTCTTTTGCGCCCAGCCTTGTGCTTCGTTCACATCGCCCTGCGCCTTCTGCTGCGCGGCGAGCACTTCCTTGAACGCATCGACGACCTTGGCGGGCGGATCGATCTTGGTGATTTCCACGCCCTGGATCTTGACCCCGGAGCGATAGGCATCGAGCACGCGCTGCATCTTGTCGCGCACGCTCTGCTCGATCGTGGCGCGGCCGGTGCCCATGGCATCGTTGAAGTTCACTTCGGCGATGGCGGCGCGCATCGATGCCTCGGCCACTTCGCGCACGGTCTGGTCTGGATCGGCCAGCTGGAAGGTATAGAGCTTGAGGTCCTTGATGTTCCAGCGCACCAGATAGTTGAGGTTGACCAGGTTCTGGTCGCCGGTGAGCATCAGGCGCTCGCCATCGCCTTCGGGAATGGTTTCACGCTGGATCGAGGTGACATCGCGCGTATCGACCGACTGGATCGGCCAGGGCAGGGTGAACGAGACCCCTGGGCCGAGCGTGCGCGAATAGGAGCCGAAGGTGGTGACCACGCCCTGTTCCTGCGGGGCAAGGCGGTGCATGCTCGATCCGCCCAGCCAGAGCAGGACCACGGCAGCAATGCCGATCGGCCACCACGATTTGCCATCGGGGCGCGGCGGCAGGCGCAAGTTGGGGCCACGGCCGCCGAGCAGCGGGCCAGTGGGGCCGCCGCTGCCACCCCCGTTTCTGGCCCCGTTGCCGCCGCTCTTCCCGCCACCTTTGCCGGCGCGGGCCCGAAAGATGTCTTCGATGCTGGGCGGACGGCGCGGGTCTCCGGCTGGTGGCAGCCAGGGATTGCGCGGGGCGTCTCCGCCCGGGGCCTTGCTGCCTGCGCCCTTTGCCGGCTTGGTCTTGTCGCTGTCAGCCTTGTCGTCGCTGCCTGCGCTTGGCGAGCCGGGTTCTGCATTGCTGTCCGCAGCGCCCGGTTCCTGGCCGGGCTCGCTGCTGCCGGGTTCGTTGCCCGCGCCCCATGGGCTTTTGCGGTCCGTCATGACCGGGATTCCGAAAAGGGCGCGAGGGGGCGCAAGGCCAGTCCACGAAAAGCAGTCATGACCAGTCTTATAGGAAGGGATCGCGTGAAAAACAGTGTCTCGTTCCCAAAATTCGTCTGCTAGGGGGCAATAGCACGCCCGCAGTTTGCCGGGACAGATGCGCCAAGGAACAGGAATCAAGCAGTGACGATCGATGAAGCGGCCGTGCGCCAGGCCATTGCCGATGCCGTGGGTGGCGAAAGGCTTCAGGTGGTGCGGGTGACCGGCACGAGCGCGACGGCGGTGATCGATGCCGGCGGGCTGGACAGCTCTGCGCGGGCTGCGCTGGAACAGGCGGCCAAGGCTGCGGGCGTGGCGGCCGGGCTGGACGAGCTGCGCGTGGCGCTGACCGCTGAAAAGCGCAGCCGGCGCATCCTGGCGGTGGGTTCGGGCAAGGGTGGCGTGGGCAAGTCCACGCTGTCGGCCAACCTGGCCGTGGCGCTTGCGCGGCTGGGGCGCAAGGTCGGCCTGGTCGATGCCGATATCTATGGCCCGTCGCAGCCGCGCCTGCTCGGCACCGAAGGGCGAAAGCCCGAGGCGCGCGACAAGACGATGATCCCGGTGCCCAGCCCGTGGGGCGTGCCGATGCTGTCGATGGGGCATCTGGTGCAGCCGGGGCAGGCGATCGCCTGGCGCGGGCCGATGGCCGGTAGCGCGCTGGGCCAGTTGATCGAGGCCGATTGGGGCGATACCGAAATCCTGGTGGTCGACCTGCCGCCGGGCACCGGCGACATCCAGTTGACCATGCTGCAGAAATACAAGCCGGCTGGGGCGGTGATCGTGTCCACCCCGCAAGACCTGGCCTTGATCGACGCTACCCGCGCGATCGGGCTGTTCGACCAGGGCAAAGTGCCGGTGCTGGGCCTGGTCGAGAACATGGCCGGATACCTGTGCCCGCATTGCGGCCAGGTGAGCGATCCGTTTGGCCATGGTGGCGCGGAAGTGACCGCGCGCGAACTGGGCCTGCCGTTCCTGGGCCGGGTGCCGCTCGATATCGCGATCCGCCAGAAGAGCGACGCGGGCGAGCCGCCGGCCGCTGGCGAAGGGCCGCAGGCGCAGGCGTTCATGGGGCTGGCGCGCGCCGTCCTGGCGGCGCTGGACCAGACGGCCTGATCGGCCCGCAATGGCCCTGCCACCAGCCCTTAACAGGCTGAAACCGACGCGACGCGGCGTGTTGATCGGTGCCGGGGCAGGGGGCGCCTTGATCGCCGCCTTTGCCCTGGTGCCGCGCCACTATGCCGCGCCGCTGGTGGCCGGCAAGGGCGAGCGGGTGGCCAATGCGTTCCTCAAGCTGGCGCGTGATGGCACGCTGACCGTGGCCGTGCCGGCCTGCGAGATGGGCCAGGGCGTGACCACGCTGCTGGCACAGATCGTGGCGGTGGAACTGGGCGCCGATTGGGCGCAGGTGGCGGTAGAACCGGCGCCGCTCAGCCCAGCCTATGCCGATGCCGTGCTGGCGGCGCACTGGGCGCCGCTGTGGCTGCCTACCTGGCTGCCGATCCTGCCCGATATGATGGCCGATCCCGCCAATGGCCTGACCCGCCTCAAGGCCGAGCGCGGGCCGATGATGCTGACTGTGGCGGGCACCGGCTTGGCCATGTTCGAACAACCCCTGCGCGAGGCGGCGGCGGCGCTGCGCGCGCAGCTGATCGCGGCGGCGGCGGCCCAGTGGGGCGTGGCTGCCGATAGCCTCGATACGCGCGGCCATGCCGTGATCGAGCGGCGTGCCGACCAGCAGGGCCGGCGCCTGCCCTTTGCCCGGCTGATCGATGCCGCGCTCGATCGCGATCCACCCCACGATGCGCCGCTGCGCGCCAGCCCGGCGCAAGAGGCGCCGGCGCGGTTCCCCGCCGGCAGTCGCCCGGCCTTTCCCCGGCTCGACCTGCCGGCCAAGGTGGATGGCAGCTTTGTCTTTGCTGCCGACGTGCGCCTGCCCGGCATGGTCCACGCCGCCATCGCGCATGGGCCGCAGGGCGGTTGCGTGCTGTCTTCGTGGGATGCCCAGGCTGCCGCGCGCGTGCCGGGATGCCTGGGGGTGGTTCATGCCAAGGGCTGGCTGGCGGCGATCGGGGTCACCTGGCACGCTGCCGATCGCGCCGTGGCGGCGATGGAGCCGCGCTTTCGGCCGCGCGGCCCGGTCGCTGATAGCAATGCCATCGATGCCGCGCTCGATCAGGGGCTGGCCAAGGGCAAGCCAGTGCGCCTGTGGGGGCAGGGCGATCCCACCGCACTGCTGGAAAAGCCCAGCCTGTCTGCCCGCTATGACATCGAGGTGGCGCTCCATGCGCCGCTGGAGCCGGCCACCTGCACCGCGCGGCTCGAGCATGGCCGGCTGGAACTGTGGCTCGCGACCCAGGCGCCCGAGGCGGCGCGGCGCGAAGGGGCGCGGGCAGCGGGCCTGTCAGAGGCAGACGTGGTGGTCTATCCCATGGCGGCCGGTGGCAGCTTTGACACGCGGCTCGATGGCCGAATCGCCGGAGAGGCTGCCGCCCTGGCGCGGGCCACGGGCAAGCCGGTGCAACTGACCTGGTCGCGCTGGCAGGAATCGCTCGCCGGGCTGCCGCGCGCGCCGGTTGCCGGGCTGCTGGAAGCCGGGATGAGCCCCGACAAGCAACAGCTGCTGGGCTGGCGCAGCCGCATTGCCACGCCTGCCTCGCTGCGCGAGACGGCGGCCCGCGTGCTCGACGGCGAAGGCGCGCAAAGCGCGCGGCGCTGGCAAGACAGCGCCGATCCGCTGGCCCTGGAAGGGGCCATGCCGCCCTATGCCATTCCCGAATGCGCGGTCCATCATGTGCCGGTGGCGCTGCCGCTGGCCACAGCGCGGATGCGTGGCGGCGGCGCGGCCATTACCGCGTTCCTGACCGAAAGCTTCATCGACGAATGCGCCCATTTTGGCGGTAGCGAGCCGCTGGCTTTCCGCATGGCCATGCTGGGCGGGCAGCCGCGCCTGGCCGCCTGCCTGCAGGGCGTGGCGCATCTGGCGATGTGGGGTGGCGGGGCCGATGCCTCGGGCCAGGGCATTGCCTGCCATGCGCTGACGCTGGCCGCGCCGGAAGGGCCGCGCCACGGCTATATCGCCGTGGTCGCCACCGCGCGGCAGGTGGATGGCGCGATCCGGGTGGAAGCCTTGAGCGCATGCGTCGATATCGGCCGGGTGATCAATACCGACCTGGCGCGCCAGCAGATCGAGGGCGGCCTGTTTTTTGGCCTCGGCCTGGCGGTGGGCGGCAGCACCGGCTATGCCGCCGGGCGGCCGCTGGCGGGGCATTTTAGCCAGTTGGGCTTGCCGCTGCTGGCCGATTGCCCCAAGGTCGAGATTGTCTTTGTCGAGAGCAGCGCACAGCCGTTCGACCCCGGCGAACTGGGGGTGGTGGCGGTGGCGCCGGCCATCGCCAATGCGCTGTTTTCCGCAACCGGGCTGCGGTTGCGCCGCCTCCCCCTCCTGTCTGAAGGCGTTTGATGACCCCTGCTGCCCCAATCCATGCCTGCCCCGCCCATCTTCCGGCCGATCATCCGCCGGTGGCCACCGGGCGTATCGGGGTGCTGCTGGTGAACCTGGGGACGCCGGACGCACCCGATACGGCCTCGGTGCGGCGCTATCTCAAGGAATTCCTGTCGGACAAGCGCGTGGTGGAAATCCCCGCGCTGCTGTGGCAGCCGATCCTGCGCGGGATCATCCTGCGCACGCGGCCCAAGAAATCGGCCCATGCCTATGCCCAGGTCTGGGGCCCGGAAGGATCGCCACTGGCCGCGATCACCGCTGGCCAGGCGCGCGCGCTGCAGGCGCGGCTGGGCGACGGCGTGATCGTGCGCCATGCCATGCGCTATCAAAGCCCGGCCATGGCCACGCAGCTCGATGCGCTGCTGGCTGCCGGGTGCGAACGCATCCTGGTGGCGCCGCTCTATCCGCACTATTCCGGCGCTACCACGGCCAGCGCGCTTGATGCCCTGGCCGACTGGATCAAGCAGCGCCGCCGCCTGCCGGCGCTGCGCACGCTGCCGCCCTATCACGATGATGAAGTGGCGATTGCCGCGCTGCATGCCGACATGGCGCGCCAGATCGCCACGCTGGCGTTCGTGCCCGATGTGCTGCTGCTGAGCTATCACGGCATGCCCGAGCGCACGCTGCATCTGGGCGATCCCTATCACTGCCACTGCCGCAAGACTTCGCGTCTGCTCGCCGCCGCCTTTGCCCAGAGCCATCCTGGCATGGCGGTGATGACCAGCTTCCAGTCGCGCTTTGGCCGGGCCAAGTGGCTGGAGCCGGCCACCGATACCACGCTGGTGGAACTGGCCGAGGGCGGCACCCGCAAGGTGGCGATCGCGGCGCCGGGCTTTTCCGCCGATTGCCTGGAAACGCTCGAAGAACTTGCACTGCGCGGGAAAGAGGATTTCCTGGCCGCCGGCGGCACCGATTTTGCGGCGCTCACCTGCCTCGATACCTCGCAACACGGCATGGACCTGCTCGAAGCCCTGGTGCGGCGCGAACTGGCTGGCTGGATCGCCGTGTAGGCGTAAGCTGGCCGTGCGCGCCAGCCCGCCGCTGCGGGCGATTTGACACGCCCGCCAGACATGGCATGTTCCCATCCAGCCGTGCTGCAACGCCGAAACGGGGGTTTCGGGGGCAGCGCGGGTGAACGGGCCAGAACCGGCAACAGGTTCGGCCCGATGGAGAGAGCATGCTGACATCGGCGATTCCTGCACAAGCCCATGATTCCCCTGCCGTGCCGCTACCCGTGGCCGGCGCTGATCCGACACTGGCCGCGCCACCGCTTGAGCCTGACATTCCGGTAAGCCGCGTAACGGCCTGGCAAGATGACGCGGCCCTGCTGCTGCGCGAGCGTGCCAACCTGGGGCCGGTGTTTCGCCGGGGCGAGCGGGTGATCCTGCTTGATGCGGCGCATAACCACCTGGTGCTTGCCGATGATGGCGCGCGGTTCGTGCCGCTGGCGCGTGAAGCCGATCTGCCGGTTGACCTGCCAGTTGACTTGGCGGTGCTGGAGCGCGCGCTGGGGGCGGAGCTGGGCCGCTGGCGCGCTGGCACGGTGCGGTTTCAGTCGGCCATGGCGATGACCCTGGCGCGCGCACTGGTGCCGGCTGTCACGGGCCTGGCCTATGGTTCCGGCCCGGCCGAGCGGCTGGCCAATGCGCTGGGCACGCTCGACGATGGGCGCAGCCTGCTGCGCCGGGCCATGCCGCGCGGCCTGCCGTCCTCGCCCATGGGCGCGCGCAAGGCACTGGCCCAGGGCCTGCACCAGGCCGGCTGCACCGCGCCCGGGCTGCTCGATGCCGTGCAGGCCAGCCATGCCACGGCGCTGCGCGTGCTGGGCACCCTGGTGCGCCATCTGGCCGACACGCCGGACTGGCAGGATACCCTGCGCGCCGAAGTGCGCAGCGCCTATCGCCCCGCAGCGGGCACCGGCGCAGCACCCGAAACGCTGGAACTGGTGGACATGGCCACGAACGAGGCGCTGCGCCTGATGCCCGGACCACTGCTGGTGGAGCGCCGGGTGGCAGCAGATGTCATGGTAGGCGAGCACCGGCTTGAGGCCGGCACGCTGGTGGCGATCAGCCCGGCGCTGACCCACGCCGATCCGGCGCTGTGGCCCGAGCCGCAGCGATTCGATCCGCTGCGCTTTGCCGCACCCCGCGCGGCGGCGCGTGCCCCCGGTGCCTGGATCGCGCAAGAAACGCTGCCTGGCGGCGCCGGGCCGGCGGTCTTGGCGGCGGCGCGGCTGGGCATTGCCCATCTGCTCGATCGCTTTGTCCTGGCCCCGGCGGGCGAGGGCGGCAAGGTCTTGCTGCGCCATGCGGATTGAGGTGGAGGGGCTTGCCCGCTATGGCGGGCGGGCGAATCGCAAGTACGCATGGCCGGGGCCGGGCGTTTGACTGCCACGGGGCGGCCGGACGCATGGCAAAGGCGCAACGCGCGCCTTGACGATTCGTCCACAGCCCGGTAAGGGCGCCGCTTTCCGGCGGGCTTGCCCGCCTTGTCGAACGACTACGTCGAGCAAGCTACCAGGACATTTCCCGGTCTGCCCCATCGGGGTGGCCCGCCAGAGGACGAAACAGGACAGACATGGCCAATACGCCGCAAGCCCGCAAGCGCATCCGTCGCAACGAACGCCGCGCCGAAATCAACGGCAACCGTCTTTCGCGCATCCGCACCTTCGTGAAGAAGGTGGAATCCGCGATCGCTGGCGGCGACAAGGCCGTGGCGGCAGAAGCCCTGCAGGCTGCCCAGCCGGAACTGGCCCGTGGCGTTGCCCGTGGCGTGGTCCACAAGAACACCGCAGCCCGCAAGCTGTCGCGTCTGAGCAAGCGAGTCGCTGCGCTCTGATTCGGCGCTGGGGTATTCCTTTTTCCTGAAGGAATACGCTGCGTACAAATACGGCTTTGGCCGGCGTGATGAACGCCGGCCATTTTCGTCTGCGGCTTATGCGACGGTTCGATGACACGGCCATTTCGGCAAGTGTCGGATTCGTGGCGATTCGCGCGTTCTCTGATTTGCTAATAGCTATAAATTCAATGACTTGGCGATTTGTCGCGTAGTTGTTGAGTCAAGGCTAATTATTTCAGAAATTTTGCGCTCCATGGGCTTGCACAGCCCCCGCAGTGGCTCATAGACAGAGACCACGCCGCGCGCTGGCCGCTTTGCTGTGATGCAGAACGACCGGTGTGTGGTGTCACGGAACATCGCTCAAAACGGCATCCGCCGTGCCCATTGCGGCATCGGCGGACAGGTAAGCTGTGTCTGCGGGCGTGGTTGGTCGGTCTTTGTCCGAAAAGCCGCGTTGGGCGGACACGCTCGCCTTTGTCGGGCGTCCGCAATTCGGGGGTATCTGGCCGCAGGCCTGGAAATTTAGGTGGGACGGCGAAGCGTGAAGATGGATCATTTCGGCGGTGCGAGCGGCGGTGCAGGTGGCACGGCCGCGCTCGGTTCCCAAGGTGGCAATTCCCGAGGGTTGGCAGGTTCCCAGGCTGGAACCGCTGCCCTTGCAACAACCAATGGGCGCGGGGCCGGTCAGGCCGCGACGCTTCGGAAAGGACGTGACGGGGGAATGGAGGACCAGGAAGCTCTCGACCTGGCGGCCGATTGGGCCGACATCAGCCAGGGGCTGAAGAAGGATCTGGGTCCGCAACTGCACACGCAATGGATCAAGCCGATCCAGCTGGGCAGCTTCTGCAAGGAAACCGGCACGCTGGACCTGTTCCTGCCCACCGAATTTTCGGCCAACTGGGTGGCGGATCGCTTTGCCGATCGCCTGTCGCTTGCCTGGAAGATCGCGCGGGCCGAAGTGCGCCAGGTGCGCATCACCGTGCACCCGCGCCGCCGGGCCATGCCCGAGCTGCGCGTGGGCGGCCGTGCTGCGCCCGAACTGCGCGTGCCGGCGGCCAACGAAAGCGCGCCGACGCTGGCCCCGGCCAGCCGTCCGGTTGCCGCCCCGGCGCCGCAGACCGTGGCCGGCTTCGATGTGTCGGCCTCGGGCATCGATCCGTCGCTGACGTTTGGCGATTTCGTGACCGGCAGTGCCAATGTCCTGGCGCTCAATGCCGCTCAGCGCATGGCGGCGGCCGAAAAGCCGCAGTTCTCGCCGCTCTACCTCAAGGGGTCCACCGGGCAGGGCAAGACGCATCTGCTCCACGCCATTGCCAACGGCTTTATGGCCGCGCGGCCGGGCGCACGGGTGTTCTACTGCTCGGCCGAGCGGTTCATGATCGAATTCGTTCAGGCCATGCGCCAGAACGAGATGATCGAGTTCAAGAGCCGCCTGCGCAGCTTCGACATGCTGCTGGTGGACGATATCCAGTTCATCATCGGCAAGGCCAGCACCCAGGAGGAATTCCTCCACACCATCGATGCCCTGCTGAGCGCCGGCAAGCGCCTGGTAGTCGCGGCCGATCGCGCGCCCCAGGCGCTCGACGGGGTCGAACAGCGCCTGCTCTCACGCCTCTCGATGGGGCTCGTCGCCGATATACAGGCTGCTGACATCGAGCTGCGGCGCCAGATCCTGGAGCACCGCCTGTCGCGCTTCACCAGTGCGCAGGTGCCGCAAGACGTGGTCGAATTCCTCGCCCGCACGATCAACCGCAACGTGCGCGAACTGGTCGGTGGCCTCAACAAGCTGATCGCCTTTGCCCAGCTGACCGGACAGCAGGTGAGCCTGCAACTGGCCGAGGAGCAGTTGACCGATATCCTGTCGGCCAACCGCCGCCGCATCACCATCGACGAGATCCAGCGCACCGTGTGCCAGTTCTATCGCGTCGATCGCTCGGAAATGGCGTCAAAGCGCCGGGCCCGTGCCGTGGTGCGTCCGCGCCAGGTGGCGATGTACCTGGCCAAGGTGCTCACCCCGCGGTCCTATCCCGAAATCGGCCGCAAGTTTGGCGGTCGCGATCACTCGACGGTGATTCACGCCGTGCGCCTGATCGAGGATCTGCGTAGCCGCGATGCCGACATGGACGGCGACGTGCGCACCCTGCTGCGCCAGTTGGAAGACTGACCCACACCGTTGTGATGCCCGGCCGCGTGTGACGGGGCCGGGTTTCCACCACCGCTCCACCGCGCGTGCACAGGATTGTGCCCGGCTTGCGCACAGGTTTGCCACAGGGTTGTGCGCAATCCTGTCCCCAGGCCTGTCCCCATGGTTGTGCGCAGCTTTTCCGCAGGATCATACCCGGCTTTTGCCGGGGTTATCCGGCCATCGTGCACAGGCTTTTGCACCGGGTTATCGGCCGGTGATGCACAGTTTGTGATCAGGTTTTTGCGCTGACTTTTTCACAGGCGCTGGCGGTATCGTACCACGTGCCGCCGCTGGCCTGGCATGCGTGTTCGGCCCAGCGGCCCTTGCCCCACCAGCCGACTACCACGCCCAGCAGCAGGGCGAGGATCAGCACGATCCAGATCCGGTCTCTCATGGCCGGCAGTGTGGGCGCGCGGCAGCGGCTTTGCAAACGGCGCCTCTCGCCTTTTTGCGCGCGGGCGCCTACCTCCACGGCCATGACGCCTGCCATTACGCCAGACCGCTTGAACCGCTTTGCCCGCCATATCGTGCTGCCGGAGGTGGGCGGCGCGGGCCAGGCGCGGATCATGGGCGCGCATGTGGTGCTGGTGGGCGTGGGCGGGATCGGCGCGCCGGCCTTGCAATACCTGGCGGGCGCGGGCGTGGGGCGGCTGACCCTGATCGACGATGATGTGATCGAGCCATCCAATCTTCAGCGCCAGACGATCTTTGCCCTGGCCGATGTGGGCCATGCCAAGGCCGAGGCTGCGGCGCAGTGGGTGGCGCGCTTTGATCCCGACCTGGTGGTGCAGGCCCATCGTACCCGCATCGGGCATGACAACGCCGCCGCGCTGATCGCCGGGGCTGATGTGGTGCTGGACGGATCGGACAACTTTGCCACGCGCCTGGCGGTATCTGATGCCTGCGTGGCAGCCGGCGTGCCGCTGACCAGTGCGGCGCTTGGCCGGTTCCAGGGCCAGGTGGCCAACTTTGCCGGGCATCGGCCGGGCGAGGCCTGCTATCGCTGCTTTGTGGGCGACGCATTCGATGCCGACGATTGCGACACGTGCGCGGCGCAAGGCGTGCTGGGGGCGATGGTCGGCATGGTCGGCACATTCGGCGCCATGGCGGCGCTGCGCGTGTTGTTGGAAGGCGTGGCCAGCCTGGGCGATCCGCAGTGGGGCCAGTTGCACGTGATCGATGGATTGAAGCCCGGCCTGCGCACGATGCGGATTGCGCACGATCCAGCCTGCACCACCTGTGGCACCGACCGACCCGCCGCCTGAACGCCGACGTGGGGTGTGAAAAAAAGCGAAATCATACCGCGTTCAGGGGATGGCGGCTGCGCCCCGCGCGCGTAGACAGGAAAGGCGACCCGACAGGCGCGTGGTGCGAGCCACGATCCTGGGACTTGGCCCGGACCGAGGCTCCCTGGAGACCTTGTCCGGGCTCTTTCGCGCTCCTTTGAAAATCAGGGTGTCTTGAGCAGTTCATCCACCCAATCGGGCACGATCTGCGTGGCCGGGCCCAGGCGGGTATCGTGGAACCAAGCCGAACCCTGGCTGCGTTCGAGATTGAGCTCGAGCGTTTCGGCGCCGATTTCCCGTGCCAGCCGCACGAAGCCGGCGGCCGGATAGACTGCCCCCGAAGTGCCGATCGACACGAACAGGTCTGCCCGGGCCATGGCATCGTGGATATCGTCCATGCGATAGGGCACTTCACCGAACCAGACGATATCCGGCCGCAGGGCCGCCGCGCCGCAGGTGGGGCAGGGTGGCCGGTCGATCAGCGGGCCGGTCCAGGCATGGCGGCTGTCGCACGCGGTACACCAGGCCGAAAGATGCTGGCCGTGCATGGGGATGAGATTGTCCGATCCGGCGCGGCGGTGCAGGTCATCGACATTCTGGGTTATGAGGGTGACGCTGCCGCCCGGCACCTTGGCCGGCCAGGCCCGCTCCAGCCGGGCCAGCGCGCGGTGGGCGGCGTTGGGCAGCTTTTCCTGAATCGCGGCGCGGCGCATGTCGTAAAAGCGCAGGACGAGATCGGGATCGCGGGCAAAAGCCTCGGGCGTGGCGACGTCTTCCACGCGGTGCTGTTCCCACAGGCTGGGGCCGCCATTGGCGCCGCTGCGGAAGGTGTCGATTCCGCTTTCGGCCGAAACGCCGGCGCCGGTGAGGATCACGATATGCTGGGGCAGGCTCATGCCCCGATCATGCCGGATCGGCACGGGTGTGCCAATCCGGCATGAAGGCCAGGGATGGCCAGCGCGGAAGGATCAGGCGAACGTGCTCGAATCGATCACGAAGCGATAGCGCACGTCACCTTTTTCCATGCGGTCCCAGGCCTGGTTGATATCCTGCACGGCAATGGTTTCGATGTCCGAGACGATGCCATGCTCGGCGCAGAAATCGAGCATTTCCTGGGTTTCGGCGATGCCGCCGATCAGCGAACCGGCGATCGAGCGGCGGCCGAAGATCAGGTTGAACACGGTCGGGCTGGGATGCGGATGTTCGGGCGCACCGACCAGGCACAGCGTGCCGTCACGCTTGAGCAGAGTGACCAAGGCATCGAGGTTGTGGCTGGCCGCCACGGTATCGAGAATGAAATCGAGGCTGCCGGCATGGGCAGCCATTTCATCGTCGTTGCGCGAGACGACGACCTCGTGCGCGCCCAGCGCCAGGGCTTCTTCGCGCTTGGCCGGGCTGGTGGTGAAAGCCACGACGTGCGCACCAAGCGCGCGGGCAAGCTTGACGCCCATGTGGCCCAGGCCACCAATGCCGACGATGCCGACCTTCTTGCCCGGTCCGACATTCCAGTGGCGCAGCGGCGACCAGGTGGTGATCCCGGCGCAAAGCAGCGGGGCAACGGCTGCCAGTTGTTCGGGCGCATGGCGGACATGCAGGACAAAGCCCTGATCGACCACGATTGCCTGGCTATAGCCACCCAGCGTGTGGCCGGGGGCATCGCTGCTGGGCGAGTTGTAGGTCTGCGTCATGCCTTCTTCGCAGAACTGTTCCAGCCCATCGTGGCACGCGCCGCAATGGCCGCACGAATCGACCATGCAGCCAACGCCAACGGTGTCACCCACCTTGAACTTGGTGACATCGGCACCAACGGCCGTGACGTGGCCGACGATCTCGTGCCCTGGCACCACCGGATAGACCGCATTGTTCCATTCGTTGCGCGCGGTGTGCAGGTCAGAGTGGCAGACCCCGCACCAGGCGATGGCGATGGCGACATCGTTGGGGCCGGGTTCACGGCGGGTGATGGCAAGGGGGCCGAGCGGCTGGTCGGCCGCGGGCGCGGCATAGGCCATGACGGTCATGCAGCAGGTCCTTTCAAGAAGGGGGGAGAGGGATGGCGGCCTCTCTAGGCTATCGCCATTAAGCTGATAATGGGGCAATTAGGGCATGGACTGATATCAGGAATGCATCAATGATCCGCCCCGACCATGATGACCTGCGCGCGCTGTTGGCCGTGGTGCGCGAGCGCAGCTTTACCCGCGCTGCCGCGCAACTCGGCACTTCGCAATCGGCGCTGAGCCGCACGATCGCCGGGCTGGAGGCGCAGATCGGGGTGCGCCTGCTCAACCGCACGACCCGCGCCGTGGCGCCCACCCCCGAGGGCGAGCGGCTGGCCCAAGGCGTGGCGCCGCATTTCGCCGCGATCGATGCGGCGGTCGATGCTCTGGGCGAAAGCCTGGCGCGGCCATCGGGCCTGGTGCGGCTGACGGTGGACGAGGGATCGGCCGAAACCGTGGTATGGCCGGGCCTGCGCCGCATCCTGCGCGCCTGGCCCGAGATTTCGGTCGAAGTGCTGGTCGACAATGGCCTGGTCGATATCGTGGCGGCCGGGCTGGATGCCGGTGTGCGATCGGGCGATATCCTGGCGCGCGACATGGTGGCGGTGCCGATCGGGCCGGATCTGCGCATGGTGGTGGTGGCAACGCCGGCATTCTGCGCCGGGCGCGATCTGCCGCGCCATCCGCGCGACCTGGCAGCGCATCCGTGCATCAATTTTCGCCTGCCCACGCGCGGCGGCATCTATGCCTGGGAGTTTTCGAGTGGGCGGGAGGCGCTGCGCATGCGGGTGGAAGGGCCGCTGACGGTCAACACCCTGGCCCTGGCCGCGCAGGCGATGCGCGATGATCTGGGCTTTGCCTTCCTGCCCGAAAGCGGAGTGACGGCCGACATTGCCGCCGGACGGCTGATCCAGGTGCTCGACGATTGGTGCGAGCCCTATCCCGGCTATCACCTCTATTATCCCAGCCGCGCGCATGTTTCGCCCGCGCTGCGCGTGGTGATCGATGGCTTGCGCTGGCGGCCGGCGCATTCTGTCTCGACCGAGGGCGGGCGAACGCCGTAAGGGGTGCGCACGGCAGAGCAGAAGGACGCAACGGACATGGCACGCATCGGCATCATCGGCAGCGCGGGGCGCATGGGGCAGGCGTTGCAAGCCGCCGTGACGGCGGCCGGGCACGACCTGGCGGGCGGGATCGACCGCGATGGCGATGTCATGGCGCTGGCCCAGGCGAGCGACGTGCTGGTCGACTTTTCCGCGCCGGCCGCGCTGGAATTCAACCTCGATGCCGCGATCGCCACGGGCACGCCGATCGTGGTGGGCACGACGGGCCTGGAAGAACGGCACCACTGGCTGATCGATGCGGCGGCGGTTTCGATTGCCGTGCTGCAGACCGGCAATACCTCGCTCGGCGTTACGCTGCTCGCGCATCTGGTGCAGGAGGCCGCCGCACGGCTGGGCACGGATTGGGACATCGAGATCGTTGAGACGCACCACCGCATGAAAGTGGATGCGCCATCGGGCACGGCGCTGCTGCTGGGCGAAGCGGCGGCGCGCGGCCGCCAGGTGGGCCTCAAGGACGTGGCCGTGCGCGGGCGCGATGGCATGACCGGCAAGCGCGAGACCGGCACGATCGGCTTTGCCGCGCTGCGCGGTGGCAGCGTGGCAGGCGATCACACCGTACATTTCCTGGCCGATAACGAGCGCTTGAGCCTGTCGCACCTGGCCGAGAACCGCGGCATCTTTGCCAAGGGTGCGATCCGTGCCGGCGAATGGTTGCTGGCCCAGGGCCCAGGCCGCTATACTATGCCACAGGTGCTGGGGCTGGGAGACTGACCGCCTTGAAGAAGGAACAGATCTTCGAATTCTTTCGCCGCCTGGCCGAGGCCAACCCCGCGCCCGAAACCGAGCTGGCCTATGGCAACACCTATCAGTTGCTGGTGGCCGTGACGATTTCGGCCCAAGCCACCGACGTGGGCGTCAACAAGGCGACGCGGCGCCTGTTCGAGGAGGTGAAGACGCCGGCGCAGATGGTTGCCCTGGGTGAAGAGGGATTGAAGGCGCACATCAAGTCGATCGGGCTGTTCAACACCAAGGCCAAGAACGTCATCGCGCTGTCGGAAATCCTGGTGCGCGACCATGGCGGCGAGGTGCCGGCAGACCGCGATGCCTTGACCGCGCTGCCCGGCGTGGGGCGCAAGACGGCCAATGTCGTGCTCAATACCGCGTTCGGCATGGAAACCTTTGCGGTGGACACGCACATCTTCCGCGTTGGCAACCGCACCGGCCTGGCCAAGGGCAAGACCCCCGAAGCGGTGGAAGCCCAGTTGGACAAGAAGGTGCCGGGGCCGTTTCGACTGGGCGCGCACCATTGGCTGATCCTGCATGGGCGCTATATCTGCAAGGCGCGCACGCCCGAATGCTGGCGCTGCCCGGTGGTGGACCTGTGCGGCTTCAAGCCCAAGGTGCTGGAACAGGGGGCCAAGCCGCCGGTTGCGAAGAAGAAGGTTGCCAGCAAAAAGGTGACTGCCAGAAAGCCGGCGTGATCAACGCGCCATGCCAAGGAGAGAGTGCCATGGTTCGTTCGATCCCGGTTGCCGCCTTGCTCATCGCGCTGGCGGCCTGCACCCCCGGTGATGGGCCGCGCAGCGCTGGCGCCGATGGCCATTCGCCCAAGACGCCCGCGGCCACACCGATCGGCCGGGCGGAAAGCTGCATTCCGCTCAGCCAAATCAGCGAAAGCCGGGTGCGCGATGACTGGACGATCGATTTCCGCGTCGGCAGCCGCTGGTATCGCAACACGCTGCCCCAGCGCTGCTATGGCCTGGGGTTCCAGCAGACCTTCGGCTATGCCACCAGCCAGGCGCAGCTGTGCAGCGTGGACGTGATCACCGTGTTGCAGACCGGGCCGGGCGGCGGCCCGCGCGGTTCGTGCGGGCTGGGCCAGTTTCAGCCGGTGACGCTGGCGAAATAGCCTGTTTCGCCGTTACTGCCCCTGGTCGAGATGCAGGCCGCGCCGGCCGTGCTCGGGCGTATCGTGCGGCGGCACCGGGGCGGGGGCATCGGGATCGAGCGGCACCTGCAGCATGCCTTCCCAGCGGGTGATGACCGCTGTTGCCACGGCGTTGCCCACCACGTTGGTGGCCGTGCGGCCCATGTCGAGGAAAGTATCGACGCCCAGCAGCAGGGCGATGCCTTCGACCGGCAGGCCGAACTGGGTGAGCGTGGCGGCGATCACCACCAGGCTGGCGCGCGGCACGCCGGCGATGCCCTTGGACGTGACCATGAGCGTGAGCAGCATGGCGATCTGCTGCTGCCAGGATAGCGGGATGTTGTAGGCCTGCGCGATGAACATCGTGGCAAAGCTGGTATACATCATCGAGCCATCGAGATTGAACGAATAGCCCAGCGGCAGCACGAAGCCCGAGATGCGGCGCGGCACGCCAAACCGGTCGAGCTGTTCGAACAGGCGCGGCAGCGCGCTTTCCGAACTGGCGGTGGAAAAGGCCAGCAGTACCGGCTCGCGAATATAGCGCGCCAGCAGCAGCACGCGCTTGCCCAGGAAGATGCCGCCCAGGCCCAGCAGCAGGCCCCACAACAGCAGCAGCGCGAAATAGAATTCCGACACGAACACGCCATAGGTGACGATGATCCCCAGGCCCTTGGTGGCGACCACCGCCGCCAGCGCGCCGAAGACGGCCAGCGGCGCGGCCTTCATCACATAGTCGGTCATGGTCAGCATCAGGCTGGCCAGCGCCTCTGCCCCGCGCAGCAACGGCGCGCCCTTTTCGCCGATGGCAGACAGCGCCAGGCCAGCAAACAGCGAGAACACCAGGATCTGCAGCACGTTGTTCTGCGCCATGGCATCGAGCAGGCTGGTCGGCACGATCTGCAGCACGAAATGGTGCACGGTGAAATCGGCGGTGGCGAGATCGCCGACCTTTGCCGAGGCGGCAAACTGCAACCCATGGCCGGGGCGGAACAGATTGACCAGCAAGAGGCCCAGGCTGATCGACACCAGGCTGGCGGTGATGAACCAGCCCAGCGCCCGCCCGCCGATGCGACCCAGCGCCGCACTGTCCCCCATGCCGGCGATGCCCGAAACCAGCGTGGCCAGGATCAGCGGCGCAATGATCATCTTGATCAGGCGCAGGAACACATCAGGCAGCAGCTTGAGCGTTTCGGCGGCCGTCGCCAGGGTGGGGCTGTCGGCCGGCAGCGCGCTGTTGAGGGCATAGCCCGTGGCGATCCCCAGGATCATGGCGATGACGATGTAAAGCGTAAGGCGCCGGGCCAAGGGATGCTCCGCAAATTGTTTCAGGTGTGACGGTCTGGTGGCAGACCCTAGGCGGCGTGGACAAATTGCACAACGCCGCGGTGGGATGGGCGGGCGAGTGGCGCTCCGGGCACGCCGCATGGCCTGCATTACGGTAATTTAACGAGACCGCTAGTGGCGCGGACAGGCGGCGTGGGCCAGAGGGCAGCATCGGCCTGTCTCTCGCCTGCAACGGTTGATAGACAAGCTGCCATCTTTGGACCGAAGAGAAGACCGCGCGCCATGAATTTCGAACACGCCGTGCCGCAGATGTCCCGTGCCAAGCAGATCAGGGTTCTGGCCCTGTCGGTTGTCGCCGTGGCCCTGGTGGCGACAGGAGCCACTGCCCTGCGTTCCTGGATGCACCAGCCCGAGCCAGTGGCGGCCCCGCTGCCGGCCGGCGAAGTGCAACTGACCGACAGCCAGGTGGCCAGCCTCAAGATCGAAACGGCCGGCGCGGACGATGGCTATGCCCGCACCGGCGCCAGCGGCCAGATCACGGTGGACGAAACGCGCTCGACCCCGGTGTTCCTGCCCTATTCGGGCCAGGTGCAGCAGGTCTTCGTGCAGAACGGCGATCGCGTGCAAGCCGGCAGCCCGCTGCTGTCGGTGCACACCACCGACATCGCCGATGCGCGCAATGCCCTGGCTGCCGCCCTGGCGCAGCGCACCAGCGCATCGGCGCAAGTGCGCGTGGCGACCGAAAACGCCCAGCGCGCCGAGGAAATCTATCGCACCGCCGGTGGCGCGTTGAAAGACTTGCAGCAGGCGCGCAGCGACCTGGTGGCCGCGCAATCGCAGCTGGGCATTGCCAATGCCGCCGTGACCGCCGCCCAGGCCAAGCTGGGCGTGTTCGGCGCCGGCACGGGTGCTGGCAGCAATGCCGTGCTGCGCGCGCCGATCGGTGGCGTGGTGGTGACCCGCTCGATCGCGCAGGGGCAGTATGTGGCCGGTGGCGCCAATGCCGCCGGGAGCCAGCCGGCGTTCCTGATCGCCGATCTGTCGCGCGTGTGGCTGGTGGCGCAAGTGGCCGAAAGCGATGCCTCGCGCGTGCACCTGGGTGACAAGGTAGTGGTGACCGCCACGGCATTCCCCGGCCGCACGTTTGACGCGACGATCGACAACGTCGGTGCACAGATCGATCCGGTGTCGCATCGCCTGCAAGTGCGCGCCACGATTCCCAATGCCGATGGCGCGTTGAAGCCGCAGATGTTTGCCAACTTCACCATTGAAACGCCCGAGAAGGAAGTTTCGACGGCCCCGGTGACCCCGCACCTGCTCAGCCTGCCGGCCGAGGCGGTGATCCACGAGGGCGACAGCGCCCGCGTGTGGGTGTGGCTGGGCCACGGCCGCGTCAAGGCGCGCGACGTGGTGACCGGCGAAAGCCATGATGGCCGCGTGACGATCATTTCCGGCCTCAACCCGGGTGAAAAGGTCGTGACCCAGGGCGCCATCTTCGTGAACGAAGCGGGGCTCGACTGATGGTCAAGCTGGTACGCTATGCGCTGGGCCAGCGCCTGACGATTGTCGCCTTCTTCGTGCTGATGCTCGTGGCGGGCGGCATCGCGTTCTACAATCTCAACATCGAAGCCTATCCCGACCCCGTGCCACCGATGGTGGAAATCGTGACCCAGTCTTCGGGCCTTTCGGCCGAGGAAATGGAACGCAACGTCACGATTCCGATCGAAGTGCAGATGTCGGGCCTGCCGCACATGACGGCGATCCGCGCGATCTCGCTGTTCGGCCTGTCGGACGTGAAGATCCAGTTCACCTATGATTTCAATTACGAACAAGCCCAGCAGCAGGTGATCAACCGGCTGGCGCAGCTGCCCCAGCTGCCGGGCGGCGCGGTGCCGACGATTTCGCCGACGAGCCCCGTGGGCGAAATCTATCGCTATCGCATCGCTGCGCCCAAGGGCTATTCGGTTGAAGACTTGAAGACGCTGCAGGACTGGGTGCTGCAACGCCGATTCCGCGCCATTCCCGGCGTGGTCGACGTGACCGGCTGGGGCGGCAAGCTGCGCAGCTATGACGTCGTGGTCGACAATAACCGCCTTCAGGCCCACCACCTGACCGTGGCGCAGGTGATCGCCGCGCTGGGCAAGGCCAATGCCAACGTCGGCGGCCAGACCATCAACTTTGGCGCGCAGAGCGCGATCGTGCGCGGCATCGGCCTGATCCAGTCGGTCGATGCGCTGGAAACCACCCCAGTGGGCCGCGATGGCACCGCCCCGGTGCTGGTGCGCGACGTGGCGACGGTGAAGATCGGCAACATGCCGCGCAACGGCATCGCCGGCCTCAACAACGATGACGACATCGTCCAGGGCATCGTGCTGATGCGTCGTGGTGCGCAGTCGATGCCGACGATCCAGGCGGTGGAAGCCGAAGTCCAGAAGATCAACAGCACCGGCGTGCTGCCGCCGGGCGTCCATCTCGAACGCATCTATGACCGGTCTGAACTGATCGGCGTGACGACGCGCACCGTGATGGAAAACCTGGTTGCCGGCGTCCTGCTGATCTTCTTCCTGCAGTGGGCGTTCCTCGGCAATCTGCGCAGCGCGCTGATCGTGGCGGCCACGATTCCCTTTGCCCTGGCCTTTGCCGTGCTGATCCTGACGGTGCAGGGGGAAAGCGCCAATCTGCTGTCGGTGGGGGCGCTGGACTTTGGCCTGGTGGTGGATGCCACCGTCATCATGGTGGAGAACATATTCCGCCACATGGCCGAGCGATCGCACCATGTGGAAACCCATGAAGGCGGGCGCTATACCTTTGCCAGCCGCATCGGCTCGGTCCTGGCGGCGAGCAACGAAGTGAGCCGCGGCATCTTCTTTGCCGCCGCGATCATCATCACCAGCTTCCTGCCGCTGTTCACGCTGACCGGCGTGGAAGGGCACATCTTTGGCCCGATGGCCAAGACCTATGCCTATGCCATCATCGGCGGGTTGATCGCCACGTTCACCGTAGCGCCGGTGCTTTCGGCGATGATGCTGCCCGACAAGCTGGACGAGGCCGAGACCTGGCTGGTGGCGCGCATTCGCCGGGTTTACGAACCGGCGGCGGCGTTCTGCTTCCGCAACCAGCTGCTTGCGATCGGCGCGGCCGCGATCATGGTGATCGGCGCCTTTGTCGGCGTGCGCTCGTTGGGGGTGGAGTTCCTGCCCCACCTCGAAGAAGGCAACATGTATATCCGCGCCACGCTGCCGGCGGCGATCTCGCTCGATGCGGGTGAGCCGGTGGCCCGCGCGATCCGCCGTGACATCATGCAATACCCCGAAGTGACCGCGGTGCTTTCCGCCCACGGCCGCCCGGACGACGGCACCGATGCCACCGGCTTCTTCAACGTGGAATACTTCGTGCCGCTCAAGCCGTTCGATGAATGGCCCAAGGGCATGGACAAGGAAAAGCTGGTCGCCGATCTCTCGGCCAAGCTGCAATCGCGCTATCCCGGCGTCGACTTCTCGTTCTCGCAGATCATCGAGGACAACGTGGAAGAGGCCGCATCGGGGGTGAAGGGCGCCAACTCGGTCAAGCTGTTCGGCCCCGACCTGGTGACGCTGGAGAAGATTGCCGGCCAGCTGCGTGACCAGATGGCCAAGGTGCGCGGCATTACCGACCTGGGGATCTTCCAGTCGCTGGGCCAGCCGACCGTGCGCATCGACGTGGATCGCGAAAAGGCCGCGCGCTATGGCCTGAGTGTGGACGACGTGAACCAGACGGTGCAGGCCGCCATCGGCGGCACCTCGCCGGGCGACCTCTATGAGCCGCACACCGATCGCCACTTCCCGATCATGGTGCGCCTGGAAGCCGACCAGCGCGACAGCCTGGAAGCGGTCAAGCGCATCACTGTGGGGGCCACCGCGCCCGATGGCACGGCGATCTCTGTGCCGCTGTCGGAACTGGCGGATATCCGCCTGACCACCGGCGCCAGCTTCATCTATCGCGAGCACCAGGAACGCTACATCCCGATCAAGTTCTCGGTGCGTGATCGCGACCTGGGCAGCGCGGTGGAGGAAGCGCAGGCCCGCATTGCCAAGAATGTGGTGCTGCCCGCAGGCTATAGCCTGGAATGGGCGGGCGAGATGAGCAACCTCAAGAACGCGGTGGCGCGTCTGGAAATCGTCGTGCCGCTGAGCCTGCTGCTCATGCTCGGCCTGCTCTATGCCAACTTCCGCTCGCTGCGCGATACGCTGCTGGCCTTCTCGGTCATTCCGATGGCCGTGGTGGGCGGCGTGCTGGGGCTGATGCTCACCGGCACGGCGTTCTCGATCTCGGCAGCGATCGGTTTCGTGGCGCTGTTCGGGATCGCGGTGATGGATGGCATCCTGCTGGTGACCAGCTTCAACCAGGCGATGGACGAAGGCATGGCACGGCTTGATGCGTTGCGCCACGCCACCACCAATTCGCTGCGGCCCGTGCTGATGACCTGCCTGGTGGCGGCGATCGGCCTCGCGCCGGCGGCGGTGGCCACTGGCATCGGCAGCCAGGTGCAAAAGCCCCTGGCCCTGGTGGTCGTGGGCGGCATGACGCTGGCCCCGGTGCTGATCCTGCTGATCCTGCCCCTGCTCATCAACCGTTTCTCCAGCCGGGTCGCCGGGCCGCGCAAGCGCGCCGGGGCCGATACCGATGCTGGTGATACCGCAATGCCGCATGAAGGAGAGCCGGCATGATCCGTTTCCCGATGCGCCGTTCGCTGGGCACCCTGGCCAGTGGCATGCTGCTGGCCTCCACCATGCTGGCTACGGCCGGTGCGGCCAAGGCGCCGCCGGTGGTCAATACCGTGGCGGTGCCGATGCCGCCCACCCCGGCGGGCAGCGCGCCGCCCGATCTGCTCAACCAGCCGATCACCGGCGATGGGCAATCGCAGGTGGTTCACCCCGGCACGGCAGTGGCCAAGGATTGGTGGCAGGCGTTCCGCAGCCCGGCGGTCAACACCCTGGTGGATCGCGCGCTGACGGCCAATGCCGATCTGGCCGCTGCCCAGGCCCGCGTGGCCCAGGCGCAGTCACTGATCGGCGTGGCGCGCGGCGCGCTGTTGCCGCAGCTTGATGCCGGACTGACCAGTGAGCGGCAGCGCCTGTCGCGCAGCCTGTCCACCCCGATCGCCGATCCCAATCCGCAGGTCTTCTCGCTGCATACCGCGCAGGTCAGCGTCAGCTATTCCCCCGACCTGTTCGGCGGCGGCGCGGCGCGGGTGCGATCGGCCAAGGCGGCTGCCGCCGTGGCCCAGGCCCAGGCCGATGCCATGCGCTCGATGGTGGCGGCCAACGTGGTGCTGGCAGTGATCCAGAACGCCGCGCTCGATGCCGAGATCGCCGCCAACAGCGATGCGATCGCCAGCGGTCGCCAGGTCTTGGACCTGCTGCGCCAGCGCGAAAAGCTGGGCGCGGTGGGCCATGCCGACGTGGCGGCACAGGAAGCCGCGCTGGCCGCGGTGGAAGGCACGCTGCCGCCGCTGGTGCGCGCCAGTGCCGCCAACCAGGCCGCGTTGCTGATCCTGATCGGCAAGGCGCCGGGCATGCCGGTGTTCGACAACGGCGCGGCCATGCCGGCGCTGGAAGACCTGACTCTGCCGGCAGACCTGCCGATGGCCTTGCCGGCAGAGTTGCTCAAGACCCGGCCCGACGTGGCGGCGGCAGCGGCCACGCTGGAAGGCGCGGCGGCCGACGTGAAGGTGGCCATGGCTGCGCGCCTGCCGCAGCTCACGCTGTCGGCTACGGCTGGCGGCACCGCCGAAGACTTCGGCCGGATGTTTGCCGATGGCAATCCGTTCTGGCAGTTGCTCGGCGCCCTGGCCGCGCCGATCTTCCATGGTGGCTCGCTCAAGCGGCAGCAGCAGGCAGCCGAACACGCGCTCGACGCGGCCAAGGCAGGCTATCGCGGCACGGCGCTGCAGGCCTTTGCCGATGTCAGCAATGCGCTGACCGCGCTTTCCGCCGATGCCACCGCGCTGTCGATCGCGCAGCGTGGCGATTCGGCGGCTTCGGCCAGCCTGGGTTTCGTCAAGCGGCAGTTGCAGCTGGGCGGGGTGGGCACGCTACAGGTGCTCAACGCCAGCGCCGTGGCGCAGACCGCGCGGGCGCAATACGTCGCGGCCAAGGCGGCGCGCCTGTCAGACACCGTGGGCCTGTTCGTGGCGCTGGGTGGCGGCCTGCAGACGCCGCAAGGCGCAGCGGCAGCCGGGCACTGAAACGGTAAAAGCCCGCGTCGGTGATCCGACGCGGGCTTTCCCCTGTTGCCCTTGGGCGAACGCGATTACGTGATCAGAACGAGGCCATCAGCGAGACCACGCCAACCGTCTTGCCGGCGCGATACATCTGCTCGCCCGAAACCCCGGCGAAGGGATTGTTGGCGGCGTCCTGGCGGCTGACGTTGGTGCCGACGACCGAGAAATCGAGCGTCAGGTTCTTCCACGCGGTGCTGACACCGGCGGTGTAGTCGATGTATTCCTTGGTATAGTTGAACGAACCGCCGGTGTGGCCCAGGTGGGTGTGGATCGTGAACGGCGTGTTCGGAATGGCGCCCGACAGTTCACCATAGACGTAGGTGTCGGTGCGCGTGGCATAGACATCCAGGTTCTTCTGGTGCGGGGCGAAGTTGATGCCGGCCTTGGCGTTGATCGGGCCGAGCGCCTTGGACAGCGAGCCATAGACTTCATAGAAGTTGAGGCCCGGCGCACCCGGATAGATGTAGCCATAGAGGCCCACGTCGACGGTCACGCCGCTGTTGCTGAGGCCGTGGGTGAAACCGCCATAGACGTCGATTTCGGTGCCGCCGATGTTGACCGCCGGGCTGGGCGAAGCGCTCGAACCCCAGGTCGACACGTAGAAGCCCGAGCTGTGCGACAGGGTCAGCGTGCCCTGGACGGCCGGCAGGTTGTTGGACTGCGAGATGCCGCGGAACCGGTACTGGCTGATGACGCCGGCGGCGCCAGTCACCTTGAAATCGCTCGGGGGCGCGGTCTCGTCGGCCATGGCAGGCACGGCATAGCCGGCAAGCACGGCAAGGCTGAACGCCGTGGCGACCTTGGCCACGCGCGACTTGATGGACGTACGCATGAAATACCTCTTTAATTTTGTCTTTGACGCGTCGCCCCGCCTGCACAAATCGCCCCGGCCTCTTTCTTGCGCGGGCTGGTTGACGACTTGCGTTTATCTGGATGCCGCCGCCTGCTGCGTTGCACAAGACCATTCCGCCGACCGTGGCATTCTCGTTCTGGAATGTGTCTTTTGTGCATCATAGTGTTTCTGGCGCTTGTCTCGGCCGTGGCAGCACCCATATAGTTTGGCGAATGATCGTCACGGCCGGTGCATGCTGAAGTTGCTAAAGTCACTCGTTTCCGGGGCGCGGGCAGAGCCGCCTGCGCCGCCCACGCTGGTTCCTGCGGGCCAACGCGTCTATGCAGTGGGTGACATTCACGGCCGGCTCGACCTGTTCGAGCAGATGATCGGCCTTATTGAAGCCGACGATGCGGCACGCAGCGGGCAAGGCGTGGTGAAAACCACTGTCATCCTGCTGGGCGACCTGATCGATCGCGGGCCCGATAGCGCGGGCGTGATCGACCGGGCCAGAAGCTGGGCGCAGCGCCGCCGCGTGCGCATCCTGGCCGGCAATCACGAGGAAATGTTCATGGGCGCGTTCGAGCGCGATGAAACCCTGCGCCATTTCCTGCGCCATGGTGGCCGGGAAACGCTGCTGAGCTATCCGATTGATCCCGAAGACTATGCGCGGATGACGCTGGAAGAACTGCGTGCCGCGATGCCCGATTTCGTGCCGCAGGCCGACATCGCGTTCCTGCGCGGGTTGGAAGACCAGATTCGCATCGGAGACTATGTCTTCGTGCATGCCGGGATCCGCCCCGGCGTGGCGCTGGACGAGCAGGTGCCGGGCGACATGCGCTGGATTCGCGGGGAGTTCATCGCCGACAGGACCCCGCGCGATTTCGCCGTGGTGCATGGCCATACCATCGTTGACGAGCCGGAGGTTTCGCCGCTGCGTGTCGGCATTGATACCGGCGCCTATGCCTCGGGTCGGTTGACCGCCGTCGGGCTGGAAGGTGCGGAGCGCTGGCTGCTGGTGGCGCAGGACGAATCGGCAGAGGCTGCCGCCTGACGGGCGCGGCCGCCGGACCGCAACGCCAGGCGCATTTCACCGCAAACCGCGGCTGGTCTTGGCACAAGCGTTTGCTTTGGTGCCAAATGTTTCGCACTTGCGCAAATTCTTTGCTGTTGTTGCGAAGCCGCCACAATCTGCACCATCATTGCGCCTGACTGCTTTCAATTGAAATGATTGGCAAGACTGCGTGCTTGATCCTGAAGCATTTTGTCGCGAACGCCAAAATCAAGTAAAAATTGCAGAAATTTTGTCATTTTCGTGTCACAAGAAACCGGTCAGGGAGGCCTGCCGGCGCGTGGAAGATTTGTGCCGGCGCCCTGCCATGCGTCGGGTCGTCTGATGGCAGCGGGGACGGATCATCTTTCTGTCGTTGCATCGCGGCGACTGATTACACGCAACGGGGACACCAATGCACCGCTCGCACTTTACTGCCGGCTCCATGCTGGCGCTGGGCATGGCTCTGGCCAGCACGCCCGCCTTGGCCCAGTCCACCGGCTCGGTCGATTTCGAACAGCAGGCCATCGTGGTCAGCGGCCGTGCCGCCAAGTCGGTGAACGGCGTTCAGCTGCCCGACACGCCCAAGGCCAAGCAGGTTCTCGACCAGACGATCATTTCGCACCAGGCCCCCGGCCAGTCGATCAACGACATCATCAACTTGGTACCGGGCGTCAGCTTCCAGAACAACGACCCGTTCGGTTCGTCGGGCGGCGTTCTGTACATTCGTGGCTTTGACAACACCCGCATTTCGCAGACGTTCGATGGTATTCCCCTCAACGATACTGGCGGCTACGCGATCTATTCCAACCAGCAACTCGATCCCGAAGTCATCGATCAGGTCAATGTGAACCTGGGGACTACCGACGTCGACTCGCCGACGGCAGCGGCATCGGGTTCGACGGTCAACTATCGCTCGCGCAACCCCACCGAGGATTTCCACGCCCGCATGATCGGATCGGCCGGGGAGTACGGCTACATGCGCATCTTTGGTGAAGTGGATACCGGCAACCTCACTTCGGGCGGCCTGCGCGCCTACGCGACAGCATCGAATTCGCGCAACAACACGATCTACGGCGGCATCGGCAAAATCGAGAAGCAGCAGTACAACGCCAAGCTGTACCAGCCGCTGGGCAGCAATGGCGACTTCATCTCGATCGCCGGCCACTATAACCGCAACCGCAACAATGCCTTCGGCTCGGTCCCGATGTGGATCGAAAACACCGGCACGCGCGTGGTCGGCACGGGTGCGGGCAACCGCTACCCGGTTTCGGGCGACGATCGCTTCTACCAGACTGCCCGCTGCACGATCGCGGCGCCGGTGGCCGGCGCGGCCGACGCGGCCAGTGCCTGTGGGTCCGATTATGACTACCGTGTCAATCCGTCGGACACCGCCAACATCCGCATCTCCTCGCGCTTTACCCTGGCTGATGGCCTGGTGCTGACGGTCGATCCGTCGATCCAGTGGACCAGCGCCAACGGCGGCACGCTGGGTTACGTGGCCAGTGAAAAGACCACGACGATCAACGGCGTCACCGGGCTTACCGGCTATGACGGCACCAGCTACTATTTCGGCAAAGACCTCAACGGTGACGGTGACAAGCTGGACAGCGTGCGTCTGATCGCGCCGAGCCAGACCAAGACCATTCGCCTCGGCCTGATCGCGTCGCTACGCTATGACATTACCCCCGACCAGACCATCCGTCTGGCATATTCCTATGACCGCGGCCGTCACCGTCAAACGGCAGAATTCGGCACCTATAACGGCAATGGCACGGCCGGCACCTATTTCCCGGTCAATGATCCGATCACCGATGTGAACGGCAAGGCGATGGAACGCCGGAACCGCCTGTCCTATGCAATCCTGCATCAGGTTTCGGGTGAATATCGCGGTCGTTTCGGTGCGCTGACAGTGAACGCCGGGGTGCGCGTGCCCTTCTTCAAGCGCAACCTCAACCAATACTGCTTCACCAACAAGACCGGCGGCTATGCCTGCTTCGGTAGCGATGCTGGCAACGCTGCGTTTGCAGCGGCCAATCCCTATGTGACGGTGCCGGCAACTGGCCTGCCCACGGCCGCTAGCTGGGCTGCGCCGCAGCAGCGCATTTTTACCTATAGCAAGGCCCTGCCGAGCGTGGGTGCAACTTTTGCGGTGAATTCGAACGTCGGCATTTTTGCCAACTATTCGAAGGGCCTCCAAGTGCCGGGCACCGACAACCTCTACAACTCGTTCTATTTCCCGATGGGCAATGGCGCGGCCAAGCCCAACCCGGAATCGACCGACAACTTCGACCTGGGCGTGCGCTATCGTTCGGGCAAGCTCATGGCCCAGGTTTCGACCTGGTACACGATCTACCAGAACCGCCTGGCCTCGACGTTTGATCGTGACCTCAACACCACGATCTACCGTAACCTGGGCCGCGTGGACAAGTATGGCGTTGATGGCTCGATCTCGTACTCGCCGGTGCGCGACCTCGCCATCTACCTCTACGGTTCGTACCTGCACTCCAAGATCCGCGACAACGTGGAAGCGGGCGACTGCTCGCTGCTGACTGCGCAGTTGGGCATGTATGGCTGCGTCGTCACCACTGGCGACAATGGCAAGCCTACCTCGACCGGCACGGCCTATTATCAGACCGCTGGCAAGCGTGAGTCTGGCGCTCCTGTCTATACCTTCGGTGGCCGCATCGACGGCACCATCGGCCCGGTCTCGCTGGGCGTGCAGGCCAAGCGCACCGGTCCGCGCTATGTCAACGACCAGAACCTGCCGTTCTACGTGAATACAGGCGGTGACGCAGTCAAAACCGGCCCGGGCGTGCGTCAGGAAATCTTCCCGGCCAAGGCCAAGGCCTACACCCAGGTCGACCTGGATGCGAAGCTTAGCTTGGACAAGGTTAGCCCGATCTTCAACAACCGCACGTTCCTGCAACTGAACGTGATCAACGTGTTCGACGCAACCTACGTGGGTGGCTTCAGCGGTACGCTGAACAGTCAGTCCACCTCGCTTTCGCCGATCACCTATGCGCAGATCAGCCCGCCGCGCACCATCATGGGTTCGATCAGCTTCGGCTTCTGATCCTTTCGGACAGAGCTGGCTAAAAAGCCCGCCGTCATCCTTTCGGATGGCGGCGGGTTTTTCATTGCGGTTCGCCGCTGCGCCGGGATGCGCGCATGATGCGACCAGTCGTGCTGCACTGCACTATCCAGGACTGGGCCAACTGCGGCATTCTAGGCTCGGCCTAATGCGGCCGGGAACGAATGCCCGCTATCGGCGTTGTGCTCTGCAGCATTGTTGTTCCGGTTGAATGCGTGATCCTGCGGCAAGAAGGGGGCAAGCCCTGCCTGCCAAAGATGTGATATCCGGCGGCTCGGCTTACACGCTGGAGGGGCCGTCTCCCGCCACCGGGAGGCGGCCTTTCCGCTATTATTGGTAGACGCAGGTATCGTACTGGCCGCGCACCACCGAAGACCGCGCGGCAATGGCATTGCCATGGCGGCGCACAAAGCCACTCGCGCCGGTTACTTCACGTACCTTGGGCTGGGGAAAGGCCGCAGCGATTCGCGCGGCCTCGATCCGAGACAGGTGCAGCGCGCTCTTGTTGTAATAGCGCTGGGCGCCGGCCTCCACGCCATAGGTGCCGATGCCGGTTTCCGCGACGTTGAGATAGACCTCCATGATCCGCCGCTTGCCCCAGATCTGCTCGATCAGCACGGTGAACCAGGCTTCCAGGCCCTTGCGGAAATAGCCACCGCCCTGCCACAGGAACACGTTCTTGGCGGTCTGCTGGCTGATGGTGGAGCCGCCGCGAATCCGGCCGCCCTGCTGGTTGCGTTCGAATGCCTGGAGCATGGCAGCCTGATCGAATCCGTGATGAGTGCAGAACCGCGAATCCTCGCCCGCGATCGCTGCGTCTACCATCGTGCGGTCGATTCGCGTCAGTGGCGTCCAGTCCTTGGATATGCTGTTGCCGTCCATCAGCATCGTGGCGGTGATCGGCACCGGCACCCACTTGTAGATCAGCACCCACAGCACGCTGCCCACCAGGAACACGACGATGGCGCGGCCCAGCCACCAGCCGAGCCGCCAGGCCATGGAGCGTTCCTGGGATCGGCGGGAAGGCATGAGGTGCTTGAACATGCCCGCCTTATGCCGCGCTGCGGAATGGCAATCAATCCGGCGATGCCACGGGATGCTTCCACCGCGCGCATGGCGGCGCAAACTTTCGGGCAGGGCGTTGCTATCAGTAGGGCCAGCCCCCACTTTGCACGCGACATAAAAAGGATCGCTTCCATGAAAACCAGCGGCAACACCATCCTCGTCACCGGCGGGGGCAGCGGCATCGGGCGCGCACTGGCCCAGGCCTGGCATGCGGCGGGCAACACTGTCATCGTCACCGGCCGCACGCTGGCCACCCTGGAAGAAACCGTGGCCGGGCGCGACGGGCTTCACGCCATGGCGCTCGACGTGACCGACGCCGCCGCGGTCGCCAGCTTTGCCGCCGAAGTGACGGCGCGCTTTCCCGCGCTCAATGTTCTGGTCAACAATGCCGGGATCATGCGGTTCGAGGATCTGCGCGGCACGCGCGATCTGGCCGATGCCGAGGCCACGGTGGTGACCAATCTGCTTGCCCCGATCCGCCTGACCGATGCCCTGGTCAACCACCTGGCGCAGCAGGCCGATGCGGTAATCGTCAACGTCACCTCGGGCCTGGCATTCGTGCCGCTGGCAGCAGCCCCGACCTACAGCGCGACCAAGGCGGCGATGCATTCCTATACCCAGTCGCTGCGCGCGCAACTGACCGGCCGGGTGGACGTCATCGAACTGGCCCCGCCCGCCGTGCAGACCGGACTGACGCCAGGCCAGGAAAGCCGCGAAGGCTATCTGCCGCTCAATGCCTATATCGCCCAGGTGATGGATCTGTTCTCGCAGGTGCCCACGCCGGTTGAAATCTGCGTGCCCAACACGCTGGCGTTTCGCCATGCCGAGCGCAACGGCAGGTTCGACGCGCTGTTCGCCCAGCTCAACGGACACTGAGCGGCCGCCTTGCGCCGCGCACGAATTTCATCGCTTTGAACGGAGCTACCAGACGATGACCAAGTTTTTGCACACCATGATCCGGGTGACCGATCCTGACGCGACGATTGCGTTCTTCAACCTGCTCGGCGTGCAGGAAACGCGCCGCTTTTCCAGTGAGCAGGGCCGTTTCACGCTGATCTACCTGGCAGCGCCCGGCCAGGATTATGAAGTGGAACTGACCTACAACTGGCCGGCCGAGGATGGCAGCGCCGAAACCTATGCGGGCGGGCGCAACTTTGGCCATCTCGCGTTTCAGGTGGAAGATATCTACGCCACGTGTCAGACGCTGGCCGATGCCGGGATCACCATCAACCGCCCGCCGCGCGATGGGCACATGGCCTTTGTGAAGACGCCCGATGGCATCTCGGTGGAATTGCTCCAGAACGGCCGTCTCGATCCGGCTGAACCGTGGGTCAGCATGCCCAATACCGGCACCTGGTAAATCCAGGACATGTCACCGCCCGCCCGCAGGTATGACCACGGTGGGCGCGCTGACATCCTATGATCAGTCGGGCAGCGACAGGGCATAGGATGTCAGCTCAGTGCAGGCCCGCACATCGTCGGGGGATACTACGACACCAGCGGCGGCCAGGCTTTGGCGAATGCCGGCAGGGCCGGCTGCGGTGCCGCTTGGACCTTAATGGGGCGCTGGCCCCACGCGGTGATCGAGCGGGAGCGTGCGCCGCTTCAAATTCTAGATCATGGTGCGCCGCCTGGTTACTGGCGAGTTTGTGACAGTGTTCCGCGTCGCGCGCAAAGTCGGCGTGCGCCTTTGCCGCGCGATAGCTGCCCAGCTCCCGCTGAACGCCAGCGGCGACTACCGCAAGGTTGTGGATGGCCAGTGCCGTTGTAAATCAATGAAAAAAGGGCATGGGAGATCTGGTCGCCGGCCCGCACCGGCCCGGATGGTCGCTTGCTGGCCGCAGGGCTGGCCGTCGCCTCTCACCGCGCCGGTCTTCAGGCCATGGTCACGAATATCTCGGCCAAGATGACCCAGCCTGCATCGCTTTGCCGCCACTTGGCGCAATAGCGTCCGCTGGCGTAAACCGCGCCGCTATCGGCGTGGCGGCCCTGCCACTCTCCCTGTTCCAGGGCGATTGGCTCCACCGCCGATGCCTCGATCGTCGCCGGCGTGCGCAGATAGATGCTGCGCGGGCTGGCGGCGAACTCGCGCTTCCACGCCTGGAGTTGTGCTTTGCGCCCGGTCAGCACGGCGCTGTCGCTGCCCGTCACCAGCACGACGTCGGGCGCCAGCAAGGGCCCGATCGCGGCCAGGTCGGCGTCGGCCAGGGCCTGGTTGAATGCGGCGCGGCGCAGGCGGATGGCAAGATCGGCAGGGTGGCTCATGCCACGCTATCACCACGCCGGCGTCGCCGGGGCAACCACTCGTCGCGTTTAACCATGTTTCTGCGGGTTTTCCTGAAGGCCACTTTAGGCCGGGGGGAAGGTCGCGCACGCAATCTGCGGCACATGATCCGCCATGTCCCTCCCGAACACGTCAAGCTTGGCATGTTCATTTGCGGATTCGGCGGATCATGGTTCGATCATCCGTTCTGGCGCACGCGTTTCGTCATCTCGACTGCTGACGACCTTGCCAAGGTCCATGGCTGTGCCGCCCCCTTCGTGATCATCGACGAGGCGCGCGGCGGCCGATACGAGGCAGAACCGGCGGCGGCCGCGCCGCCCGCGTGCGCGGCTGGTCCAATGCCGGGCGAACCGCGTGGGCCGGTCCGCCGTTGCCGGCGTGCCGCGCCCCCACCGCCCGATCGCGCCGATGCGCTGATGCACAGCATCTCGCGCCAGCGCCGCCGCCAGGTCCAGAAAATGGTGGGTCAGGCCCGACAGACGATGCGCGGCCTGTTCGACGATGCCCGCATGGGCCGCGCGGTGCGTGTTGCTGATACCCATCAACTAGTAGAAGATATTGCCGAGGCCGTTGCCAGCAGCCCGCGCACGGTGATCGATGTCGTCCGTCTCAAGAGCAAGGACGAATACACCTTCGCCCATTCGGTGGCGGTGTGCACCCTGATGATCAACGCCGCCACGTTCCTTGGCCTCAGCGCCGAGGAAACCCGCGACTATGGCCAGGCCGGCCTGCTCCACGATCTGGGCAAGATCGGTATCCCGCAAGACGTGCTGAACAAGCCTGCCAGTCTCACGCAGGAAGAATTCGCCCTCGTCCGCGATCATCCCGAACATGGCTTTCGCCTGCTTGCGGCATCAGGCGATGTCTGCCCCACCGCGCTCGATGTCTGCCGGCACCACCACGAACGGCAGGATGGCAAGGGCTATCCCGCCGGCCTGCATGCGGGCGAGATCAGCCGCGCCGCGGCCCTTGGCGCGATCTGCGATTGCTACGACGCGCTCACGTCCGACCGTATCTACAAGCAGGCGTGGACGCCGGTGGAGGCGCTCGCGGCGATGTGGGGATGGGAAGGGCATTTCGATCGCGATCTGCTGTTTGCCTTCATGCAAAGCATCGGGGTGTTTCCGCCCGGCATGGTGGTGCGTTTGCGCAGCAACCGCCTGGCCTTGGTCCAGCCTGGGCGCCGCACGGACACGGGGCCCCATGTGACGGCGTTCTTCTGCACGCGCGAACGCGAACCGCTTACGCCGCAGGACATGCTGCTCGATGATGCCAATCCGCTCGACAGTATTGTGGGCCATGCCTGCGGTCATGAATGGGGCGTGCCCGATTGGAATCGGATGCGGCGCCGGCTGTGGCGCGGCGCGGCCGATCCCCCGCAGCTGTGAGCATGACTGCCAGCATAAGCAAACTTTATGCACCATATCGGTCTCGGTGATGAAAGCCCGAAAATACTATTATGTTTTAAAAGCATATTTTTCAGAATTACAAAATTGCGATTTGCACGGCAAAATTGATTCCAAGCCGGCTTGCCGTATTCTGTGGGCACATAACGCCAGACAGAGGGCACGATGGCACCGGCTTCTTTCGATACGATCAACCCCGCCACGGGTGAGGTGCTCGCCACCATCCCCATCGCCGGCGCCGCCCAAATCGATGCCGCCGTGGCCCGCGCCCGCGCTGGGCAGCGGCAGTGGGCTCGCCTGACGGGTACCGAGCGGGGCCGCGTGCTGCGCCGGGCGGTCGATATCCTGCGCGCCCGCAACGATGAACTTGCGCTCTTGGAAACCCGCGACACCGGCAAGCCGATCCAGGAAACCATCGCGGTCGATGTGCTTTCGGGTGCCGATTGCATCGAATACTATGCCAACGTGGCAGCCACGATTGCCGGCGAGCACGTCGATCTCGGCCCCGGCGCGTTCGGCTATACCCGGCGCGAGCCGCTGGGCGTCACCGCCGGGATCGGCGCGTGGAACTATCCGCTGCAGATCGCCTGCTGGAAGAGCGCGCCCGCCCTGGCCTGCGGCAATGCGATGATCTTCAAGCCCGCCGAACTGACCCCGCTCACCGCGATCGAGCTGGAAAAAATCTATCTCGAGGCTGGTGTGCCCGAAGGCGTGTTCCAGGTCGTTCAGGGCTTTGCTGCCACCGGCCAGTTGCTGTCGCGCCACCCCGGCATTGCCAAGATATCTCTCACCGGAGAAGTTGGCACCGGCCGCAAGGTGATGGCCGACGCTGCCGCCACGCTCAAGCAGGTCACGCTCGAACTGGGTGGCAAGAGCCCGCTGATCGTGTTTCCCGATGCCGATCTCGACAATGCCGTCTCGGGCGCGCTCCTGGCCAATTTCTATTCAGCTGGCGAAGTGTGCTCCAACGGCACGCGCGTCTTCGTCCACTCCAGCGTGATGGATGATTTCCTCGCCCGGTTGAAAGCGCGGACCGAGGCAATGATCGTGGGCGATCCCGCCGATCCGGCCACCCATGTCGGCGCGCTGATCAGCCAGGCCCACATGGAAAAGGTGCTCGGTTATATTGCCAAGGGCCAGGCCGAAGGGGCCACCCTAGTCACTGGCGGCCATCGCGTGCTCGCCAACGGCTGCGACAAGGGGGCGTTCGTTGCCCCCACCATATTTGCCGCCTGCAACGACGAGATGGTGATCGTCCAGGAGGAAATCTTCGGCCCGGTCATGGCCGTCCTGCCTTTCACCGACGAGGCCGAGGTGATCGAACGCGCCAATGCCACCGAATTCGGCCTGGCCGGCGCGGTCTTCACCCAGGATTTGACCCGCGCCCATCGCGTCGTTGCCGCGCTCGATGCCGGCACCTGCTGGATCAACACTTATAACATCACCCCGATCGAATTGCCGTTCGGCGGGGTCAAGCAATCGGGCCTGGGCCGCGAAAACAGCCGGGCCGCCATCGAGCACTATACGCGCCTCAAGAGCGTCTATGTCGCCATGGAGCCGATCGATGCCCCCTACTGATGCTGATGCGGGCGAGGCGTTCGATTATGTGATCGTCGGCGCCGGATCGGCCGGTTGCGTGCTGGCCAATCGCCTCACCGCCGATGGCCGCCATCGCGTGCTGCTGCTGGAGTTCGGGGGATCGGATCGCTCGATTTTCATCCAGATGCCCGCCGCGCTCGCCTATCCGATGAACACCACGCGCTGGAACTGGCGCTATGAAAGCGAGCCCGAGCCGCACCTCAACAACCGCCGGCTGCACTGTCCGCGCGGCAAGGGCCTGGGCGGATCATCATCGATCAACGGCCTCGTCTATGTGCGTGGCAATCCGCTCGATTTCGAAAGCTGGGAAGATCAGGGTGCGCGCGGCTGGGGCTATGCCCAGGTGCTACCCTATTTCAAGCGCGCGGAAACGCGGGCAGAGGGCGGCAACGCCTATCGCGGCGGCGATGGCCCGCTGTCCACCACCTATGGCACGCTCGACAATCCGCTGCACCACGCCTGGATGGAGGCGGCGCGCCAGGCCGGTTACCAGCCGACCGAGGATTACAACGCCTTCCAGCAGGAAGGCTTTGGCCGCATGGACATGACCGTGCGCAAGGGCGAGCGCTGCTCTTCGGCCAAGGCGCATCTCTATGATGCGGTCAAGCGGCCCAATCTCAAGGTGGTGCAGCATGCGCTGGCCACCCGCATCCTGTTCGACGGCACCCGCGCGGTGGGCGTAGAGTACGAACGCGGCGGCACGCTGCACACGGCGCGCGCCGGGCGCGAGGTAATCCTCTCGGGCGGGCCGATCAATTCGGTGCAATTGCTCAAGCTGTCGGGCATCGGCCCGGCCCAGGAACTGGCCAGCCATGGCATCCCGGTGCTGGCCGATCGCGCTGGCGTCGGCGCCAACTTGCAGGATCACCTGGAATTCTATTTCCAGATGGCTTGCACCCAGCCGATCACGCTGTTCGGCCACGCGAATCTGGTCGGCAAGGCCAAGGTGGGCCTGGAATGGCTGCTCCGGCGTACCGGCCTTGGCGCGTCCAACCACTTTGAATCCTGCGGTTTCATCCGCAGCCGCGCCGGCATCCGCTATCCCGATATCCAGTTTCACTTCTTCCCGATGGCCATCAATTACGATGGCTCCTCGCTCGCCACGGAGCATGGTTTCCAGGCCCATGTCGGGCCGATGCGCTCGAAAAGCCGGGGCACGGTCACGCTGCGCAGCGCCGATCCCCGCGAAAAGCCGGTGATCCGCTTCAACTATATGAGCCACCCAGACGATTGGGCGGAAATGCGCGCCTGCGTGCGCCTGACCCGCGAAATCTTCCAGCAGCCCGCCTTTGCGCCGTTTCGTGGCCGGGAAATCCAGCCCGGCGCCGATTGCGTCAGCGATGAGCAGATCGATGCATTCATCGCCGACAAGGTGGAAAGCGCGCTGCATCCCTCGTGCACCGCGCGCATGGGCCGCGTCGATGATCCCTTGGCGGTGGTCGACCCCGAACTGCGGGTGATTGGCGTCCAGGGCCTGCGCGTGGTCGACAGTTCGGTCATGCCCTCGATCACCACCGGTAATCTCAACGCGCCCACGATCATGATCGGGGAAAAGGCCGCCGATCACATCCTCGGCAACCCGCTCCTGCCGCCGGCCAACGAGCCTTACTACGTCCACCCCAACTGGGAAACGCAGCAGCGATGATCGGTGAAGACCCCGCGATAACCCCCGCGATGACCTTGGCCGCCCCTGCCGGGGAACTGCATCGCTCGCTCGATTGGAAGGGGGCGTTCTGGGCGTCGTCGGGTGTTCCGGCGGGCGTTCTGCTCACCATGGGTGGCATTGCCGCCACCATCGGCCAGCCCAGCTGGGTGGTGTGGATCGCCTCGATCCTCATGGGGTTCATCCAGAGCTTCGTCTATGCAGAGATTGCCGGGCTCTATCCGCACAAGTCGGGCGGCGCTTCGGTCTATGGCGCGGCGGCGTGGCTTCCCTACAGCCGCTTTGTCGCCCCGATCTCCATCTGGGCCAATTGGCTGGCCTGGTCGCCAGTGCTGACCCTCGCCACCAGCCTGGCCGCCGGCTACATTATGGCCAGCCTGTTCGCGCCCGATGCGGCGATCATGGCCTGGCAGATCAAGCTGGTCGATCTCGGCTTCGTGCGCCCCGGCCTGTCGTTGCGCATCAATGCGGTCTCGCTGATCGCCACTGCGTTCCTGCTGCTCACCTTCGCCTTGCAGCATGGCGGCGCGGCGCGGGCGGCCCAAGCCCAAAAGATCCTTGGCCTCGTGTGCCTGGCCCCGCTCATCCTGGTCGGCCTGATCCCGGTCTTTACCGGCAACCTCCCGCGCGAGCATCTCTTCCCGCTGCTGCCCATGCTGCGTGACGCGGCGGGTCATGCCGGCTTTGGCAGCTGGAATGGCTATGGCCTGGTCCTGTTGATGGGCGCGATGTTCGGTGCCGGCTGGTCCACCTACGGCTTTGAAACCGCGGTGTGCTACACCCGCGAATTCCGCGATCCCGCCCGCGACACGCCGCGCGCGATCATCGCCTCGGGCGTGTTGTGCATCCTCGTCTTCGCGCTGGTGCCGCTGGCGTTCCAGGCCTCGCTCGGCCTTGACGCCATGCTTTCGCCGTCGATCTACGATGGTTCCGGCGTGGCCCAGGCGCTGGCCTCGATCGTCGTCAAGGGGCTGGGCCTCGTCGCCTCCAGCCATGCCGGTGTTCTGATCGCCAACTTGTTCATCGCCATGCTGATCCTGTCGCTGCTGCTGATCGTGATGACCTCTATGATGGGATCGTCGCGCACGCTCTACCAGGCCTCGCTCGATGGCTGGCTGCCGCGCTATCTCTCGCGCGTGAACAGCCACGGGGCGCCCACTGCGGCGATGTGGACGGACCTGGGCTTCAACCTGATCCTGCTGCTGGCGTCAGACTATTTCGCCGTGCTGATGATCAGCAACGTCTGCTACCTCGCGTTCAATTTCCTCAATCTCCAGGCTGGCTGGATTCATCGCATCGATCGCGGTGACAAGGAACGCCCGTTCCGCTGCCCCACCTGGCTCCTGGCGCTGGGCTGCACGTTCGGTTTCGTCAACATGGCTTTCATGGGCGCGGGCGCCGATGTGTGGGGCGCGGGCACGCTGCGCAACGGCCTGATCGCGCTGCTGCTGATCGTGCCGGTTTTTGCCTGGCGCCACTATGGGCAGGACAAGGGCGAATTTCCCCATGCCTTGGTCGAAGACTACGCCCGCAACAGCGATGGCACGATGACGCGCCGCGCCGGCTGGCTGCCCTGGCTTGCCCTGGCCGGCTGCGCCGCGCTCATTGCCGTCACGCACGCCTTCGCCTTGCACCACGGCGCGCCCACGGCGGGGTGATCCCCCGCCGCTGCGCTTGGTCTATTGCTGGGGAGAGGGTTCAGATCGCCGGGCTGAACAGCGCGGGGATCGCCTGCGGCAGGTCGGCCTCGGCCTGGGCATGGGCGCGCGGGTCGTCCACGTCGATCCACCAGGCGCCATCGATTTCCATCGTGGCGGCGCGGCCAGCATCGGCCAGCACCTGCATGCCATCGGAAAGCGATCCAGGGCGGCCCATGGCCACGGCTTGCGTGATCGCGGCGGGCAGGGCGGCCGTCGCCAGGAAGGCGCCGCAATCCACCGCATCATATGGAAAGATGGTCTTGCCGATCGCCGCGATCGTGCCGTCGGGCCGGGTGCGCACCCAGGTGGCGTCGTCAGGATCGACCAGGGGATTGTCCAGCCGGCGATCGATCGCCAGCGTAACGTCACGCGTCGGCGCGCCTTCATGGGTCAGGCGCTGCAGAATCTCGGCGGAAAAGATATGATCGGCCATCATCAGCAGGAATGGCCCATCGACCAAGGCCGCGCCGGCGATGACGGAATGCCCATTGGGCAAAGTCCAGTCTGCCACGCGGGCCGCCTGGATGGCCACGCCGCAACGGGCGGCCAGATCGGGCAGGGCGGCTTCCACGCGGGCGGCTTCGTGCCCGGTCACCACCACGATGCGGCTGATGCTGGCTGCAGCAGCCTGGCGCACGCCCAGTTCCAAGAGGGGGAAACCGCAAACCGGGGTTAGCGGCTTGGACTGGCTGAGATCGCGCAGGCGCGATCCCAGTCCAGCGGCCAGGATAACCGCATGCCGCGGCACGGCGGCGCCATGGGCGGGCCGCGACACGGCAGCAGTTTCCATGCTTATTCGGCTGCCTGCGGCACGGCAGCGATATAGTCATCGACCATGCGCAGCGCGACATCGTCGATGAACTGTTCGGGCGGGTGCTTGCAGAAATAGGCCGACGGGCCGATCAGCGCGCCGCCTTCACCGCGTTCCAGCGCCACCTTGCAGCAACGGATTGCGTCCATCACGCAAGCGGCTGCATTGGGGCTGTCTTCCACCGACAGGCGCAGTTCCAGGTTCACCGGAACGTTGCCCCACTGCACGCCTTCCATGCGCAGGAAGCAGATCTTGTTGTCCTTCTGCCACGGAACGTATTCCGACGGGCCGATCAGGATGTTTTCTTCGGCCAGGCGCTGGGCCAGCATGGCCTGCACGGCTTCAGTCTTCGATTCCTTCTTGCTCGACAGGCGATGGCGGTCGAGCATGTTGAGGAAGTCGGTGTTGCCGCCGGTGTTGAGCTGATAGGTGCGCTCGGTGGTCACGCCGCGCGCCGAAAACAGCGTCGAGAGCGTGCGGTGCACGATCGTGGCGCCAACCTGGGCCTTGATGTCGTCGCCCACGATCGGCAGGCCGGCAGCGCGGAAGCGCGCTTCCCATTCCGGGTTGCTGGCGATGAACACGGGGATGCAGTTCACCACGGCAACGCCCGCTTCCAACGCGCATTCCATGTAGAATTCGCTGGCCTTCTGCGAGCCGACGGGCAGGAAGTTGAGCAGGATTTCGGCACCCGAAGCCTTGAGCGCGGCGACGATGTCGGCCTGGCTCGGATCTTCGCCTTCGGCCACGATGAACCCGCGCTCACCGGCAACGGTCATGTGGTCGGCAACGCCGTCCAGCACGCGGCCGCGCATCACCTTGGCGCCGGTGGTCGGCACGTCCTTGTAGAACACGGTGGTGTTGTTCGGGGCAGCGAAGATCGCCTCGCCCAGGTCCTTGCCCACCTTGCGAGCATCCACATCGATCCCCAGAACGAATTCCACGTCGCCCGGCACATAGTCGCCGATGACATCATGGATCAGGCCTTGGGAAGAGTTGTTGTTCTTGTAATAGAAAACACCCTGAACCAGTGAACTGGCGCAGTTGCCGACGCCAATAACCGCGACTTTGATCGATGGCATTTTAGGTAATTCTCCTGCGGTCACGACGGTGGCCCATGCTGATAACAGCCAGGTACCTGCCTGACACTCAAACGAAACTGCCTTTTCGCGGTGCTGCCCACCCTGCCCTCATACAAGGCCGAATGAGTGGAACCCGGACGGTCCGGACCGGAAGGCGCCAAAATAGTGCAATCCTCGTGCCATGGCAATGGAGCCCGATGTGGTTGTTACATTATGACTGCCATGCTGCAGCTGCATTGCAACTTTACGCTCGACTTGTCGCACACTGAAAACGCTTGGGCGCGCGCCCGTAACGGTTCAGCGCGCGGCAACGCTGTCGGTTGCCGCGCTGGCAAAATCATGCTCCAGCCGCCGCGCGGCGCCGCCGGCATGGGCAATCGATGCCAGCAGCACGATATTGAGCGCCACCGCTTCGAACAGGAAATAATAGAACGGCGATCCGGCCAGCATGGCCACTCCCAGCAGGATCGTGCGGCTGTTGGCGCCCAGGATGCGCCACGCCGGCAGCAGATCGCGGGCATGGCGCCGGGCGATCGCGCGCGCGTTTGCGGTGCCGGCCGCATCGGTCGCCAGCCGGTCATAGGCGGCATCCACCGCAACCCCGCCAGGCGCCAGAGCGCGGCCGAGCAAGAGATAGAGCCGGGCCAGCGCCGTGCCCGGCCCGGTGATCGGCACGTCATCCTGGCGCAGCCACGGGTTGCCATAGGCCCACCACTGGTATTGCCGCCGCTGCACTTCATAATGGTTGGCCTGGACGATCCGGCTCAGGCCAGCGCCGACCACCGCGATCCAGCACCATGGGCTGACATGCTGCTGCAACCACCAGCCCAGCAGGAGATAGACCACGGTGTGGCTGCCATAATCGCACAGCCCGTCCACCATTTCGCCGTTCGGCCCGCTGCGCCCGGTCAGGCGCGCCAGATCGCCATCGGCGCCATCCACCACATGCCAGCTCAGATGCAGGGCCAGCGCCAGCAAGGCCATCCAGGGCCAGCCCGGCTGGCAATAGACGACGCCGGCGGCCACCACCATGGCTGCCCCGAACACGGAAACCATGTTGGGCGTGATCGGCGTGGGGGCAAGTGCCCAGGCGAGGCGCCACGACAGGGGGTGATAGATCCGGCTGTTGAGCCAGTCCTGCAATTCTGCTGGGCGCAGCGGCCGCGGCGGGCGCACCCGCTGTTGGGTTTCGGCAGGACCAGAGGTTGCGGTGGTGTTGGCGACGGGACGTGACGGGTTCATCGCCCGCACCCTATACCGCGTCATCGGTCTCGCCAATTGCAAACCATGTCCGTGCCCGTGGCGCCGCGGTGGGCGTCAGCGGATATAGGCCTTGATGATCGCCACCAGTTCCTCGGCCGCCTGGGTCTTGGGGTCGCTGCCCGGCTGGCCGGGGTCGATCATGTGCTCGCGGATATGGTCTTCAATCACTTCGGCGATGAAGCCTTCCAGGGCGCCGCGGCAGGCCGTTGCCTGTTGCAGCACGCGCGCGCATTCCACTTCGGCGTCCACTGCCCGTTCCAGCGCGTCGATCTGTCCCCTGATGCGTTTCAGCCGGTTGAGCAGTTTCTGCTTTTCGGCTGCCACATGGCTCATGATCCTGGTCCCTTTTTCACTTGATACCATACTCCCCTAGGGTATAGGGGCGGGCAAGTCGAGTCGTTCCCGGGCCGCTCCCGCGCGGTCTCAAGACGCGATGATATTCCAAGGAATCCAACCGATGCCGCGAAGTTGCAACCATACCGCCGACGAGGGCGACAGTAGGCGCTCAAGCCTGACTGGCGCTTGCGTTGCGGCCGGCCGCTCGCCCGCGGGATCGGTGCGGCACATCCGCTGATGTGTCTTCGGTCCGGCCGGGCGGTTGTCGCCTGACCAAGGACCGAATTGATGATCAAGATTGCTTTCCCGCTGGTGCGGCGCGCATTGTGCGCAACTGCCGCCAACCGCCGCCCCGCCGCCATCGGCAACACGCGCCTGTCATATTCCACCGCTAGCGCTGCTGCGGTGAACGGGTTGACGGCTGCATCGATCGAATGGCGCATGGCCGGCCGGCTGGCCATGGCTGTTGCGCTCGGCGCATTGCTAGCCCAGGCGCCGGTTCGGGCCGACGCTCCGCCCGCGGCCCAGGCGCCGGATCAAACCGCGGATCAAACCCCGGATCAAATCTTCGCCATCCATGGCCAATATACACTGGTGGCGCAGGGCGTGGGTGGGTTCGCGTCTCCCTATTCGGCTGACAACAGTCTGGCACCCCGCCAGGTCAAAGCCACCAACGATGCCACGCTCTATCTCGGGGTACGGCCCTGGCGCGGGGCGGAAGTCTGGGTGAATCCCGAAATCGACCAGGGGTTTGGCCTGTCTAACACGCTGGGCGCAGGCGGATTTCCCAGCGCAGAGGCCTACAAGGTTGGCCAGTTCAGCCCCTATTTCAAGCTGCAGCGCGCGTTCCTGCGGCAGACCATTGCCCTGGGCGGTGATCCCCTGGCCGTGGCCGCGGCACAGAACCAGCTGCGCCTTGCCACCACCGTCAATCGCCTGGTGATCACTGCGGGCAAGATGGGCGTGGGCGATGTCTTCGACACCAACCGCTATGCCCACGATCCGCGCGGCGATTTCCTCAACTGGTCGCTCGTCGATACCGGCAGCTTTGATTACGCCGCCAACGCCTGGGGCTATACCTACGGCGTCGCGGCCGAATGGTACCAGGGTCCGTGGACCTTGCGTGCCGGGCTCTACAACCTGTCCCAGGTGCCCAACGGCATCGCGCTGGAAAGCAATTTCTCGCAGAACGCGCTGATTGCCGAGGTTGAGCGCCGCTTCACCCTTGCTGGCCATCCCGGCGCCGTGCGCGTTACCGGCTTCCGCAACCGTGGCCGCTTTGCCCGGTTCGATGATGCCTTGGCGCTCGCTGCCGCTGGCGGGCAGACCGTGCCAGACATGGCCCCGGCGCGCCGTGTGCAGGATCGCCTTGGCGTGGCGTTCAATGCCGAACAGGAAGTGACCGGCAGCCTTGGCCTGTTCATGCGCGGCGGGTGGAGCGATGGGCGGATCGAAACCTATGATTTCACCGATATCGACCGCACCCTGGCATTCGGTGGCTCGCTGGCCGGCAAGGGCTGGGGGCGCCCGCAGGATACCCTGGGCCTTGCCGGCGTGGTCAACGGCATTTCGGCGGCGCACCAGCGCTGGCTCGCGGCCGGTGGTCTGGGTGTGCTGGTGGGCGATGGCGCGCTGCCCCATCCTGGGACGGAGCAGATTGTGGAAGCCTATTATGCCTTCCGTCCGGTCGGCTGGGGTTCACTGACGTTCGATTATCAGCATATCGCCAATCCCGGCTACAACCGCGATCGCGGACCGGCCAATATCTTTGCCTTGCGTGTCCACGCCGGCTTCTGAAAGAGCCTGGATCATGACCACCACCCGCCTGCCCAGCTTTTCGCGCATGCTGCGGCTTACCCGCCCGAACCGCGAGGATGCGATTGCCTTCGCCATCCTCTCGGGCCTGGCCGTGCTGGTGTTCCGGGCGGCCGAGGGTGCCGTGGCCCCGCTCAGCAGCCTCAATCTCGAACCGGTCACGCTCGCGCCTGCGCATCTGCCCTATTATGCGCTGCGCACCGTGCTGCGAATGTTCGCCGCCTTGCTGGCCTCCACCGTGTTCACGCTGGTGGTGGCCACGCTGGCGGCGCGCAGCCGCCATGCCGGGCGGCTGATCGTGCCCGCGCTCGATATCCTGCAATCGGTGCCGATCCTGGGCTTCCTCACGTTCACCGTCACGTTCTTCATGAACCTCTTTCCCGGCAACGTGCTGGGAGTGGAACTGGCCAGCGTCTTTGCCATCTTCACCTCGCAGGCGTGGAACATGGCGTTCAGCTTCTACCAGTCGCTGCGCAGCGTGCCGGGCGATCTCGAGGAAGTGTGCCAGGGCTTTGCCCTCTCGCCGGTGCGCCGTTTCCTCCGGCTCGATCTGCCGTTTGCCACGCCGGCGCTGGTGTGGAACGCAATGATGTCGATGTCGGGCGGCTGGTTCTTCGTGGTGGCATCCGAAGCGATCACCGTGGGCAACACCACCGCCACGCTGCCGGGTATCGGCTCCTATCTCGCCATGGCAATCCAGCAACAGAATTTCCACGCGGTGGGCTGGGCGGTGGGCACGATGGCGCTGGTCATCCTGGCCTATGACCAGCTGTTTTTCCGCCCGATCGTGGCTTGGGCCGATCGCTTCCGCTTTGAACAGACCGCCAGCACCGATGCCCCGCGAAGCTGGTTTCACGATCTCCTGCGCCGCACCCGCCTGCTCCCGGTCGTGCTGGCGCCGCTGGCCACGCTCGGCCAACTGCTCCTTGCGCTCGAACCGCGGGCGCGGCGCCAGCGTGTCGTGGTCGATGGTGCATCCAACCCCTGGCTGGAACGGCTGTGGCAGGCAGGGGTGTGGCTCGGCGTGATCGTGGCGCTCGGCTGGACGGGGCATTACGTGCTCACCTCGCTAACCTTGCAAGACATGGCCCAGGCCCTGGGCGACGCCATGATCACCATGGTGCGCGTGATCGTGCTGATCGTGCTGGCCAGCGTGATCTGGGTGCCGCTGGGCGTGATGATCGGCCTGCGTCCGCGCCTGGCGGAGCGGGTTCAGCCGATCGCCCAGTTCCTCGCGGCCTTTCCCGCCAACGTACTGTTTCCCTTTGCGGTGATCGCGATCGTGCGGTTCGGCCTGGCGCCCGATGTGTGGCTGTCGCCGCTGATGATCCTGGGCACGCAGTGGTATATCCTGTTCAACGTGATCGCCGGGGCCAGTGCCATTCCCAATGACCTGCGCGAGGCGGCTGGCATGTTTGGCGTGCGGGGGTGGCAGTGGTGGCGCCAGGTCGCGCTGCCCGGCATTTTCCCGTACTATATCACCGGTGCATTGACCGCGTCGGGCGGCTCGTGGAATGCCTCGATCGTCGCCGAAGTGGTCACCTGGGGTGATCATCACCTGCGCGCCCATGGCCTTGGCGCCTATATCGCCGATGCCACCACCGCCGGAAACTATCCGCAGGTGGCATTGGGCATCGCGGTGATGAGCCTGTTCGTGCTCGGCTTCAACCGCCTGGTGTGGCGCCCGCTCTATGCCTTTGGCGAACGCCGCCTGCGCCTCTGACTGCCCTGCCTTTTCCCCATCCCTGGCTTATCGTTTTCGGAGTATCCCCATGGCAACTCTCCTGCCGCCCCAGCCGCTGATCGAGGTCAAGGGCCTGAACCATTTCTATGGTCCGCCGCCCGGTGGCCATCTCGTGCTCGAAAACGTCGATCTCACGCTCTACCAGAACGAGGTCGTCGGGCTGCTCGGTCGCTCCGGCTCGGGCAAGTCCACGCTGCTGCGCTCGATCGCCGGCCTGATCCATCCGCGCCAGGGCACTGTCGCGCGCATCGCGAGCGAGGATTGCCCAGATCCCAGCGTGGCCATGGTGTTCCAGACCTTTGCCCTGTTTCCCTGGCTCACCGTGCTGCAAAACGTCGAACTGGGGCTCGAGGCGCAGAAAGTGCCAGCCGCCGAACGCCGCAGCCGCGCGCTGGCCGCGATCGACCTGATCGGCCTCGATGGCTTTGAAAACGCCTATCCCAAGGAACTGTCGGGCGGCATGCGCCAGCGCGTCGGCCTGGCCCGCGCGCTGGTCGTCAATCCTTCGCTCCTGCTGATGGACGAACCCTTTTCCGCGCTCGACGTGCTCACCGCCGAAACGCTGCGCACCGATCTGCTCGATCTCTGGTCGGAAGGGCGCATGCCGATCAAGTCGATCCTGATCGTCACGCACAATATCGAGGAAGCGGTGCAGATGTGCGACCGCATCCTGGTCTTCTCGTCCAATCCCGGCCGGGTCGTGGCCGAGATCAAGGTGGATATTCCCCGCCCGCGCGATCGCCTCGATCCGCCGTTCCGCGCGCTCGTCGATGACATCTATGCGCGGATGACCGCCCGCCCGGCCGATGCCGCCCGCCCGCGCGAAGGGGTGTTCCCCGGCACCGGCATCGCCATGGTCCTGCCGCATGTGTCCACCAACACGCTGGCGGGCCTGATCGAAGAGGTCGACGGCACCCCGTTCAACGGCCGCGCCAGCATGGCCGAACTGGCCGATTCCCTCAATTTCGAGATCGACGATCTCTTTCCCATGGCCGAAACCCTGCAACTGCTGCGCTTTGCCGAACTGCGCGGGGCCGAACTGCTGCTCACACCCGCCGCGCGCCGCTATGCCCAGGCCGATGTCGATCACCGCAAGGCCATGTTCGGAGAGGCGCTGCTCGCCCACGTTCCCCTGGCGGGTCACATCCGCCGCATTCTGGATGAACGCGCCAGCCACAAAGCCCCCGCGCGCCGCTTCCGTGACGAGCTGGAAGACCACATGAGCCCCGATTTCGCCAGCGAGACCCTCAAGACCGTGACCAACTGGGGCCGCTACGCTGAAGTCTTCACCTACCACGAGGATGACGACCAGTTCAGCCTGGACGACCCGCAATAATCCGGCGTGGGGCACTGCGCGCGCCCACCGGATTTGCGGGTATGAAGAAGGAATGGGAGCGGAAAAGACTTGGCGGAAGGCCGCCCGAAGCCATGAGATAAATGGAGCGGGTGAAGGGAATCGAACCCTCGTATTCAGCTTGGGAAGCTGCTGCTCTACCATTGAGCTACACCCGCTCGGGTGCGGCGCGATTGCCACAGGGGGGCGGGGCGGTCAACCGTCTTGTTTGGCGCCTGCGGCAAGGTCGGGCAGGGTCTGCGGGGTGAGCACCTGGGGCAGCTTGGTGGGGGTTGCGGCGCCTGGCGCGTACCACAGATAGAGTGGTACGCCAGCCGCGCCCTGGGCTGTCAGGAACGTGGTGATCGCCGGGTCGGCCCGCGTCCAATCGCCCACGATCACTTGCACGCCGGCCTTGGCAAAGGCCTTGGCGGTGGTGTCGCGATCGATCGCGACGCTTTCGTTGACCTTGCACGACAGGCACCAGTCTGCGGTGAAATAGAGGAACACCGGCTTGCCGCTGGCGCGCGCGCGGTCGAGCGCGGCCTGGCTGAACGGCTGCGTGCCGGGCAGGCCTTCACCTTGCGTCGCGGGCTTTGCGGCAAGGCGCGGGGCGCCGAGCAGGGCGGCTGCAATCAGCACGATCGCGAGCGGCGCCAGCCACGCCAGCACGGCGCGGCCCTGGCGCCGCTGCCGTTCGGCCATGGCCAGCACGATCAGCAGTGCCACGGCCAGCGCCAGCGCTGCGCCCATCAGGCCAAGGCCACCCTGGCGCCAGGCCAGCCACAGCAGCGCCGCCACGGTCAGCCCCACGGGCACGGCCATGGCGCGGCGGAAACGGTCCATCCACGGGCCTGGACGCGGCAGGATGCGGCGCAGCGGCGGCACGAAACCGATCAGCAGGAACGGCAGCGCCAGGCCCAGGCCCAGCGCGGCAAACACGGCCAGCCCCGCCAATGGCGGCAGGACCAGCGCCACGCCCATGGCGGCGGCCATGAACGGCCCGGTGCATGGCGTCGCCACGAAGGCCGCCAGCAGCCCGGTGCCAAAAGCGCCGCCCACCGTGCCGGCACTGGCGCCGCTGCGCGAAACGGACAGACCCGGCAGTTCATAGAGCCCGGCAAAGTTTGCCGTGATCGCCGTCGCCAGCAAGACCAGCAGGGCCACCACGCCCGGGTTTTGCAACTGGAATGCCCAGCCTACCTGCGCCCCGCCGGCGCGCAAGGCCAGCAGTGCGGCGCCCAGCGCGAGGCATGCCAGGATCACCCCGGCGCTATAGGCCAGCCCTTCGGTCTGGGCATGCCGGCTGTTGCCACGGGCCAGCGCCATGGCCTTGAGGCTGAGGATCGGGAATACGCAGGGCATGATGTTGAGGATCAGGCCGCCAGCCAGCGCGCCCAGCATGGCCAGCACCAGCGTGCGCCACGAAAACGCGGTCTGCGCGCTGCCACCGATCGGCGTGCCGCCCTTGGGCACCGCGCCGGGCAAGGCCGTGATCGCCAGCCCGCCAGCGCCGGGGCCCAGCGCCAGCACGCCAGAAATGCTTTGCGGATGCTCGGCCATGGCGCCCTTGGCCCGCGCCAGGGTGACGATCAGCCAATCGCCCTGCCGGGCAAAGGCCTGGGGCGCGGCATAATCGATCACGCCCTGGCCAGCGATGAAGAAGTGCGGATCGGCAATGCGCGCGGTGGCGGGGAAGGGGATGGCGAGCGCGAGGCCGGTAGCCGTTGCCTCGAACTTGCCCTGCTGGTCGAGCCGCGCCGGCAGCGCCGCGCGCCACGCGGCAAAGCGGGCGTCCTTGGGACCATCGCCCACGGCGATCGTGCCCATCAGGCTGGCGCGTTCAGGCACGCAGATCTGGTTGGTGCAAGCCAGCCATTGCGCCTTGGCGCTGATCGGCAGGGTGCTGCCGGGCCGCGCATCGGCCGGCACCGTCACCGGCACCAGCACGGCATAGGCCTGTTCATAGACGTGGTTCATCAGGCCCTGCAGCACCAGGGTCTGCGGCACGGGAAACTGCAGGTCGCCGGCCTTGGCCCCGGCTGGCAAGGTCCAGTCGAGCGACAGCGGCAGGCCAGCGTCGCCGGGATTGGTCCAATAGCCATGCCAGCCCGCCTCTGGCTGCATCAGCACGGCCATGGTCACAGTCTGGCCCGGTTGGGCGGGCCCCTCCGCCAGCAGCGTGGCGCGGATATGCGGGGCGCTGCCGCTTTCGTTCTGGGCCTGGAGCGGCTGGGCGCCGAGCAGGGCCATCGGCAAGAGCCACAAGACTGCAACAATTGCGCGCAATGGCGAGGCCCATTGCGCCAGGGCGCCCGTCATGCTCTTCCAGAATCGCTGCAACAGGGGCACACGCTCTCCGTTTCCGGCGCGAAAGATCAGTCTAACGCCCGCGCGATGTAAGGCACATGGCCGGCGCCGTCCAGAACGCCTCTTGGTGAATACCCCAAGGGCGGGATGGACAAGGCAGGCGGCATTCCGTTGAGGTAACTTCATGCGTAACAAACCGGTCCTGACATCCGCCCTGATCACCCTTGCGGCAACCTTGGCGATGGCGCCCGCCACGTCCATCGCCGCGCCAGCCGCCGCGCCGCAGCCTGTTGCCGCTGCGCCGACACCCAGCGCCGCCGTCACCACGCCGCCGCGCCTGGTGATCGCGCTGGCGATGGACCAGTTCTCGGCCGATCTCTTTGCCGAATATCGCAGCCATTTCACCGGCGGCCTGGCGCGGCTGGCCAGCGGCGCGGTGTTCCCGGCCGGCTATCAAAGCCATGCCGCCACCGAAACCTGCCCCGGCCATTCCACGCTGCTCACCGGCAATCGCCCGGCCCACACCGGCATCATCGCCAACACCTGGATCGATCAATCCGCCGCGCGGGCCAAGAAAGAGGTCTATTGCGCCGAGGATGAAACCCGCGCTGCCGCCGATCCCAAGGATTATGTTGCCAGTGTCGGCCACCTTCTGGTGCCAACCCTGGGCGAGCGGATGAAGCAGCAGTGGCCGGCCGCGCGCAACGTGGCGGTTTCGGGCAAGGACCGCGCCGCCCTGATGATGGGCGGCCATGTGATCGACCAGGTGTGGTGGTGGAAGAACAACGGCTTCGTCACGCTCGACGGCCGGGCCGGTATTCCCGCCGCCGCGCAGGAAAATGCCACCGTGGCCAAGCTCCTCGCCAAGGGCGCCCCGGCGCTGCCCCTGCCGGCGTTCTGCGCGGCGCGCGAAGGCGCGGTGCAGGCGGGCAGTGCCACGGTCGGCACCGGGCATTTCGCCCTGGCGGCGGGTGATACCACGGCGTTCCGCGCCTCGCCCCGCCTTGATCAGGCGACGCTCGATCTCGCGCTCAAGCTGGTGGACGCGATGAAGCTGGGCAAGGGCCCGGCGCCCGACATGCTCGCCGTCAGCCTCTCGGCCACCGATTACGTGGGCCACAGTACCGGCACGCAAGGGCCGGAAATGTGCATCCAGCTGGCCACGGTTGACCAGGCACTGGGCGCATTCTTTGCCGCGCTGGATGCGCGCGGTATCGATTATGGCGTGGTGCTTTCGGCTGATCACGGCGGCTTTGACCTGCCCGAGCGGCAGAAGCGCGAGGCGATGCCGCAGGTGGCCCGCGCCGAGCTGGCGCTGTCGCCCAAGGCCTTGAGCGAACAGGTCGCGGCCAAGCTGGGCCTGCCCGCCAAGGGCCTGATCCTGGGCGATGGCACCGCCGGCGATTTCTGGGTCGATGCCGCGCTGCCCGATGCCGAAAAGACCACCGTGGTAGAAACCGCCCGCGCCATTCTGCTGGCTCACCCGCAGGTTGCCGCCGTGTTCACCGCTCCCGAAATCGCCGCGACGCCGATGCCATCGGGTTCGCCCGAAACCTGGAGCCTGATCCAGCGCGCCCGCGCTTCGTTCTATGGTCCGCGCTCGGGCGATTTCGTGGTGATGCTCAAGCGCGGCGTCATGGCCCTGCCGCAACCGGGGCCTGGCTATGTCGCCACCCATGGTTCGCCGTGGGACTATGACCGCCGCGTGCCGATCCTGTTCTGGCGCAAGGGCATGACCGGCATTGAACAGCCTTCGCCCGTTGAAACAGTGGACATTGCCCCCACCCTTTCGGCATGGATCAATTTGCCGGCGCCGCAAGGCGCCTATGACGGTCGCTGCCTTGATCTCGATCCGGGGCCGGGCAGTACCTGTGGAGTGAAGTGATGAACGACGTGGCGGCAGAGCAGGCCCTTTCGTGCGACGTGGTGATCCTGGGCGGCGGCCTTGTCGGCATGACGCTGGCGATCGGCCTCGCCAAGCAGGGCCTGTCCAGCCTGGTGGTCGATTCCTCCGACCCGGCGGCGCAAACCGCCGCCGGGTTCGACGGGCGTGCCTCGGCCATCTCTACCGCCAGCTGGAACCTCTATACCAACCTCGGCATGGCAGAGGCGCTGGCCCCCAAGGGCTGCCCGATCGATGCCATCGCCGTGACTGACAGCATGAAGCCCGGCCGCATCGATTTCCGCCCTGGCGCGGAAGACGGCTCGCTGGGCCGCATGTATGCCAACCGCGATCTGCGCGTGGCGATGTACGATGCCGCCGCGCGCGAAAGCCTGATCACGTTCCTGCCCAATGCCCAGGTTGCCACGCGCGAACGCGGCGATCACGGTGTGGCCGTGACCCTCGCTGATGGCCGCCTGCTCAAGGGCAGCCTGCTGGTCGCCGCCGAAGGGCGCCGCAGCCCCACCCGCGATGAAGCAGGCTTTACCCCGGCACGCTGGGACTATGGCCATCGCGCTATCATCGCCGGGCTGACCCATGAACGCAGCCACGAGAACACCGCCTGGGAAATCTTCTATCCCGCCGGTCCCTTTGCCCTGCTCCCCTTGCTGGACGAAGCCGACGGCACGCACCGCAGCGCGCTGGTCTGGACCGTGGCGGAAAAGGACGCGGCCGGCGTTCTTGCTCTGGGTGAAGCTGCTTTCCTCGCCGAGGTGGACAAGCGCATGGGCGGCGTGTTCGGCAAGATCGCGCTCAACGGCCCGCGCTCGTCCTATCCGCTCAATTTTCACCACACCGCCAAGGTCGTCGATCATCGCCTGGCGCTGGTGGGCGATGCTGCACACGGCATGCATCCGATCGCGGGGCAGGGCCTCAATGTGGGGCTGCGCGATGTCGCCGCGCTGGTAGAGGTCTTGGCCGAAGGTGCGCGGCTCGGTCTGGAGCCGGGCGACGCGCAGTTGCTCGCACGCTATGAACGCTGGCGCGCCGCCGATACCTTCATGGTCGCCGCTGCCACGGACGTGCTTACCCGCCTGTTCGGCCTGCGCGGGCGCCTGCCCAGCATGGTGCGCCGCTTTGGTATGGCCGGCGTGCAGCGCCTGCCCACGCTCAAGCGCTGGTTCATGGACGAAGCGCGCGGCATGAGTGGCAAGCTGCCAGACCTGCTCAAGGCCTGAACCATATGGGGTGATCTCTGCCTGCCCTGGCTGCGCGCCGGGGCAGGCACGCCCTGCCACCGGCGCCCGGTCTGGCCCAAGCGGCTCCAGATTCGATATAGTCCTTACGTGCGGCCCCTTATCCGGCGCTTAAGATTCGGCCTATAAAGCGCTCCATCATGACCCAGCCTGCGCCCAAAACCATCCTCCTCGTCTTCGGCACCCGGCCCGAGGCCATCAAGATGTTTCCCGTGGTGCACGCCCTGCGCGCCGATCCGCGCTTTCGCGTGGTTACCTGCGTCACCGCGCAGCATCGCGGCATGCTGGACCAGGTGCTGGCAATTGCCGGCATCACCCCCGATCACGATCTCGATCTGATGCGTCCCAACCAGACGCTCGACGGGCTCACCGCCGCGCTATTGACCGAAATCGGCAAGGTGATGGACGCGGAAAAGCCCGATTGGGTGGTGGTTCAGGGCGATACCGCGACGGCCATGGCAGGGGCCCTGGCGGCCTATTATCGCAAGATCGCGGTGGCCCATGTCGAGGCTGGGCTGCGCAGCCACAATATCTATCACCCCTGGCCCGAAGAGGTGAACCGCAAGATCATCGGCACCATCGCCGCGCTGCATTTCGCCCCTACAGAGACGGCGGCCGACGCGCTGCGCGCCGAAAATGTCGATCCCGCCACGATCCATGTCACCGGCAATACCGTGATCGATGCGCTGCACTGGGTCACCGCCCGGATCGCGGCAGAGCCGGACTTGGCGAGTGGCCTCGCTGCCCTCGAAAGCCGCTTTGCCGGCAAGCGCCTGATCGGCGTGACCAGCCACCGCCGCGAAAACTTCGGCGGCGGGCTTGAGGCGATTGCCCAGGCGATCCGCACCCTGGCGGCCCGGCCCGACATTGCCTTGATCTTTCCCGTGCACCCCAATCCCAACGTGCGCGCGGTGATGGATGCAGCGCTCGCCGGCCTGCCCAACGTCGCCTTGATCGAGCCCTTGGACTATCCCCATTTCGCCCGCCTCCTGGCAATCAGCGAGATCATGCTGACCGACAGCGGCGGCGTGCAGGAAGAAGCCCCGGCACTGGGCAAGCCCGTGCTGGTGATGCGCGAAACCACCGAGCGGCCCGAAGGCGTCGCTGCCGGCACGGCCCGCCTTGTGGGCACCAAGGCCGTACGCATCGTGGCCGAGGCCAGCACCCTGCTCGATGACCCCAGCGCCTACGCGGCGATGGCCCGCGCCCACAACCCTTTCGGCGACGGCCACGCCGCCGCGCGCATCACGGCGTTGCTGGCGGGGTAGGGCCGTCAAAGATACAGTGTTGTTCGCAACGCTCGCTGTCTGTGATGTTTAATATCTGCTACTATTTCCGCCGCTTGCGCCACAGCAGCACGCCCGCCACCGGCACGGCGAGGGCAGCCGCGGCCAGCGCCGCCACTTTCGCGGCGGCCATGGCTATGCCGGAAAGCAGGAACAGCACGATTTCCAGCGTGGCTTTCAGCATGGGCGAGGCAAGCGCTGCATCCCGTGGCAACGGGGGAAGGGTGCCGCTAGTGCCCCGCAAGCCTGAAAACGCCAACCCTGAAACTGCCACGCGAACATGAAAAACCCCGCCTCCTTCCGGCTGGGGATACCGGATAAAGGCGGGGAGGTAAGCTTGAAAGCGGCAGGTAAAGGGGATGGTGCCGCTTTCTTGCCAACCTTGTCAGGCTGTCAGGTCGAAGCGATCGGCGTCCATCACCTTGGCCCAGGCCGCCACAAACGCGTCAACGAACGGCTTTTCCGCGTCATCGGTGGCATAGGCTTCAGCCAGGGCGCGCAGTTCGGAATTGGCGCCAAAGATCAGGTCAACCCGCGTGGCGCCATGCCGAGGTTCGCCGGTCTTGCGGTCGAACGCGGTGAACACGCCATCCCCGGTTTCCTGCCAGCGCATGGCCGTGGTGGCCGTCAGCAGGTTGCGGAAGAAGTCATTGGTCAGCAGCCCCACGCGATCGGTGAACTGGCCCAGCTTGCTGCCGCCATGGTTGGCGCCCAGCACGCGCAGCCCGCCGACCAGCACGGTCATCTCGGGTGCGGTCAGGCCCAGCAGTTGCGCGCGGTCGACCAGCAGTTCTTCCTGGCTGCGGCGATGCTTGCCTGCGGCATAGTTGCGAAAGCCGTCATGCCGGGGTTCCAGCACGGCAAAGCTGGCCGCATCGGTCTGGGCATCGCTGGCATCGGTGCGGCCGGGCGTGAACGGCACCACGACATAGTGCCCCGCCGCCCGCGCTGCCGCTTCCACCCCGGCGTTGCCCGCCAGCACGATCAGATCCGCCAGGCTCACTTTGCGGCCATCGGGGGCTTCGCCATCGAACGATGCCTTGATGGTGCGCAGCACGTCGAGCACGCGGGCAAGGCTCGCCGGCTCGTTCACCGCCCAATCCTTTTGCGGCGCCAAGGCGATGCGCGCGCCATTGGCACCGCCGCGCTTGTCTGACTGGCGGAAGGTGGAGGCGCTGGCCCACGCCGTCTTGACGAGGTCCGCCACCGACAGCCCACTGTTGAGCACCCGCGCCTTGAGCGTGTCGATATCGGCTGGCGTTACCAGGGGATGATCCACTGCCGGCACCGGGTCCATCCAGATGCGCGGCGCGTCCGGCACGTCCTTGCCCAGATAGCGTGCCTGGGGGCCCATGTCGCGATGGGTCAGCTTGAACCACGCCTCGGCAAAAACGCGGGCAAACTTGTCCGGGTTGGCGTGGAAGTCCTTGGAAATGGCGAGGTAAGCCGAATCGGTGATCAACGCGATATCGCTGGTGAACATCATCGGCTGGTGCCGGCGCGTGGCATCATGCGCATCGGGCACCGTGCCCGCGCCAGCATCGCCCTTGGGCTTCCACTGGTGCGCGCCTGCCGGGCTCACCGTCAATTCCCAGTCATAGCCGAACAGCGCATCGAAATAGCCATTGTCCCAGGCGATCGGATTGGTCGTCCACGCACCTTCCAGGCCGCTGGTGATGGCGTCCACACCCATGCCGCTGCCGTGCGTGCTGATCCAGCCCAGCCCCTGCGCCAGGATATCCGCGCCTTCCGGGGCAGCGCCGATCGCGGCCGCGTCACCCGCGCCGTGCGCCTTGCCAAAGGTGTGGCCACCGGCGATCAGCGCCACGGTTTCCTCGTCGTTCATCGCCATGCGGGCAAAGGTTTCGCGAATGTCGCGCGCCGATCCCAGCGGATCGGGTTCGCCATTGGGCCCTTCCGGGTTCACATAGATGAGGCCCATCTGGACGGCGGCCAGCGGCTCTTCCAGGTCGCGATCGCCGCTATAGCGCGCATCGGCCAGCCACTGGCTTTCCGAACCCCAATAGATATCGGCCTCGCTCTCCCACACGTCTTCACGGCCACCGCCAAAGCCCACGGTGGGCAGGCCCATCGCTTCGAGCGCGCAATTGCCGGCCAGCACCATCAGGTCGGCCCAGCTCAGGCTGGCGCCATACTTCTGCTTCACCGGCCACAGCAGCAGGCGCGCCTTGTCGAGGTTGACGTTGTCGGGCCAGGAATTGAGCGGGGCAAAGCGCTGCGTGCCGGACGAGGCGCCGCCACGGCCGTCGAACGTGCGATAGGTGCCTGCGCTGTGCCAGGCCATGCGGATGAACAGCGGGCCATAGTGGCCATAATCGGCCGGCCACCAATCCTGCGACGTGGTCATCAGCGCATTGATATCGGCCTTTACCGCATCGAGATCGAGCCGGCCAAACGCTGCGCGATAGTCATGCCCATGGGGCATCGGATCGCTCAGACGCGAGTGCTGGCGCAGGATGCCCAGGTCGAGCCGGTTGGGCCACCAGGTCTGGTTGGTCTGGCTCTGCACGATCGCTGCGGCACTGGCGCCTTCATGGAACGGGCACTTCGAGGGGGCGGACATGGCTTGGCTCTCCTTGGCGGAAATTCGTTGTCCGCGGCTATAACCAGCCTGGTTTGATCGCCTAAATGGATTAAAGCGGCCAGAGTTAGTTGAAATGCCGATTTATGTTGCCGCTTCCCCCTTGCCCGGCCGGTTCCGGCACCGTAAAGCGCGGGCACTTTCTCCATCGCAGACAGGGCGATTTTTCACACATGACGGCCACTCCCAAGACTTCCGCGCTGATGGCGCGCGGCGCTGCCTTCCTGGGCACCGAGCACGCGATCCTGTGCGGTGCGATGAGCTGGGTTTCGGAACGGAACCTGGTGGCCGCGATCAGCAACGCCGGCGGCTTTGGCGTCATTGCCTGCGGCGCGATGACGCCCGATCTGCTCGATGCCGAAATCACCGGTACCAAGGCGCTTACGACCAAGCCGTTCGGCGTGAACCTGATCACCATGCACCCCCTGCTGTTCGATCTGATCGCGGTGTGTGCAAAGCACGGCGTGGGCCATGTCGTGCTGGCTGGCGGCATTCCGCCCAAGGGCAGTGTCGAGGCGATCAAGGCGTTCGGCGCCAAGGTCATCGTCTTTGCCCCCACGATCGCGCTCGCCAAGAAGCTGTTCCGTTCGGGCGCCGATGCGCTGGTGATCGAGGGCAGCGAAGCAGGCGGCCACATCGGCCCGGTGTCCACCTCGGTGCTGGCGCAGGAATTCCTGCCCGCCCTGGCTGCCGATCACCTCGTCTTCGTGGCAGGCGGCATCGGCCGGGGCGAGGCGATTGCCTCCTACCTCGAAATGGGTGCAGCCGGCGTGCAACTCGGCACCCGCTTTGCCTGCGCCAGCGAATCGATCGCTCATCCCGCGTTCAAGGCGGCGTTCTTCCGCGGTAACGCGCGTGATGCCGTGGCCTCGGTCCAGGTCGATCCGCGCCTGCCGGTCATTCCGGTGCGCGCGCTCAAGAACAAGGGCACCGAGGAATTCACCGCCAAGCAGATCGAAGTGGCGCACAAGCTGGACGCCGGCGAACTCGACATGGCCGCCGCGCAGCTTGAAATCGAACATTTCTGGGCCGGCGCGCTGCGCCGCGCGGTGATCGATGGCGATGTGGAACGCGGCTCGGTCATGGCTGGCCAGTCGGTGGGCATGGTCACCAAGGAAGAGCCGGTCGCCACGATCATGGCCCAGCTGCTGGAAGAAAGCGAAGCCGCGCTGACCCGTCGCAGCTGAGGGCAGAGGGCAGGGGCCAGATAGCTTAGCCCGGGGGGATTTCATGACGCATCGCGCTTCGCTGAGCTTTGTCTTTGCCATCGTGCTGATCGACATGCTTGGCTTTGGCATCGTCATTCCGGTGTTTCCCGGGCTGATCATGCACCTCGCCCGCGTGTCGATCACCCAGGCGGCCGAATATGCCGGCTGGCTGGGCGCGGGCTATGCGGTGATGCAGTTCGTGTTCGCCCCGGTGATCGGCAACCTGTCCGATCGCTTCGGCCGGCGGCCGGTGCTGCTGGCGGCGGTCTTTGCCCTGGGCCTTGATTATCTGCTCCAGGCCTTTGCTCCGGCGATGAGCTGGTTGGTGGCCGGGCGGATCATCGCCGGCATTACCGGTGCCAGCTTCTCGGCTGCCTATGCCTATATCGCCGATGTCACCCCGCCGGAAAAGCGCGCGGCCAGCTTTGGCCTGATGGGCATGGCTTTTGGCATCGGCTTCGTCGCCGGCCCGGCGCTGGGCGGGTTGCTCGGCACCCTGGGCCCGCGCGTGCCGTTCATGGCGGCGGCCGGGCTCAGCTTTGCCAATTTCCTGTTCGGGCTGTTCACCTTGCGGGAATCGCTCGACGCCGATCATCGCCGGCCATTCGACTGGCGCCGTGCCAATGCCCTTTCCAGCCTGCGCGCGCTGAAAGGGCAAAGCGCCCGCGTGTTGTGGTTCGTGGCGGCGCTGGGCGCGTGGCAGCTGGCGAACGTGGTCTATCCCGCGATCTGGACCTACATGGCGATTGCTGCCTACGGGTTTTCGACCAAGGCGGTGGGCCTCGCTCTCGCTGTCGTGGGATTGAGCGCCGCGTTGTTCCAAGGGCTGGGCATGCGCTATCTCTTGCCCCGGCTGGGGGAGCGGCGCGCGGTGATCATGGGCGTGGCCTCGCTCGCCACTTCTGCGGTGCTCTATTGCCTCGCGCACCAGGTCTGGCAGGTTTATCTCGCCATTGCGGTCGGCGCGTTCCAGGGCGCAGTGCAGCCCTCGATCTCGGCGATGAACAGCCGCGCGGTCGATGCGCGCAGCCAGGGCGAATTGCAAGGCGCGGTGCAATCGATCGGCTCGATCGCGCAGATCATCGGCCCGCCGCTCTATGCCCAGACCCTGGCCCGGTTCAGTGGCCCGGGCGCTTTGATCGACTTGCCCACCATGCCGATGCTGGTGGCCGCGGTCATCGCGCTGGCAGCGCTGGTGCTGTTCCTGAAAGGGGCGCGTCAGACCGCCTGATCTGGCCGCCTAGCTTTCCAGCTCGACGTCCCAATACAGCCAGTCGCGCCAGCTTTCGTGCAGGTGCCCAGGCGGAAAGGCGCGGCCCTTTTCCTGCAATTGCCAGGTCGTGGGCCGGATCGGTTCTTCCATCAGGCGCATGTGCGCCTGGGCCGGGGTGCGGCCGCCCTTGGTCATGTTGCAGGGTGCGCAGGCGGTCGTCACGTTTTCCCAGGTGGTGCGCCCGCCCAGCCGGCGCGGGATCACGTGGTCGAACGTGAGGTTTTCCCCGCTGCCGCAATACTGGCACACGAAGCGATCGCGCAGGAACAGGTTGAAGCGGGTGAAGGCGGGAAACTCGCTGGGCTTCACATATTGCCGCAGCGCGATCACCGAGGGAATCTTCATGTCCAGCGACGGGCTGTGCACCGCGCGGTCATAGGTGGCGATGATATCCACCCGTTCCAGGAACACCGCCTTGATCGCGGTTTGCCACGGCCACAGGCTGAGCGGGTAATAGCTGAGCGGCGTGTAATCGGCGTTGAGCACCAGCGCCGGGCAATTGTCGAGATGACGGTTGGATGCCAGCAAACGCGGCGTCGCGGCGCTATCGCCGCTATGGGGCCTGGCCGCAGCCGCCCGCTCGATCAGCGCCTGGTGAAGCATGCTCCGCTCGCGCTCCTGTGCCAAATCGGCTTCCGCCTCGCTCGGGGCGAGGCATGAAGGACAGGCATGACCGCTTCATGACGCATGGGCATAACGAACACCTTTGTGCTGTTCCGGTCAAGGCCCGGCTGCCGCACCAAAAGGGCAGCCGGACTTTATCCACAGCTTGTCAACACCCCGCCGATCACCGTGCGTAGGCGTTCACCAAGTCATAGAGATAGGCGCGCCCGGTCAGCAGCGACTTGACCTCGATCCGCTCGTTCAGGCCATGCACGCCATTGCCATCAGGGTTGCCCCAGGGGCCGGGAACGCCATAGGTCGGGATGCCCACGGCCTCCAGGAAGATGCCGTCGGTGGCTCCGGTGGACATGTCGGGTACCACCGGCACGGCGGGGAAATACTGCGCGGAAAGCTTTTCCATAGGGCCGATGATCTTGGGATCGAGCGCGGGCGCCTTGGCCAGCGGACGCTGGGGCGGCACCAAGCTCACCGTCACGCCAGGATCGGCCACGACCTTTTGCAGCGCGGTCTGGATTTCTTCTACCGAATGGCCGGGGAAGATGCGGCAGTTCACGTTGGCCCCGGCGCGCTGGGGCAGGGCATTGTTGGCGTGGCCGCCATCGAGCAGCGTGGCCACACAGGTGGTGCGCAGCTTGGAATGATAGGTGCGGTCGGTGTTCACCAGCTTTTCCGCCTCGGCAAAGGCGGGGCTGCCGATCGGGTTGCTGGCCAAGGCCTGCATCGCCTTGCCCATGGCATCGCCGCGCGCCGCCCCGGCCTTGGCAAAGAAGGCTCGGGTGGTGTCGCTCATCTCGGTGGGGAATTCATGGTCGCGCAGCCGGGCGAGCGCATCGGCCAACTCGTAAATGGCGTTCTCGCGCACAGGGATAGAGCTATGGCCGCCAGGATTGCGGGTTTCCAGGCGATAGTTCTGCACCGCCTTTTCGCCCACCTGGATCGATTGGTTGACCAGCTTGCCGCCTTCCGACAGGCCCTTGCCATCGGTATCGCCGCCGCCGCCCTCGTTAAGGGCAAACTCGGCATCGATCAGGTCGCGCTTGTTCTGGGCCAGCCACTGCGCGCCGTTGAACGCCCACGTGGTTTCCTCGCCGCAGGTCAGCGCCATCTTCACCGTGCGCTTGAGTGGCTTGCCCGCCTTGAGGCGCGCCATGGTGTCCACCCAGATCGCCGCCATCGATTTGTCGTCGGCCGTGCCGCGGCCATAGAAATAGCCACCTTCCTCGATCAGGGTGAAAGGATCGCGCTCCCAATCGGCGCGCTTGGCCTCCACCACGTCGAGATGGGCGAGCAGCAGGATCGGCTTGGCGGTCTTCGAGGTGCCGGGCAGCACGGCAACCAGCCCGCCATCCTTGGGGTGTTCGGGCGTGGAAAACAGCGTGAGCTGGCTGTCGGCATAGCCAGCTGCCTTGAGATGCGCCGCCATCCGCTCGGCCGCCAGCGTGCATGATCCGCTGCTGACCGTGGTATTGGTTTCGACCAGTTCCTTGTAAATGCTGCGGAACTGCGCCTCCCCGGCGTCTGGCGCGGTGGGCGCGGCCTGGGCCGCAGTGGCGGTGGCCATCGCCGCCAGGGCGATGGTCGAGATGGCGCTGCGCGTGATCAAAGGATTGCCCCCTTTTCCTGTTCGTTGCGCGCACCATGCCGCATGGCGCCGCGCATGCAAGAGACTTGGCGCAGCCCGCCTTGGGCCTGTGTAAAACAGGGCCAATTCGCTTGGGTTTTGCGGGTAAAGTGCCTATGTGCAAAACTATGGCCAGCACCAACGAAAATACCCCGAACACCAACTCCTACGGCGCCGACTCGATCAAGGTCCTCAAGGGCCTGGATGCGGTGCGCAAGCGTCCCGGCATGTACATCGGCGATACCGACGATGGCTCGGGCCTGCATCACATGGTCTTCGAAGTGTCGGACAACGCCATCGACGAGGCATTGGCCGGGCATTGCGACCTGGTGCTGATCGAGCTGAACCCCGATGGTTCGGTCTCGGTGGAAGACAACGGGCGCGGTATTCCCACCGGCATCCATGCCGAAGAAGGCGTTTCGGCCGCCGAAGTGATCATGACCCAGCTCCACGCCGGCGGGAAGTTCGAGAACACGTCTGACGACAACGCCTACAAGGTGTCGGGCGGCCTGCACGGCGTGGGCGTCTCGGTGGTCAATGCCCTGTCGGAATGGCTGGAGCTGACGATCTGGCGCGAAGGCCAGGAACACTGGATGAAGTTTGCCCATGGCGATGCCGTGGCGCCGCTCAAGGTGACCGGCCCGGCACCGACGGCGGACAACGGCAAGCCCAAGAAGGGCACCCGCGTCACCTTCTTTGCCAGCCACGACACGTTCAAGAACGTGACCGAGTTCGATTTCGACAAGCTCGAACACCGCTATCGCGAACTCGCCTTCCTCAATTCTGGCGTGCGCATCCTGCTGCGCGACAAGCGCCATGAAGAGGTCAAGGAACACGATCTCTATTACGAAGGCGGCATTGCGGCCTTCGTGAAATACCTCGATCGCAACAAGCAGGCGCTGATCCCCGAACCGATCGCCATTTCGGCGATGCGCGACGGCATCGGCATCGACGTGTCGCTGGAATGGAACGACAGCTATTACGAAAACGTGCTGTGTTTCACCAACAACATCCCGCAGCGCGATGGCGGTACCCATCTGGCCGCATTCCGCGCCGCGCTGACCCGCACGCTCAACGGCTATGCCGATCGCTCGGGCCTGCTCAAGAAGGAAAAGGTCTCGCTCTCGGGCGATGACATGCGCGAAGGGCTCACCGCGATCGTCTCGGTCAAGCTGCCTGATCCGAAGTTTTCCAGCCAGACCAAGGACAAGCTGGTTTCCTCCGAAGTGCGCCAGCCGCTTGAAAGCCTGATGGCCGACAAGATGAGCGAATGGCTCGAGGAAAACCCGGCCCATGCCAAGTCGGTGATCCTCAAGGTGATCGACGCCGCCGCCGCGCGCGAGGCTGCGCGTCGCGCCCGTGAACTGACCCGCCGCAAGGGCGCGATGGACATTGCCAGCCTGCCCGGCAAGCTGGCCGATTGCCAGGAGCGCGACGCCAGCAAGTGCGAACTGTTCCTGGTCGAAGGGGACTCGGCCGGTGGCAGCGCCAAGCAGGGCCGCGATCGCAAGACCCAGGCGATCCTGCCCTTGCGCGGCAAGATCCTCAACGTGGAGCGCGCGCGGTTCGATCGCATCATTTCCTCGCGCGAAGTGGGCACGCTGATCCAGGCGATGGGCACCGGCATCCGCGATGAATTCAACCTGGAAAAGCTGCGGTATCACAAGATCGTGATCATGACCGACGCCGACGTCGACGGCGCGCATATCCGCACCTTGCTGCTCACCTTCTTCCACCGCCAGATGCCCGACATCATCCGCGCCGGGCACCTCTTCATCGCCCAGCCGCCGCTCTACAAGGTCGCCAAGGGCCGCAGCGAAGTCTATCTCAAGGACAACGCCGCGCTCGATCGCTACCTGGTGGAAGCCGGCACCACGGGCCGCATCCTGGAAACCCCGGGCGGCGCCCGCGGCAGCCAGGAACTGGCCGAGCTGGTCGATCACGCGCTGCGCCTGCGCAACCTGATGGCCTTCGTGCCGCGCCGCTACAACCCGGATATCGTGGAAGCGCTGGCGCTGGCCGGTGCGCTCGATCCCGATCTCTCGGCCGATGCCCGCATCGCCGCGCTTGCCAATGCCGCAAGCTGGCTGGATCGTGGCGATCCCGAGGCGCAGTGGGCGGCGCAGATGAGCGAAGACGGCGGCTATCACATCCAGCGCGCCTGGCGCGGGGTGACCGACCATCACATGATCGAGGCCGGCTTCCTGACCAGCGCCGAAGCGCGCAAGCTGGCCCGCCTCGCGGCCGAACACGCCGATGTCTATGCCGGTGTTGCCCGCCTGGTGCGCGCCGGTGCTGCCGCTGCGGAGCCGGAAAGCACGGGCGCCACCGATGGCGAGGAAGCCCCCGCCGCCGCGGCCCGGGCCGACAGCAAGGACGCCGGCATTACCCGGCCTTCGCAACTGCTCGAAGCGGTCATGGCCAATGGCCGCAAGGGCCTGTCGATCCAGCGCTACAAGGGCCTGGGTGAAATGAACGCCGAACAGCTGTGGGAAACCACGCTCGATCCAGAAGTCCGTTCGCTGCTCCAGGTCAAGGTGGAAGACGCCGACGTGACCGACGAGATCTTTACCCGCCTGATGGGCGACGTGGTCGAGCCGCGCCGCGATTTCATTCAGGAAAACGCCCTCAACGTAGCCAATCTGGACGTCTGATCGCCATGAGCACCGCCACCATTCCCTGGGACCAGGCCGCCACGATGATCGATCTGGAAGGCCGCACGCCGATCATCGGCACGATCCGCGAATGTGCGCTGCACTTCTCGCTCTACAAGCCGCACGCGCGGGAAAACGCCCGCGTGCTGCTGACCGTGCCGATCCACCGCGAAGGCCGCAAGACCCGCACCTGGCTACTCGATCCGCCGGAAATCGCCGAGCTGGCCGAACGCCTGGCACGCGAAACCCAGTAAGCTTAGCAAGGCCCTGTCCCGCCCGATCATTTCACGGGCGGGACAGGGCGATGCTTCGTCAGGCCGAGGGCATCTGCTGGCTGGCGCAGTGGAAACCACCACCACCCACCAGCACCGCATCGCCCATCACACCGATCGTGGCGCGGCCGGGGAACAGCGCGCCGATGGCCTCCACGCCAGCTTCGTCGTGGACCGAGCCGAAGATCGGCACGATCACCGCATGGCTGGTAATCACGAAGTTCATGTAGCTGGCCGGCTGGATCATGCCGCCCCATTCGATGCGGCCCGGTGAAGGCACCTCGATCACCTCTACCCCGGCATCGCGGGCACGCGCGGCGGCATCGGCATAGATCGCGGCATTGGGATCGTCCGGGCCGGTGGCACGGGGCAGGGCCAGGCGATTGGCGCCGACAAAGCGGGCCAGGTTGTCCACGTGTCCATCGGTGTGGTCGTTGATCAGCCCGTCGCCCAGCCACAGCACGCGGGTATAGCCCAGGTCACGCTTGAGGCGCATTTCCAGGTCGGCGCGTGACAGGTGCGGGTTGCGATTGGGGTTGAGCAGGCACTGCTCGGTGGTGGCAACAAGGCCAGTGCCATCGCCATCGAGCGCGCCGCCTTCGAGCACCCAGTCGGCCTTGCTGGCCGGCAGCCCGGCATCGGCGGCCAGGGTGGCACCGATCTCCTGGTCTCCAGGCATCAGGTACTTGCCGCCCCAGCCGTTGAAGCCAAATAGCTGCGCGCGGCGCCCACCGGCACCATCGGCCACCACCAGCGGCCCGGTATCGCGCAGCCATACGTCGCCATAGACGCGCTGTTCGATCTTGACGGAGGCGCTGGCCAGCCGCTCGGCGCGCATGCGGTTGGCTGCATCGCGCACTACCAGGCGCACTTCCTGGCCGCTTTCGGCCACGGCGCTGGCAAACGCGGCGATCTGCTCCTGCGCGCGGTCGATTACGCCCGACCATTCTTCGGCCAGGTGGGGGAAACCCACCCAGAGCCAGTCCTGCGGGGCGAATTCGGGGGGCATCATGCCGCCCGTCGGGTTCTCGTCGTTCATGGCCACGGCTTACTTGGCGCCGGTTACGGTTGCGCGGCTGGCATCGCGGATAGCGCGGAATTCGTCGCCCTGGTGCCAGTTGGGCCAGGTCGTGCCAGTGGCCAGCGCACGGCCGAGGCGGTAATAGAGCTCCACCTCCTGCGCCATGCCGGTCATGTCCCAGCTGTCGGAATATTCGTCCGACGGCTGGTGATAGCGATGCTCGACATAGTCTTCGGTGGCAGCCTCACCGGCCTTTTTGCCGCCGTTGATCAGGTCGGTGCCCCGGCCGACGGCAAACATCGGCACGCCGCGCTTGGCCAGGCTGAAGTGATCCGACCGGTAATAGTGGCCACGCTCGGGATGATCCTCGGGCGTTTCGGTCAGGTGCATCTGCGCTTCCACCTGGCGCAGGATCGCGGTGAGGTCAGACTTGTCGCCCCCGGTCACCTGCACGTCGCGCGTCGGGCCGATCAGCGACAGTGCGTCCATGTTCACGCCGCCCACGGTGCGGGCCAGCGGATAGACCGGATGCTGGGCATAGTATTCCGAACCGAGCAGGCCGGATTCCTCCAGCGTCCAGGCGGCAAAGACCTGGGTGCGCGGGGTGGGGCCGGCGCGGCGGTTCATGTCGGCCAATGCCACCAGCGCGCCCACGCCACTGGCATTGTCGATCGCGCCGTTGCAGATGTCATCGCCCTTGGCGTCGGGTTTGCAGTGGCCCAGATGATCCCAGTGGCCGGAATAAAGCACGTATTCGTTGGCGCGCGTCGTGCCGGGGATCACGCCGATCACGTTGTGCGAAGTGCTGTGCGTGACGGTGTTGTCGAACGACAGGCTGGCCTTGGCACCCAGCGGCACCGCGTGAAAGCCCTTCTGCTTGGCTGCGGCCGAAAGCGCGGCAAAGTCCTTGCCGGCCGCCTGGAAGATCGCCCCGGCCACCGGGCGGCGAATCCAGCCGTTGGCCTCGGTCTGGTCCATGCCCTTGTTGGCGCTGGCCACGAAATTGCCGGTGCCGCCGCTCGATTCCAGCACGTTCCAGCCATAGGCGGCGGGGAAGGTATCGTGCACGATCAGCGCGGCCTTGGCGCCATGGCGCGCGGCCTCGGCATACTTGTAGGGCCAGCGGCCATACCAGGTCATGCGGCGGCCCTTGAACAGGCCCTGTTCGTCGGCGTTTTCATAATCCGGGTCGTTGACCAGGATGACGGCGACCTTGCCCTTCATGTCGACGCCGGCATAATCGTCCCAGCCCAGTTCGGGCGCGGTGATGCCATAGCCGACGAAGACCAGCTCGCTGGCATCGATCGCAGTGTGGTCTGCCTCGCGATAGGAACCCACCACGAAATCGGCGCCCGGCTTGAACGACAGGCTGCCCACCGTCAGCGGGCTGATGTTCTTGGCCGCGATCGTCACCATCGGCACGGGCTGCAACCATTCACCCTTGTTGCCAGGTTTGAGGCCGACGGCCTTGAAGCGGGTGATGATCGCATCGAGCACGGCCTGTTCCTTGGGCCCGCTGGGCGCGCGGCCTTCCAGTTCGTCTGACGCCAGCGTCTTGATCGCTTCGCGCATCATCGGCACCGGCACGGCCGGCACGCGGGGCGCCGGGGCGGCAAAGGCGGGAACAGCCAGGGCAGAGGCCAGCAACGCGGTGGCCATGCGGCGGCCGAGGGAAACATGCATGGTCAGATCCTTGCTATGGGATAACGCCGCGCCAAGGGGGAAGGCGCAGCTCATGCCGGCTACTTGGCAGAGCCGGCCGGCTGGGGCAAGACGACCCACGGTGCGGCAACGAGAGAGGGAGCCTGCGTGCGGCAAGGAATTGATTGGGACCATGCGCTTGTCCTTGCCCGCCGGCACACCACGTTCCTGGCCCGCGCGATCGACCGCCAGCCCGAGGTGGCTGCTTTGCTCGCGCAGGGTGAGATCGAAGCGGCACTGGCGCATGCGCGCTTGGCCGGGCAGGGCGTGGACGATGTCGGGATTGCCTTGCGGCGCGAACGCCTGGCCCTGGCGCTGGCCCTGGCGGTGGGCGATATCGCCGGCGCGCTGCCGCTCATGCGCGTGGTCCAGGCGCTGTCAGACTTTGCCGATCGCGCGCTCGATGCGGCCATCGCCGCCGCCATTGCCCGGCGCGCGCCCGATGCTGCGCCAGTGGGCTTTTCCGCCATCGGCCTGGGCAAGCACGGCGCGCAAGAGCTGAACTACTCGTCGGATATCGATCCCATCCTGCTCTACGATCCCGACGTGCTGCCGCGCCGCCCGCGCGACGAACCGGGCGAGGCGGCGCAGCGCGTGGCGCGTGGGGTGGTCGAACTGCTCTCCACGATTACCGAGGAAGGCTATGTCTTCCGCATCGATCTGCGGCTGCGCCCGGCCTCGGAAGTCAGCCCGCTGGCGATCCCGTTCGAAGGGGCGATCACCCATTATGAATCGAGCGCGCTTGCCTGGGAACGCGCCGCCTATATCCGCGCCCGTGCCGCCGCCGGCGATGTCGCGCGCGGCCAGGCTTTCCTTGATACGATCCGGCCGTTCGTGTGGCGGCGCAGCCTCGATTTCGGTGCGATCGCCGAAATCGGCCGGCTCACCGCGCGTATCCGCGATCACTATGCTGCCGGGCAGGTGGTGGGGCCGGGCTATGACCTCAAGCGCGGGCGCGGGGGCATCCGCGAAGTGGAATTCTTCGCTCAGACCCACCAGCTGATCCACGGCGGGCGCAATCCCGCCCTGCGCCTGCGCGGCACGCGCCCGGCCCTTGATGCCCTGGCGCAGGCGGGGATCATCTCTGCGGATGACGCGATGGTCATGGGCGAAAGCTATGACCGCTTGCGCGTGCTCGAACATCGCTTGCAGATGGTCGCCGATCAGCAGACCCATGCCCTGCCGCCGCAGCAGGCCGCGCTCGACAGCGTGGCCCAGCTGGCCGGCCACGACGATGGCGCCGCGCTGATTGCCGAGGTGCAGAATATCTCCCAGGCAGTGGCGCAGCGGTTCGATGCCCTGCTGGCGATCATTTCGCCCAGCGGCGCGGTGGCGGTGGACAACCGCAGCCTGGCGCAAGACCTGGCGGAGATGGGTTTTGCCGATGCCGAAGGGCTGGCCCGGCGGGTGGAAGCCTGGGACAGCGGCGCATTCCGCGCGCTGCGCAGCGACGAGGCGCGCGCCGCCTTTGCCCGCGTGCGGCCGCAATTGCTGCAGGCCTTGGCCGAGGCGCCCGATCCCGATCATGCGCTGGCGCGGTGGGAACGGCTGCTGGCGGCGCTGCCATCGGCGATCAACGTGTTCCGCCTGCTTGAGGCGCGCCCTGGCCTGATGGCGGTGGTCATGCGCGTACTCGCCCATGCCCCGACGCTGGCCGAAGACCTGGCGCGGCGGGCAGACCTGCTCGATACGCTGATCGATCATTCCGCCTTCGCCCTGCCGGGCAGCGTCGATGAGATCGTCACCACTCTGGCGCGGGGCGAGGTGGGGGATGATTACCAGCGCCTGCTCGATGCCGTGCGCCGCAAGGTGGGCGAACTGCGCTTTGCCTTGGGCGTGCAACTGGTGGAAGGGCTTCATCCGCCGCTGGCCGTGGCCGCTGCGCTCAGCCGTGTTGCCGAAGCCGCCATCAGCGTGCTCGGCACGGCAGCCGAGGCCGAGTTCATCCGCGTGCACGGCCAGGTGCCCTATGCGCGGATGGTCGTGCTCGGCCTGGGGCGGCTGGGCGGCGGCGCGCTCACCCATGCCTCCGATCTCGATCTGGTGTTCCTGTTTGGCGGGCCAGGCGATGCCTATGCCCGCGAATCCGACGGCGGCCGGCCGATCGGCGGCACGCTCTATTTCAACCGCCTGGCCCAGCGCATGATCGCGGCGCTATCGGTGCCTACGGCGGCCGGCGCGCTCTATGAGGTGGATACCCGGCTGCGCCCGTCTGGCGCGCAAGGGCCGATCGCGGTCAGCCTCGACAGTTTCGAACGCTATCAACGCGAAGACGCCTGGACCTGGGAACACATGGCGCTGTGTCGGGCCCGGCCCCTGTTCGGGCAGGCTGCCGATCGCGCCGCGCTGGCCGATATCGTGGGGCGTGTGCTGCGTCATGCGCGTGATCCCGGCGCCCTGCGCGAAGACGTTCTGGCGATGCGCGCCGAAATGGCGCGGCACAAGCCGGCCAAGGGCCCGCTTGATGTGAAACTGGCGCGTGGTGGCCTGGTCGATCTCGAATTCCTCGCGCACTACCTGCAACTGCGCGATCACGTTGCGCTCGAACCCGATCTGGGCGCGGCGGTCTTGGCGCTGGAGGAGGCCGGCCTCCTGCCTGCCGGCCTGCACGCGGCGCACGATCTTCTTGCCGGCCTGCTGGTGGTGGTGCGCCTGGTTGCCCCTGATGGCATGTTCCCGCCACCGGCCAGCCGTGCCATCGTGGCCGCTGCCTGTGGCCAGGAAAGCTGGGACGCCCTGCTTGACGCGGTGGCCGGGGCAAGACACCGCATTGCCGATGCCTGGGGCCAGGTCTTCGGGCAACCATTGGAGATTTGACCTATGAGCACTTTACCCGGCGTGGGCGATCCGCTGCCCGATCTGCCGCTGACTGCGCCTGATGGCAGCGTGGTAAAGCCGTCCGATTTTGCCGGTCGCAAGCTGGTCGTATTCTTCTATCCCAAGGATGATACGCCCGGCTGCACCACCGAGAACAAGGACTTTTCCGCGCTGGCCGATGAATTTGCCACCGCCGGCACCGCGCTGCTCGGCGTGAGCAAAGACCCGCCCAAGAAGCACGAGAAATTCATTGCCAAGCATGGCCTGACAGCCCCGCTCGCCAGCGATGCCGAAGAAGGTGGCCTGTCCGATGCGCTCGGCATCTGGACGGAAAAGTCGATGTATGGCCGCACCTACATGGGCATGGAGCGCACGACCTATCTGGTCGGTGCCGATGGCTGCATCGCCCAGGTGTGGAACAAGGTAAAGGTCAAGGATCACGCAGCACAGGTTCTCGCCGCGGCCCAGGCGCTGTAACGCGCGCGGCATGACTGCATCGCTTCCCACTGTGGCGGCGGCGATTCGCGCCGCCATGTTGACGGCCGATCCGCGTGATAAAGCCATGGCCACCCGCGCCGTGGCGCGCGATTGGGCGGCCGGCCGCCTGGCTTTCGCCTTCGACGTGGCCATGCCCGATAGCCCGGCGCGCCCGGCCGAGCCGGAACTGCTGCCGCCCAACCGCATGCCCAAGCGCGGGCGCGGCGGTTCCGAGCGCGGGCGCCTCGCGCTGATCCATGCGTTGTGCCACATCGAATTCGTCGCGATCGACCTGGCGCTCGACGCTGCGGGGCGGTTCGGTGCCGAGCGCGGGCCGGATTTCGTCAGTGACTGGCTGGGCGTGGCGGCGGACGAGGCGATGCATTTCAGCCTGCTGGCCCGCCGCCTGCGCGCCCTGGGCAGCCATTACGGCGCGATGCCGGCGCACGACGGGCTGTGGGATGCCGCGCGCGAAACCGCGCACGATGTTGCCGCCCGCCTCGCCGTGGTACCCATGGTGCTGGAGGCGCGCGGTCTCGATGTCACGCCGCAAACCATTGCGCGGTTCGTGGCGGCAGATGATCACACGACCGCGCGCATCCTGCAGCGAATCGTTGACGACGAAGTGCGCCACGTTCGCTTCGGCACAAGCCATTTCGCCAAACTGTGCGAAGAGCGTGGTAAACCGGCACCGCAACTTTGGAAAACCCTGGTCGCGCAGCACTTCCGTGGCACCGTTAAGCCACCGTTCAACGACTCGGCGCGTCGTTCAGCCGGTCTGTCGTGCGAAATGATGGCGGCTCTTGCGTGATGGGGGCAGCCGCCGCTACCCCTCCGGCACGAGATCGGCGGGGGGTATCCACCAATCTCTGAACAAAGCTTGGCCAGCGATGTGGTTCCTGCCGCAGTCTGGCAAAGTGGCGTTCGCTGGGGGTCAGCACGGAACGGATGCCGCTGGCGCAGGGCCCGATTGGCCCAACGTCGGTGTGTGTCTGCCGAAAAGAGGTTGTACGGGTCGCAATGAAAAAAGCTTTTTCTACCGGTCTGGCTGCCATTGGCACCATGCTCGCCTTGGGCCTCGCCACACCGGTTCTCGCCAACAGCGCCGCTTCTGCCGATATCACCGCCCCGCTGCGTAATGCCGAAGCCGCCAAGGCCGGGATGACCGCGCCGGCCGGCGATGAAGAATTCTCCAAGCTTTTCGCCAGCTGGGAAGCACTCGATGGCGGCAAGGGTAGCTCGGCCCAGGCGCCGCTGGTCCGCACCGCTTCGGTTTCCATCCCCACGCTGATGCCGATCACCAGCAGCCGCCCGATGAGCAGCGGCTTTGGTCTGCGCAATCACCCCATCTATGGCGGCCTGCGTGCGCACAAGGGCGTCGATCTGCCCGCGCCGACCGGCACGCCGATCCGCGCCAGCGCCGATGGCGTGGTGGGCAAGGCCGAACGCTTCGGCGGCTACGGCCTCTATGTTCAGCTTGAGCACGGCGGCAATCTCGAAACCCGCTATGGCCACATGTCGCGCATCGCCGTTGCCGAAGGGCAGCATGTGCACAAGGGTGACGTGATCGGCTATGTCGGTTCCACCGGCCATTCGACCGGCCCGCACCTGCACTATGAAGTGCGTGTGGCTGGCAACGCGGTCAATCCGCTGCCCTACATGCAGCGCGATGCCAACCTGGCCCAGCTGGCCAGCGCCGCTGATTACTCGCAGATCCGCGCTTTCAACGCCACCGACGCCGAGGGCGAAGGCGACGAATAAGGCGCCATTTTCTGGAATAACGCATCGGAGAGGATGCGGAAAAAGGCGGCCCGCAACGGCCGCCTTTTTCTATGGGCGCCGGCGCGCAGATCGCGGCTGGCGCACGCAATAAGGGCCGCGCAGCATGGCGATGCTGCGCGGCCCTTATTGCTTAAGCCTGTCGTGTGGCGGTCAGCCCATCAGCTTCTTGATCACGGCGCGCACATCGTCGGCCAGGTCGGGGCGTTCCAGGGCCAGGGCGATCGTCGCCTCGACAAAGCCGGCCTTGCTGCCGCAGTCGAAGCGGCGGCCGGCAAAGGTCACCGCGTGGAACGGCTGCGTGCCGATCATGCGGGCCATCGCATCGGTCAGCTGGATTTCGCCGCCAGCGCCCTTTTCCTGGTTTTCCAGGGTGCGCATCACTTCGGGCTGCAGGATATAGCGGCCCGAGATGATCAGGTTTGACGGGGCTTCTTCACGCTTGGGCTTTTCAACCAAGCCGGTCACTTCGGTCAGCGTGTCAGACTTGCGCGCGCCCGGCGCGATCACGCCATAGCTCGATACTTCTTCTTCCGGCACTTCCAGCACCGAGATCAGGTTGCCGCCCACTTCGTTGTAGGCTTCGACCATCTGCTTCATGCAGCCGGGCGCACCCACCATCAGTTCGTCGGGCAGGAAGATGGCAAAGGGTTCATCGCCCACCACTTCGCGGGCGCACCACACGGCGTGGCCCAGGCCCATCGCCACTTGCTGTCGCACGGTGACCAGGTTGCCCGGCTTGATGCGGGTATCGTCCAGCACCGACAGGTCCTTGCCCCGGCTGGTCATGGTGGTTTCCAGCTCGAACGCGGTGTCGAAATGCTCGACGATCGCGGTCTTGCCGCGCCCGGTCACGAAGATCAGCTCTTCGATGCCCGCTTCGCGCGCTTCGTCCACGGCATACTGGATCAGCGGGCGATCGACGATCGGCAGCATCTCCTTGGGAATAGCCTTGGTGGCGGGCAGGAAGCGGGTGCCGAGACCGGCAACGGGAAAGACGGCCTTGCGGATCGGCTTGTGGCGGCTTGCGGTGGTTTCGCTCATGTCGGTGTTTGTCCCATTGTCCGGTTACACGATAGTTAAGCAGCCTCCTTTTGTGATGACAAGTTCTCCGCAGGCCGGAACGTGCAAAAAATGCTGCAATGCAATATTGACGCCGTGCCGTCGCTTTGCTGCCCTCCAGCTAGCCCGCAACCTTGCCCCTTGCCCTGTCCGGCAAACCGGCTAAACCGCCGCGATGGACAAGATCATTATTCGCGGCGGCAAGCGTCTTTCCGGCACGGTTCCTGTTTCCGGGGCAAAGAATGCGGCGCTCACGCTGCTGCCCTGCGCGCTGCTCACCGATGAAGCGGTAACGCTGCGCAACCTGCCGCGCCTGGCGGATATCGACGGCTTCCAGCACCTGATGAACCAGTTCGGCGCGTCTACCGCCATTGCCGGCGGCCGGCCCGAGGATTTCGGCCGCGTGATGACGCTGCAGGCCACCCGCCTCACGTCGACCGTTGCGCCTTATGACCTGGTGCGCAAGATGCGCGCCTCGATCCTGGTGCTGGGGCCGCTGCTGGCCCGCGCTGGCGAAGCCACCGTGTCGCTGCCTGGTGGTTGCGCCATCGGCAACCGGCCGATCGATCTGCATCTCAAGGCGCTCGAGGCGTTTGGTGCCCATATCGAACTGGCCGCGGGCTATGTCCGGGCGATCGCGCCCGATGGCGGGCTGCCCGGCGGGCGCTACAGCTTCCCGGTGGTGTCCGTTGGGGCCACGGAAAACGCACTGATGGCGGCGGTTCTGGCCAAGGGTAAATCGACGCTGCACAATGCTGCGCGCGAACCCGAAATCGTTGACCTGTGCAACCTGCTCGTTGCCATGGGCGCCGAGATCGAGGGCATCGGCACGTCAGACCTGACGATCCACGGCGTCGCGCGCCTGCACGGCGCTACCTACATGGTCATGCCCGATCGTATCGAGGCCGGCTCCTATGCCTGCGCAGCAGCGATCACCGGCGGCGAAGTGACGCTGCAGGGCGCGCGGATCGAGGATATGGAAACCACGGTCCAGGCGCTGCGCGATGCTGGTGTATCGGTAGAGCCGGTGCGCGGCGGCCTGCACATCGCCGCCGATGGTGATCTGCGCCCCGTGACTATTTCCACCGCGCCCTATCCCGGCTTTGCCACCGACATGCAGGCCCAGTTGATGGCCATGCTCTGCCTTGCCAAGGGCTCCAGCATGCTGACCGAGACCATTTTCGAAAACCGCTACATGCACGTGCCTGAGTTGAACCGCATGGGCGCGCGCATCGAAACCTCGGGCCGCACGGCCGTGGTCCATGGCGTGGACAAGCTGTCGGGTGCCGAAGTCATGGCCACCGACCTGCGCGCCTCGATGAGCCTGGTGATCGCCGGGCTCGCCGCCGAGGGCGAAACCCAGGTGCACCGCCTCTACCACCTTGATCGCGGGTACGAGCGGCTTGAGGAAAAGCTCGCCCTGCTCGGCGCCGATGTGGAGCGCGTTGGCAGCGACTGAGCGCGCACCTGATCCAGCCCAGTAAAAAAGGGGCCGCGCGTATCTGCCGCGCGGCCCCTTTTTTGTGCGACTATGCCGGGGTTCAGGCGGCTTCGGCGGACTCGCCCTTGGCTGGGCGCTCGCCCGGCTCGCGGCGCTTGCGGCCCAGGATCAGGCCGCCCAGGCCCAGGGCGAGCAGCGCCAGCATGCCCGGTTCGGGCACATCGGTGCCACCCGTGCTGCTGCTCGACGTGGATGACGAGGGGACCTGCGGATCGCTTGGCACGACATAGCCACCGCTATAGGTGCCGATGTGCATTTCCCCGTCCTGGGTCAGGCTGCCGAACACCGCCGAACCCTGGATATAATTGTAGGTGTGCGCGGCGGCCTTGGGCGCCAGCACCGATCCGCCCCAGGCGGTGGTCAGCGTCAGGTCGGTGGCATCGGCAAAGTTCCAGATCACGTGCTGGCCCAGGTTCGCCGTGCCGCCCAGGAAGTTGTCGTTCAGGTTGATCGTGCTGCCCGAAACGTTGACGATCACCGTATCGGCGCCATTGGTGTTGAACTGGATTTCGCCGATGGAATTGAGATCGGCCGCGGTGATCGAGAACACCGCCACGCCGCTGGCATTGGGCTGGGCATTGAAAGTGCCACGGTTGCCGCTGATCGCCAGGGTGCTGTTCGCGGTCTGCTGCGACAGCTGATAGGACAGCCCGGTCATGCTGGTCGACATCAGGCTGCCGTCCTGCTGCAGATTGCTGACAAATGCCGGATTGGTCGTGCCCAGGTTCGACTGCACGATGTTGGAATTGACGTTGGTGTTGGCGATCGATCCGCCCACCTGCACGGTCTGCGTCGCGCCGTTGAGGTTGAACCCGCTCGATACGCTGCCGCCCACGATTGCGCCCGAACCGTTGTTGAGGTTCTTGATCCCGCCGTTCACGTCACCTACCACGACCAGGCCCGGCCCGGTATAGCTCGATGCCGGCAGCGTGGAGATCAGGTAGTTCGATGAATTGCCGGTGAGGTTGCCACCAACGAACGTGCGCCCTTCCACTTCGGATGAGGACGTCAGGTTGCCCAGCACGATCAGGTTGTAGACCTTGAGCGCATCGATCCCCACCGGGGTGGACGCGGCCACGGCGTTGCAAGGAAGGGCCAGCGCAGCCAGAGTGGCAAGGGCAGCGGTCATCCGAGGGCGGACAGGCATGACGAATCGATTTCCTGAGGCATGCGCACCGGAATAGGACGCGCGCGATCCTCCTGCCCGCTTTGCGCCGTAACGCAACCGCGATTTGCCCATCGTGCCCTTGTGGCACAATGATTTGACAATCGTTAACGATCGAACGAGCTTGAAGGCGCCGGGGGGAGCGATCGCCCGCCCTCAGCGCGGGTCCAAGGTTAACCCGAAGCGCGTGCGCTCAGGATATCGACCTGGGCGCGGATCGGGCCGATGTCATACCCGCCCGCTGCTGCCTTGGCAGCGATCTCGAACGGGTTGGCGCCATTGGCGGCCTGGGCCAGCGCCCACAGCAGCGTCGATCGCGTGCCCGACCGGCAATAGGCCAGCACCGGCGCATCGCCCGCCTGGCGCAGGGCCTGCTGAAAGGCGTCTACCTGGGGCATCGAAAAGCCGGCATGGGTTACCGGAATGGCGACATAGGCAATGCCGGCATCCTGCGCCGCGGCGGCGATTTCCGCGCCCGGCGTCTGGTCGTCGGATTCGCCCTCGGGCCGGTTGTTGATGATCAGCGTCACGCCCAGTTCTTTGGCCAGGGCCACGTCTTCCACGGTAATCTGCGGGCTGGCCAGGAACTGGCTGTCGATCTGGCGAAACTGGGACATGGCAAACCCTTGTTGACGGGAGTGAATTGGCGAAAGTGAAGGAGCAGATGTGGCGGATCAGGCCTTGGCGCGCGCTACGCTGCGCTTGCGCCGGCCGGCAATGTTGAGCAGTTCTACAAAGACCGAAAAGCCCATCGCGGCATAGATATAGCCCTTGGGAATGTGCACGCCAAAGCCATCGGCCAACAGCACGAGCCCGATCATCACCAGGAACGCCAGGGCCAGCATGACGAGCGAGGGATTGCGCTCGATGAAGCGGGCCAACGGATCGGCGGCCAGCATCATCAGCGATACGGTGGTGACCACGGCGGCGATCATGATCGCAACCTGGTCGGTCATGCCCACGGCGGTGAGGATCGAATCGATCGAAAATACCAGGTCGAGCGCGATGATCTGCGCGATCGTCGCGCCGAAATTGGCAACCACGGCTTGTCCGGTGCTCTTGCCGTCATGGCCCTTGTGGTCGAGCATTTCGCCGCTTGGTTCGGGATCGAGCGTGTGGTGGATTTCCTTGGTCGCCTTCCACAGCAGGAACAGCCCGCCCGCCACCAGAATCAGGTCGCGGCCCGAAAATGCCGTTTCGAACGTGGGTTCGCCATGGGCGCCGGGTGCGCCGCGCAGGCCCAGGTCGAACAGCGGGGTCTGCAAGGTCACGATCCAGCCGATCAGCGACAGCAGCGCCAGCCGAAGAACCAGCGCCAGCGCCAGGCCGATGCGCCGCGCCCGCGCCTGCTGGTGGGCGGGCAACTTGTTCGAGAGAATCGCGATGAACACCAGGTTGTCGATGCCCAAGACGATTTCGAGCAGCACCAGGGTGAGAAACGCAACCCAGGCTTGCGGGTCGGAAAGAAGAGCGACAAGGTCCATGGCGCGCTTGTGCCGTATCGTTCAGCCCCCGGCAAGGCGTCAGGGGGCAGCAAAGCGCGGCACTTTTGTCACGAATTGTGGCTGCGAACGATATTTTGCGGTGGAATCACCTGCGCCCGTCGATTCCGTTCGCGCATCGGCTTTTTCTTCGTTATAGTCCTTGGCGCAATGGAGAGGGCCGGCCCTAAAGCCCGGCACGTTGTCCTTGTCGCGCCCCTGGTCTCCGCGTCCGGCCAGTGGCGCCAGGAAATTTGGGGCGGATTGTAAGGTTTATTGGGTTTTATGGGTTTTGACAGAGGGCGGCGTGGTCGCGGACGCGACAAGCGCGACGGTTTCGGCGACGACGGTTTCGATCCCTACGGCGGCGGTGGCGGTTTTGGCGGTGGCTACGATCGCGGCGGCTTCGGCGGCGGTGACCGTGGTGGCTTTGGCGGCGGCAATCGCGGCGGCGGCTTCGGCGGCGGCGACCGTGGTGGCTTCGGCGGCGGTGATCGCGGCGGCTTCGGCGGCGGCAATCGCGGCGGCGGTGGTGGCGGCTTCGGCGGCCCGCGCGGCGGCGGCATGCCTGCACAGGTTGTCGGCACCGGCAAGGGCGTCGTCAAGTTCTTCAACGGCCAGAAGGGCTTCGGCTTCATTCAGCGCGAAGACGGCGGTGAAGACGTGTTCGTCCACATCAGCGCCGTGGAACGTGCCGGCCTCGAAGGCCTGGCCGAAGGCCAGACGCTGGAATTCAACCTGGTTGATCGTGGTGGCAAGGTTTCTGCCGCTGACCTTCAGGTTGTTGGCGATGTCATCCCCGTGGCGGCCAAGCCCGCAGCCCCGCAGCGCCAGCTGACCGGTGAAAAGGCCACTGGCACGGTCAAGTTCTTCAACGGCATGAAGGGCTTCGGCTTCATCACCCGTGATGACGGCCAGCCCGACGCGTTCGTGCACATCAGTGCCGTTGAACGTTCCGGCATGCGCGAGCTCAACGAAGGCGACAAGCTGGAGTTCGACCTCGAAGTTGATCGACGAGGCAAGTACTCGGCGGTCAACCTGGTGCCGCGCCAGGATTGATCCCGGCCGCATTGCCCCTCGGGTCTGTGAGACCCAGGGGCCTTGCATCACCACATACGCGTGCAAATGGCGGTCCGCTGGGCCGCCATTTGTCGTTTTGCAGCCATCCCCGTTCCAAACACCTTTATCCTTGGAAACTACAGGAGCATTGCCCATGTCCATCACCCCGCTCATGCCCGTCTATCCCCGGTGTGGCGTGCGTCCGGTGCGCGGGGAACACTGCCACCTGATTTCCGAGGACGGCACGCGCTATCTCGATTTCGCCAGCGGCATCGCGGTCAATCTGCTGGGCCATTCGCACCCGCACCTGATCGGCGCGATCCAGCGCCAGGCCGAAACGCTGATGCACGTGTCCAATCTCTATGGCAGCCCCCAGGGCGAGGCGCTGGCGCAGCGCCTGGTCGACATGACCTTTGCCGATACGGTGTTCTTCACCAATTCCGGGGCCGAGGCGGTGGAATGCGCGATCAAGACCGCGCGCGCCTATCACCAGTATCACGGCCAGGCCCCGGAACGGTTCGAGATCATCACCTATCGCAATGCCTTTCACGGCCGCACGATGGGCACGATCAGCGCGTCCGATCAGGAAAAGATGCACAAGGGCTTCCTGCCCATCCTGCCCGGTTTCCATTATGTCGATTTCAACGATCTGGAAGCGACCAAGGCGCTGATCGGCCCGCATACCGCCGGCATCCTGGTCGAGCCGATCCAGGGCGAAGGCGGGATTCGGGAAGGCAGCGAAGAGTTCATCAAGGGCCTACGCGCGCTGTGTGACGAGCACGGCCTGATGCTGATCTTTGACGAGGTGCAGTGCGGCGTGGCGCGCAGCGGCACGATGTTCGCCTATGAACAGTATGGCGTGGCGCCCGATATCATGGCGATCGCCAAGGGCATTGGCGGCGGCTTCCCGCTTGGCGCGTGCCTCGCTACCGAAACGGCGGCACGCGGCATGGTGTTTGGCACCCACGGCAGCACCTATGGCGGCAATCCGCTGGCCATGGCGGCCGGCAATGCCGTGCTCGATGTCGTCGCCACTCCCGAATTTCTTGCCCAGGTGCGCGCCACCGGCGATCGCCTCAAGGCGCGGCTCGAACAGTTCATCGGCAACTATCCCGACCTGTTCGAACTGGTCCGCGGCAAGGGGCTGATGCTGGGGGTGAAGTGCAAGGTCGAGCCGCGCCCGTTCGTGGCCCACATGCGCGACAATCACCAGCTTCTGGCCGTGGCCGCTGGCGACATGGCGTTCCGCGTCCTGCCGCCGCTGGTGATCGACGACAGCCACATCGATGAATTCATGGACAAGCTTTCGGCCGCCGCGGCCAGCTATGTTCCTCCGGCTCCTGCGGCGTGAGACAGCGGTAATGATCAGGCATTTCCTCAATCTTTCCGATGCCGGCGGTGATGCGGTCGCCGCGATGCTGGCCGACGCGCTTGATCGCAAGGCTGCCCGCGCGGCCTGGCCCAAGGGCCGGGTCGATGCAGATGCGCCGCTGGCTGGCCATATCCTGGCGATGGTGTTCGAAAAGAATTCCACCCGCACGCGCGTGTCGTTCGACGTGGCGATGCGCCAACTCGGCGGCTCGGCGCTGATTCTCGATGCCGGCAATACCCAGCTGGGCCGGGGCGAAACCATCGCCGATACCGCGCGCGTGCTCAGCCGCATGGCCGATGCCATCATGCTGCGCACCGACGATCACGCCAAGGTCGAGGAACTGGCCCACTATGCCAGCGTTCCGGTGATCAATGGGCTCACCGATCTTTCCCACCCCTGCCAGATCATGGCCGATCTGTTGACCGTGATCGAACATGGCAAGGCGCTGCCCGGCCTGACCGTTGCCTGGCTGGGCGACGGCAACAACGTGCTCAACTCGATCGTCGAGGCGGCCGGGCTGATGAAGTTCAATGTACGCATCGGCGTGCCCGAGGGCTATGATTGCGACGCCGGCTTCATCACCCGCGCCCAGGCACAAGGCGCAGCCATCACCGTGCATCGCGACGCGGCAGAGGCCGTGGCCGGGGCCGATGTGGTGGTCACCGATACGTGGATTTCGATGGGCCAGGCCCACGCCGAAGCCAAGCTGGCGGCCATGGCGCCGTTCCAGGTTGACGAAGCGCTGATGGCCCGCGCCAAGCGCGATGCGCTGTTCCTGCACTGCCTGCCGGCGCACCGCAACGAAGAGGTGACCGACGCCGTGATCGACGGGCCGCGTTCGGTGGTGTGGGACGAGGCGGAAAACCGCATTCACGCCCAGAAATCCGTTCTGCGCTGGGCCTTTGGCCAAGTCTGACCAGCGCGTCTTGTACAAACGAAAGCTTCCATGACCGACCAAGCCGAAACCGGATTTGACCAGGTATTGCAGTTCACCGTCCCCGGACGCGACGCGCGGGGGCGGGTAGTGCGCCTGGGGCCGGTGCTCGATACCGTGCTTTCCGCCCATGCCTATCCGGCGCCGATCCGCAACCTGCTGGCCGAAGCGCTGACTCTGACCGCGCTGCTCGGCGCGCTGCTCAAGGACGACGACGGCCAGCTGACCATGCAGGCGCAGACCCAGGATGGCGTGGTCGATCTGCTGGTATGCGATTATCGCGGCGGCGAATTGCGCGGCTATGTCCGCCACGATCGTGCGCGGCTGGACGAGCTGGGTCCGCATCCCTCGCTGCATGCGCTGTTCGGCGATGGTTACCTGGCGATCACGTTTGATCTGGCCAGCAGTGATCAGCGCTATCAGGGCATTGTCCCGCTCGAAGGGGATTGCCTGGCGCGCGCCTGCGAAAGCTATTTCTTCCAGTCGGAACAGGTGCCTACGCTGATCCGGGTGGGGGTGCATGCGGAAAACGGCCGCACCGTGGCGGGCGCCTTGCTGGTGCAGCACTTGCCCGATGGCGAGGAGGGGCGCGAGCGCCTGCACGCGCGGCTCGATCACCCGGAATGGGAACATGTCGCCGCGCTGGCCGGTTCCCTTACCGATGAAGAGCTCACCGATCCGCAGCTCGGGCTGGAAAGCCTGGTGTGGCGCCTGTTTCACGAGGAAAGCGAAGTACGTGTTGCCCAGGGCCATCCGCTCACGCGGGGGTGCCGCTGCACGGCCGAGCATTATCGCGATCTGCTGGCCCGCTTTGGTGCGGAACAGCGCGCGGAAATGGCCAACGACGATGGTCTTATCGTCGTCGACTGCGCGTTCTGCTCGAAAGAGTTTCCGCTTCGTTTCGATTGACGGCCGTTGCCGAGCGGAGGTCTTCAATCGCACCAGCATCGCAGCTATATTGCCAAGGGCTGCCGCAGCCTGGGCGGCAGGGTTGGAGGGTGGTTGATGACGTATCGTAACGCGCTGCGCCGCGCCCTCGCTGCGGTGATCGTCCTGCCGGCATTGGCTTGGGTCGCCCCCGCCGATGCCGAAAGGGCGCCGGCCACTCTCGCGATGCTCGATCGCATCGCGCCGGGCCAATGGCAGGTCCACGCGCGCGAGGCTGGCGGATTTGAGGGCCGGCTGTGCCTCGCTGAAGGGCGCCCGCTGATCCAGCTACGCCATCCGGGGCAGGCTTGCCGCCAGTTCGTGGTGCAGGACGAAGCCAACGCCATTTCCGTCAGCTATGTCTGCGGGCAGGCCGGCTCGGGCTTGACACGCATCCGCTATGAAAACGATCAACTGCTGCAGATCGAGGCGCAGGGCATCGCCAAGGGACTGCCTTTTTCCTTCAACGCCGAAGCGCGGCGCCTGGGCAACTGCACCGCGCGCTGATCACGCTGCGAACGCCTGGCTGGGGGTTGCCTGTGCCGGGCGAGGGGGCTAGCCCCGTAGCATGACTGATACCCAATTGTCTTCTTCGTCCGGCGCAGAATCGGTGCCGCTGGCGGTTGTCCTGCTTTCCGGCGGGCTCGATTCAATGGTCTGCGCTGCGCTTGCGCAAGAGCAGGGTTTCCGTGTCCTGGCCCTCACCATCGATTACAACCAGCGCCATCGCGTGGAACTGGATGCCGCGCGGGTGATCGCGGCGCGCCTGCAGGTTGAGCGTCATGTCATCCTGCCGCTCGATCTGCGCCAGTTCGGTGGATCGGCGCTGACCGACGCGATCGACGTGCCCAAGGATGGGCTGACCGACGATATCCCAATCACCTATGTGCCAGCGCGCAACCTGGTGTTCCTCTCCCTCGCACTTGCCTGGGCAGAGGCGGCGGGGGCGAACGCGCTGTTTATCGGCGTCAACGCGCTGGATTATTCCGGCTACCCCGACTGCCGCCCGGAATTCATCCACGGGTTCGAAGGGCTCGCCCGCGTTGCCACCAAAGTCGGCAGCCAGGGTGGCACGGTAACCGTGCACGCGCCGCTGCAACACCTCAAGAAGTCAGAGATCGCCCAGGAAGCGGCCCGGCTGGGCCTCGATGCCGGGGAAAGCTGGTCGTGCTATGATCCGCTGCCCGATGGCCGGGCTTGTGGGGAATGCGACAGTTGCCGTTTGCGCAAGGCGGGCTTCGCCGAAGCAGGCCTGACCGATGGAACGCGCTACGGCGCCTGAGCGCCCGGCCTAGTTGGACCGACACGACAAGGGGACGAGCAGGCAGGCCCTGCTCGTCCCCTTCGTTCATTCAGGTGCTGTATTACTGGCGAACGAACACGCCGCAGGCGAGGCGCGCGCCGCTGTTGCCGCTGGGATCGGTCTTGTAATCGTCGGGCGCGGCATGGATGACCAGCGCCGTGCCATCGGCATCGAACAGCGCCGGGCCGGTCATGTCGGCGCCGCCACGCAGGGCAAAGTCCAGTGCCCCGGTGCCGTCGGCTCCCACGGTCAGGTTGGTAAGGTCACCCAGGTGCGCCCCGGCGGGGTTTTCCGCGCCATGCTGGTGGCCATCGGGATTGAGATGCCCACCCGCAGTGGTGAAGCCGGGGGCATCACACTTGCCAACGGTGTGCAGGTGAATGCCGTGGACGCCGGGCGGCAGGCCCTTGGCATCGACGTGGACACGGAACCCGTCAGGACCCTGGAGCAGTTCGGCGGTGCCCGCGCTGGCGCCGCTGGCCAGCATCAGCGTGGCATTGGCCACGACTTGTGCCTTGGGCATCGGGGCGCTGTGCATGCCCGCCATGCTGCCATCGCCACAGGCAGACAGCGCAATCGGCAGGGCAAGCGCGACGATCGCGCGCGGCGCGAAGGTGGTTACGGTACGGCGCAGGCGAGAGGACAGAAGCGGGGAAGGCATGGTGGGATCTCCGTGGCTTATGCCGCCATCAAGGCTGGGGCCGATACGCGGCGTATCGTATGTCGCAACAACGAAAAAGGGGCCGGATTGCTCCGGCCCCTCGTTCGTTTTGGGTCTTCATGACCGGCCCCGTTTGACCGGGGCCGTGCCACTTAGTTGCCCGAACCCGGACCGTACGTGATTTCCACGCGACGGTTCTGCAGTTCACGCACGCCGTCGGCGGTCGGAACGCGCGGGTTGGCTTCACCAAAGGCCTGGCTGGTGATCGTCGAGGCCGGGATGCCGTGCGACGTCAGGTAAGCCTGGACCGAGGAGTTACGACGTGCGGACAGGCCAAGGTTGTACTTGGGCGAGCCCGAACGGTCGGTGTAGCCGGCCAGCATGATCGGAACAGTCTGGCAGTTGCCATACTGGGTGATCGCGTTGTCGAGAATGGTCGCCGCTTCAGGCGTGATGTCCGACTTGTTCCAGTCGAAGAACACGATGTACGGGCCCTTGTTGCACACCGGCGGCGGAGGAGGCGGCGGCGGAGGCGGAGGGGGCGGAGGCGGCGGGGGCGGCGGCGGGGGCGGCGGGGGCGGCGGGGGAGCCTGCTCTTCGCCACCGAAGTTGTAGGTCAGCGTGCCCAGGATCGAGTGCGAGCGTAGACGCGTCGAGAAGTTGGCGCCGGCATAAGCACCCGAGGTGCCAACCAGGTTCACGTCCTGAACGTTGAAGAAGCGGTACTTCAGACCCACGTCGACGTGCTTGCTGAGCGGCGCGCGAACGCCGGCCAGAACCTGCCAAGCGAACTTGGTCTTCGAGTCGTCGAGCAGACCTTCGGGCGTGGCGACATAGTACTTCGCCTTGGCGACACCGGCACCACCGCCGATGAAGCCCTGCAGGCCATCGTCGGGACCGAAGTCGAGCAGGCCGTTGACCATGAAGCTCAGCGCGCTGGTGCTGCCGCCGATCTGGCCATTGTCACGCGAGTATTCAGCGCCGGTGACGTTGTTACGCACGTTGCTGTTACGAGCACGACGATAGCTGGCTTCGGTTTCGAGGCGGAAGCCACCGAAATCGTAACCCACCACGGCGCCAAAGTCGTAGCCGGTCTTGGAGCTCACGGTGGCGGCATTGGCCGTACCGTTCACATTGTGGTCGGCGTCTTCGAGCAGCATCGCGCCGCCATCACCTTCCACATACCAGCTCTTGCTCTTGGCAAGCGCGGGCGTCGCCATTGCGCTTGATGCCAAGGCCAGGCCCAGGATCAGTTTCCGCATTACGTTTCCCCTTTTTTGCGAGATCATGCCACGTCGTGGCGGTTGTCTACCGGTTCTGTTATGTTCATGCAAGCGGACACACGCGTGAACTGTTGCCTAAAAGCCACTGTAACAGTTGCCCTCGCAGCAATTTCCCGGTTGAAACCACCCTCATGTGCCCCCTCCAATGCGGAAGGCGGAAGCAGGTTCCCGATTGACCATCAAAAAAATTTAAGATGAGGCGAATTTTCATTGCGATGACCGGTGCAAATCGATGCAACCAAGCCGGTGAACCGGGTGCCAATCTGGCTTGCCCAGGCTTGTAGCCGGCCTTTCAGCGGCCCGCTGACATGGCTGGCGCAATCTTGTGCACTGCACTAGGGAGGTGTGGCTCATAGGGCGCGGTGGCGCCGTGGACCGGGGAATCGACAAGACCATGCTGCGCCGCCTTTACGAATGGACCATGGCCAAGGCCGCCCATCGCCATGCGGCATGGTGGCTGTTCCTGTTCGCGTTCATGGAAGCCAGCTTCTTCCCGATCCCGCCGCATCCGCTGCTGGGCCTGATGTGCCTGGCGCAGCCGCGCAAGGCCGTGCGCTATGCCGCGTTTGCCACGGCAGGCTCTGTCATTGGCGGGTTGCTTGGCTATGCCATCGGGCATTTCCTCTACGATAGCGTGGGCACGCAACTGCTTGCGCTGCTTCACCTGACGCAAAGCTTCCCCAAGGCGGCCTGTTATCTGCGCGAGTACGGCGTGGAGATCATCGTGCTCAAGGGCGCGACGCCGATCCCGTTCAAGCTGCTCACCATCACTGCTGGCTTCATCGGCATGCCGCTGCTGCCCTTCTTCCTGGCCAGCGTGGTGTCGCGCTCGATCAGCTTCATGATCGTGGGCGTGCTGTTCCGCCTGTTCGGGGCGCCGATCAAGCGCTTCATCGACAAGTACCTCGGCCTGGTCACGGCGGGCTTTGTCGTGTTGGTCGTGGCTGGCTTCGCAGCTGCAACCTTGCTGGGCGGCGGCGGCGCCAAGAATGCGGCGATGGAGCGCTGCGAAAAGGCCATTCTCACCCAGCCGTAAACGCCGCAGCGGTTAAGCCCCCGTCTTGACTGCGGCGCACGACGTGCCAAGTTCACCGTGTTGGATCTTCAGGCTGTCACGGGGCCTGACCGCGTTGCGGTGGGCCAGGCCCCTTGCTTTGGCGGAGGGAAGGCATGGCGCGTGGTGGAGCGAATACTCAGCAGATTGACAGTGGTTTCTTGGAGCAACTTGCCGGCTACGGCCTGACCACGATCGAGGTGCATTATTACATGCCCGATCACCCGGCGCTGCTCCAGATGTTTGCGTTTCAGCAATATGATCTTGCCCCGCGCTTCCCGCGCCTGGGTGGTTTTCTCGATCACTGGCGGCGCGAAATCGATGCCGCGCTGCATTCCATCCGCATCGCCCATCGGCATCTGATCGGTCCGCAGGAATACCGCGCGGTCAACGGCGTGATCACTATCAACTGATCGAGCCGGGCTGATCGAGCTGGACGGGCCCGCGCTTTTGCGTCGCGCCCGTCCGGTTTGGTTCAATAGCGCCAGCTCTTGAGATCGGCCCCGGCGGGGGCGGTCTCCGCGATCCGCTTGAGGATCTGGGGCAGGTAGAACGTGTGATAGCGCAGCCGCGAAATCGCGTTGGGCTGGGTATGGTCACCGCTCCAGCAATGCTCGGCCCGGTCGCCATAATCGACCACGCCGCGATAGGGCGGATCGCTCTTCTTGAGGAAATCGTCCATCAGATAGACGGCGTTGTTGAGGAAGTAATTGTCCATCGTGCCCACATAGATATGCAGCTTCCCCTGCAGCTTGGGCGCCAGGGTTGGCCAGTCGCGCTCCAGGATATGGCGCAGGTCATAGTTGTCGCGCCAATAGCCGGCCACCTTGGGATCGATCACGCCGGTGCGCTTGTCCCACAAGCGCTGCGGATAGCCGTCGGCCGCCATGGGTGAGAACACCGCTTCCCAGATATCCCATTGTCCGCCCGAGCGGTTCTTGTCGCCCAGCACCAGTTCCAGGCGGTTTTCCATCTCCATGGTGTAAGGCACATGGTCGAGCCAATCGCGCTTGCCGGGGTGCTCCACCCGCCCGAACGGTCCTTCATAGGCATAGGCGTTCTTGTCGGCATAGATATCGGTCAGCATGAACTGGCGGAAATCGATCGGATCGGGGCAGGCGGCAAAGGCGCCGTTATAGTCATCCGGGTACTTGATCTGCACGCCCAGCGATTCCCACCCGCCGGTCGATCCGCCATAGAGGAACCGCGCCCAGCCCTGGCCAAGGCCGCGGAACTTCTTCTCGATCGCCGGCACCAGTTCGTGGGTGATGGCATCGCCATAGGGCCCGAGGTTGGCCGAATTGACCGCATAGGAATCATCGTAATACGGGTTGGAATGGTCGATCTCCACCGCCAGGAAGCGGGGGAAGGCATCGCCGATCCACTGCTGGTAGAACGCATAGGCCTCTTCCTGCTCGGTGCGGTTGTAGCAGGGCAGGTTGAAGCGTTCGCTGCGTTCGCATTTCAGGTCGGGATCGGGCGGGGTGGTGCGAAAGCCACCGAAATCGGCCGGGAAGTGGCCATGGAAAATCATCAGCGGAAAGCGCGCCTCGGGATGCTTGTCGAAATCGCGCGGCACCAGGACGTGCGCGGTCAGATAGATGTCGCGCCCCCAGAACTTTGACAGCAGCGCACTGCGCATCTTGAAATGGCGCACGAAGGGCGTGTCAGCCGGTGGGGTGATCGGCGGGTTCACGTTGTCGAGCGTGAGGGCGATCGTGCCCGGCCTGGCCGGGTCGAAATCGACCGTCTGCGGCGTGCTGAACAGGTTGCCCGGCTCTGCCCGCCAATTCTGCCCGGCGCCGCGCGGCGCGGGCAGCTTCACCGTCTTGCCATTGCCCAGGTGATAGGTGTCATAGCGGTGCAGCACGGCCTGCACGGTATAGCGCCCGGCTGGCACGCTTTTGAGATCGAGCGTGGGAAAACCCAGCACCCCACTGCCCACCGTGATGCTGTTACCGGGCTTGAGGCCATCGACCGTCACACCGAAGACCTGCGCGGAATCATAGTCGGCCTTGACCTGTTCGCGCGGCTGCGGATCGGGCTTGGCCGCCAGGATCACCAGCACCCGCCCATCGACCGGCGCATTCTTGGCCGTTGCCGGCAGCGTGACGCGGAAATCCTCGGCCTGGGCCGGCACGCTGGCGAGGCCAAGCCCGATGCCCAAGCTCAGCCCCAGTGCCTGCGCCAGAAGACGATGACGTGCGATACGTTTCATGATGGTGCCCCCACCGAATTTGGTCAGGGCCGCACTATTCCTGCAAAAACGTCGCTTGTCAGCCGTTTCCGTTGCCACTGCCGGCGTCGATGCGCGGCAAGCGCTGCGCCTCGATGCCGGCATAGAAGTGCGCCACCGATCGCTGCAGTTCATAGCGCGCCAGCTTCACCGTGGCGAAGCGGTCGGGAATTGGCAGCGATCCCGCCTCGGTCATGTCGAGGCCTTGCGCGACCGCCTGGTTCAGCGCCTGCTCCAGCCAATCGAGCCAGTCGCGGGTCTGGGCGATGGCCGCCGTCCCGCTGGGATCGAGCGGGCCATGGCCGGGCACGAGTTGGTGATGGGGCAGGGCGGCCAGTGTCGTCAGGCTTTCGCGCCAGGCCGCGAGGTTGGCATCGGGCGTGGCCGGGGCGCGATCGTAAAACACCAGGTCACCGGCCAGGATCGTGCCGCTCGCCTCGTCCACCAGCACCAAGTCGCCATCGGAATGCCCCTTGAGCGCCATGGCCTGAAGCCGCCGGCCCGCAATCTCGATCGGCCCGGGAATGACCGTCGCACCGGGCAGGGCCACGGCAGTGCCGCGCATCCAGTCGGCCAGGATGCGATACATTGCATCGGCAAAGCCATTGCCGTCCCGCTCCAGTTCGGTGCGGGTGGCGGGCAGTGCGGCCATGATCGCCGGATCGAACGCCGCCGTGCCCAGGGCATGATCGGGGTGCAGATGGCTGAGGAACACACGCCGCACCGGGCCGTGGCACAGCTTTTCCGCCACCGCCGCCAGCCCTTGGGCATAGCGCAGCGACGGGCCGCAATCGAACAGCACGGCCCCGCCTTGCGGGCAGGCCATGATCACCGCATTGGCGATGGCGCCGCCATTGCCGAACACGATGGCCTCGTCCGCGCCGCGCACCAGCCAGATCCCCGGCCCGATCGGCTGGGGATCATAGGCATAGCGACCGGCAAAGGTTTCCGCCCGGGCCATGCGCGCCGACAATGCCACTGGTGCGGCGGCAAGCAGGCCCAGGATCGCGCGGCGCGATAGCGTCATGGTGCCAGCCTGCCGTCAAACGTGCGACCGTTGCTGTCGGCCATATGGATGCTGACCGGCCCGGCCTGCGTGGGCGGCAAGAGCAGGGTGAATGCCGGGTCTTCGGATACCGAGCCGTTGATCGTCATCGTGCCCAGCGCCGCGCCATCGGCGCCGCTGACCTGCATCGTCTCGATATTGTAGGCGGCGATATTGTCGACATAGCCGGTATCCATCGGATGGCGCACGCTCACGCGCAGGCGGGTATCGGCGGCCTCGTGCCACAGCTTCCCGCGCATTTCGCCCAGATGCTGCGCCCAATCGCCTTTGACCCGGCTGACCGGCGGGGCCGAGCAGCCACCGCCCGCCGCATCGATCCAGCGCCCGCCCACGTGCCACATGCCATCGGCGGTCAGCACCAGCGCCCGCACCGGCGTGCGCTGGTCCAGCTTGATGCGCAGGCTGACATAGGGAAGCGCGCCCTGGGGCTGGTAGTCGATCGCCACGGGCAAGGGGTTCAGATCCATCAGCACGACGATGCGCTGCACCTTGCCCAGCGCGCGGGCATCGACGGTAACGGGGAAAACATGCTGGTTTTCCGTCACATCGGGCATGGTCACGATCACCGCCGGATCAAACCGCACCGGCGCCTTGCCCAGCAGCCAGGCAGCATGGTTGGCCCACATTGGCGAGGCGAGCGGATCGGCCACCAGCCCAGGCGCAGGAGCGGCGGCGACAGGCGCTGCGCATGCCAGCAAAGCCATGATCGGCACGAGGAGGGCGGGGCGCTTCATACCAAGGCACCATTTGCCTTGATCGGGCAGCATTCTACAATTGCACCATAGGCCAAGATCGAGGGCCAGCTTGGGCAAGGGATGGGAGAGAATGATCGCAGCACTGCGTCGCATCCCGTGGGCAGGGATGGTGCTGGCCTTGATGGCCGCGCCGGTCCTTTCGTCAGCCTGGGCGCAACAGGCCGCGCCGTTCGATGCTCAGGGCTATCGCAACGCGGCATTCCGCGCGCCCGTGGACCGTGATCCGGCGCCAGCCAGCGCAATCCCGTTGGCGCAGGCGCGGCAGCTGGCGCCCGGCGCAGCGCTGTTCATCGATGTCTTGCCGGCCGAAGGCGCGCATCGTGATGGTGCCAGCGGTGCCTGGACGCTGGCCACCCCGCACGAGACGATTCCCGGCGCCCTGTGGTACCCGGAAACCGGCCGCGCCCCGCCCGACCCGCTGCTGTGGCAGGCGCTGACCACACAAGTTGCAGCCTTCCGCCGCCAGCATCCGGCTGCGCCGATCGTGCTGTTCTGCCGCGCCGATTGCTGGATGAGCTGGAACGCCGCCCGGCGTCTGGCGCTGGGCGGCGTTGCGGGCGTACGCTGGCTGGCCGAAGGGATTGAGGGATGGCACGATGCCGGCGGCAACCTGGTGCCGGCAACCCCCGTGCCGGTGCCCGACAAGTGATGCGTTGAAACCAGAAACACAATCAGAACCACTGACAGGAGAAATGCCATGGCCACGTTGATCGTCAGCTATCCCACGCACGAAGGCGCGCGGTTCGATGCCGCCTACTATACCGCCACGCATATCCCGCTGGTGGAGCGGCTGTGGACCCCGCACGGCTTTACCGGGGCCGAAGTGTTGTTTCCGGCGGGCGACCAGCCGTGGAAAGCGTCGGTCCTGCTGCGCTTTTCCAGCCAGGCGGCGATCGATGCCGCGCTGGCCAGCCCGGATACGCCGCAAGTGCTGGGCGATGTGGCCAATTTCACCGACATCGCCCCGGTGATCTACCGCGCGGCAGATTGAACGAGGGGCAACGCGGGGGCGGTTCACGCCCCCGCGTTGCCGGTTCGAGGTTGTCAGGGGGCGCGATAGACCACTTTGCCGCCCACCATGGTCAGCAGCACCCGGGTTTGCGCAATGGCATCGGGGTTGCCGGCAAAGATATCGCGATCGATCCAGATCAGATCGGCAAACTTGCCGCGTTTCAGGCTGCCCACCTGATGCTCGGCGCGTAGCGACCAGGCCGCGTTGATCGTGGCCGCGCGCACTGCCTGCATCACCGACAGCGGCGGTCCGCCCGATAGCGGCTGGCTGTATTCCGGCCCCGCCGAGGGATCGTTGCGCCGGGTTACCCCCACTTTCAGGGCAAACCATTCGTTCAGCGGATCGACCGGCCAGTCGCTGCCAAAGGTGATGCGCGCGCCGGCCTTGGCCAGCAGGCCCGAAGGCTCCATGAAGGCATAGCGCTTGGGGCCGAGGTAATCCTTGGCGCCGGCCACGGTATCAGCCGCCTGCTTGCCCCATTGCAGCGATAGCACCGGGGTGACGCCCAGTGCCTTGTAGCGCGGGAAATCAGTGGGATCGACGATCTCGTCATGGGCGATCGCCGGGCGCACATCGCGCGCCGGCTGGCTCTTGCGCAGGGCCGCCACGGCATCGAGCGCGATGCGTACCGCGCCATCGCCATCGGCATGCATGTGCGGGTCAAAGCCCAGTGCGGTGATGCGCTCCAGCAGCGGCGCCAGCACGGCGGGCGGGAAATAGGGCGCCGGACCCTTGTTGGTGCCGGGCTGCCAATCGGGCTTTTCCGGCGTGCCGTGGTTTTCCAGATAGGGTTGCAGCATCACCCCGGTAAAGGCCGGGGCGGTGATCACCCCATCCATGTAGAGCTTGATCGTGCGGACCATGATCGTGGGCTGCACTTGCGCCGCGCCCTGGTCATAGGTGCGCCGCCATTCGACGATGCGGGCCAGCGCCGGCTCGGGAGACGGGCCTTCCTCGGGCGCGATGTGAGGCGCGAAATGGCCGCGCGCGGTCAATTCCCCGGCCTTGGACAGTACGGAAAAGGCATGGATCGATTCGCGCGGCGCATCGGCATCGAGGAACGTGGTCACGCCCTGCGCTGCCATCGCGGCAAGGGCAGCGCGCGCGGCGACCACATCGTCTGCCGGCGTTGGCGTGGGCACCAGCTTGCGCACCAGGTCTTGCGCGGCGTCTTCCAAGAGGCCGGTGGGCGCGCCCGCGGCATCATGGTGGATCGCGCCACCCACTGGATCGGGTGTCTTGGCATCGATACCGGCCAGCGCCAGCGCCTTGCTGTTGACGAGGGCGGAATGCCCGAACGAGGAAAACACCGCCACGGGTCGCTGCGTCGGCAGCGCGTCCAGCATGGCCTTGGTCATGTCCACGCCCAGCGGCTGCATTTCCTGCTGGAACCAGTGCACCGCGATCAGCCACTTGCCATCGTTGCCCTGGCTGCCATCCTTGGCAGCGCAGGCCGATAGCGCCGCCTGGAATTCCGGCACGGTCAGTCGCTTGTACTGCAGGTCGCAGGCAAGCAGGCCGGCGCCGCCTTCCAGCGGGTGCATGTGTGCATCGATCAGGCCGGGCATGACCACGCCACCCTTGAGGTCGATGGTCTGGGTGGCCGGGCCGGCCATCGCCTTGGCCCCGGCGTCGCTGCCCAGATAGACGATGCGCCCATCCTTGATCGCGATCGCCTGGGCAACGCTGCCCTGCGCGTCGATAGTGTGGATCTGGCCGTGCAGCAGCACGGTATCGGCCACCGGCGCGGGCGCGGCGTGCGCCGCACTGGCCACCAGGGCCGAACCGGCCAGCAGCGAAATCAGGCGAAGGGAATGCATGCGGGCACCTCGCACATCGCGCGGCACCCCCTGTGCCGCCCTATCTGTGATCTAAGCAGATAGGGCGGGGGTAGGACAAGTGTCCAATTTTCGTCCAGGCAGGTCTGCCGGAACGGTAGGTGTGTCAGCGCGGCTTTTCTGCCTCGGCCAAGGCGGCGCGGGCGATCGGCTCCATCACGGCATAGCCGGCGGCATTGGGATGGACGCCATCGCTCGACAAGCCGGGCTTCATCGCCCCTTCGGGCGTGGCCATCGCGCTGTAGTAGTCGGCATAGGCCAGGCCGCGGGCACGGGCGAGGTCTTTGAGCCAGGCATTGAGCGCGGCAATCTGTGCGGCCGGCTTCATCTCGCTGCGCCAGTTGAAACCGCCGGCGGGCAGCACGCTGCCCAGCACCACGGCAATGCCATTGGCCTTGGCCAGATCGACCATCGCCAGCACGTTGGCAGCATATTCATCCGGGCTGGTCGGCCCGGTGTTGCCGGCCACGTCGTTGGTGCCGCACATGATGTGCACCACGCGCGGGCGCAGGCGTACTACGTCTTGATAGAACCGCAGCAGGATCTGCGGGCTGGTCTGCCCGGCAATGCCCCGATCAACGATGCCGCCGGCAAACATCGCCGGGGCGGTGGTCAGCCACCATTCGGTGATCGAATCGCCGATGAACACCGCGCGCAGCGGTTGCGGCACCTGGCGATCGGCCTTCTGATAGCGGCACAGGTTGCCCCAGTCATAGCCACCGACCCGGCTGGGCGTGCAGGGCTCGGTCACCATCGCGGTCGGGCCGATCGGCGCCACGGCGACGGTCACGCTGGGCGCCGGGGCGGGCACGGCCGGCTGCCCGGCCTGCGCTGCCAGTGCCGGCGACGCCGACAGCATCAGCGCCAGGGCCAGCGCGCCAGCGCCCGCCCCGGCCAGATCGGCAATTGCCCGGCGCATCAGATGATGCCCACCGCCTTGCCGGCGCGTTCGAACATGCCGATGATCGTCTGCACCTGCTCGGCGCTGTGCGCGGCGCAGAGCGAGCAGCGCAGCAAGGTCATCCCCGCTGGCGTTGCCGGCGGGCGCGCCAGGTTCACATAGAGCCCTTCGTGCAGCAGCGCTTCCCACATCATCGCGCCCCGCTCCAGATCGGGCATGATCACCGAGATGATCGCGCTTTGCGGCGTTGCCGTGCCCAGCTTGAAGCCGCGCTGGGTCAGGCCAGCGTGCAGGGTCTTGGAATTTTCCCACAGGTGCGCGCGCTTGTCGGCGGCGTGCATCAGCTTGCGGATCGACGTGCTGGCGGTGTGCACCACGCTGGGCGGCAGCGATGCGGTGAACACGTAAGGACGGCACACCAGGCGCAGGATTTCGAACTTGGGATGGTTCGAAACGCAGAAGCCGCCCACCGTGCCGACCGACTTGGAGAACGTGCCGATCACGAAATCGACCTGGTCGAGCACGCCCTGGTCTTCGGCGACGCCGCGCCCGTTGGGGCCGATGAAGCCCATCGAGTGCGCTTCGTCCACCAGCACCATGGCGCCGTGGGCCTTGGCAATGGCGATCATTTCCTTGAGCGGGGCGATATCGCCCAGCATCGAATAGACGCCTTCGAGCACGACGAGCTTGCCCGCGCCTTCGGGAATGCGCTTGAGGCGCTTTTCCATCGCCTCGATATCGTTGTGCTTGAACGGCACGACCTCGGCATCGCCCATCTTGCAGCCGTCCCAGATCGAGGCGTGGCTGTCGATGTCGAGGACGATGTAATCGCCCTTGCCGGCCATCGTGCTGATGATGCCCAGGTTCGCCTGGTAGCCGGTGGAGAACACCATGGCATGGTCCATGCCATAGAAGTCCTTGAGCGCGTCTTCCACGGCGCGGTGCCCGGCATAGGTGCCGTTGAGTACGCGGCTGCCGGTAGTGCCCGAGCCGAATTCATCAAGCGCCTGCTTGCCAGCGGCGATCACGTCCGGGTCGAACGTCATGCCCATGTAGTTGTACGTGCCCAGCAGGATCGTCTCGCGCCCGTTGCACACCGCGACGGTGGGCGAGATCACCTTTTCCATCACCAGGTTGAACGGATCGGTGACGCCGGTGGACAGCAGCGCGCGGCGCTGTTCGATCAGGCCGTCGAACTTGGAAAACAGGTCGGTCATGGGGGCGCTTACCCTTGCAGCTTGGTCACGGCGTCGATCAGCTGGCCATAGGTTTCGATCTCGGCCTGCTGGTTCATGCTGATGATGATGTCGAACTCGTCCTCGATCGCGGCGACGAAATCCATCACCGTCAGGCTGTCCCACTCCAGGTCGCCGGCAAAGGTGGTGGCATCGGTGATGGCCACGCCCTTCTTGTTGAAGGGCTCGATCAGCTCGGCAATCTTAGCGGCAGTGGCGGGGCGGTCCATCGTCTCTCTAACTCCGTGGGGCAGGGCGGTGCCCCTGCCAGAACATTGCGGCGGAAAAGCGGCCTGTGGCCTGCCCTGTCAAGCCTGAACGGGCGATGAGGCCGATTTCCTGCGCGGTGGCGGTGGGAAAGCGGGGTGACGATGATGCACAGGCCGCGATCTAAATCAGTTTCATCACCGCCTGCATGAACGGGCTGATGGACACCGGCTTGGCCAGATAGCCCTCGGCGCCGGCCTCGCGAATGCGTTCCTCGTCGCCCTTGCCGGCATAGGCGGTGACGGCCAGGATCGGAATCTGGCGCAGCACCGGATCGGCCTTGAGCGCCTCGATCAGTTCCAGCCCCGAAACGTTGGGCAACTGGATGTCCATGATCACCAGCCCCGGCACGAACTGGCGCGCGCGGTCCAATGCCTCGCGCCCGTCGGCTACCGGCTCCACGGTAAAGCCATTGGCCACCAGCAGATCGCAGAACAGCTTGCGGTTGAGGTCGTTGTCCTCGACAACCAGAATTCTTTTTGCCACGGAACACCTCTATTGCGCGGTCCAGCACGGCCGCCGCCTGCGCTGCTCTATTGACCTCGAAAGGCTCTGACAATCATCCGCGAACCCTCGTCCCCCGTCCCCGATCCGCAGGATCTGGCGCTGGCCGCGCTCGGCTGGGTGCTGGCCGATGGGCAGCGCGCCGAACGCTTCCTGGCCCTGAGCGGGATGACGCCCGAAACCTTGCGCGCGGGGCTTGCCGATCCGGCCGGGCAGAACGCGGTGCTGGGCGGGGTGCTCGATTTCCTGCTGTCTTACGAGCCTTACCTTGTTGCCGCGGCCGACGCGCTCGATATAAGCCCTCAGGCCTTGGCCGCCGCACGGGAGAAACTGGTATGAGCCGCCCGCTGGTGATCAGCGATTGCGATGAAGTGCTGCTGCACATGGTGGCGCCGTTCCAGGCTTGGCTCAAAGCCAACCACGACATCGATTTCGTGATGGAAAGCAATGATTTCGGCAAGGCCATGCGCTATGTCCATGACGGGCGCGGGGTGGAATCGCGCGAGATCTGGCGCCTGCTCGACCTGTTCTTCAACACGCAGATGCATACGCAGCCGGCCATCGCCGGCGCGGTGGAGGCTGTAGGCGCGCTGGCCGACCGCGCCGACTTCGTGATCCTGACCAATCTGGGCCACAGCTATCGCGACGCCCGCACCGCGCAACTCGAAGGCGTGGGCATCAACGCCCGCGTCTTTACCAACCAGGGGCCGAAAGGGCCGGCGCTCAAGGCCATTCTCGATGAATACAACCCCACCCGCGCGGTGTTCATCGACGATCTGCCCCAGCATCACCATTCCGCCGCGCAATTGACGCCCGAGGTGATCCGCCTGCACTTGTGCGGAGAGCCCTTGCTCGCGCCGCATATCGATTGTGCGCACAAGGCTGGCCACGCCCATGCGCGGATCGATACCTGGGACCATGCGCTGCCCTGGCTGATGGCCCGGCTGGACGAGGCCGCCTGACCATTTTTTCGCGTTTGCTGGAGTGAGTGAGAATGACTGTTTCGATCGATGCCCGCCTGGCCGAACTGGGCCTGGAACTGCCGCAGGCCGCAGCGCCGGTGGCGGCCTATGTGCCCACCGTGCTGGCGGGCGGGCTGCTGCATGTTTCGGGGCAGTTGCCGTTCATTGACGGCGCGCTGGTGACCGGCCGCCTGGGTGAAGACGTCAGCCTGGAGCAGGGCGCCGCTGCCGCCAAGGCCTGCGCGCTGATGCTGCTGGCTCAGGCCAAGGCTGCCCTGGGCTCGCTCGACCGCATCGAGCAGGTGGTCAAGCTCGGCGCCTTCATCAATTCGACCGGTGATTTCACAGATCAGCCCAAGGTGGCCAACGGCGCTTCGGAACTGATGCAGGCGGTGTTCGGCGATGCTGGGCGCCATGCCCGCAGCGCCGTGGGCGTGCCGGTTCTGCCGTTGGGCGCTGCGGTGGAAATCGATGCTATCTTTGCTGTTCGCGCTCATTGATCGCTTTCTCCTGCCGGCGCGGGCAGCGGCCCGCGCCGGCTGGCTGCGCGAGGCCATCTATGCGCATCGCGGGCTGCATGGCCCGGGTGTGCCGGAAAACTCGCTCGCCGCGGCCGAGGCCGCCATTGCGCGCGGCTTTGGCATCGAATGCGACGTGCAGCGCAGCCGCGATGGGCAGGTCGTGGTATTCCACGACCGCGCGCTCGATCGCTTGACCGGGCAGGCCGGCAACCTGGCCGACCACACCGCCGCAGAACTTGCTGGCATGACCCTGCTGGATGAAACCGGCATGGTGGTGGGCGGTGAAACGATCCTTGGCCTGCGCCAGTTGCTCGACCGCATCGATGGCCGCGTGCCCCTCCTGATCGAAGTGAAATCCGCGCCCACGCAGCGCATCGCGCCGCTGTGCCTCGCGGTGCGCCGCCTGCTTGAAGGCTATCGCGGGCCCGTGGCGGTAATGAGCTTCGATCCGCGCGTTGCCGCCTGGTTTCGCCGCTATTCCCCGCACGTGGTGCATGGCCTGGTAGTGACCGAGGCGGGGCGGCGCACCTTGCTCGCCCGCCTCAAGAGGCATCTTGCGCTGTGGCGCGCGCGTCCCCAATTCCTGGCCTATGACATTGCCGATATTGCCAATCCTGTGGTGCGCCTCGCCCGGCGCCGGGGCGTTCCGGTGCTGACCTGGACCGTGCGCACCCCCGATGATGCCAGCCGGGCGGCAACCTATGCCGATGCGCCGATTGCCGAAGGCCCGGTTCTGCTGGCGGCGCCAGCGGCGTGAGGCGGGCGGCGCCATGACGCTGACCGCACGCGTCGAAGGAGCGGTGGGCAATATCCCGGCGGCGGATTGGGATCGCCTGATCGGGGATGGCAATCCCTTCATGTCACACGCATTCCTCTCCCTCCTTGAGGAATCCGGCTCGGTCGGCGGGCGCAGCGGATGGACGCCGCTGCCGCTGCTGATCGACGACGCCGATGGCCGCCCGGCGGCGGCGCTGCCAGCCTATCTGAAGCAGCACAGCCAGGGCGAATATGTGTTCGATCACGCCTGGGCCGATGCCTGGCAGCGCGCGGGCGGGGACTATTATCCCAAGCTGCAGATCGCCGCGCCGTTCACGCCGGCGACTGGCCCGCGCCTGTTGTGTGCCGGCCGCCCCGATCTGGCGCTCCCCCTGTTGCGCGCGGCCGAGGCGCTGGTGGACCAGAACGGCCTGTCATCGGCCCATGCCACGTTCCTTGCACCCGAACAGGTGCCGCTGTTCGAGGAAGCCGGCTGGCTCTTGCGCTCAGACCTGCAATTCCACTGGGAAAATCGCGGCTATGCCACGTTCGACGATTTTCTTGGCGCGCTGTCTTCGGCCAAGCGCAAGAACCTGCGCAAGGAACGCGCCGCTGCCCAGGCCGGGGTGGAGATCGTGACGCTGACCGGCGCTGCCATCACGGCCGACCACTGGGACGCGTTCTGGGTGTTCTATCAGGACACCGGCGCGCGCAAGTGGGGGCGGCCGTATCTGACCCGCGCCGCGTTCGACCTGATCGGGCAGACCATGGCCGACAAGGTCTTGCTGGTGCTGGCGCTGGAGGATGGCGAGCCGGTCGCCGGCGCGCTCAATTTCATCGGGCGCGATACGCTCTACGGCCGCTATTGGGGCGCCGTGGTGGAAAAGCCGTTCCTGCATTTCGAGCTGTGCTATTACCAGGCGATTGATGCCGCCATCGCCATGGGGCTGCGCCGGGTGGAAGCTGGGGCGCAGGGACAGCACAAGCTGGCACGCGGCTATGAACCGGTGCAGACATGGTCGGCGCACTATATCGCCGATCGCGGATTTCGCGCCGCAGTGGCCGAATTCCTGGTGCGCGAGCGCGCCGGGATAGAGCAGGGCCAGTTCGAACTGGCCGGGCATACGCCCTATCGCAAGGGCTAGGCGCCGCGATCAGGCAGCCTGAAATTTAGGCGGCGTGGCGGGTTGCGGCGCGCATCCATTCGCGGGCGCGGCGCTGGGCTTCGGCGATATCGCGCGCGCTCATTTCCTCGGCCACATCGGCGCGGGCGCGGGTAGCATCGTCATGGCCGGCCACGGCCGCGAGGTTGAACCACTTGTGCGCTTCGACCAGATCGCAATCCGCGCCATAGCTGCCGGTGGAAAAGGCCACGCCCAGATCGAAAAAGGCGTGGCTGTCCCCTTGTGCCGCAGCGGCGAGGCAGGCGGCGATCAGGCTGTCGGCGCGGTCTGCTGCGGCATGGCCGGCATGAAGTGGTGCGGATGGCACCAGCGTGATCGGTGATGGCGCGTGCGGCATGGTCCTTGGTTCCCCCTGTGCGAATCTGCCTTTCCCCATCGGGTGGCAGGGCAAGGCTCGCCAATTAAGGTCAACAAACCGTTAAGCATGATCGCGGCCGTGCCCGCGCGTGCGCCGCTTTATCCGCGAAATGTACGATGCCGCTGTTTCACAAAGGTTCAGCTGCAATGTGACATAGCGTTGAGGAAGTGCTTGTGCGCCCTTTCCTGCCTGCCTATAGGCGCGGCAAGCCGGGGGCTGGTCGCGCCGATCGCGGCGCGTTTTGGCCCTGGTGGTCGGAAGGCGCAACACGGAGGGCCGGATGGCTGGGGTTCTGGGTGACGAAATTGACGTGTTGGCAAAGGCCCGCCGGGCCATGCCGGGTGATTACGTTCCGAATGACGACGAACCCTATATGAGCGAGCAGCAGCTCGACTATTTTAGGCGCCTTTTGCTCGAGTGGAAGAAGTCGATCCTGTCGGCCTCGGCCGGCACCCTGTCGGCCTTGCAGGATGGTCCGCTGCGTGAACCCGATCTCAACGATCGCGCATCAAGCGAAACCGACTGGGGCATCGAACTGCGCACCCGCGATCGCCAGCGCAAGCTGATTGCCAAGATCGATTCGGCCATGCGCCGCATCGACGAGGGCGAATACGGTTTCTGCGAAGTGACGGGTGAGCCGATCGGCCTGGGGCGTCTGATTGCCCGCCCGATCGCGACGATGACGGTGGAAGCGCAGCAGGCGCACGAGCGTCGCGAAAAGATCTCGCGCGATATGTGATGGCGCCGGCAGGGCCAAGGTGGTCCTGCCCAGCCCATGATGGCCGCACAGGCGTACCATCGGCATTGCGGTAAATACCACCAAGGCCGCTGTCCCCCGATGGCACGGGGCTTTTTGCCGCTGCGAGCGGGAAATTTAAAGATTTCTTTGCCGTTTTCGTTTATCCCTTTGCACATGGATCGGTGCGAAAGGTGGCAGGTGCGGGCGCAAGCTGCTCGCTGGCAGCCACATAGCGCCGGGCCCATGCCGCTTGGCCCACCACGCTGGAAACGGAACCTGACGGTGACTGATATCGACCATCGGCAATTGGGGCGTGACAGCCTTTTCCTGATGGCCGACCTGCGCCTAGACGGCCAGGACGGTGAGCATCGCGTGCGCGTGCGCAATCTTTCGGCCGGCGGGATGATGGCCGAAGGCGCGCTGCGCGTGGTGCGCGGCATGCGGCTTGAGGCCAACCTGCGCCATATCGGCTGGGTCGAAGGTGTGGTGGCCTGGGTGCAGGATACCCGCTTCGGCATCGCCTTTGTCGAGCAGATCGATCCCAAGCTGGCACGCGAGCCAGTGGCCACGCAGCCGTCTGACGATTACGCGCCGCGCTATGTCCGGCCGCCGCTCGCCCAGCCAGAGGGCAAGCGCCTGCGCAAGCTGTGACGCGTTCGGCTTGCCGCTGCTGCTGAAATACTGAAATCGCCGGCGCCGGCATCTTTGCTGGCCTGCCACGGCTGATCTGCTAGGCAAGGGACATGGCTCCCCCGTCTTGCCATCTGCGCCGCGCTGCGGCGGTGCTTTTGCCCGGTGTCGCCCTTATGCTGGCCAGTTGCGGGGGCGATCGGCGCGGCGCCCTGCCGGTGGCCCTGGCGGGTGACGACAGCGCCTTTCAAACCGCCGCGCTGCGTCCCACGCCGGCCGCGCAGGTCTTGCGTGCCGCCACGGTCGAAGGGCTGGTGGGCTTTGATGCGCAAGGCCGCGTGGTGCCCGCCATTGCCGAACGCTGGATCGTGACCGATGACGGGTTGAGCTATATCTTTCGCCTGCGCGATGGCACCTGGCCCGATGGCACCGCGATCGATGCGCCCAGCGTTGCCGCCGCGCTGCGCCGCGCGCAAAAGGCGCTGGCCGGCACCGCGCTGGGGCTCGATCTTGCCCCGATCGATGAAATCCGGGTGATGACCGATCGGGTGGTGGAAGTGGATCTTTCCGCCCCGCTGCCTGATCTCCTGACCCTGCTCGCCCAGCCCGAACTGGGGCTGCCGCGGGCGCGGATCGGATCTGGCCCACTCGGCCTGCGCCGCGAAGGCCTGGTCGCGCGCCTGTCTCCCATCCCGCCCGAGCGCCGCGGGCTGCCGGCGCAGGACGGCTTTTCACGCAGCGTGCGGCCGTTGCGCGTGGAAGTGGAAAGCATGTCCGTGGCCGCCCAGCGCTTCAACGATGGGCTGGTCGACGTGGCGCTGGGCGGCACGATCGATTCGCTACCACTGGCCGGCACCACCATGCTCTCGCGCGGGAACGTGCAACTCGATCCGGTCATGGGGCTGTTCGGCCTCCAGGTGGTGCGCGCGCAGGGCTTCCTGGCCGATCCGCTGCGGCGCGAGGCATTGGCCCTGGCGATCGACCGCGATGGCCTGGTCGGCGCCTTTGCCATCGGCGGGTGGAGCGGCACGACGCGGCTGGTCTCTCCCGAAGTGCCCGATAGCGATGGCAGCGTGGGTGAGCGCTGGGTCGGCACCACGCTCGACCAGCGCCGCGCGCTGGCGCGCCAACGGGTCATGGCCTGGCTGGCAACCGGGCAGGGCGCGCCGCGCCTGCGCGTGGCCGCGCCCGATGGTCCGGGCACGCGGCTGGCCCTGGCGCACCTGGCGGCCGATTTTGCCACGATTGGCGTGACACTGGAACGGGTTGACGCCAGCGCCTCGGCCGATCTGCGTCTGGTCGACAGCGTGGCGCGCTATACCCGCGCTGCCTGGTTCCTCAATCAGGTGGCCTGTCCGGTCAGCCCGGCGGGGTGCAGCCCGCAAGGCGATGCCCTGGCCGCGCAGGCCCGGGCAGAGCGCGATCCGCAGGCGCGCATGGCCCTGCTGGCGCAGGCCGAAACCGCCGTCACGGCGGCCAACAGCTTCATCCCGATCGCGCGGCCGTTGCGCTGGTCGCTGGTGCGCAGCCGCGTGACCGGGTTTTCCCCCAATCCGTGGGGTTGGCACCCGCTGCCACCGCTGACCATTGTGCCGAAATAGGCAGTTTTTCGAAGAATTGCCGCGATCAGGGCGATTTTTCGCATTTGGTCATGGCGGCGAAAGGAACAACCCGCTAGGGGGCGGGGGCCGAGAGATGGTATATCGGGCTTCGCGTGGTGAGGCCGTGGCACTGTCGTCTGGCCTTATAAACACCCGTGTAATATCCCCAGCCGGTCCCTGCCCACGTTGCGGCCCGGCCCAGACCCGTTGAGTTTCATGCCCTTTTCATCTCTCCCTGCTGCCGTTGCCGAATCCCTTGCCGCCCGTGGCTATGCCGAACCGACTCCGGTCCAGGCCGCCGTGCTCGAAGCGGAAGCGGCCGGCCGCGACCTTCTGGTTTCTGCCCAGACCGGCTCTGGCAAGACCGTTGCCTTTGGCGTGGCCATGGCTTCCGATCTCCTTGGCGATGGCGTGCCGCCGGCCGGCGCGCCGCTGGCCCTGGCCATTGCCCCCACGCGTGAACTGGCCCTTCAGGTCAGCCGCGAACTCGCCTGGCTTTATGAAAAGGCCGGCCTGCGCATCGCGACCTGTGTTGGCGGGATGGACCCGTCAAAGGAACGCCGCCAGCTCAACCATGGTGCGCACATCGTGGTCGGCACGCCCGGCCGCCTGCGCGACCATCTCGAACGCGGCGCGCTCGATCTTTCGGCCCTGCGCTTCGTCGTCCTCGATGAAGCCGACGAAATGCTCGACATGGGCTTCCGCGAAGACCTGGAAGAACTGCTCGACGCCACCCCGGCTCAGCGCCGCACGCTGCTGTTCTCGGCCACCATGCCGCGTCCGATCGCGGTGCTGGCCAAGCAGTATCAGCGCGACGCGCTGCGCATCTCCACGATCGACGATCGCCAGGGCCATGGCGACATCAGCTACCAGGCTGTCGCCGTCTCGCCCAACGACATCGAGAACGCGGTGATCAACCTGCTGCGCTTCCACGAGGCGGAAACGGCCATGCTGTTCTGCGCCACGCGTGACAACGTGCGCCGCCTGCATGCCACGCTGGTCGAGCGCGGCTTCGCCGCCGTGGCGCTGTCGGGCGAGCACAGCCAGAACGAGCGCAACCAGGCGATCCAGGCCTTGCGTGACGGGCGCGCCCGCATCTGCGTGGCCACCGACGTGGCCGCACGCGGGATCGACATTCCCTCGCTCAGCCTCGTGGTCCACGTGGAAGTGCCGCGTGACGCGGAAACCCTGCAGCACCGTTCGGGCCGCACCGGCCGCGCCGGTCGCAAGGGCACGGCCGTGTTGGTGGTGCCCTATCCGCGCCGCCGCCGCCTGGAAGAAATGCTGCGCCGCGCGCGGATCGAGGCGGAATGGATGCCGGCCCCCGGCGCTGCCCAGATTCGCGAGCGTGACCGCGAGCGCCTGCTCGAAAAGCTGCTGGCCCCGGTCGACGCCGAAGACGTGCTCGAAGATGACGTGGCCCTGGCCGACACGCTGATGGAACGCATGGAAGTGCGCGATATCGCGCTGGCGCTGGTGCGTAGCTATCGCTCGGCCATGCCGCAGCCCGAAGACCTCATCGACCTGTCGACCGAGGAAGGCCGCAAGGCCACGCACCGCACGGGCTTTGACGACGTGTCGTGGTTCCGCATGGATATCGGCCGCCGCCAGAACGCCGATCCGCGCTGGCTGCTGCCGCTGTTGTGCCGCCGTGGCCACATCACCCGCAACGAGATCGGTGCGATCCGCATCGGCCCGAGCGAAACCTACTTCCAGGTGCCCAAGGCGATGGAAGATCGTTTCCGCGCCGCGTTGCAGCGCACCGCGCGCGAAGGCGCCGAGGATGAAACCGGCATCCGCATCGAACCGAGCGAACCGCCGCGCGAAATGGCCCGCACCAACCGCCGCCAGGGCAATGGCCCCAACCGCCCGCGCGAAGGCTTCCCGCCGCGCGGTGATGGCCCGCGCAACGATGGCCCCCGCACGCACCGCAAGGGCCCGCCGCGCCGCCGCGAAGGCTGAACCCAAAAGATCCTCCCCCACACCGTGGGGGAGGTGGCGGCCGCAGGCCGTCGGAGGGGGCGTTTACCTCCTTAACCCGCGCGCTCGTCCTGCCGTTCCAGCGGCTCGGCCCGCAGTAGGCCGGCAAGCGCCTGCGCATCGGCGCAGGTGGCATCGCCGGCCAGCCGCGCCTGAAGCGCGCGATAATGCGCCAGCACGCGCTGCCCCAGATCGCTTACCTTGGCCCCGCCACCATGGGCGCTGCCGGGAAAGGTTTCCACCAGCGGCCCGTGCCAGCAGCGGTTCATCACATCCACCAGTTGCCAGGCGCGGCGATAGCTCATCCCCATGGCGCGCCCGCCGGCCGAGATCGAGCCTTCGCGCGCGATGGCATCGAGCAGGTCGGCCTTGCCCGGCCCCATGGCGATCGCCTCGCCGCAATAGAGCTGTAGCTTGATCTTGATATGCGCTGCATCGGCCATGCCGGGGTTTTAGGCGCGCATGCCTTTTGGCTCAAGCGCGGCGGCAGAGGCATGGCCGTCGTTTTGCGCCGCGCTGGTGCGATCGGCGATGGTATAAGCGAAACAATCGGTTATCGTGCCATCACGGACCATGCGGGAGAGAATGCGATGCGGCCACGGTTGACGGTTTCGACGCTGGGCGTGGCTCTGGCGTCAGCGCTCGGCGCCGCGCCAGCGATGGCTGACGCCAATGGGGTGGAGGCCGCAAGCGCGCAGGGTGATGTGGCGCTCACGATCTATGCCGACATGGCCCTGGTCGAAGACGTGCGGCGCATCGATCTGCCCAAGGGCATCAGCCGCCAGGAATTTCCCGATGTGTCTGCCCAGATCCGGCCCGAGACCGTCACCCTTTCGGCGCCCGGCGCTGCCGTGGTGGAACAGAATTTCGATTATGACCTGCTGACGCCCGATAAGCTGCTCGACAAGTCGGTCGGCCAGGATGTGAGCGTGGTGCGCAACGCGCCCGATGGCCAGGAAGTGGTCACGCGCGCGCATGTGCTGGCCAACAACGATGGCGCCGTGGTCCAGGTCGGCAACCGGATCGAGATCCTGCGCGATATGCCCGGCCGCGTGGTCTACCCGGGCCTGCCTGCTGGCCTGCGCGCCCGGCCGACGCTGTCAGTCACGCTCGATGCCGCCAGCGCCGGCACGCGCGCGGTGGGCTTGCGCTATCTGTCGGGCGGGTTCGGCTGGAAGGCCGATTATGTGGCGCTGTTCGATGAAACTGCGGGCAAGCTCGATGTCCAAGGCTGGATCACGCTCAACAACACGACCGGCACGGGCTTTCCCAACGCCCGCGTCATGCTGGTGGCGGGGCAGCCGGGCGGCAACGCGGCTGACCATGGCAATCGCTATGTCCGCCCACCGCGCCGCCCCATCGGCAATCGCACGGGCACCGGCGGGGCCGACGGGCGCGAGACGCTGGGCGATTTCCATGTCTATCCGCTGGCCGGGCGCACCACCGTCGCCAATGCCCAGACCAAGCAGGTGAGTTTCCTCAATGTGGCCGGGGTGCCGGCGCGCAAGGTCTATCAATATTGCAACGGCTGGCAGCACAGCGCGGAAGAGGGCGAAAGCGTCGATACCGTGCTCGCCTTTACGTCGGCCAAGGATGGCGGCCTCGGCGATGCCCTGCCGGCTGGCACGATGCGCGTCTATATGCGCGATGCGCGCGGCAATCCGCAGTTCGTGGGCGAAAGCCCGCTGCCGCACACGCCAATGGGATCGGACTTGGCGCTGAAAACCGGCACTGCCTTTGATGTAAAGGTGCAGCCGACTGTCGAAAAGCGCGAAAGGATCACGGCGGACGAGTGGGAACGCACCGCGCAATGGCGCATCACACGCAATGATGCCCCGCCGGTCACCTACACGATTGAGCAGCATCCCACATATTGGCGCACGCAGATGGCGTGGAAGGTTACCAACGCCCGCGCCGTGCCGGTTGAGGTCGACGTGATCCAGGACGGCCTGGACGAGGGCTGGCACGATACGCGCGTATCGGCCGAGAGCCTGCCTGGCCGCCAGCTTTCGCTTGATAGCCGGGTCTGGCACGTCACCGTGCCGGCGCGCGGCGCGGTAACGCTGACCGCCGCGATCGACACCCGCTATTGAGCGGCGCGATCATGCGCACTCTGATCGCGGCCATGGCCCTGTGGCCCGGCCTGGCCTTGGCGCAGCAGGCCGTGACGTCCGCGGCGCCGGCTAGCGTGGCCGTCACCATCTATCGCGAACCGGGGCGCAGCCCGGACGCTGCATTCGATCGCGGCTGGCTGCGCGGCTATGCCCTCGTCACCGAAACCCGCGATGTGGACCTGCCCGCCGGGCCGGCCACGGTGCGCTTTGAGGGCGTGGCGGCAGGCATGCTGGCGGAAACCGCGCTGGTCCGTGGCTTGCCGGCGGGGGTGGCCGAACAGAACCTCGATGCTGATCTGATCGGCGCCCGCAATCTCTATGCCCGCAGCTTCGGCCGCCCGGTGACCCTGCGCCATACCGATCCGCGCAGTGGCGCGGTGGTGGAAGAGCAGGCTGTGATCCGCTCCGGCCCTGATGGCGCTGCCGTGATCCAGACGCGCGATGGTTTCCGCAGCGCGCGCTGCGCCTGGCCCGATGAATATATCAGCTATGCCGATCTGCCCGCCGGGCTGGTGGCCAAGCCCACGCTGTCGGTGCAGACCAGGGCGCCTGCCGCAATGCATGGCCGGGTCACGCTCAGCTATCTCGCCTGGGGATTCGATTGGCGGGCGGATTATGTCCTGACCATGGCGCGCGACGGGCGCCACCTTGATCTGGCCGCCTGGATCACGCTGGCGAGCAGCGACGATACGGCATTTGCCGGGGCCGCCGCAGCGGTGGTCGCCGGCAAGCCCGAAAAGCAGGCGCGCGGCTGGGAAAACCGGTTCGACGATGACCAATCGCTGTCGTTTACATGCGAGACGGCGCTGCCGCCACCTCCTCCGCCGCCACCTCCACCGATGGTGGAGTTCATGGCCCCCGCCCCGGTAGCAGCGAAGGAGTATATCGTCGTCACTGCCCAGCGCCGCGCCCCGGTCATGGCGCAGCAAGAGGCACTGGGTGATCTCAAGCTCTATCGCCTGCCATTGCCGACCATGATCGCCCCGCGCGCGCAAAAGCAGGTGGCCTTTGCCGATCGCCGCGCCGTCAAGGTGCAGCCATTCTACAAAGGCACGCTGCAACTGGACGAACACGAAGACCAGCCTCTGCGCCAGGCGCTACGGCTGAACAATCGCAAGGCGGCGGGGCTGGGCCTGGCCCTGCCGGCGGGCCACGTCGTAGTCCTCGAACCGCACGGCGCGTCGACGCTGCCGGTGGGCGAGGGCCGTATCGACGACAAGGCCGTGGGCGAAGAGATCGACATCGAACTGGGCGAGGCCACCGCCGTGTACCTGGCCGAGGCCGATGGTCGTCAGCACGATGACGCGCGTGGGCACGATCACACCGCTACCGTCACCAATGGCCGCAATCAGCCGGTAATCGTGGAACTGGCCATCCCGCTTGGCCAAGGTCAGCGCCTGATCAGCCCATCGCGCCCGCTCACCCGCAAGAACGGCCAGCCGCTGTGGCGCGTAACCGTCCCCGCCCACGGCACCGCGCGCCTGGCTTTCCGGATAACCGAGCGCGCGTGAAACCCATTGACCTTGCCCACCAAATCCCGCAAAGGCCGGCCTCCCCGCACGGGGGCGGTTAGCTCAGTTGGTAGAGCATCTCGTTTACACCGAGAGGGTCGGCGGTTCGAGCCCGTCACCGCCCACCAGGACCACGCTCCAGAGCGTCCCCCAGATATCGGCGATTACAGGCTGTTCCGTTGGGCGATGGCGCCCAGCACGGCAGCGCTCGGCTTGGCGGTGCGAGCGAAAGTGGCTGGGTCGACGCTGTGCAAGCCGAAGCGGTGGGCGTAGCCGAAACCCCATTCGAAATTGTCGAGCAGCGACCAGTGCATGTAGCCGCGGACCGGGACGCCATCGTCGATCGCGCGCTTGAGTTCGGCCAGCGCGGCGGGGATCAGCCATTGGCGCAGGGAATCGTCGGTGGTGTTGACGCCGTGCTCGGTCACATAGACCGGCAGCTTGGTTGCTTCCCAGGCATAGCGCACCGCGCCGGCCAGTGATCCCGCCCAGACCTCGGCGCCGGTGAAATTCTTGCGCGCGTCGACCGGTGGGGGGACCACGCCACGGTCGTTCCAGACTTTGCGTTCGTAGTTCTGCACCCCGACAAAGTCGCAGGTCTGGGCGGCCAGGCGCAGCCATTCGCCATAGTAGCGTTCGCGCATGCGATCGCGCAGCGAATGGCGTCCGATCGCCTGGTCGTCGATGATGGCAAGGCTGACGCCGACCGGCAGGTCGGGCCGCACGCTCTTGATGGCGGCCACGCCGCGGCGATGGGCTTCCATCATGTGGGCGCGATAGGTGGCCGGCTCTTCCACCCAGATCGCCACGCCGGGCGCATACCGCGCCACGCCCAACTGGCGGGCGGCGGCCTCCTGCATGGCCTTGTCGCCGGCAACCAGCTGGGCGGGCAGCAATTCGCCCAGCAAGCCGGCCAGGTTGGGCTCGTTCAAGGTCAAGGCCAGCTCGATGCCGGCGCCAAGATGGCGCACTGCCCGATCACAGAAGCGGGCAAACAGCGTGACCGATTCCGGGTTGCCCCAGCCGCCCTGCGCGGCGAACCAGCGCGGGGTGGTGAAATGATTGAAGGTGACGACCGGCTTGATCCCGCGTGCGCGGCACCCGGCGATCATCGCCTTGTAGTGATCGAGCATGGCATTGGAGAAATGCCCTTTGTCAGGCTCGATCCGGGCCCATTCCAGGCTGAAGCGATAGGTGTTGAGGCCAAGGCCCTTCACCAAGTCGAGGTCCACCGGCCACAGCTCCAGACTGTTGGCCGCGTCGCCCGAACGATCGGCGAACATGGTGTTGGGCAGATTCTCGATCACCCACAGGTCGGCATTGAGGTTGTTGCCTTCCACCTGGTGCGCGGCGGTCGAGGCGCCCCACAGGAAGCCGGACGGGAAAGCCGGGTTGAGCGGTGCGCCCTGCGCCGCCCGGGCCAGCACCGGCGTGCCGGCGGCAGCGCCGAGTGCCATGGCCGAAGCGAGCAGGCTGCGACGATCGGTTTGCATCACTTGTCTCCTCGTTCGGCCAGCAGGCCTTGGGTGCGCATCCAGCGGAGCATCAGGTCCAGCCAGCCCTCTTCCGGCGATCCGGCCGCTGCGGCGGCAAAGCCATGGCCGCCTTTCGAGAAGAGGTGGAACTCGATCGATCGCCCCGCGGCACGATAGCTTTCCAGCAACGGCAGGCCCTGCTGCCGGGCGAGCAAAAAGTCATCAGCGGCGATCGCCACGAACATCGGTGGCGCATCGGCCGGGACCTGCATCGGCCCCATGTTGGGATAGATCGGCGCGGCGAAATCGGGCTTGTCGGCGCCGCCGTGCTCGATCACGCTGCGGGTGAGGAAGCCGCCGGCTGAAAAGCCCATGAAACCGACGCGCTTTGCGTCGATGCCAAGTTCGGCCGCATGCCCGCGCACATAGCGCAGTGCGGCCAGGCCATCGGCCAGCGCTGCTGGTGGCGTATCGGCAGGCGGTGCGAGAACACTGGGCTGCCCTGCAATCATCTTGTCGAGTTCGGCGACAAACACTTTCTGGTCTGGCGGCGTCGGCAATGTCCGGTACTTGAGAACAAGCGCCGTGACCCCGTGGCTGGCGAACCAGCGGGCGATCAGCCAGCCCTCCTTGTCCATTTCGAGGCCGAGGAACGCGCCGCCCGGGGCAATGATGACGGCCGCGCGCGTGCGCGGCTCTGCCGGGCGAAACAGGGTCAGCGTTGCCCGGTTGACATTGCGCACCGCCAGCCTGCCGCCGTCGCTCTTGTGCCAGACCTCGCGGTCGACGCGTTCCGCCGTGGGCAGCAGCACGGTGTCGGGTTGGGCGGGGGTCGCCACGGCTTCGGTGGAAATCCCGGACTGCGCAACAGCGGGGCCAGCAGGCAGGAGTGCCGTCACCGCCAGCAAAGCCGAGGTGGCCGCCACGCCACGCGCACGCCATTTCATGGCGGCGCGGCGCGCAGCAGGGAGAGGTACGATACCATAGCGCGATACGCTGAAGCGGAAGCCTGCCACGTCATCTCTCCATTCGCCGCCGGTCGCAGCCCGTTATCGAGCGGCGATCAGTAGGGTCGCATGGAGTGAGGGTCAACCCGATTCAATCACTGATTAACAGTGGTAACTCACGTGGCCGCTTGCGTAAAATTGCCGATATTCCTTGCCCCGCAGCCTGCGCTTGGCGATGTTTGCTTTCCCAGCGCGGGCCTGCGGTACGTCCGTCAGGCTTCGGGCTCTTCCACGAACTCGATCAGGTTGCCGGCGCAATCGCGGATGAAACATCCTTTGCCAAAGCTTTCGCGCACGACAAAGGCGATGTCGGCGCCTTTTTGCTCCATCTCCGCCAGGAACGCGTCGAGGTCTGGCACCTGAAACGCCGCATGCTTGTTGCCGTGGGTCTTCACATCGCGCGGCGGGTGGCGCCGGTCTTCGGGCAGGGGGGCCGCGCCTTCCACCTCGAAGATTTCAAAGCGCAGCGGGCCTTTGCGCACCATCGCGGTGTGGCTGCGCGCGGCTTCGATGTAGAAGCGCTTTTCGAGGGTGAAGCCCAGCACCCGGTGATACCAGTCGATCGCGGCATCCAGATCGGGCACCGAGACCCCGGCGTGGTGAAAGGCGAAGTCGGCCATCAGTGCGCTGCTGCTTTGGCTGCCATCATCCCATCTCCGCAAACGTCTGTGCGCACCAATCGGCGATGTAGTCGCGCATCCCCGTGCCATTGTCCGCGCCGCAGTGCTCCACCTCGAAGTCAGCCTTGGTGAACACCCGCAGCGTGCGCTTCGGGCTGTTGACCGCCTGGTCATAGCTGCGCTGGGCGTTGAAGGCGGGAATCTGGCGGTCGTTTTCGCCATGGGTGACGAGGAATGGCACCCGGATCTTTTCCACCTGCCCGTCAAGGGTGATGCTGTCGGCATAGTTCAGGAAGGCATCCCGGTCGTCGATCCCGAACACCCACATGACGTGGTCCCAGTAGTGCGGCACCGGGTTCTCGCCCTCGTTGGCCACGCGCTCGCGCTGGCGCTGGCCCCACACGTGGTTTGCCCCCATGACCGCGCACAGGGCATAGCGCGGATCATTGGCGGCTATGCGCGGGGCGTGATAGCCGCCGAACGAGAGCCCGAAAATGCCGATGCGATCGTGGATCACGTCGCTGCGTGTCAGCAGATAGTCCAGCGCCGGGCTGCCCCAGCGCTCCGCGTCATAGACCGCCGGCAGGCCCCGCTTGCGGATCGCCTCGCCGGTGCCGGGCTGGTCGACGAACAGGGTGTTCATCCCGCGCTCCAGGTTCACTGCGGCGTGGCCGGCCATGGCCACCTGTTCCTTCATCGAATCGAGCCCGTTGACCGACACCAGCGTGGGCCGCGGCGTGCCCGAGCCATCGTGGTAGAACAGCGCGGTATAGCTTGATCCCTCGTAGGGAATCTCGACCTTTTCGACATGCTGCCCGCGCAGCCGGGTACCCTTTAGATAGAGTTCGAGGCCCTTGTCATAGGCCGCCCAGCGCGGGGCGTAGTCACGGCTCTGCAGTCGCTCTGCCCCCAGGTAATAGCCCGATGCCCGCAGATACTTGGTTCCGGCGGACAGCAGGAAGCCTTCCGCTTCGTCGGCTTGCGCATTGCGCGTCACCTGGTCTGCCACCGCGATCCAGCTGTCGAACAGTTGTGCCGATCCGGCATCGGCGCCGGCCTTGGCGGCCTCGCGCACCGGGCGGCATACCTCGTCCAGTTCGCCATGGTTGCCCCCGGCGATCAGCGCCAGGTTGATCCCCAGGTTCCAGATGTAGTTTCCGGGAAACGGCTCGAACATGTGCAAATTCCTTGTGAAAAATCAGTCTGCGGTCCAGCCGCCGTCGACCACGAGGCTGGTCCCGGTCATCAGCGCGCTGGCGTCGCCCGCCAGGAACAGCACCGCACCCATCAGGTCTTCCACCGTGCCCAGCCGCCCCAGCTTGATCTTGCCCAGCACGCTCGCCCTGAAGCTTTCGTCGGCAAAGAACGGGCGCGTCATCGGGGTTTCGATGAACGTGGGGGCGATGGTGTTGCTGCGGATGCCGTGGGGGGCAAGGTCCAGCGCAAAGGCCTTGTTCATGCCTTCCAGCGCCCACTTGCTCGCGCAGTAGAGGCTGCGGTTGGGCCCACCGACATGGCCCATCTGGCTGCCGATGTGGATCAGGCTGCCGCGCACGCCCTGGGCGATCATCGCCTGTACGCAGGCCTGCGCCACGAAGAACGCCGCCTTCACGTTGAGATCCATCACCGCATCGTAATCGGCTTCGCCCACTTGCCACATCGGCATGGGGCGATTGGTTCCGGCGTTGTTGACCAGCACGTGAAAGGCCGGGCGGCCGGCGAAGAATGCCGCAACCGCTGCATGGTCGGCCACGTCGAGGACCACGGCCTCGGCAGCCCCACCGGCATCGCGGATGGCCGCTGCGGCTGCCGCGATCTCGTCGGCGCTGCGTGCCGCCAGCGTGACCGCCGCGCCTGCATCGGCAAGCGCGGCGGCCATCGCCAGGCCGATCCCGCGGCCCGCACCGGTAACCAGCGCGCGCCGCCCGTCCAGCCGGAACGATGGCGTGGTCGGCAACACCGGCCGCTCCGTCATGCCCGCGTCAGCTCGCTGGGGGCGGCTTGCCCGGCATAGGGCACGTTTCGCCCGCCATAACGGCGCACCCGCACGTTGGCCTGCTCGCCATGGCCGGCAAAGCCTTCCAGTGCGCACAGCCGGCTGCAATATTCGCCCACCAGTGCCGATGCCTCGTCGGTCAGCACCTTTTGGTAGGTGCAGGTCTTGAGGAACTTGCCCACCCACAGGCCGCCGGTATAGCGCGCGGCCTTGCGCGTCGGCAGGGTGTGGTTGGTGCCGATCACCTTGTCACCGAACGAAACGTTGGTGCGCGGGCCCAGGAACAGCGCGCCATAGTTGGTCATGTTGTTCAGGAAGTAATCGGGATCGGCGGTCATCACCTGCACATGTTCGCTGGCGATGTCGTCGGCGATGCGCACCATCTCCTCGTAACTTTCCGCCACGATCACTTCGCCGTAGGTTTCCCACGCCTTGCGTGCGTGGTCGGCGGTGGGCAGGATCTGCAGCAGCCGCTCGATCTCGGCCATCGTCTCGCGCGCCAGCTTCTCTGAATTGGTCAGCAGCACGCCGGGGCTGTCGGGCCCGTGTTCGACCTGGCCCAGGATATCGGTGGCGGCCAGTTCGGCATCGCAGCCCACTTCGTCGGCGATGATCAGCGTCTCGGTCGGCCCGGCAAAGAGATCGATGCCGACGCGGCCGAACAGCTGGCGCTTGGCTTCCGCGACAAATGCATTGCCGGGGCCAACCAGGATATCGACCGGGTCGATGCTCTGCGTGCCGATGGCCATGGCGCCGATCGCCTGGATGCCGCCCAGCGCATAGATCGCGTCGGCCCCGGCCAGTGCCTGTGCTGCCACGATATGCCGCGCTGCCTTGCCCTGGAAAGGCGGGGCGCAGGTGACAACGCGCTTCACGCCGGCCACCTTGGCGGTGATCACCGACATGTGCGCCGAGGCGAGCAGCGGATACTTGCCGCCCGGAACATAGCAGCCGGCGGCGTTGATCGGCACGTTCTTGTGGCCCAGCACCACGCCGGGCATGGTTTCCACTTCCACGTCCTTCATGGACTCGCGCTGTACCTGGGCAAAGTTGCGCACCTGGGTCTGCGCAAACTCGATATCCTTGCGCTCCTGCGCGGTCAGGCTGTCCACCGCGGCGTCGATTTCGGCCTGGCTCAGGCGGTAATCATCGCGGTCCCATCCGTCGAAGCGAATGCTCATCTCGCGCACGGCCGCGTCGCCACGGGCTTCGATCGCGGCGAGCGCCGCTTCCACCGTATCGCGCACCTTGCGGTCCGCGTCCGCCTTGGCTTCCGCCGTCGCACCGCGCTTGAGGTAAATCGCCACCAAACTCTCCATGTCGGCTTGTCTTTGCAGTGCCCTGCCAGCCGCCTTGGGGCCGAACCATCGCATAGTTTCGATGCGAAGCTATCGATGAGATGCCGTTGTGCGTGGCCCGCCTCCCGCATAGTCGTTGCGAAACGAGAACTTGGAGAGACACGATCGATGCGCCTTGCCACCTTGCAGGATGGAACGCCGGATGGACGGCTCGTGGTCGTATCGCCAGATGGCCGGTCCCACGCGCCCGCGCCGGTGGGCACCTTGCAGGCCGCACTGGAGCAATGGACCGATGTTGCGCCGCAACTCGCGGCGATCACCACGTTTTCTGAGCCGCTAGATCCGGCGCAGGTGCTCGCGCCCCTGCCGCGCGCCTGGCAATGGCTCGATGGCTCGGCCTTCCAGTCTCATGGCGATCTGATGGATGCCGTGCTCGGCATTACGCCGATCAAGACCGGCGCGCCGCTGATGTACCAGGGCACGTCGGATCGCTTCTACGCCCCGATCAGCGAGGTGAAGTTCCCCGACGAGGCGCTCGGCATCGATTTCGAGGGCGAATTCGGCGTAATCGTCGATGCCGTGCCGATGGGCACATCTGCTGCAGAGGCGATGAACCACATCCGGCTTGTCGTGCAGGTCAACGATTGGTCGCTGCGCACGCTCGCCGGGCCAGAAATGAAGACCGGGTTCGGCTGGGTCCAGGCCAAGCCCCCGTGCGGCATGGCGCCTTATGCCGTCACGCCCGATGAACTGGGCGATGCCTGGCGCGACGGGCGCGTCTGCCTCGATCTTCGCGTGGACTGGAACGGCCAACGGTTTGGCGCGGCCAATGGCGAGCCGATGGGCCACGGCTTCCACGAACTCGTCGCCCATGCGGCGCGCACGCGCGATCTGGTGGCGGGCACGATCATCGGCTCGGGCACCGTGTCCAACCCCAACTTCCGCGAGATCGGTTCTTCCTGCATTGCCGAGCGGCGCGGCATCGAAATGCTCGATCTGGGCGAAGCCAAGACGGCATTCATGCGCTTTGGCGACAGCGTGCGCATGGAAGCAGTCGATGCAGCCGGCCGCGCGCCATTCGGCGTGCTTAACCAGACCGTGGTCCGTGGCTGACGCCGCTCCCGTCGGCCCGGTCAAGCTGGTCATCCTGCCGCGCACGCGGCTGGGGCTTGGCCGCGGGGGGTTGCGTCGTCATCTCGAAACCGTGCATGGCCCGATGGTGGTGGCAGAGCCCGCGGTGTCGGGCGGTTTCACCGGCTATGTCCACCACTATGCGCAAGACCTTGCGGGCCTGCCGCTGCTCGACGATCGCGATGCGGTCACCGTGATCCGCTTTGCCGAACCCGCCGCCATGGCCGCGTCCAAGGCAAGCGAAGCCTATCGCCTGCGCGTTGGGCCCGATGAAGACAACTTCCGCGAACGGGATGGCTCGATCGCGCTTTTCGCTGCCGAACGCGTCGTGGCGCCCGGCGCTGATGATGCGCTGGCCAAGCTTCTGGTATTTCGTGCGGCGCGCGGCGTGGATATCGAGCGGTGGGCCTTGGCCCTGGCAGCGATCGCCGCGCGGGACGACGTCCACGGCGTGGTCACCAATCTCGCCCGCGTCGTCGAAGGCGATTTTCCGTTCACCCAGTTCGATGAAATCGGCCTTGCCGCCGGGGCCGATCCCACCGTGATTGCCGGCGTTCTTGCCGATCTGGCGGAGCCGGTGCTGGCTCCTGCGGCAACGCGCCACCTGCTGGTTGAACCCGTCCGTTTCATCTGATTAACTACGGAACATGCCCATGAATTCGCCAATCTCCGATTCCGGTCTTCCCCCTGTGCAGCGCGTTGTTACCGGCCATGATGCCAACGGCCGGGCGGTGTTCAAGTCAGAGGACGTGTCGCCCACCAAGCTGATCCCTTCGGGCGATGGGGCGTTCCTGCTGGTGTGGACCACGGCGACGGTGCCGGCCGACAACAATGACGAAACCGATGGGCGCCATCGTCCGGCGGGCCTCACGCTCAACGGCGGCTCGGTCATCCGCATCGTCGACATGCTGCCGGGCAAGGAAAGCCCGATGCACCGCACCAACTCGATCGACTATGGCATCGTGCTGGAGGGTGAGATCGAGCTGGAACTGGACGACGGCGCGAAGCGCACGATCGGCCAGGGCGGCATCATCGTCCAGCGCGGCACCAATCACCTGTGGCGCAACACCACCGACAAGCCCTGCCGTATTGCCTTCATCCTGATCGAGGCCCCGGCCTATCTCCACAACGGCCAGCCGCTGCCCGAAGACAAGCCGGACTGAGGCCATGTTCGATCTGTCGGGCAAATGCGCGATCGTCACCGGCTCTACCCGGGGCATCGGCCTGGCGATTGCCCAGGCGCTGATCGCGCTAGGGGCGCAGGTCGTCATCTCCAGCGAAAGCGCGGCCGACACGGCCCGCGTTGCTGCCGATCTTGGCATGCCCGGCATGGCTTGCGATGTTACCGACGATGCCGCGCAGGCGGCGCTGGTCGATTTCGCGCTGGCCCGATGCGGTCGGCTCGACATTCTGGTGTGCAATGCCGGGATCACTGGCCGCCCCGGCACCTTTGCCGATTTGGCCATGGATAATTACGCCCAGGTCATGGCGATCAACCTGCGCAGCCAGGTCGTGTTGTGCAACCTGGCGCTGCCGCATATTGCCGCAGCGCCGGGCGGCGCTGGTGCAGCGGTGCTGGTCGCCAGCCTTGCCGGCTTGCGCGGCAATGGGCGGATCAATGCCTATGCCTTGGCCAAAGCCGGGGTGGCGCAGCTGGCGCGCAACCTGGCGGTGGAATGGGGGCCGCGCGGTGTGCGCGTCAACGCCGTATCGCCTGGCTTTGTCGCCACCGAGCTGTCGCAGCCCTTGCTCGACAACGCTGATTTCATGGCCCGCCGCATGGCCATGACGCCGCTGCGCCGCCCCGGCACTCCGGCAGAGATTGCCGGCGCGGTTGCCTTCCTTGCCAGCTCCGCTGCCGGGTTCGTCACCGGCCACAATCTCGTCGCCGATGGCGGCACCCTGATCAGCGACGGCAGCTGACACCGCGCGATCTGCCGGGAAGGGTCAGTCGCGCTGCCTCACCATGCGGTCGAGCCGGCATCCACGCGGAAATCCGCCCCGGTGATATAGCCTGCCTCGTCCGAACACAGGAACGTCGCCGTCCAGGCGATATCCTCGGGCTGGCCGATGCGCTTGATCATCATCTTTTCCAGCGCAAACGCTTCGAACCCGGGATCTGATGCCATGTGCCGCGCGGTTTGCTGGGTCAGGATCAGGCCGGGCGAGATCGTGTTGGCGCGGATGCCGTGGGGCGCGCCTTCCATCGCCAACTGGCGCGTCATCGCCATCACGCCGCCCTTGCCCGCGCAGTGCGCCAGCGCCGGGGAGCCGTTGAGCGCCACGTGCGCATTGGCCGAGGCGAAATTGACGATCGCCGCGCGTCCGCTCGCCTTCAGCCAGGGCCAGGCCGCGTGCGTGCAGAGAAACACGATGTCGAGTTCGCCGCGCAGGGTATGCTGCCACTGCGCATAGGTCATCGTGTCGATCCAGTTGAACACAGCCATCGCCGCTGCCGGTACCAGCGCATCGATCCGTCCCGCCTCGCTGCCGATCGTCGTGATCGCCTGCTGCACCGCTGCCTCGTCCAGCAGGTCTATCGGCCAGGCCCGTACGGCCCTGCCGGTTTCTTCGGCCAGCGCGCCAATGCCTGCCGCATCGATATCCAGCGCGTGCACGGTTGCCCCTTGCGCCGCAAACATCCGCGCGATCCCGCGTCCAATGCCGGCGCCCGCGCCGGTCACCACGGCCACGCGCCCTGCCAACCGCTGCTGTCCGTGGGCCAGATCCGAAAAGGGCGTTTCGGCAAGGGTCATGGTCTTTTTCCTCTCCATCGCAGGTGTGGCCCTGCCGTTGCCCGATCCTAGCATCCCCTGTTCTGCGCATGGATTTCGCTTTTTGGATGCCTTGCCATCGGTCCTGTCGTGCCTATCGACAAGACCGATCGATTGGGCCCTGCGCTATCAATTGGACGCGCTCTACGCTGCCGGGAATGGTCTCGGGCTCATAAGCCAGGAAAGAGCATGCGCGTGGAGAGACAACAGCAAGCCGGTACGATGACGGGAATATCCCTGCTGTTGCCGATTACCCTCACGACCATGGCGGTGGTTCTGCTCGCGCCGGTCCTGCCGCGCCTCATGGCGGAATATGCCCATGTTCCGGGCCACGATTATCTTGTGCCCATGGTCCTGACCCTGCCGTCGCTGTGCGTCGCCTTTTTGTGCCCGGTCGCAGGGCTGCTGGGCGATCGCTTTGGCCGGCGTCGCCTGCTGCTGATAGCGTTCGTGCTCTATGCGGTGGTCGGCATGGCGCCGCTGGTCTTGACCAGCCTCTGGGCCATTCTCGCCTCGCGCGTGGCGGTCGGGATCGCCGAAGCGCTGATCTACGTGCTCTCGACCACCATGATCGGCGATTACTTTACCGGCCCGGCGCGCGATCGCTGGCTGGCCGGGCAAACCGCCTTTGCCTCGGTCTCTGCCTTGCTGTTCTTCAATCTTGGCGGCGTGCTCGGCGATTTCGGCTGGCGCACCTCGTTCTGGGTCTATGGCGCCGCGCTGGTCATGTTCGCGCTGGTCTGGCGCTATACTTGGGATACCGAGCCCGCTGCCGCTACGCCCAAGGCATCTTCCGCGCCGGCGGCGGCGTCCAGCCCCTGGGGCCGCCTCGCGGTCATCGTGGCGATTACCATCTATGGCTCGGTGTTCTTTTACACCGTGCAGATCCAGGCTTCGTCGGGTCTGGTCCAGCTTGGCCTTGTCAGCGCCGCGCGCATCGGCCTGTTCACCTCGCTCGCCAGCCTGGGCGTGCCGCTGGGCACGTTCGTCTACACGCGTATCGCGGGGCAGGGGCCGCTGCGCCTGCTCTGTGCCGAATTTGCGCTGATCGCGGCAGGCTTTGCCATCATGGGGCACAGCACGAGCGTGCCGATGTTCCTGGCGGGTTGCTTCGTCAACCAGGTCGGTGGGGGCATGCTGCTGCCCACGCTGCTGGTCTGGTCGATCAGCCTGCTGCCCTATGAGGTGCGGGCGCGGGGCACGGGCGTGTGGCAATCGTCCTTTGCGCTGGGCCAATGGCTCAGCCCACTGGTGGTGACGGCCTTGTCGCTGCACTGGGGTGGATTGATGCCAGCCTTTGCCGTGCTTGGCCATGCGGCCCTGGCCGGGCTGGGCGTTGCCGTGGCGGCGCTCGTGGTGTCACGCCGCGCCGCCACCTGACTTTTTACGCTTCGGGATCAGTAGGGCGCGTTCAGCCGGTGCAGCGCGCCTTCCAGCATCTTGGCGTGGATTTGCGGGTCACCGTTTTCCAGTTGCAACTGGCCCACGGCCACGCTGGTCTCGATCACGTCGCGGCAACGGTCAAAGCGCCGTTCCTGATAGGCGCGCAGCCCGCTGGCCACGTCCGGCGTCCGCGCCAGCTCTTCGGCCAGCACGATGCCACTTTCCACCGCCATCCCGGCGCCTGATGCCAGGTGCGGCGTGGTCGCGTGCACGGCATCGCCCACCAGCACGATCCGCCCGTTGAACCAGTCGCGCGGCTGCAGCACGGCGGCGAGCGGGCGATAGTTGATCCAGTCCTCGCGCGTCATCGTGTCGCGGATCCACCCGGCATTGCCGCCGAAGTCGCGCAGCAGCTCCTTGAGCGTGACGAACAGCTCTTCCTCGTCCATGTGCTGCTCGCGCTCCACATGCGGGGTAAGCATCCACAGATAGATCTTGTCGGGCGCGCAGGGGGTGATTCCCGCCGGATTGGCATGGCCCAGAAAGAACTCGCTGGCGTTGAGCCCCGGCGGCTTGGCGATCGAGATGCGCCAGCATCCCTGGCCGGTCGGCTGTGCCGGGCCCATGTGCGGAAAGGCGATGCTGCGCACGCCCGAAGCCACGCTGTCTGCCCCCACTACCAGGTCATAGCGGCCTTCCGTTCCGTTGGAAAAGCGCACGTCGACCCCATCGTCGCGGTTCTCCAGCGCGGACACGGTCAGGCCCAGCTGGACCGGGATCTGCAGTTCGGTAACCCGGCGCTGCATGATGTGGTGCAGGATCGGCCGCATGATCCCGCCGGTTGCGGGCAAGCCTTCCTCGATTACCGGCTCTTCCAGGTCGAGGATGTGGTGCCCGTCATAGCGGAACAGGCGCGTCTTGCTGGTGATGGCGCCCTGCTGTTTGATCTGTTCGAGCAGGCCAAGCTGGCGGTACGCGCGCAGGGTGGGGCCGGTGATGGTGATCCCGGCGCCATAGACCCGCCATTCCGGGTCGAGATCGATCAGGTCGACCTTCACTCCCCGCTCGGCCAGGCTGATCGCCGTTGCCATGCCGCCAATACCGCCGCCAACGACAAGCGCCGTTGCGATGCTGCTGATTGTCTCCCGGTTCATAGGGGGCATGACCTAACGAAGCGGACACACTGTACAAATCCGAACTGTGGATAGGGATCTATCGATTCAATCGGTAAGATATTTGCGGCGGGCCGGGCTAACCGCAAGATCAAGCAATTCAAGCGCCACATTTACGGGGAGGAAAAACCATGCGCACCCTTCTGCTCGCCACGAGCGCCCTGGCCATTGTCGCCACGCCGGCATTCGCGGCCGAAACGCCCGCCCAGGACCAGCCTGCAGCGGCCACGACCACGGCTACCGCCGCGGCTCCGGCGGACAATGGCGGGATCGGCGAAATCATCGTCACCGCCCAGCGCCGCGAGGAATCGCTGCAAAAGGCTGGGCTCGCGATCGATGCCGTCACCGGCAACGATCTGGCCCAGCGCGGCATCACCTCGTCGGCCGACATCACCAAGGCGGTGCCCTCGCTTTCGATCCCGCAGCCCGGCGGCAATATCGCCTCGATCTTCATTCGCGGCGTCGGCAACATCACCACCAGCAGCTACAACGATCCGGCGGTCACCCCCAGCTATGATGGCGTGGTGCTCGGCCGCGGCGGCGGCGTGTTCGGCGCGGCGTTCTATGACCTGCAGCGCGTGGAAGTGCTCAAGGGGCCGCAGGGCATCCTCTATGGTCGCAACGCGACCGGCGGCGCGGTCAACATCATTCCGGCCCATCCCGAAATCGGCCGCAATTCGATGGGCTTCAACATCTCTGCCGGCAATTACAATGCCGTGGATGCCGATGCCCACGTCAACCTGGCCACCAGCGCCAATTCCGCATTGCGCGTAAGCGGAGCCTATTCCACCCACGATGGCTACAACCGCGATGGCACCGACGATGCCAAGCGCGGCTCGCTGCGCGCGCAGTTCCTGGTCGAGCCGAGCAGCGACCTGTCGGTGCGCATCGGCGCCGATTACACCCACCTGGGCGGCCGTGGCGCGGGCGGCAGCTATATCGGCGGGTATATTCCTGGCCCCACGGGCTATAGCTTCTTCCCCGCCAACCTGGATTCGAGCGAGGGTTTCAACACCCCTGCCGCCAACGCTTTCCGTGCGCAGAACATCGGCGCGCCGGCTTTCGGCTTCCTGAGCGCAATGAACCAGGATCAGCGGCAGGACAGCACCTATTGGGGCGTCAATGCCGAAATCAACTGGAAGACCGGCATCGGCAAGCTGACGGTGATCCCGGCCTATCGCGAAAGCAGCGACAATTCCTTCTTCTATGGTCCGGCTTTCAACGTGGCCCACACCGTCGAAAAGGTGAAGCAGACCAGCCTGGAAGCCCGCCTTTCCGGCAAGACCGGGATGCTCGACTATGTGCTGGGCGCCTACTACTTCAATGAAAAGATCAAGGCCAACGACGAGTATAACCAGGAATTCGTGCTGCCGATCGTGGATTATCGCCACAAGACCGACAGCTATGCCGCGTTCGGCCAGTTGACCGCCCATGTGTCCGACCGGTTCCGGTTGATCGGCGGCGCGCGCTATACCCACGACAAGAAGTCGATCGATGGGTTGATCAACAACTTTATCACGTTCTGCGGTGGGCCGCCCCCCGCGTTGATCACGCCGCCGGCCTCGTTCGGCGCTGGCTGCGCCACGCCGGGCAACATGCCCTATTATCCCAATTTCCTGAACACCGGCGACACGATCAACTGGCTCAAGTCGAACGGCTGGATCGCTGGCAACAGCACCAACCAGCCCGGCTACCAGGTATTTCCGCTGGTCAATGGCGTCGGCGCCATTCTCAAGACCTACAACCCCGTCGTCGATAGCAGGACCTATTCGCGCGTAACGTGGAAGGCCTCGGCCGAATTCGATGTCACGCCCACCAGCCTGCTCTACGCCACAGCGGAATCCGGTTATCGCGCCGGCGGCCTGCAGATGACCGAGAGCAAGACCTCGTATCTGCCCGAGTTCATCACCGCCTACACCATCGGATCAAAGAACCGGTTCTTTGACAATCACGTCCAGCTCAATCTCGAGGGCTTCCTGTGGAAGTACCGCGACCAGCAGATCACCTATTTCACCGTTGACACCAGCGGCACCCTGATCAGCTCGAACGAGAACGCCGGTCGTTCCACGATCAAGGGCTTCGACGCCGATCTCGTGGTCAAGCCCACCCGTGGCACCACGCTCAGCGCCAAGGTCCAGTACCTCGATACCAAGTACAACGACCTCCACCTCTATACCGCCTCGCCGCGTGACAACATCGGTTGCCCGTTCACCTATACCGGGGCCGTCGCTGGCGGTGCGCCGGTCAAGGACTTCAACTGCTCGGGCAATCCGTTGCTGTTCAGCCCGAAGTGGACGGTCAACCTCGGCGCCGAGCAGGTGGTGCCGCTCAACGCCGACGTCGAACTGGTGGCCAACGTCAACACTGCCTGGCGCGACAGCCAGTGGGGCGCTTTCGAATATCTCGATTTTGAGCGCATTCCCGCATACTGGACGACCGACGCGTCGCTGACGGTGCGCGCCGCCAACGGAAGCCTGGCGCTTACCGGCTTTGTTCGCAACATCGAGAACAAGCGCCGCGACCTTGCGCCGCAGGCTTCGCCGCTCGGCATGGCCGTCGGGCACTTTTCCGCCCCGCGGACCTGGGGCCTGCGTCTTTCCGGCAATTTCTAAGGAGCGTTTCGCAATGCATATCGTGGTGACGGGCGCTGGCGGTTTTGTCGGTCGGGCATTGGTCGGCAGGCTGGTCGGCGCCGGCCACGAGGTTACCGGGCTCGATACCATGCCCGCCGATCTGCCCGCGCCGGCGCGGCTGATCGTGGGGGACATGGGCGATGCTGCCGTGCGGGGGGCGGCACTGGCGCAGGGGTGCGATGCGCTGGTCCACCTCGCCACGGTGCCCGGCGGTGCGGCAGAAGCCGATCCCGCGCTGTCGCGGCGCATCAACGTCGATGCGATGTATGACCTGCTGCTCGAGGCGGCTGCGCTCAATCCCGGCCTGCGCGTGGTCTATGCCAGTTCGATCGCGGTGTTCGGCGATCCGTTCCCGGCACAGGTGGACGATGGCACGCCGCTCAGCCCCAAGATGATCTACGGCGGGCACAAGGCGATGATGGAGCATGCCGTCGCGATGTTTTCCAACCGCGGCCTGATCGATGGCGTCACTGTTCGCCTGTCGGGCATTCTGGCCCGTCCCAAGGGACCGTCAGGATTGAAATCGGCCTTCATTTCCAACCTGTTCCATGCGCTAAAGGCCGGCGAGCGCTTTGTCTGCCCGGTCTCGGCCGAGGGAACGATCTGGGCGCAATCGGTGACGCGCTGCGTCGACAACCTGGTCCATGCCCTCAACCTCGACAGTGGGCTGATGCCGAACACCCGCGCGGTGACGCTTCCGGCATTGCGCGTTGCCATGGGCGATCTGGCCGGGGAAATCGCCCGTCAGTGCGGGGTGGCGGCCGATCTGGTCAGTTACCAGCCCGATCCATCGCTCGAAGCAGCCTTTGCCGCGCAGCCCCCGCTGACCACGGCAGCGGCGGACCGCGCCGGTTTTGCACACGATGGCGATGCTGCTACACTCGTCTCCAACGCCCTCGCAATGATCTGAGGGGCGAGGGAGATGGCGATGCGCTACGGAAGGCTCGATCTCAACCTGCTCGTGGCGCTCGACGTGCTGTTGACCGAACGCAGCGTCAGCCTGGCGGCCGATCGGCTGTGCCTGTCGCAATCCGCCACCTCCAGCGCGCTGGGCCGCCTGCGCGAGTATTTCGAGGACGAACTGCTGGTGGTGAAGGGCAGGGCGATGATCCTCACTGCGCGGGCGGAAGAACTGATCGAGCCGGTGCGCGCCGTGCTCGAACAGATCCGCACCACCGTGGCGGTCGCGCCGCCCTTCGATCCTGCCACTGCCGACCGCACCATCCGCATGATGGCCTCGGACTATTCCACCGAAGTGCTGCTCACCCGCGTGCTGGCCGATCTCGAAAAGGATGCGCCGCATCTGCGTTTCGAGATCCAGCCGATGAACGACAGCCCGATCGAAGCGATCGAGCGCGGACACATCGACCTGTTGCTTACCATCGATATCGCGATCTCGGCCGATCATCCCAGCCAGGTCCTGTTCGAAGACGATTACGTCGTGGTGGGCGATGCCGCCAATCCGGCCATGGCGCAGCCGATGACGCGTGACCTGTATCTCGAACTGGGCCACGTCACGCCCCGTTTCGGCAAGTCGCGGGTTTCCGCGTTCGAGGATTGGTTCATGCGGCGCCAGAAGCAGCAGCGGCGGGTAGAGGTCATCGCGCCCTCGTTCCTGTCGTTGCCCGGCCTTATCCTCGGCACCAAGCGCATCGCCACCATGCACCGCCGCATGGCGGAAATCGTCGTTGGCGCGATGCCCCTGGTCATGCGGGAAGTTCCGTTCGACATCCCGCCGATCCGCGAAGCGATCCAGTGGAACATCGCCAACAACAACGACCGCGCCTTGCGCTGGGTGGTCGAACGCCTCCAGGCGGCTGCGGGTGCGAAGGCAGATGTGGCGGACAATGTCGTGCCACTGCCCAGCGCCGCGAAGATCGCTCTTGATGAAATCGAAGTGCAATACCGGATGAACCATCCCCAGCACTGATTCAGGCTAACTGTCTGTGGCGTCGAACCTTTCGCGCGCCAGCCGGATATTGTCCGCGCGGGTGTTGATCCAGTCGATCAGGGCGCGCGCCTGGCCGTGGAGGTCGCGGCCCAGTGGCGTGAGGCGATAGCTCACTTTCGGCGGGACCGAGCCAGTAATCGTGCGCGCCACAAAGCCGTCACGCTCCAGCGTGCGCAGCTTCAGGGTCAGCACGCGCTGCGATATCGCCTGCTCGGCTGACAGCTGGCCCAGCGTTCGGCGCAGGTCGGCATGGCGCCATTCGCCCGTTTCCAAGACCAGCAGGATCAGCGTGGACCAGCGGTCGCCCAGCAAGCCCATCACTTCGCGCGCGGGGTCATCGCGATGCTTGCCATGCGCGGTCATCTCGGCGGCCAGCCGCGCGATGGCCTGGTGCAATGGCGCGCTGTCCAACTCGGCCTCCCCCGCCTGTCATGGGCACAAAAAAGTGCCGTCTTCCGCTTTGTCACCATCACCATAAAACGGCCTGACACAACCGAACAGGGAGAGAATGCGCATGACCGCAGATGCCATTGCCATGGACGGCAAGGTTGCCATCATCACCGGCGGGGCTGGCGGAATCGGCGAGGCGACTGCCCGCCTCCTGACCGCGCGCGGCGCCCGCGTGGCGCTGGCCGACATTGCCGTTGCGCGCGCCACCGCGCTCGCTGCGCAATTGCCCGGTGCCATTGCGGTGCCGCTCGACCTGGCCGACGAAGCATCGATCCAGGCGATGGTCGGGCAGGTTGTCGCCCACTTTGGCCGGCTCGATGTGCTGCACAACAATGCCGCGCTGCTGGGGCCCGAGGTGGCGCGCAACGATGGCGACGTGGAACGCATGGACACAGACTTGTGGGACCGCACCTATGCGGTCAACGTGCGCGGTACCATGATGGCCTGCCGCGCCGCGCTGCCCGCGCTGCGCGAAAGCCGCGGCTGCATCGTCAACACCGTCAGCAACCTGGCGCTGCAGGGCCATATCATCCAGGCGGCCTATTCCAGCAGCAAGGCGGCCGTGATCCAGCTGACCCGCGCGATTGCTGCCAGCCATGGCCGCGCCGGCGTGCGCTGCAACGCGGTGGCGCCCGGCATGACGATGACGCCGGCGCTGCGCGAGGCGTTTCCCCCGGCCTTGCGCCAACTGGTAGAGGACGAAACCCTGCGCGATCGCCTTGGCGAGCCAGAGGATATCGCCGAGGCCGTGGCCTTCCTCGCCAGCGAGGCTGCGCGCAACATTACCGGCCAGGTGCTGGTCTGCGATGGCGGCAGCGCGTCGCATGTCCCCGGGCTTGCCGGGTTCCGCGCCTTTCTGGGGGAGGAGCCGGCATGAGCCAGCATGACATCGTCGTGATGGGGGCGGGGCACAACGGCCTCGTCGCCGCGGCCTATATGGCCAAGGCCGGCAAGAAGGTCCTCGTGCTCGAACGCAAGCCGCACTACGGCGGCGGCGTGTCCACGCGGGAATTGCTGCACCCCGGATTCTGGCACGATGAACATTCCAACGTGCACATCATGATCCAGGGCAACCCCATGCTGCGCGAAGACGAGCTGGGTCTGCTCGCGAAGTTCGGGCTCGAATATATCTATCCCGATCTCGTCCACGTCTCGATCTGGGAAGACGGCACCGTGATCCGGTCCTACAAGGATCTCGATCGCACCTGCGAGGAACTCGCCCGCGTCGCCGGCGAAAAGGACGCCGAAGCCTATCGCCGCTTTGTCGGCATGAGCACCACGGCACTGCCCATGCTGATGAGCGGGATGTATGCCCCGCCGTTTCCGCTCGGCGCGTTCGTGGCGATGATGGATCAGTCGGACGAAGGCCGCTTCCTGCTCGATCTCATGCAGCGCAGCGCGCTCGATATCGTCGATCATTACTTTGATAGCGAATTGCTCAAGCTGCACATCGTGCGCATGGTCACCGAAAACCTGCAGATGCCCGATGAGCTCGGCACCGGCATGGGCGCTTTCGTCATGCCCGGCATCGTCCACAGCTTCGGCTGTTCGATGCCGAAAGGCGGCTCGGGCCAGCTCAGCCACGCCCTGGTGCGCGCCATCGAGCATTTTGGCGGCGAAGTGCGCTGCAACGCCGAGGTGCGTCGTGTGATCGTCTCGGGCGGCAGGGCCACCGGGCTCGAACTGCGCGACGGCGAATGCGTGATGGCCCGCGATGGCGTGATCGGCGCGATCCACCCGCATGTCCTGCGCACGTTCGTGGCAGAAGCGCCCGAGCCGGTCTTGCAGCGCGCCGAACGCGTTACCCAGTCCACCTTCTCGATCAACCTCACGCACCTGACGCTGAAGGAACGCCTGCAACTGCGCGTTGGCAATGATTGCAACGCGATGATGACCGAGCTGATGGACTTCTACACCGTGCGCGACATGCAGCTGGAATACGACAAGCTGCGCCGTGGCGAGGTGAGCGCGCGCCTGATCGCGGGCGGTGACAACACTATCTTCGATCCCAGCCGCGCGCCGGCCGGGGCCGGGGTGTTCTATGGCGTCAACTTCGCGCCGTATGACCTGCACCCCGGCGGCCCGCAATCGTGGGACACCTGCAAGGACGAGGTGGCCGACCGCGCGCTGGCGCAATACCGCAAGTTCTACGCCAACCTGAGCGATGACAACATCACCGGCCGCCTCGTGCGCTCGCCGCTCGACCACGAGCGTGACAGCCCCGCGAGCTTCGTGCGCGGGGATATCCACGGCTGCGCGCCGTTCTTCTACCAATCCGCCGGCCACCGCCCCACGCCTGACTTGGGCGCGCTGCGCGTGCCGGAGGTGGAGGGCCTCTACCTCGTCGGCCCGTTCATGCACCCCGGCGGCGGCGTGTTCGGGGCCGGGCGCGCCACGGCGATCCAGATGATGGATGACCTGGGAATGGACTACGACCGGATTTGCGGAAGGGCCGTGCAATGACCAACTTGCCGAACAAGGGCGCGGCCAAGGCGCGCGTCGCCCGGATTCTTGACGCCAATGATAAGGAACTCATGGCCATCCGCAAGATCGAGGCGGATGGCAACACCCTGGTGATCCGCGGCAAGATCTTCGGCGCGATGCCGATGGTTGCCCGGCTCACCCCGGCCGAAGCCCGTGCCGCGCTGCGCCTGCTCGATCTCAGGACGGTGCTGTTCCTGCTCACCCTGCTGTTCCGCCGCAACTGATCCATCCGTGCGGTGAATAGCTTGGTTGCCGAAACATCGGTTTCCGCGCCGCAGCTATCCACGGCATGAAGGTCAGTGACAGATTCTGCGGAGACCCCATGCCGATCGCATCCAGCCCCCTTTCGTCCACATCCGCCATCCTTGGCGTTGAAAGCGTCATCTTCGGCGTGGCCGATCTTGCCGAACACACCCGCTTCTGGGCAGATTTCGGCCTGCCGCTCGAAAGCACGGGCGAGCATGAAAGCGTTTTCCGCCTGCAATCGGGCAGCCGCGTGATCGTGGTGCGCCATGGCGATCCGCGCCTGCCTGTGCCCGATCCGTTTGCTGGTGACGGCATCAAGGAAACCGTCTGGGGTGTCGATACGGCTGAAAACCTCGAGCGCATCGCCGCCAGCCTCGCGACCGAGGTTGCCGTGACCCGCGATGCCGATGGCACCGTGCATTGCGTCTGCCCCGATGGCCAGCCGATCGCGCTGCGTGTCTGGGCCAAGCGCGCCGTCGTGTCGGAAGCGAGCCCGGTCAATACGCCGTCGAGCTGGCCGCGCTTCAACCAGCACCGCATCTGGCGCAAGCGCGCCATTCCCAAGACGATCAACCACGTCGTCTTTTTCTCGCCCGACTATGTCGGCAGCTTCGAATTCTACGAACGCCACCTCGGCTTCCGCTATGTCGATCACTCAAAGGGCACCGGCATCTTCGCCCGCGCCGGCGGCACGTTCGAGCATCACTCGATCTTCTGGGTGAACTGCGACCTGCCAATCGCGCCGGACCATTTCAAGTTCATGCACATCGCCTTTGGCTGCGATGATATCGACGAGGTCATGCTCGGCGCCAACATCATGGACAACCGCGGCTGGAAGAACACCACGATGAACACTAGCGGCGGCATCTCGCGCCACCGCATCTCCTCGGCGATCTATTACTATTGCGAAATGCCTGGCCACGCCGGCGAGGCCGAATACCACGCCGATACCGATTATCTCGACGATGCCTGGGTGCCGCGCGCGTGGGACTTCAAGTTCGGCTCTCTGCTGTGGGCGGCCAATGCCCCGGCGATCTTCCGCGGCGACAACATCCCCTGGGACATGGCCTTCGACGCCGATCGCAAGAGCTTTGACGCCTATCGCCGCGCCAAGCCCGGCAAGCAGCCGATCGAGGGCGACCTGGCCAACCTGACGGCAGACGACGAACACGCGATCTGACGGTGCAGGCAGGCGGCCGCAATGCCGCCTGCCATTGCGGCGCGACATTTTGTCCTGATGACAATCGCGGGGCGGCCGCTTATGCCGCGTGTCGCATGATTGCCCTTCGCGCCTTTCTGTTTCGGCATTCCGCGCTGGCCCTGTGGCTGGTCGCGCTGTCGTTGGCGATGAAGGCGCTGGTTCCGGCTGGCTACATGCCCGGCAGCCAGACGCGCAGCTTTACCATCCAGCTCTGTTCCGAAGGGATCGACGGACGCCATGACCTGGTGCGCCAGGTGGTGGTGCCGGTGAAGGATGGCGCGGAAAAGGGCGGTGCCAGCCATGCCAAGGCGCAGGGCACCTGTCCCTATGGCGCGCTGGGCCATGCCCTGCTCGGCGGGGCCGATCCCGTGCTGCTGGCCGCGGCGCTGGCCTTCATTCTCGCCCTGGGCTTTGCCGCCACCCCCGTGCCTGCGCCGCGCCGGCGCGCGCATGCCTGGCCGCCACTGCGTGGCCCACCCCTGATCGCCTGATCCACACGTGCCGCCCGCGATCGGGCGCAATCATCAGGTTCAGGCCGGCCACTGGCGCCGGACGGGGGATAGTTTCATGCAGATTTCGTTGGGCGCGCTGCCGTGCGCGCTTGTCTTCGCCATGCCCGCGCAGGCCGCAGCGCCTGCGCCAAACGCCGCGCCAGGCCCGGTTGTCGGCAGCGATACCGTCGATACCGGCTTTTCGATTGGTGAACAGATCGTGGTGTCGGCGCGATCGATGGCCGCCTCATCGCGCAACGTGCTTACTTCGATCGATCGCATGGGCGGCGATGTCGCGCAGAATGCCAACGTCAACTATGCCTGGGAACTGGTCGGCCGCCTGCCGGGCGTGATGCTGACCAACTTCAACCAGGGCACCACCAGCGGCAAGTTCAGCTTTCGCGGCTTCAACGGCGAGGGAGAAATCAACGCGGTCAAGCTGTTGATCGATGGCGTGCCGGCCAACAGCAACGATGGCAACATGCCCTATATCGACAGCGTCTTTCCGCTCGATATCGCCGGGATCGAGGTGGTGCGCGGCACGTCCGATCCGCGCTATGGCCTGCACGCCATTGCCGGCAGCGCCAATATCCAGACGCGGATCGGCGGCAATTACCTGGAAGGCAAGGTTTCAGGCGGCAGCTTCGATACCTATGAGGCGCAGGCCGTGGCCGGGATCGAGCGCGGTGGCTTCAGCCAGAACTATCTGGCGGCCTGGCGGCAGGCCGGCGGGTGGCGCGATCATGGCGCCCTGACGCGGGGCAGCCTGGCGGGCAAGTGGTTCTTCCGCCCCAATGACACCCTGCGCGTGGGCGCGATCGCCCGCTGGTATCGCGGCACGGCCGATGAACCGGGCTATCTCACCCTGGAAAACGCCGCGGCCCATCCGCGCATGACCAATGCCTACAACCAGACCGATGGCGATACCCGCACCGTGGCCCAGGGCAGCATCCATCTCGACGCCACGTTCAGCGACAGCCTCGATCTTACGGCCAAGGCCTATGCCAACCGGCTGCGCGATGATCGCTATGTCAAATTCTCGGCCACCACGTCGCAGCAGCGGCGGATGACGGACGAGGACCACTACGGGATCAGCGGCGCCTTGCACTGGCACACGCACGTGGCCGGCACGCCGGTCATGGCCGAGCTGGGCGGCGACATGCAGTGGCAGGACAATGTCTCGCGCCGCTACAATACGGTGGCGCGGGTGGTTTCGGCGCAAACGCGCGACCAGGCCTTCACGCTCAATGTCGGCGGGGTCTATGGGATGCTTACGCTCGCGCCGACGCGGTGGCTGACGATCAGCCCGGCCTGGCGGCTCGACTGGGTGGGCGGCACGTTTCACAACCGGCTGGCCGGCACCAGTGCGCCGATCAACGCCTATGGCACGATCAGCCAGCCCAAGCTGCAGGTGGCGATCACGCCGGTCGATCAGGTCACGCTCTATGGCAACTATGGCAAGAGCTTCCAGATCGGCACCGGATCGGGCGCATACCTGATCCCGCCGCGCACCACCAACCTGGCGCCCTCGATCAACGCCGGCTGGGAGGCGGGGATCAAGCTGCGCCCCATGGCCGGGGTGGAAACCCGCGTCGCGCTGTGGCTTCAGGATGCCAGTGGCGAGATCAAGCGCAAGCTCAACGATCCGCTGGGCGATAGCGAAAACGTCGGGGCGACCCGCCGGCGCGGGGTGGATGTGCAGGTCAACCTCAAGCCGGTCAACGGCGTGTCGGCCTGGGGCGCGCTGTCGTGGCAAACCTCGCGCATCCGCGTCGCCGATCCGGTCACGCCTGGCTATCTGGGGCACGAGATCGACCATGTGCCGCACTGGCTGTGGTCGGGCGGGGTGGATCTCACCCCGGCCGCGCGCTGGCGCCTGTCGCTCTGGGGCAATGGCCAGTCCAGCTATTGGCTGACTGCGGCCAACGATCCGGCGGTGGGCAAGTTCGGCCAATATGCCGTGTTCAATGCCGAGGTGGCCTTCCGCCCGATCGACAAGCTGGAACTGTCGCTCACGGGCAAGAACCTGCTCAACCGGCGCTATGAATATGTCTGGTACGATGCCAGCGTCACGGCAGCGCAAAGCCGCTCTCCCACCGCGCACAGCCCGGCCGAAGGGCTGGGGCTGACCGGCAGCGCGCGCGTGCGGTTCTGATCGTGGCCCGCCGCACCCTTTCGCCGCGCGCCTGGGTGCGGCGGCTTCACCTGTGGCTGGGGCTGTCGCTCGGCGCGCTGATGGTCCTGGCCGGGATCACCGGCGCGCTGCTGGTCTTCTATGTCGAGATCGACCGCGCGCTGCACCCGGCCGTGCAGGTGACAGGGCGCGCCGGCCCGGCCGATTGGGACCGCGCCGCCGCCACCCTGCACACTGCCTTTCCCGCCCGCACCGGGCCATGGCGGCTGGAACTGACCGCTGGCGCGGGCGCCATTCCAGCGCGCTACTACCACCCGGCGGAGCGTTCTGGCGCCGGCCATGCGCCGCTGCTGGCCTGGCTTTCGCCCGATGGCCGCCGCGTGCTGCGCGTCGAATTCTGGGGCGATGGTGGCATGACCTGGATCTATGACCTGCACTATTGCCTGCAACTGGGGCCGGTCGGGGGTACGATCTTTGGCTGGGCCGGGCTGGCACTGGCAGTGCTTTTGGCCAGCGGACTATGGGCATGGTGGCCGCGCGGCGGCTGGGCCAAGGCGCTGCGCATGAAACCGCGCGCCGCGCCGGTGCGCCGGCTCTATGACTGGCACAAGCTGGCGGGCCTGGCCGGTGCGCCGCTGCTCCTGCTGCTCACGCTTACCGGCGTCATGCTGGCCCTGCCGCAGGAAACCGGCCACCTGCTGCGGCCCGTGCTGGGCGGCGCGCAAGACGTGCCGGGCCAGATCGCCGATGGCGCCCCCGGCACGCCCGATATCGCCGTGTCCCGTGCGGTGGCCCTGGCCCAGGCGGTCTTGCCCGGCGCGCGGGCGGTCTGGATCGAATTGCCGGGGCAGGGGCAGGGCGCCTATCGCGTCCGCCTGGCCCAGGCGGCTGATCCGTCCCCGCGCTTTCCGCATAGCTGGGCCGTGATCGACCGGCATGGCGGCGCCGTGCTTGGCCTGGCCAATGTAGCGCAGGGCGGGCCGATGGACGTGCTGCTCAAGTGGCTGCACCCGTTGCACGACGGCTCTGCCGCCGGGCTGCCGTTGCGCATGCTGGTGGTCGCGGCCGGGCTGGTGCCGGCCGCGCTCTATGTCACCGGGCTGTGGCGCTGGTGGCTCAGGCGCCGCCCTGCGTTGCGGCCTTGATCAGGGCGGCGGCATCTGCCCCGGTCCAATCGAAGGCGCCCACCACGCGGCCCACTTCCTTGCCTTTCGCGTCATAGACCACGGTCGTGGGCAAGACGCCGGTGCCATAGTGGAACGACAGGTCGTTGTCGGGGTCGAGCAGCATCTGCACATGGGCCAGGCCATGCTCGGCCTTGAAGCCCTTGACCTTGTCGACCTGCCCGGTGGTATCCTGCGAGACGGTCAGCACGCGCAGGCCACCGGCAGCCAGCTTGTCCAGCGTGGGCATTTCCACCACGCAGGGGCCGCACCAGGTGGCCCACAGATTGATCAGCACGGGCTTGCCGGCCAGGTCTTTGGCGCTGATCTTGCCGCCTTCGGGCGTGGCCAAGGCAAAGGCCGGCATGGCCGATCCCTTGTGGCTGAGATCAACCTTGCCGGCAGCCGGCGCTGCCTCGCCACCGTCAGCAGAGGTGGCGGCGGCGCTGGACGGTTGCGCCGGCGGGTTTGCTTGCCTATCGCAGCCGCCAAGCGTGGCTGCGGCCAGCGCACCCAGAATCAACGGCAGATAGGGCGGACGAGCGGACATGAGTGGCAATTCGGGCTCCAACCAGATGTGGGGCGGGCGTTTCGCCGCCGGCCCTTCGGCCATCATGCGCGAGATTAACGCCTCGATCCCGTTCGACAAGGCGCTGTGGCGCCAGGATATCGCCGCGTCAAAGGCCCATGTGGACATGTTGGCCACCCAAGGCATCGTGGAAGCGCAGGATGCCGCGCTGATCGCCCAGGGGCTGGACCAGGTGGCGGGCGAATACGAAGCCAATGGCGTGCCCGAAGACTGGGACCTTGAAGACATCCACATGACCACCGAAAGCCGGCTGGCCGAACTGATCGGCCCGGCGGCGGGCCGCCTGCATACCGCGCGCAGCCGCAACGATCAGGTTGCCACCGATTTTCGCCTGTGGGTGCGCGATGCGATCGACCAGGTCGATTCGGGCCTGCTCGCCTTGCAGACCGCGCTGGTGGCGCGCGCCGGCGAGCATGCCGGCTCGATCATGCCCGGCTTCACCCATCTGCAGACCGCGCAGCCGGTAACGCTGGGCCACCACCTCATGGCCTATTACGAGATGATCGGCCGCGATCGCTCGCGCTTCGCCGATGCTCGCGCGCGCATGAACCGCTCGCCGCTGGGCGCGGCGGCGCTCGCCGGTACCGGCTTTCCGATCGACCGTTTCCGCACGGCGCAGGCGCTCGGTTTCGACGGACCGACCGACAACAGCCTCGATTCGGTATCCGACCGCGATTTCGCCCTGGATTACCTGATGGCCGCCGCGCAGTGCTCGCTGCACCTCTCGCGCCTGGCCGAGGAATTCATCATCTGGGCCAGCCAGCCGTTTGGCTTCGTTGCCCTGCCCGACAGCCTGTCGACCGGCAGCTCGATCATGCCGCAGAAGAAGAATCCCGATGCGGCCGAACTGGTGCGCGGCCATTCGGGCCGCATCGTCGGCTGCCTCACCGCGCTGATGATCACCATGAAGGGTCTGCCGCTCGCCTATTCCAAGGACATGCAGGACGACAAGCCGCCGGTGTTCGAGGCAGCCAGCCTGCTGGCGCTGTCGATCGCGGCGATGACCGGCATGGTGGCCGAGGCGCGTTTCCGCACCGATCGCATGCGGGGCGCTGCCGAACTGGGCTATGCCACGGCGACGGACCTGGCCGACTGGCTGGTGCGTCAGGCCAATATTCCTTTCCGTGAGGCGCACCACATCACCGGCAGCGCGGTGAAACTGGCCGAAAGCCGGGGAATCGCCCTCGATCAGCTGCCGCTAGAGGATCTCAAGGCCATTGATGCGCGTATCGATGAACGCGTCTATGCCGCGCTTTCGGTCGAAGCATCGGTGGCGGCGCGTTGCAGCCATGGCGGAACCGCCCCGGCCGAGGTAAGGAAGCGTGTGGCCCAGGCGCGTGCAGCGCTTGGCCTGGAGGAGTAATCGCTTGATCCGCCCCACTGCCCCCAAAGCCGCTGGCATTGTGCTCGTTGGTCTTGCCGTCCTGGCCCTTGCCGGGTGCGGCAACAAACGCGAGCTGAAACCGGCGCCGGGGCACGGCCTGCCGCCCGCGCCCTATGGCCGGGAGCAGAGCCGCGGGGCGGACGCGCTGTTGAAAGCGCCGATCCAGGCCAAGCCCGATCGCAACGTGGAATTGCGCAGCCGCTCGCAAGAGCGCGAAGACGACCCGTTCGATCTGCCGCCCGAAGAATAACGCGTTTTCAACGATCATTCTCGAGAGTTTCGATGGACCACTTTCACCAGGTGAACGGCGTGCTGCACGCCGAAGATATTGCCCTGCCCATGCTGGCCGAAGCCGTGGGCACGCCGCTCTATGTCTATTCGCGCGCCACGCTGACGCGCCACGCCCGCGTGTTCCGCGATGCGCTGGCGGTCCTGCCGCGCGTCAAGCTGGCCTTTGCCGTCAAGTCCAATCCCAACCTTGCCGTGCTCAAGGTCCTGGCCGCCGAAGGCTATGGCGCCGACGTGGTTTCGGGCGGTGAGATGGAGCGCGCCCTGGCAGCCGGCATGGCAGCCGAGGGCATCGTCTTTTCCGGGGTGGGCAAGACCCACGCCGAACTGGCCCGCGCGCTGGAGGCGGGCATCGGCCAGTTCAACCTGGAAAGCGAGGAAGAGGGCCTGGAACTGGCGGAAATCGCCGTCCGCCTGGGCAAGACCGCGGCCTGCGCGCTGCGCGTCAACCCGGATGTCGATGCCGGCACGCATGGCAAGATTTCCACCGGCAAGGCGGAAAACAAGTTCGGCGTGCCGTATGATCGCGCTGCGGCGATCTATGCCCGGCTGGCGACCACGCCGGGCCTGACCATGCGCGGCCTGGCGCTGCATATCGGCAGCCAGCTGTCGCGGCTCGATCCGCTGGAGGCAGCCTTTACCAAGATCGGCCAGCTGATGCAGGCGATCCGCGCGGCGGGCCATGCCGTGACGCACATCGATTTCGGCGGCGGCGTGGGCGTGCCCTACAAGGCCGGGGAAGTCTTTCCCCAGCCCGAAGACTATGCCGCGATGGTGGCCCGCGTAACGCAGGGCTGGGACATTACCGCGATGTTCGAACCCGGCCGCGTGATCACCGGCAACACCGGCGTGCTGATGACGCGGGTGGTGCGGGTGAAGGAAGGCGTCGGCGCCCCGTGGGTGGTGGTCGACGCGGCCATGAACGATCTGGCGCGCCCGGCGCTCTACGATGCCTGGCACGATTTCGCGGCGGTTTCTCCCAATGGCGACACGATGGAGGCCAATATCGTTGGCCCGATCTGCGAATCGAGCGACACCTTTGCCATGGGCCGTACGATCGATGCGGTCAGGCGCGGCGATCTGGCCGTGTTCCGCACGGCTGGTGCCTATGGCGCGACGATGGCCAACACCTACAATTCGCGCCCCCTCGTGCCCGAAGTGATGGTGGATGGCACGAAGTGGGCGGTGGTGGCCGACCGGATCGAGCCAGCCACGATCCTGGCGGCCGAACGCGTGCCCGAATGGCTGGCCTGACGCCATGCCTGTGACCCGCTAGGCCGCTGCCATGAGCTTGCCCGCGCTGCCCCTGTTCCACCGTATCGCCGGCCAGCCGGTGATCGTGCTGGGCCATGGCGATGCGGCGCAGGCCAAGGCGCGGCTGGTGGAGCGCGCTGGCGGCCAGGTGGTGGATGATCTTGCCCAGGGCATCGATATCGGCGCGCGGCTGGCGTTCATCGCCCATGACAGTGCCGATGCCTGCATGGCCGATGCCCTGCGCGCGCGGGGCGCCGGCTTGCTGGTCAATGTGGTGGATCGCCCGGCGCTGTGCGATTTTACCACGCCGTCGCTGATCGATCGCAGCCCGGTGGTGGTGGCTGTCGGCACGGCGGGCGCGTCGGCGGGGCTGGCCAAGCACGTGCGGCTGCGGCTGGAACGCGCGCTGCCCCAGGGGCTGGGCGCGCTGGCCAATGCGCTCTTTGCCGCGCGCGATGCCTTGCGCGCGCGCTTTCCCGATGGCGCCGATCGGCGCCGCGCGCTTGATGGCGCGCTGGCGGAGGGCGGCCCGCTCGATCCGATGGTGGAGCATGCACCCGCCGCGGTGGAGGAATGGCTGGCAGGTGCGGCCGAAGTAGCGGCAGCGCACCATGTCATCGTGCTGCGCTCGGACGATCCGGAAGACCTTACCCTGCGCGAGGCGCGCCTTCTGGGCATGGCCGATGCCGTGGTGGCCGATGCCGCCGTGCCGCTGGCTATCCTGGTGCGCGCACGCGCCGATGCGCAACGCCTGCCGCCCGGTGCAGCGTTGCCCTCCGGCCTGACCGTGGAACTGCGCCTGCCCGGCTGATCACCACTGCCCCGTTAATCAGCCCTTGGGCGCGGCCAGGTGAAAGTTCATCCAGCAGCTGGCGATCGGCACGGCGCGGTCGCTCTGCCAGGCTTCCACCCGCACATTCGCCACGCGCCGTCCGGCGCGCACCACCTGGCCTATGGCGTAGACCGGCTGTGGCAGCCCGGCGCGCAGGTATTCGATCGAGATGTTGATCGGCTTCATCCGCTGGTTCACCCCGTTCCGCGCCAGATGGGCAGAGAGGGCAGCAAACCCGGCCATTTCCAGCAGCCCGCCAATCGCGCCGCCGTGCAGAAATCCGGGGCGCCCTTCCGAATGCGCGCCAAACTGCATGGTGACGATCGGGCTGCTGTCTTCATCCGCCGCCAGGGTCATGCCCATGGCCAGGGCAAAGGGTGGCAGGGTGAACAGGACGCTGCCATCGCGTTGGCCCTCGCTCATTCGCTGTCTCCCAGCACCATGAAGATGGCGGCAGCGTGGGCCAGCGGATCGGCCATATCCCCATCGTGGGCCAGCGCCCGCACGAATGCCAGGTCGCCGCGCAACTGATAGCATTCCGCGCGCGCGATCACGCTGCGCCCCGGTACGGCTGCCCGGACATAGTCGATGCGCAAGTCCAGCGTGACATGGGGGACGAAGCATCCCCGCCGCGTCCAGATCGCCATCGATGTGCAATTGTCGAACAGGCTGATGATCGGGCCGGAGGCCAGCACGCCATTGTTGCCCGCCCCCACCAGATCCTCGCGCCAGGGCAATTCGGCTTCGAACCAGTCGGGACCATGGTCGCCATAGCGCATGCCGAGAAAGCCGCCGTGGCCCAGCTTGCTCAGCAGTTCGCCCGCCACTGCCGGATCAAAGGGGCCCTGCTTGCGCCAGGTGAAAGGTTCGTGTTCTGCCATCGCTGTTCCTTGCCGCAATGTCGACCGGGGTTCAACCGATTGGTTAAATCACAGCACCCCGCCGGCCAGCGTATCGATCGCTGCCTGCAGGATCAGCGCGGCGGCATGCGAATCGATGCGCTGGGCGCGCTTGGCCCGGCTGAAATCCTGCTCGATCATCGTGCGCTCGGCCGCCTGGGTCGACCAGCGCTCGTCCCACATCAGGATGGGCAGGCCCAGGTCTTCCAGGTTGCGCGCCATGGCCCGGGCCGATTGGCTGCGCGGGCCATTGCTGCCATCCATGTTGAGCGGCAGGCCGATGACCAGGCCCTTGACTCCGCGCTGCGCGATGATGTCAGCCAAGGCTGCCTTGTCCTGGGCAAACTTGCGGCGGATCACGGTCTGCCCGGCGGTGGCAAAGTGCCAGCCGGCATCACACAGCGCCACGCCGATGGTCTTGGTGCCAGGGTCTAATCCCATCAGCACCCCGCCCATTGGCAGGGCGGCGCGCAGGTCGGCGACATTTTGGGTGATCATTGGGTTCCTCCGTCCCGGGCCTGGTGCCAGGCGGCGCTGCGACGCAGGGCATCGGCGCGCAGATTGGCCCAGAACAGCGGGATATCGTAGACATGGTAGGTGTTGCCCGGCAGCACGAACAGTCCGATGTGCGGCGGCGGCCCGATCAGCAACAGCCCGCGCGCATCGCACCGCGCCGGCACGAGGCCAGCCACCAGCGGCCCGGCGCGCTCGGTCTCGCTGTCGTTTGCATCGGGCAGCAGCGTGCCGCGGTTGGCCTTGCGCGTGGCAACGCCGCCTTGCGTGCCGGTCAGCGGATTGACGCAGATCAGCGGGCCCTGGCCGGGCGCGTGATCCGGCCAGCGGTGATAGGCGCCGATCAGCAGGGTGGGATCGGCCGGTTCGGCAAAGCTGAGCCAGCCGACCAGGCATCCTGCCTGATCGGGCGCCGTACACGGGGCAAAGCCGGTTTCCGCCGCAGCCGTTGCCGCCACGATGGGCCAGCCGATGGCATAGGCGGCCACCACGCGCCGGGCCACCGGGCGTCCCTGCACGCTATCGTGCAGCAGGCGGGCCACGGCCCAGGCGCCCTGGCTGTGGCCGGCGATGATGATCGGCGTCTGCGGGGGCAGGGCCGCCAGGAACGCGGCAAAGGCCGCGTGAATGTCTGCATAGGCCAGGTCCATCGCTCGCTGGCGATCGGCACCGTCGGTCAGGAAGGCACCCAACGCGGCCTGGCGATAGCGCGGCACCCATACTGGCCCCACTGCGTTGAACGCGCTGGCCGTGGCCGCCACCAGAATGTTGGCGCGCCGCTGCGAATCGATATCGGCCAGCGGCGCATTCCAGTGGTTGCGGCTGAGATAGGTGGTCGAATGCACGAAGAACACTGCCGTATCCCCGCTGGGCGGGGCGGGTATGCCCGGCGGCAGCCACTGTGCCGGGTCATTGGCCATGCCGGGCCGCGCCAGCCACATCGCAGGATCGGCATAGGCATTGGGCGCTGGCGGTGCGCCCGGCTCGAACGCGTGGATGGGCGCAAAGGCATAGCGCGAGATTTCTGCCGAGCACTGGCGCAACACGCCCAGGCACAGCAAGGCCAGCACCACGAACAGCGCGCCGGCCTGAACCACGCGCTTGATCACCATGGCATCATGTGGCCAGCGCGGGGGTTTCGCCCGGGGCAGTTTCGTCCCGCTCATCGTCGTTGCGCTCGGCCTGCCGTTCCAGGGCGATCTTGATCATCGCCACGATCGGATCGGCCAGCGCCAGGCCCAGGATGCCGAACAGCACGCCAAAGATCAGCTGCGCGCCCAGCACCATCGCCGGGGCAAGGTCGGCGGTCTTCTTGGCCACCATCGGCACGATGATGTTGCCATCCACCGTCTGCACCACGAGGTAGACGATAATGCAGTAGATCCCCATGTCGGTGCCGCCCGAAAAGCCCACCAGCACCATCAGCAGGCCAGACAGCGGCGCGCCGATATTGGGCAGGAACACAAGCAGCCCGGTCAGAATGCCCAGCAACGCCGACATCGGCACGCCATAGACGGCCAGCAGCAGCCAGGTTGCCAGGCCTTCGGTAAACATGCCGATCATGCGCCCGAACAGCAGCATGCGCAGCGACTTGCCCATGCGTTGCAGCGTCACCTGGAAATGCGGGCGGCGATCGAGCGGGAACAGCCAGGCAAAGCCGCGCCGATAGATGTCCGGCTCCAGCACGAAATAGATGCCCAGGATCACGATCAGGAAAAACGTGGTGAACCCACCGAAAATTCCCCCCAGCGCCTGCGTGACGGGGCCGACGCCGCCGATCACCTGCTCGGCGATCTTGGAGACGTCAGCCTGGCCCACGTTGATGCCATGGCCGTGCAGCCAGGTCAGCGTGCGCTGGGCCTGGCCCTGGATGATATGCGGAAACTGCGCCGCCTGTGCCGCGATCTGGTTGCCGGCAAAATAGCCGAGCCATACCAGGAAACCGACCGCCGCCAGCAGCACCAGCGCGATCCGCAGCGCGCGCGGGCCGGGCAGAATCCGGCCGAGCAGGCGTTGCCCACCCTCAATCAGCGAGGCAAACACCACCCCGCCAAAGATCACTAGCAGCGGCTGTGCCAGGAATACCGCCAGCACGACAAGCGCAGCGATCCCGATCCACACAAAGGCCTTCTTGGCCTCCTGGCGAACCGTATGGTCAGTAATGTCGGTCGGGCCAGGCGCGTTCGACTTGGTCGTGCCGCCGGGCGGCGGGTTGGCGGAGACAGAAATGGTGTCGGCAGAATCGGACATCGCGCGCAAGCTACCCCCGCAGCAAGAGTTCAGGAAGCCGGAACGAATTGTGGCAGCCCCTGTTCCGCGCGCAGGCTGGTTCCGCCGCGGCCGTGGCGCAGCGCATGCCACCAGGTCGCCGGATTCCAGGTTTCGCTGCCATCCAGGGAAACCGTCACGAACTCGGCCCGGCCACCCACGTCGGCCAGCGGCACTGGGCCGCCCAGGCCCTTGAGCGCCAGCGGTTCGCGGCTGTCAGCGGAATGGTCGCGGTTGTCGCCCATCAGGAAGACATGGCCGGCCGGCACCGTCACCTCGGCATAGTCATCGAGCGGCTGCTGCTCATGGTCGATGATGCGATAGGTCGCGCCATTGGGCAGCGTCTCGCGCAGGATCGGCAGCTCGCAGAATTGCCGGCCCATCGCATCGCGAAAGCGCAGGCCGGGAAAATCGGTGGGGTCGCACGGTTCGTTGGCATCGACCGGCAGATCGAGCGGCGCTTCCACCACCTGCGGCACGGGCCGCCCGTTGAGGATGATCTGGCCATGGACCACGGCGATGCGGTCACCCGGCAGCGCGACGACTCGCTTGATATAGTCCTCGTTGCTGCCGCGTGGCACCACGATCACGATATCGCCATACTGCGGCGTGGCCGGGAACAGCCGCAGCGACGAGCGCGGCAGCACGTGGAACGATGGCGACACCCACGACCAGCCATAGGGATACTTGGAAACCACCAGCCGATCGCCCACCAGCAGGTTGGGCATCATCGACATCGACGGGATGTAGAACGGCTTGGCCAGCAGGCTGTGGAACACCAGGACAGCCAGCAGCATGCCAATCAGGCCGCGCAGTTCCGCCCACCAGTTGACGCGCGCGGGCCGGGCTTCGGCCTGTTCCGGTGGCAGGCCGGTAACGCCGTCGCTCATGCCGTTTCTCCTTCGCCCGAGTGGCCAAGGTCCAGCGCAATAGCCTCGATCACCACGAAGGCCTGGGCCCAGGGATAGTCATCGGTCATCGTCAGGTGCACCACCGCCTTGTGGCCGGGCGGGGTGATCGCGGCAAGCCGTGCCGCCGCGCCGCCGGTCAGGGCCAGGGTCGGCGCCCCCGAAGGCGCGTTGACCACGCCGATGTCCTTCATGAACACCCCAGCCTTGAAGCCGGTGCCCACCGCCTTGGAATAGGCTTCCTTGGCGGCGAAGCGCTTGGCCAGGGTGCCGGCGCGGGTATAGGGCCGGCGCGCTGCCTTGGCCTGCTCCACCGGGGTGAACACCCGCTCGACAAAGCGATCGCCGAACCGCTCCAGCGACTGCTGGATGCGCTCGATATTGCACAAGTCGGAACCCAGGCCGATGATCATGCGGGGTCTTCCTTCCAGCCGCGTGGCGGGTTCAGCGCACTTCGTCCATCAGCGTGCGCATGCGCCGCACGGCTGCGTCCAGACCCACGAAGATCGCCTCGCCGATCAGGTAATGGCCGATGTTGAGCTCGGCCAGCTGCGGGATGGCCGCCACCGGCTGCACATTGTCATAGGTCAGGCCATGGCCGGCATGGGGTTCGATGCCGTTCTTGGCGGCCAGCGCGGCCATGTCGGCCAGGCGCTTGAGTTCGCTCGCGCGGGCCTCGCCCTCGGCATGGGCATATTCGCCGGTGTGCAGTTCCACTACCGGTGCGCCCAGCTTGATCGCCGCTTCGATCTGCCGCGCATCGGGCGCGATGAACAGGCTGACGCGGATGCCGGCGTCGGCCAGGCGCGAGACGATCGGGGCCAGGCGGTTGTGCTGCCCGGCGGCATCGAGGCCACCCTCGGTCGTACGTTCCTCGCGGCGCTCGGGCACGATGCAGCAGGCATGCGGCTTGTGGCGCAGGGCAATCGCCAGCATTTCGTCGGTGGCGGCCATTTCCAGGTTCAGCGGCAGGTTGGTCGCCGCCTGGATGCGCGCCAGGTCCTCGTCGCGAATATGGCGGCGGTCCTCGCGCAGATGGGCCGTGATCCCGTCACCGCCCACGTCGGCCACGATCTGCGCGGCGCGCACCGGATCGGGATGGTCACCGCCGCGCGCATTGCGGATGGTGGCCACGTGATCGATGTTGACGCCCAGCCGCAGCCGGGCGGGCGTGAACAATTCGCTCACCGCCATATTCTCCTGTCTTACGGTTGTGCCCGGCTGCCGGGCTTGATCGCGGGCACTGCGGCCAGCGCGGGCGGCAGTTCATCGGGTGCATAGGTCGGGAAATTGAGGGAGACGAGCGGATAGAACGGCACGCCCAGGTCCACCGCGCCGGCCGACCTGTCGACCAGCGCCGCCTCGGCGATCACCACGCCGCCGGCTTCTTCCACGGCCTTGATCGCTTCGCGGCTCGACAGGCCAGTGGTGACGACGTCTTCGACCATCAGCACCTTTTCGCCCGGCGTCAGGGTAAACCCGCGGCGCAGTTCGAACGTGCCGGTTGGCCGTTCCACGAACACCGCTTCCACGCCCAGCGCGCGGCCCATTTCGTGGCCGATGATCACCCCGCCCATGGCCGGGGCCACCACCTTGGCGATCTGCTGGCGCAAATCGCGCGGCAGCTTGGCCGCGAGCGCACTGGCTAGGCGCGAGGCGCGCATCGGGTCCATCAGCACGCGCGCGCATTGCAGATAATGGGCGCTGTGGCGGCCCGAAGAGAGCAGGAAATGCCCTTCAAGCAAGGCCTGGCTGGCACGGAATTCGGAAAGGATGTCTTCTTCCTGCATGGCTCTGGTTCGCTGGTCCTGCCTGTTCGCCGTCTTGGCGTGCTGGGGTTTGCCCTGTGCCATGGGCGCTGGCGCGGCACGGGGCAAGGGTTTTTCGCCCAGTGGCAGGCCTGCGGCGGGCGGGCTTGAACCAAGGGGCAATGCTTTCCTGTCGCCTTGGTGAACGTCTCAACTTGTGGCTCAGGACAAGGCCGCGTATAGCCGGGTGCAATCGAGGGAATTACAATCAGTGCACGCAGACCTCGAAACTGGCGTGTACGCGGGGAAGAGCGGAACAAGCGACGATGAGTCCAATCGAATTCGTCCGCCATGCGGGCACAGCGTTTCGGACCGCCGGTCATGTCCTGGCAGGCATTGCAGCAACAACCGCAGCCGCGGCGCCTTCGCTGGCGCTGGCTGCCGCCACCTATGTCCCGGCCAAGCCGGTGCCCGGCAAGGGGCAACCCGTTCCGGGTGGCTGGACCTTCCAGGACCAGTATTCGCCGATCGGCCAGGAAGCGCTGAAAATGCACGATTACCTGCTGATGCCGGTAATCACGGTCATTGTCCTGCTGGTCCTGTTCCTGCTCATCGCGGTGATGGCCAAGTTCAACCGCCGCGCCAACCCGGTGGCCTCCAAGACCAGCCACAATACCTTGATCGAGGTGATCTGGACCCTGGTTCCGGTGCTGGTCCTGGTGGTGATCGCGGTGCCTTCGATTCGCCTGCTCGCCCACCAGTACGAGCCTGCGCCCAAGGGCGCGCTGACCGTCAAGGTCACCGGCTATCAGTGGTACTGGGGCTATACCTATCCCGACAACGGCGGGTTCGAGGTGATCTCCAACATGCTGCCGCCGGCCGAGGCGATCAAGCGCGGCGAACCGCCACAGCTTGCTGCCGACAACCGCATGGTCGTTCCGGCCGGGGTGCCGATTCGCCTGCAGACCACCGGGTCTGACGTGATCCACTCGTTCTCCGTGCCCTCGCTCTGGTTCAAGCTGGATGCCGTCCCGGGCCGGATCAACGAAAAGGTCATGATGATCAACAAGCCCGGCGTCTATTACGGCCAGTGCTCCGAACTGTGCGGCGCGCGCCACGGCTACATGCCGATCGTGGTCGAAGCCGTGACCAAGCCCCAGTTCGACGCCTGGATCAAGAGCCAGGGCGGTACGGTGGGCGGCGCAGCCGCTCCGGCCGCCTGAACGACAATCGGAAAGAGGATCGCCCGATATGGCCACCATTCCCGCCGATCATGAAAGTTTCGATGCGCATCATGACCATGCGCACGATCACGATCACAAGCCCAGCTTCTTTGCGCGCTGGTTCATGTCCACCAACCACAAGGACATCGGCACGCTCTACCTGATTTTCGCGGTTTTCGCCGGCGTTGTCGGCGGCGCGATCTCGGGCATCATGCGCGCCGAACTGGCGCATCCCGGCATCCAGTACCTTGGGTTCTGGACCCGGTTCGTCGGCGGCGATGGCGCCGATCTCAACCAGACGCTGCACATGTGGAACGTGCTGATCACGGCGCACGGCCTGATCATGGTGTTCTTCATGGTCATGCCAGCGCTGATCGGTGGGTTCGGCAACTGGTTCGTGCCGATCATGATCGGCGCGCCCGACATGGCCTTCCCGCGCATGAACAACATTTCGTTCTGGCTGACCTTCTCGGGCTTCTGCTCGCTGATGATCTCGCCGTTCATGCCCGGTGGCACTGGCCATGGCGCGGGCACCGGCTGGACGGTCTATGCGCCGCTTTCCACATCGGGATCGGTCGGTCCGGCGGTCGATTTCGCGATCTTCTCGCTGCACCTTGCCGGGGCTGGCTCGATCCTCGGGGCGGTGAATTTCATTACCACCATCTTCAACATGCGCGCGCCGGGCATGACCCTGCACAAGATGCCGCTGTTCGTGTGGTCGGTTCTCGTCACCGCGTTCCTGCTGCTGCTCGCCCTGCCGGTGCTGGCTGCGGCCATCACCATGCTGATCACCGACCGCAACTTCGGCACGACGTTCTTCGATCCGGCCGGCGGCGGTGACCCGATCCTCTACCAGCACCTGTTCTGGTTCTTCGGTCACCCCGAAGTCTACATCATGATCCTGCCGGGCTTCGGCATCATCAGCCAGATCATCTCGACCTTCTCGCGCAAGCCGGTGTTCGGCTATCTCGGCATGGCCTATGCCATGGTCGCCATCGGCCTCGTCGGGTTCATCGTGTGGGCTCACCACATGTACACCACCGGCCTCGACGTGAACACGAAGATGTATTTCACGGCCGCGACGATGGTCATCGCCGTGCCCACCGGGATCAAGATCTTCTCGTGGATCGCCACGATGTGGGGCGGGTCGATCGAGTTCAAGTCGCCCATGGTCTGGGCCATCGGCTTCATCTTCCTGTTCACCGTGGGTGGCGTTACCGGCGTGGTGCTCGCCAACGGCGGCATCGACGACAATCTCCAGGATACCTACTACGTCGTCGCCCACTTCCACTACGTGCTGTCGCTCGGCGCTGTCACGTCGCTCTTTGCCGGGTTCTTCTACTGGTTCCCCAAGATGAGCGGCCGCATGCACTCCGAGTTCCTCAGCCACCTGCAGTTCTGGGTGTTCTTCATCGGCGTGAACCTGATCTTCTTCCCGATGCACTTCCTGGGCGTGCAGGGCATGCCGCGCCGCTATCCCGATTACGCTCCCGCGTTCGAGTACTGGAACCACATCGCCACGATCGGCTACATGATCATGGCCGTGTCGATCGTGATTTTCCTGGTGAACATCATCTACGCCTTCGTCGCCGGCAAGAAGGCTGCGCCGAACTATTGGGGTGAAGGCGCCACGACGCTGGAATGGACCCTGTCCAGCCCGCCGCCGTTCCACCAGTTCGAAACGCTGCCGGTGATCGAGGATACCCCGCATCACTGATCGCCACAGGGCGAGTGCAATTGATCAAACCCCGCAGCGCAAGCTGCGGGGTTTTTTCGTTTCTTTTTGCGCAGTCTGAACGGGAAGGGCGCCGGAAACGGCGAATCACAACGGTGATTCTCCCGGCATGTTTCGCTTCAGCCATGGTAAAATGCAGAAAAATTTCGCGCCAAAACGCCCATGACACCGGGGTTTTACGGTCAGTCTGCGCCCCTGTGGAAAAATGGCCGTTGACGGTTGGGTGAGCCGTCCATATATGCCGCTTCACCGACGCGGTTCAGCCGGTTTTTCCGGTTCTTCGGGTGTTTCCTGAAGGGTTGCGTTGGTCGCCAGATAGCTACGGACGGCTTAGATTTCCGGTGAGAACCGGGGATTGATTGTTGTCCGGGTTTTGTTGTCTGGGTTGGTCTTTGACATTGTTGATTAGATGAAGGGACATGTGGGCG